>JBCLQO010000015.1:0-61678 GCA_041223665.1 Lachnospiraceae bacterium 46-15
AATTGGTAGTAAATTCAGCTTGAAATCCTGCTTGTATGCCCGTAAATCAAGGCTTTTTTGAGATAATCAACCATTTTGATTTTTTAATAATTAAGGAAATTAATGAATTTGCGCGGGGTTTTCAAAGCAGCTTTGCATCATAACATGCCCGTTCTCCGCCCACAAATTTCAGTCTTGTCCTGGCGCACACCACATGCGCTTCTCCAATCGTTTTCTGATTGATGCGCACCGGGACCGCTACCCGCCGCAGATGCATCCCTATCAAAGTGTCGCCAATATCTATGCCTGCGTGCGCCTGTATTTCTTCCACCGCCGCCGGATGAGCGAACCCCTGGTACGCCGCCGTAGCAAAAGACCCGCCCGCTTTTGGCTGTGGAACCACGTTGACACACTCCAGCCCATAGGCGTCTGCCGCCTCCTTCTCAAGAATCAAACTGCGGTTCAAATGCTCACAGCACTGCGCCGCCAGATATACACCATATTCCTTTGCCGCTTCATAAATGCCCTCAAACACGGCTTTTCCGATTTCCGCATTAGAATGGGAACCGATTTTACAGGCAGAAATTTCGCTGGTGGAACAGCCTGCCACCAAAATATCCCCAGGATTCACTTTTGCCGCCTCTAGCACCTCCTGCGCCGCATCGTACGCCTCTTTCTTATATTTCTTCAACATATGCACACCCTCCCCATTCATCTTTCTTTAACGTTCCAGCCCTATATTCTAAATTTGGCGCACAGGGCCAAGCCATTATATGTTTCCCGTTAACTTTTCTTTCACAATCGCAAAAGCTTCCCGCACCATAAAATGCGGCTGGTAAATTAGCTCCGACGATGACGCAATACCATACACATCCTCATATCCCTGATGTTCTGCCAGCTTCAGCGCCCGGTAAATATGAAAATTCTGAGAGATAATTCCAATCCTCCCGCTTTTTCCAATCAGCGCCGCGCTAAACTCTAAATTCTCTACCGTGCTGGTGGACTTGTCCTCTTTTATCAAACGCTCTTTCTCAATCCCTGCATCCACGAGACAGTCATACATTGCCTGTGCTTCCGAAATATTTTCCCCATTGCCCTTGCCGCCGGAAAGGACGGCAATTGTCTCAGGATTTTCCTTCAAGTATTCCTCTGCTTTTTGGATACGCCTCATGAGCGCCTTACTCGGTACATCTCCACGCACCTGCGCCCCCAGCACAATGACATAATCTAAATCCTGGGCTCCCTTAGCTCCCATCTTTGAGACAATGAGTCCCTCCAGCACAAGGAAAAACAGCAATCCCGCCGCTGCCAGCACAATGCCTGCTGCCTTTACCATTCCCGGAAGATGAAGCCCGCGGATTTTCGCAAATTTCATCCACACTCCACCGCCAAGCAGCACAATGCCTCCGGCCAGCCATATAAAAGAAAAATCCATGCCCACCACTATCGTTAAGACGTAATACCCCAGACAGATAACACCCATAACCAGACATAACAGTTCCATATCGTACCTCCTTTGTAAAACCTGAATACAAATGAAAAGAGGGGACTGCCTCACACAGTCCCCCTCCGCTATTTACGCGTTCCTGCCGCAGCAGAACTTATATTTCTTCCCGCTTCCACAGGGACACGGGTCGTTCCTTCCAATCTTCTTTCCTTTTACAACTGTATTCGCCTTTTTCGCCTCTTTATACAGCGCTTTCTTTTTCTCTTCGTCAAAAATCTCATCCCACATAGGAAGCTCATACAGCCAGTCAGCTTTTGCATCGACCATATTCTTATAAAGCTTCTCTTTGTCAAACTCCAGGCTTACTACCGTATCCTCACTCAGCTCCTCTATCGGGTTCGGAACTTTCAGGCTGTCGTCGATGCCGTCAAGGAATCCTACCATTATCATCAAGTCCAGATTGTATTTCTCTGCCAGCTCTTTTACGGTTCCCTTCACTACTTCGTCCGGATTTGCAAGAAGCTGTTCGTAAACCCCTTTTTCGATTAAAAAGTACTCTGACCAGAATTTCTGCAGTATCTTCTTATCTGTTGTCTGAGAGTATGCTTTCTCTCTCCATTCCTGTAATAATCCCATTTCTTTACCATCCTTTGTTCCATAATGAATTCTGTAGGAAGCCCTGGCTTCCCTGATAGTTTTTAGACACACGCCCTATTATATACCATTTGCATCAATAAGGCAAAATTTTTTTTATTTTTGTACCAAATCCTGAAACATTCCGCCGCAAATTGCGGTTTGTTGGGGAGTTTGTCTTTTACGTCGGACAGTTACGGAACCGATAGTCCCCATGTTTACGCCGGACGCCGGGAAGCATAGAGCTGTCGGTTCCATAACTTTCCGGTGTAAGCGACAACCTCCCCGACAAACCGCAATTTGGCACTCGAACTGCAATGGCCTCAGCTTTCCGGCAGAACCGGAGCAGCCTCTCTCCCCTGCGAGCCGGACCCTGCAAAAAATTCCTGCACCCTCCGGGCGCTGGCTTCATTCATGGCCGGAGCACTCGCCAACTCTTCAAGGCTCGCCGCTTTTATCGCCTCCAACGACTGAAAAGTACGCATCAGAGACTTCCGTCTGGCCGGTCCGATGCCCGGAATATCATCCAGAATAGAATGAACCTGGCCTTTGCTTCTCAGCGAACGGTGATACTCAATCGCAAAGCGGTGTGCCTCATCCTGAATCCGTGTGATAAGCCGAAACCCTTCAGAGGATTTGTCGATAGGGATTTCTTCATTCCTGAAATAAAGCCCTCTTGTTCTGTGGTTATCATCTTTCACCATACCACACACCGGAATATCAAGCTTCAGACGCTCCAGCACTTGAAGTGCAATATTCACCTGGCCTTTTCCGCCATCCATCATGATTAAATCCGGAAACACACTGAAACTGCCAAAGCTATCTGCCACCTGCTTTTCCTCCAGCTCTTTCTGTTCCCTTAAACCGTGCTCAAACCTTCTGGTGAGCACCTCGTTCATACTGGCATAATCATCTGGCCCAACAACTGATTGAATCTTGAATTTTCGGTAATCACTGCGCTTCGGTTTCCCCCGCTCATAGACAATCATAGAGCCTACTGCCTCAAATCCGCTGATATTTGAAATATCATAAGCCTCCACCCGGGACACATTTTCCATTCCCAAAAGCGCCGCAATCTCTTTCATGGCCCCGATCGTGCGCCCCTCTTCCCGCTTAATCCTGTCTTTGTCCTGGTTCAAAACAATCTCCGCATTTTTGGCCGCCAGTTCCACCAGCTTTTCTTTCGTCCCTTTCTTCGGAACTCGGATATACACCCGTCCTCCCCGCTTCCCGCCGAGCCACTCCTCTACCACGGTGCTGTCCTCAATCTCCTGGGGAAGCATGATTTCCCTGGGGATAAATGGCGTACCCGTATAAAACTGTTTTACAAAGCTGGACAAAATCGCGCCTGCGCTGTCCTGCGGAGCCACCCGCAGATAAAAATGATCCCGTCCAATCATCCTGCCGCCGCGGATAAAGAACATCTGTACCACCGCATCACTTTCCTGAACCGCTAAGGCGATAATGTCCTTGTCCTCCCCGTCGCTGTTGGTAATCTTCTGCTTTTGGGCAATCATCTTTACACTTTTTAAAAGTTCCCGCTGCTCAATCGCCGCCTCAAAGTCCATCCGTTCTGCCGCTTCACTCATCCTCTGCTCCAGCATCTTTACCACCGGACTATAATTTCCATTCAGAAACCCCAGAACTTCATCCACGGATTTGCGGTAATCTTCACGGCTGATATAGCCCTGACAGGGCGCATTGCACTGCTTAATATGATAGTTCAGACAGGGTCTTTCATTTCCGATATCCCGCGGCAGCTTTCGGCTGCATGTGCGGATTTTGTAGATTTTGTGAATCAAATCAATCGTATTGTTTACCGCCCCTGCGCTGGTATAAGGCCCGTAATACTTATTCTTATCCTTTTTCATGGAGCGTGAAAAAAGCACCCGGGGATACTCCTCCGACGTAGTCACTTTGATAAACGGATAGGTCTTGTCATCCGTAAGCATGGTATTGTACTTCGGCCTGTGCTCCTTAATTAAGTTACACTCCAAAACCAGCGCTTCCAGCTCTGAATCCGTTACAATATATTCAAATCTGGAAATCCGTGACACCATCTGCTCGATTTTTGCCCCTTTATTCCGGCTGCTCTGAAAATACTGCCGGACACGGTTCTTCAAGCTGATAGCCTTTCCCACATAAATAATGGCATCCCTGTCATCATGCATAATATAAACCCCCGGTTTCCCGGGGAGTTTCTTTAATTCTTCCTGAATGTCAAACAATCCGCAGCCGCTCCTTTGCATAGGTTACTGTTTTATCTTTCCGTGCCTCCCGCTACATAGCTGCCAGAGGAAGGAACTTCACCCGAAGCCCCTCATAAGGACTGCGGCTGAATACTTCATAGGTAGAGCACCATTTATCCACCAGGCATACCAGCACGGACTCCCGATAACGCGGCAGCGCCAGATTCAGTGGAAACATGTGCTTCGCAATAATATCCTGCTCCCTTTCGGAAAGCCTGAAATCCTTTCTGGCATTTCGGAGCGCACGTCCCGCATGGGTAAAGCCATGCCATCTATGGTACCTATTTTTCTCATGCCAGTCATACAGAAAATAGTCATGCAGCAGCGCGCCTCTCAGAAGCTCCTTCCTGTGATAAGCAATATGGAGCTTTTCTGCTAAAAGGCAGCTGAAATAAGAAACTGCAATACAGTGAAGCAGCGTACTCGTATTTCCATGCTGCGTAAAATTTTCCATCTTCAACAGCGAAGATTCCTCTGCCATCCTCTGTAAGACAGCAGCAAACTTTTCCTCAAACGCTTCCCTGTCCGCCCTTCTCTCTTCTACACTTCTGAAAAACCTTTTCCCCACAATAGCCCTCCTGACTTCGCGGACAGCCGCCCTCCATATCTGCGCTGTCCATAACTATAGTTCCGGTATCAGCTTTCGGCTGCGGCCTCTTTGTCCAGGCTCACCTTTCCTTCTGCCTGATGAAAAATTTCCATAAACTGTTTGCCTGTAATCGTTTCCTTCTCTATCAGGAACGCCGCAATCTTATCCATTGTATCCTTGTGATCCTGCAGAAGCTTCTTTGCCTTTTCATATGACTCTTTTATAAGCTTCATGACTTCTTTATCTACCTCTGCTTCCGTCACTTCACTGCAGTTTAACACCAGGCGGTTATCCAAATATTCACCTGCCACCGACTCTAATCCTACCATTCCAAATTTCTCAGACATGCCAAAGCGTGTAATCATAGAACGGGCAATCTTCGTCGCTTTCTCTATATCATTCGCAGCGCCTGTCGTCACAGAACCAAATACAATCTCCTCCGCTGCCCGGCCGGCCGTAAAAGTCACCAGCTCTGCACGAAGTTCTGCCTCTGTCTGAAGATGCTTCTCCTCCTCAGGAACATTCAGCACATAGCCCAGCGTTCCCATCGTGCGGGGCACAATCGTAATCTTCTGTACCGGCTCCGCATCCTTCTGCAGAGCGCTTACCAAAGCATGGCCTACCTCATGATAAGAAACGATCTTCCTCTCCTCGGCACTCAGAATCTTATTTTTCTTTTCTTTACCTACCAGCACCAGCTCCACAGCGTCAAACAAATCTTTCTGGCAAACCACTTCCCTGCCCTGTTTCACCGCCAAGATAGCCGCCTCATTCACCATATTTGCTAAATCAGACCCCACTGCCCCTGATGTCGCTAGTGCAATCGCATCCAAATCCACCGTTTCATCCAGCTTCACATCCTTACAGTGAACCTTCAAGGTATCCACACGCCCTTTCAAATCCGGCTTCTCCACGATAATCCGCCTGTCAAAACGTCCAGGACGCAAAAGAGCCGGGTCTAAAACCTCCGGGCGGTTCGTCGCTGCCAGAATCAACAGTCCGGAGCCGCTGTCAAAACCGTCCATCTCAGCCAGAAGCTGGTTCAGCGTCTGCTCCCTCTCATCGTTCCCGCCGCCATAACGACTATCGCGGCTCTTACCGATAGCATCTACCTCATCAATGAAAATGATACACGGCGCATTCTTCTTTGCTTCCTCAAAAAGCTCACGCACACGGGAAGCGCCCACACCCACGAACATTTCCACAAAATCAGAACCTGAAAGGGAGAAAAACGGCGCGTGTGCTTCTCCTGCTACCGCCTTAGCCAGCAGGGTTTTTCCTGTACCCGGAGGTCCTACCAGCAGCGCACCCTTGGGCAGCTTCGCCCCGATTTTTGAATAGCGCCCGGGATTTTCAAGGAAATCCACCACTTCCTGCAGGGATTCCTTTGCCTCGTCCTGCCCTGCTACATCTTTAAAGGTCACGCCTGTCTCTTTCTGGGCATATACCCGGGCTTTATTCCGCCCTACGCCCATGACACCGCCGCCCTTTGACATTTTCCTCATAAAGAACCAGAGCAGCAGCCATACAAAGATGAGCGGAACCAAGGTTGCCAAAATATTAAAAAGAACCACATTCGTTGTGTCCGGAACCTTATATTCACAAGGAATCTCTGCCTCCAGCAGCTTCTGAGTCAGACTGTCATCATCCATACGTCCGGTCTTGTAGCTGAATTCAATTCCCCGGAACGGCTGCTCCTTCGGCACGATAGTAATTTCATTGTTCGTGACGGTTACTTTTTCAACTTTCCCCTCATCTACCATTTTCATGAATTGATTGTACGTAATCCTCGTCTCCGTAGAATCTTTCAGCATCGTGTTAAAAAGATTGATTACAATTAACGCAACGAGGGATACAACCAGAAAAATAACGATATTCTGCCCATTTTTTGGTGTCTTTCCATTTTTAGGATCGTTTTGGGAACCTCCCTGAGAACCATTCCCATTTCCTGGCGTCTGATTATTATCCATTTCTACCTCCTAATCCTCATTCTCATCTATTATAAAGATACTTCCCATAGAAATCAATACAGAGTTTGTGAAAAAAAACTCACAAATATAAATGTTTTCTAAAATACTGTCGAAAAGGGTTTTTACAACTCTCCTTTTTTATAGTATACTTTTGTTAACGAAATACTGAACAGGAGAATGACCAATGAAAATAGGATTTGACAACGAGAAATACCTTACCATGCAGTCCGAACACATCCGCGAACGTATTGGCCAGTTTGGGAACAAACTGTACCTGGAGTTCGGCGGAAAGCTTTTTGACGATTTCCACGCTTCCCGTGTGCTGCCGGGCTTTGAACCGGACAGTAAGCTGCGGATGCTTATGCAGCTCTCCGACCAGGCCGAAATCGTCATTGTCATCAGCGCCGGAGATATTGAAAAAAATAAAATCCGCGGCGACTTGGGGATTACCTATGACACAGACGTACTGCGCCTGATTGATTCATTTGAAGAAAAAGGACTTTATGTAGGAAGCGTAGTCATCACCCAATATACTGGACAGAGCAGCGCGGACCTCTTCAAGAGCCGCCTTCAGAAGCTGGGATTCAAAGTATATACGCACTATGCTATCGAAGGTTACCCTTCCAATATTCCACTGATTGTCAGCGATAACGGCTACGGAAAAAATGAATACATCGAAACAAAACGACCTCTCGTAGTCATTACTGCGCCTGGCCCCGGAAGCGGTAAAATGGCAACCTGCCTTTCCCAGCTTTACCATGAGCACAAGCGGGGAATCCCGGCAGGATACGCCAAATTCGAAACTTTCCCTATTTGGAACATCCCGCTGAAACACCCGGTAAACCTGGCCTACGAGGCCGCTACCGCCGATTTGAACGACATCAATATGATTGACCCCTTCCACCTGGAAGCCTATGGAAAAGTTACGGTAAATTATAACCGCGACGTAGAAATCTTTCCCGTGCTCTCCGCCATTTTTGAGCGGATTTATGGGGAAAGCCCCTATAAATCTCCCACAGACATGGGTGTAAATATGGCCGGAAACTGTATCATTGATGATGAGGCATGCTGCGAAGCTTCCCGCCAGGAAATCGTACGACGCTACTTCCAAGCGCTGAATGAACTGGCTGCCGGAACCAAATCCGACTCTGAAGCCCTGAAAATCGAACTTATTATGAAGCAGGCACACGTGGCCGTTACGGACAGGCCGGTAGTTCCCGCCGCCCTAAAACGCGCGGCCCTCACAGGTGCGACGGCCGCTGCCCTGGAACTTCCCGACGGGAAAATCGTCACAGGAAAAACCTCCGACCTCCTAGGCCCCTGCTCAGCACTACTGCTGAACGCCTTAAAAACACTGGCCGGCACTCCTGATGAACGCCATGTGATTTCCCCCGATGCCATAGAACCTATCCAAAAGCTGAAAACCGAATACCTCGGCAGCCACAACCCACGGCTTCACACAGACGAAGTGCTCATCGCCCTCTCTATCAGCGCTGCCGCTGACCCAGACGCGCAGAAAGCGCTGGAACAGCTTCCAAAACTAAAAGGCTGCCAAGCCCATACCACATCCATGCTTTCAGCTGTAGATATCAAACAGTTCAAACGCCTGGGCATACAGATGACAGCCGAACCGGTATACGAAAAGAAACGTCTCTATCACTAAACCAGTAACGAAAAGAACGCCGCAGCGCTGTCTGAAAAATGACATGCCTGCGGCTTTTGTATTTTGCAGGCCATTTCAAATCTAATCGCTCATTCAAAGGACACGAAATACCTTTCTTCTTCATAAATCTGTAAATTATCAAATAATACCTGTTTATTCCACAATTTCCACACCATATTCGGATTATTGAAATGTCAATAGTTTTTTTTGGTTTTTTCCACCAAAACCCCAATTTATGAGTTCTACACAAAACGAACGTTCCTTGAAAATACTATGTAAACCAGTTAGAAACATTAAAATTTTGTGGATAATGTGGATAACTCCGTGTATAACTCAAATATGCCCTGTTTTCAAGCTTTTTCATTGTGGATAACTTTTGGAGAAGCGTTGACATAATTCTTCCTTCTTTTTGAAACCTGTCAAATTTTGTGCAATATGCACACATCGGATTAGCTATTCGTTTTATTAAAAAAATATTACATCTGTGAACTCAGCGTAACATTTAGAGTTTTCAAACACTTTTACTTAATATTTTTATAAGCATACTTTTCACCTGCTGTCAATAAAAAAATGGACCCGCCTCTTACGAGACGGGTCCCACCCCTATATTAATTAACGAATTAATCGATATAACTCCTTGCTGCGCACGGTGTGCGGTATCCAATGTCAGATACAATAATTCCTGTCCTAGAAGTGCTGGCATGTACAACCTGGCCATTTCCGATATACATGGTCACATGCCCAATTCCATAATCACCGTTTCCACTGTAGAATAACAAATCTCCTGGCTGGATATTGGAAAGGCTTACCGCCCTGCCTCCTACAGACTGTGCACCTGCTGTACGTGGAATAGAAATCCCGAAATTTGCCATAACCGACTGTGTAAACCCTGAACAGTCCGCCCCGTTTGTAAGGCTTGTGCCACCATACACATACGGACATCCCACAAACTGCAATGCAAAGTTTACAATCGACTGCCTAGTGCCAGAAGTACTTGAGGAATCAGATGTCGAGGACTGTGTTGCCTGCGCCGCTGCGTCTGCCTGAGCCTGCGCTGCTGCGTCTGCCTCTGCCTGTGCTGTCTCAGCTTCCTGAATCGCTACATCTGCTGCCTGCTGTGCCTCATCTGTCCCCTGCTGCGCTGCATTTGCCTGCGCCTCTGCCGCTGCCTGCGCCGCTGCGTCTGCTGCCGCCTGCGCTGCTGCTGCCTGTGCTGCTGCATCCGCTTCTGCCTGTGCTGCCGCTTCTGCTGCTGCCTGCGCCGCTGCGTCTGCCGCCGCCTGCTCTGCCGCTTCTGCTTCAGCTTTTGCCGCCGCTTCTGCCTCTGCTGCTTTCTGTGCTTCCTCTGCCATTACTGCCGCATAAGCTGCCTCATTTGCCTTATCTATCGTATTCTGTGCAAGCTCCTGCAAATCATAATCAAATGTCTGCTCCGCCGCCAGCTGCTTAACCTCTGCTGCTGCCTGTGATGCCATGTAAGCCGCATAAGCCGCCTCATCTGCAGTAGCGCTATTCATGGCCTCTACTGCCGCATTCAGCATTTCCTCCGCCTTATCGTGCGCTGCCTTAGCTGCGTCTTCCCTAGCTTCTACTTTCTCAATGGACTCTGCCTCTACAAACTGAGTGCTGCAATCCACATAATCCTTCGAAACATATCCTATCACATCTGAATCAACCGCAACCTTTACCCAATCACCTGCATCTTCCAGGATTTCAAGACACTGGGAATTACCGACCATGCTGACTACCTTTGATTTTGCGCTTGCTTTCTTCCGAACCATCAAAGTCGTCGTATTTACGGTTGCCATCTCGGTTCCCACATCACTGGCAAGCTTTTTTGCCTGCTCCCCAGTCGCAAAAAATTCCGATTTTACATATCCGGTAACATCTCCTGACTTAATCAGATACCAGTCACCCTCCTGACCAAGAATATCTGCGGCGGAATTGTTATAAAGCTGTCCAATAACCTGGCCTTCTTCTCCTGCAGCATCCCGGACGTTTACATACTCGTCTACTTGAGCGATTGCCTTTACGTCATAACCACTTGCCTTTACCTGTATGGTGCCGCCCGCTGCCTCTTTCTTGTCCTTCTGCTCCTTGATTCTGGATTCCAGACCTGCCAGCGGTACAATGTTCCCAGACGCCATAGTCACAACACCGTTTCCTGCAAATGTCATCGCTCCTGCCAGACAGCATGCGGTTGCTTTCCATACTGCTTTTCTCATTTATACTCATCCTCCATATGTATTGCCTCATTTGTTACATATTTATTAACTTTTTACAGGGCTATCATAACAAATATTACGTTCTTTGTCAACACTTATAACACTTTTTTTACATTCAGAAATATTGCTTGCGCTAAATTGCGGTTTGTCTGCGGCATGTATCAGGGAAGTCCACGCAGCCACACACGCACGTAACGCCAGCCATCACACAGCCGGGGCACCTGCCATATATCCCTAAGCGGACACTCAGGGGACGCCCTTAGCAGAGGTGATATCCACGATTTACGGAAACTTATGCGCGAAGGCTCTCCTGAGCGCATTAGTTGTAGTTTGCGCGAGTGACGAGCCGAACGGACATGCTTGCGTGTCCACTCGGCGACCACCGCGGCAGTCAGAGAAACTCGCAGAGCGTGTTTCTCTGACTGCGTTAGCTCGCCGGCGCGTTGTCCCCGTCCGTGTGGGATATATGGCAGGTGCCCCGGCGTCCGGGATAAACGGGATTATCGGTTCCGTGGCTGTTCGGAGTAAACACGGAAACTATCGGTTCCATAGATTTCCGGGGTAAGCGGCAATCTTACAGACAAACCGCAATTTGCCGACTGAACTGCCGTAAGTTTTCCCGAAAATGTTCTTCCCACTGTTTTCGTGAAAAAAAGAACTGCCGCATCTGCAGCAGTTCCTTCTATATAATATAAGTATTCTATTTAAATAACTTTGCTCAGGAAATTCTGAAGCCTCTCTGTCTGCGGATTTGTGAACAGCTCTTCTGGAGCGTTCTCCTCCACGATTTTCCCTTCTGCCATGAAAATAACCCTGTCGGCTACTTCTCTGGCAAAGCCCATCTCATGGGTAACGACCACCATCGTCATATGCTCTCTGGCGAGGTCTTTCATAACGTTTAGTACCTCTCCCACCATCTCTGGGTCTAGCGCGGAAGTAGGCTCGTCAAAGAGCATCACCTCCGGCTTCATACAGAGAGCGCGCACAATTGCGATACGCTGCTTCTGCCCTCCGGATAGTTGGCTCGGATATGCACCTGCCCTGTCGGCAAGCCCTACCCGCTCCAGAAGCTCCATGGCTTCTTTCTCTGCTTGTTCTTTGCTCTTCCCCTGAAGTTTCATGGGTGCGAGAGTCATATTTTTCAAAATCGTCATATGAGGGAACAGATTAAAGTGCTGAAACACCATCCCCATCTTTTGGCGGTGCTTATCTATGTCCGTCTTTTTGTCCATCAAATCCACACCGTTAAAGATGATATGCCCTCCCGTCGGATCCTCCAGACGGTTAAGGCAGCGCAGGAATGTACTTTTTCCCGATCCGGACGGTCCGATGACGCAGACCACCTCGCCGGACTTTATGTCGGCCGTTACTCCATTGAGCGCATGAACTTTACCGCCAAAGGTCTTTACCAAATCCTGTACCCGAATCAAAGCCCCATTATCGTTCACTGTTTCTCAGCCTCCTCTCCAGCACTTCCAAAAGCTTGGAAAATACCATAACCATGACAAGATAAATAAGCGCTACGGCAATCAGCGGCATAAACGCGTCATATGTGCGGCTTCGAATAATATCCCCGCCCTTTGTTAAATCCTGCAGCGCGATATAACCGGACACTGAAGTTTCTTTCAAGAGAACAATGAACTCATTTCCCAAAGCCGGAAGAACGTTTTTCAACGCCTGGGGCAATACAATATGCCACATCGTCTGGATATAATTGAAGCCCAGGCTTCTGCCTGCCTCAAACTGCCCATTGTCAATAGACATAATACCGCTTCGAATGATTTCTGCCACATAAGCGCCGGAATTAATGCCAAACGCCAAGATTGCCGCCACCACCTTGCTGATATCCGTGCTGGCAAAAATCACATAATAGATAATCATAAGCTGAACGACAATCGGAGTACCCCGGAATACCGTTAAATATACATTACATATCCAGTTTAAAACCTTAAGCTTCCCGGTCTTATCATAAGTAGCCCTTACAACAGCCACCAGAAATCCTAAAACGATACCAATGATTACGGCTGCAAACGTAATCTGCAGAGTAACGCCCAGTCCCTCAACAATATATTTCCACCTGTCATCCTTAATAAAGTTTAAATAAAACTTATCTGCCATGGCCTGCTTTTCCCTTCAATTACTCTGCGCTGATGTAGCTGTCGATAATCTCCTGCAGCTTACCGGAGTCTTTCAGGTTCTTAATCGATGCGTTAATCTTCTCCAGCAGCTCTGTATTTCCTTTATCTAATGCGATAGCATATTCTTCTTTCTCATATGCATCATCAATCATAACCAGACCCTCATTTTCAGCAACAAATACCTTAGCCGGCTCATTGTCAATGATAACTGCGTCAATCTTATCCTGAACAAGTGCCATAACAGCCTCTGCGCCCTTATTGTAACGCTCCACTGTACCGTCCTCAATCTCGTCTGCCAGGATATCGCCTGTAGTTCCCAGCTGTACGCCTACAGTCTTTCCTGCCAAATCATCAGCAGATTTTACTTCGCTGCCCTCTTTCACGATGATGACCTGCTTTGCCTCTGCATATGTATCAGAAAAATCAACGCTTGCCAGACGATCCTCTGTCACAGTCATGCCTGCCGCACCAAAATCTGCCTTTCCTGACTGTACAGCTGCGATGATGGAATCAAATGCCATGTCCTCAATTTTCAGTTCCATGCCCATATCCTCTGCAATCGCTCTTGCGATATCAGCGTCAATGCCGACAACCTCGCCGCCTTCATAATACTCGTACGGCGGAAACTCTGCATTTGTAGCCATTACCAGTACGCCGCCTTCAGCAGCCTCTGTCTCTTCTGCCGCGTCTGTAGCTGCTTCTGTAGTTCCGTCTGCAGCTGCCTCCGTAGCCGCGTCTGTTGATGCTGTCTCCTTTGTTCCGCAGGCACTTAAAGAAAATACCATCGTACCCACGAGCATTGCTGCGATTAATTTTTTCATAATTTTTCCTCCTTATATGTCAACATGATGAACATGCCCAGCCGCTCCTTTAGGAAGCGTAGCTGAACATGTCTCAAATTTAACATCTATTGAAAGGATTGTCAACCGCCCATTGCATAAAACATCATTTTATTACATAAAAAACCGTTCATACTTCCACATCTAGACACAGGCCACATTTTCGAATGCTTTCACCCTGAATACCGCAGCGCCTCTATCGGCGGTTTCCCTGCCGCTTTATTGGCCGGATAGATACCAAATACTACCCCTATCAGCACAGAGAATCCCACGGCCACCCACACTACTCCCATGGAGAGGTGAAAACTCATGTCCTCCATCACCAGCCCCGCAAGCTGCAGGATGCCCACAGACAGCACGATTCCCGCGAAACATCCCATCAGGCTTACCATAAGTGCTTCTATTAAAAATTGCATCATAATACTTCCCCGCCCTGCACCGATAGCCTTACGGATGCCGATTTCTTTCGTCCTCTCCGTCACGGACACCAGCATAATATTCATAATTCCAATGCCTCCCACCAGCAGGGAAATCCCCGCAATGCCTCCTAGCATCAACGCCAGTGTATTGGTAACGCTGCTCATGGTTTCCATCAGCGCCGACTGGTTGATTATCGTAAACGCATCCTCATCATTCCCAAATCGTTCCAGCATCCATGTTTCCAGCGTGCTCTCCGCCGCATCCATGCTCTCCTCATCCGCGGAGGAAGCATAGAAAGACGTAATATTAAAAATATTGTCTTCCATGCGGATAATCGTGGTATACGGAATATATGCCTCCAATGTGCCGCTTGTCAGCGAAGATATTGTCGACTCCTCTTCTGCCAGAACCCCGACAATCTGGAATCCCCTTCCGTCAAGTGAGATTTTTTCTCCTACTACATTTGCTGTCCCAAAGATTTCCTCCGCTGCCGTCTGATTGATAACCGCCACATAAGTATGGTTATCCATATCACTTTTTTTCAGGAATCGCCCTGCCGCCAGGGTAAGCCCCTGAATGTTATAGTAAGCGCCCGTAGTACCGTACACGGTAATGTCGTCGCTGGTATATCCGCTCTTTGCCGTCGCACTGGTCTGGGCGATAGGCGCCGCCTCTGCTATCTCTTCTTTCTCCGTAATTTCCGACAGTTCAGACAGTTTCAGTGGATTTTCCTTGTCATCGGTAATCCGTACTGTCAGCAGGTTCGTGCCAATGCTGTTAATCTGTTCCGTTACCGAATCTGTAGCACCACTTACGATAGACACCAGAACTACCAAGGAAACTACTCCGATGATAATCCCAAGCATAGTCAGGAAAGAACGCATTTTATTAGAAAGAATAGCGCTCCAAGCCATTTTCAGAGATTGAAAAATCATCCGTCCACCTCCTCTACATGCCCGTCAAAAATCCGTATCCTTCGGCATGCCTGCTGCGCGACTTTCTCGTCATGGGTAATCAGCACCAGAGTATTCCCTCGCTCGTGCAGCTCGTGAAACAGCTCCATAATCTCATTTCCCGTTCTGGAATCCAGGTTTCCGGTAGGCTCATCCGCCAAAAAGAGCGATGGCTCCGTAACCAGCGCCCTGGCAATCGCCACACGCTGCTGCTGTCCGCCAGATAGCTCTGTCGGTCTATGATGCCCTCGTTTCGACAGACCGACCCGCTCCAAGGCTTCCCGTACGCGCTGCCTGCGCTGTGCCGCCCGGACTCCCTGGTAAATCAAGGGAAGCTCTACATTCTCCTCAGCCGTCATCCTCTGAATCAGATTGAAATTCTGGAAAATAAACCCGATTTTCCTGTTACGCACTCTCGTCAGTTCCCTTTCCGAATACTGCTCAATCGGAAGTCCGTCCAGCAAATACTCCCCGCTGTCTGCCACATCCAGACACCCGATAATATTCATCATGGTAGATTTTCCGCTTCCTGACGGACCGATAATACTGACAAATTCCCCAGGGGAAATATGCATGCTGGCATGATCCAGCGCATGCACCTCTTCCCCTCCGATATGATATATTTTCGAAACATCATGAAATCGAATCATTGTCACTCACCCCTCTGTCCACCCGGACCGCCAAAGCCGCCGCTCGGAGGCTGCCCGCCGCCCTTATCCGGCCTTTCACCTCCCATATTCTGCATTCCTCCGCCTGGCATTCCGTTCATCATCATTCCGCCAAAGCCTTCTTCCCCCGCATCCTCGCTCACTGCCCTATGGTAATATACCGTCTGTCCTGACGCAAGGCCGCTGGTAATTTCCACATTTGTGCCGTCTGAAATTCCTGTCTCTACTTCTACTTCCCCTGAAAGTGTCCCGTCCTCCCCGGTTTCTGTATAGACGAAGGTTCGGTTTCCCCGCTCCTGCAGGGCGTCTGCCGAGAGTATAAGCACATCTTCTTTACTTTCGATAGTAATCACTGCCGATGCGTTCATCCCAGCCAGCATAGATTCTTCTTTGGGAACTGTGACCTCTGCCGCATATTTAGTGACGCCGCCATTATTACTGGCTGTCCGGTTAATTTGGGTGATTTCCCCCTCAAACTCCTGCCCTTCCAGTGCATCCAGCGTAACGGTTACTTTCTGACCCTCCTGAATAGAAAGGATATCCAGCTCATCAATATTTACCGAAAGCAGTACATTTTCATTCTTTGAAATCGTAAATGCCGTAACCATGGACGAATCCGCTGCCTCTTCTGCGTTTCCGGCTGACGATGTCTGGCTCGCTGTACTTACAGCACTCGCCGACGTCCCCGCCATACTTCCGCCAGATATCCCCGCCTGCGTCCCTGCGCCACCCTGACTGCTGTTCTGGCTTTGCTGGCTATTCTGACCCGGTCCGCCATTCTGATTCTGTTGATTATTTGGGCTCTGGCTGCTGTTCTGGTTCTGCTGGCTATCCTGGCTCTGTCCGCCATTCTGGTTCTGCTGGCTATTTTGGCTCTGCCCGTTGTTCTGGTTCTGCTGGCTGCCGTCTGTACCCTGCTGACTGTCCGGATTCTGTGTGCCGCCCGGATTCTGTGTACCGCCCGGATTCTGTGTGCTGCCCGGATTCTGCTGGCTTCCCTCCGTCTCACTCTCGTCCTCTTTTTCTGTTTCAGGAAACGTCAAAATCAGTTTCAGCATATTCCCTTCACACTGTTCCCCAATTTCCCAGACAGTTGTCTGCGCACCTGGAAAAGAAAACTCTGCTCCGTCAGCCGCCATGAACTGATATCCTGCTTTCGCTGTAAGCTCTATCTCTGCTGTGTAAGCGGTCTGTGCCGCAAAGGTTCCATCTGCAGGCGTCCACCGGATGCTGCCAGTGTACTGCTCTGTTTCTGCTATCTCCGATGCCGGAACTCCCCCCTTTGCAGGCGCAGCGATACCCAGTTCCTGAAAGACTGCCATAAAATCTGTAACAGTCGTCACACCAGCCTCTTCGGTACTCTTCTCAGTTTCAGAAGTATTGGCAAATGTAAACAGCCCTTGGACTGATTTTTCTATCCCTTTTGCCGTTGTCTGGACAAATTCCGCTTTTTCCTGTACCGAAGCCATGCCGCTTCCCATAGATGCTCCTGCGCCGGAATTCTCTGTACTATTTCCTTCCGTTTCTTCCGCCGTTACATAAACATTCTCCACCGTACCATCATATTCCGCCTGGATTGTCCCCTGGGCGGAAAGCTGTGCCAGCACCTTTAAAGTTTCTGTCAATTCACCGCGTTTGTCTAGAAGCTGCTGATACTCTGCAGAATCCGGCAAATCTGTAAGCTTTATCAGCGTATCCCCGGCGCTCACCTCTTCATTTTCCTCTGTCACTATTTCAGAAATAGTCCCGGCCGTCCCTGTAATCTCTATTGGCTGGTGGATATACAGCTCCCCGCTGCCTATCTCCTCTCCGCTTTCATCCAGCACCGTAACTTTGTCTCCGGCCGATGTCCCATTATCTGTCAAGGTAATTACACTGGCTTCTCCTGATGCACTTTCTACCGTTCCTTCTTCCTCTGAACCATCGGAAAGACGCACTATCACATCATCTCCGGCATCCACGCCGGATGCTCCCTCCAGGCTGACTGCCATTTTTCCATCAATAGACAGCACTAGAAGCGAACCTTTCTCCTGCATGACAGACGCTGCGTTTTCTCCTGTTTCCGCATAAATCTTCTTTACCCGTCCCGCTATGTAAGTTTTGATATATGCAGACTCCTTATCGCCTTTTGCGTCATTGATTTCCTCGTCAAGCTCCACAAGTTCATCCCGAATTTCCGACAATGCTTTCATTACCGACGCCTGGTTCACAACTGCCAGCACATCTCCGGCCTTCACTGCATCACCGCTCTCAACCATCACCTCGTCCACTGTAACTCCTTCGGGAATTTTCACTGCATTCGCCGTATCATTTTTGAGCGTCCCTGTCCCCACCACTGTCGTAGATAGATTCCCCGTTTCCACTTTCACACTTATAGCTTCCGCGGGAACCATTGCCCTCACCTTTCCTGTTCTGGAAATGAAATACCATGTTCCCGTCCCCGCTACCAAGACAGCCGCCAGGACGCCTGCTATTATGATTGTTCTTTTTTTCTTATTTTTCCGTTTCATTGCCGCCCTCCTGGTTCTTCTGTCCCATTCTCATAATCGTGACGGAAACGGCTGTATCGCCGTCCATCACGACTCGGATAACTGTTCCTTCCTCAATGTCTGCCGCAGATGCCTCCCTGGACTCTCCTCTCTCATCCACCGCATAAACCGTATTATCAGAAACCATAACAACTTGTTCTTCTCCCGTAGTTTTCAACTCTCCCGGCTCTCCTCCGCCCGGCGGCGTCTGTCTTTCCGGCATTGTCTCACCCTCTGGAAGTTCCGGCGGGGTTTCGCCTTCCGGCATGGTTTCACCTTCTGGAAGCTCCGGCAAAGTTTCGCCATCCGGACGCTCTGGGGGATTTTCGCCTTCCGGCATTGTCTCACCCTCTGCCGGCCTTGTTTTCCCATCTGAACTTCCGCCAGGCCCTCCTTCGCCCCTCTGCGGCATTTCTACAAGCTCTAACGTAATTTTACTTCCATCTATTGCCGTGACTTTTCCCATAATACTGTTTTCCTGCTGTGCGTCTCCTGCGTTCCCTATCTGTCCCGGCGCTGCCCCCGACGGATTCTGTGTCTTTCCTCCGCCCTGGCATCCTGCCATCATAAGCGCTGCTGCCAGACAAAGCGCTGCCCCTAATCTTTTCTTTACCATACTCAAACATCCTTTCCATTCATTTTCTCTTTGCTTTAGAATAAGCGGAAATTTTGTCTGTTTTATGGGAAAATGTTGAAAATCCTGTGGCAGTTTCCTGAAAAAAATTTGGGTTTTCCGCCAAATCCTCTGCAAACACTTTTGCCTTGCACATTATAGGAAAATTAAAATACGCAGTCTATCCCAGCGCCACATCCAGAATCATCATCAACGCAAACCCCAATGCCACCCCAATCGTGCCGATATCCGTATTTTCCCCTGCCTGGGACTCCGGAATCAGTTCCTCCACCACTACATAAATCATGGCTCCCGCTGCGAAAGACAGCAGGTATGGCAGTGCCGGGTAAATAATGCCTGTGAGCAGGATTGTCACCACCGCCGCTATCGGTTCTACCACCCCAGACGCCGTTCCGTATAGAAATGCTTTTGTTCCCGACATTCCTCCAGTTTTCAGCGGCATAGAGATAATTGCTCCCTCTGGAAAATTCTGTATGGCAATCCCAATGGACAATGCAAATGCTCCCGCCGCCGATATCAAAGCGTCCTGCGCCAGCAGTCCGGAAAATACCACGCCAACCGCCATTCCCTCCGGAATATTGTGGAGCGTCACTGCCAGCATCAGCATTGTGCTTTTTTTCAGGCTTGATTTCACACCCTCCGGCTTCTCATTGTCCAGGTGCAGGTGCGGAATCAGCATGTCAAGAACCAGCAGAAATAAGACTCCCAATAGAAAGCCTGCCGCTGCCGGAACCCACGGCACCACTTCCTGTTCTTCCGCCATCCCGATAGAGGGAATGAGCAGTGACCATACAGACGCTGCTATCATTACGCCCGCCGCAAACCCCAGGAGAGATTTTTCAAGCTTTGCCCCCATTCTTTTTTTCAGAAAAAATACCATTCCTGCCCCAAGCGTCGTTCCCAGAAAGGGGATGAGCACACCCAAAATCACATTTTTATCCATACTGTCCTCCCTTATCTCTATCCTGCTGCTATCCGGGAGATGCCGGACGTCAGCGGCTCTGTTTTTATAATATGTTTATTCCCCAAAAACGGCACACTATCCGTAATATCCGGCTCTGCACACACATATATTCCAAGGAAAGAAACCTTTCTGGAGGTTCTATGCAAAACTGGATTATCTCTATCATGCAGCAATACGGCTACTGGGGCGTCTCTCTGCTTATCGCCATCGAAAATATTTTCCCGCCTATTCCATCAGAAGTCATCCTGACCTTCGGCGGTTTCATGACTACTTATACCAGCCTGAATATCTGGGCGGTCATCCTGGCTGCTACAGCCGGCTCCCTTATCGGCGCTATCGTACTCTATGGCGTAGGATATCTGCTGCCGCCCCGCCGCCTAAAAGCTATCCTGAACGGCCGTGTCGGAAAGCTGCTGCATCTCTACCCCGATGATGTAGACAAGGCGGTAGAATGGTTCAACCACACAGGAATCAGCACAGTATTTTTCTGCCGCTTTATCCCTATGGTACGCAGCTTGATTTCTATTCCTGCCGGATTTGCACGAATAAATCTCGTTCCCTTCCTTTTGCTGACTACTCTTGGCAGTTTCCTGTGGAACACCGTACTCGTATGGGTTGGCGTCGCTGCCAGAGAATCCTGGGATATTATCGTAAAATATCTGGCTTCTTATTCTGGTATTGCGAAATTTATTCTATTCGGGGCTGCCTGCGCCGCTATCATGGTATTTGTAAAAAAGAGAGTCCTCTCAAAAAGCAAAGAACAGATGGAGTAAGCCTATGCTGGCTCCATCTGTTCTTGTACAGTCAAATACCCCGCAGCAAGCTACGGGGCATGACCTGGCTTGTTCTTTCCGCCCCAAGGGGCGGGGTATTTGACCCTCGCGGCATTCGCCAAATATCCGCGCAAGCGCGGCTGCTTGGCTCATTGCTCGCGGGAATAAATTTGCAAGCTGCCGTAAACAATAACTTGTAACCACTTTCCCATTTACGCATATGGTAAGATAGAACCATGAGTAAGGGAGCATTTTGAATGAGAAAAAAAAGCTTTTTGTATCTTGGTGCATTTGCACTCGTCGGAATTCTGCTGACAGGATGTAAAACAGGCAAAAATGTCTCAGAAGAAATGACGAAAGTAACGCTCAACGAAGTGGCACATTCCATTTTTTACGCACCGCAATATGTGGCAATTGAAGAGGGATATTTTAAAGATGCGGGAATTGACTTAACTCTTGTTACAGGATTTGGAGCCGATAAAACCATGACCGCCCTGGTCTCCGGCGAAGCTGACATCGGATTTATGGGCTCAGAATCCTCTATTTATGCTTTTAACGAAGGCGCTGAGGATTATGCCGTCAATTTCGCGCAGCTTACTCAGAGAGCAGGCAATTTCCTGGTCGCCCGGAAGGAAATGCCTGATTTTACTTGGGAACAATTAAAAGGTGCTAATGTCCTGGGTGGCCGGAATGGTGGTATGCCAGAAATGGTATTTGAGTATATCCTGAAACAGCAAGGTATTGATCCCGACACTGACCTCTCCATTGACAAGAGTATAGACTTTGGCTCTACTGCCGCGGCCTTTACCGGAGGGCAGGGAGATTACACTGTGGAATTTGAACCAGGGGCTACCACGCTGGAACAGGAAGGAATCGGATATGTGGCGGCTTCCCTCGGCGTGGATTCTGGCTACGTTCCATACACTGCTTACTCTGCCAAAGCAAGCTATTTGGAAGAACATCCTGAGGTTATCCAAAAATTCACAGATGCCCTCCAGCGCGGAATGGACTATGTGAATTCCCATACGCCGGAAGAAATCGCCCAGGTAATCCGTCCGCAGTTTGTGGAAACGGACTTGGATACGATTACAGCGATTGTCCGGCGTTATGCTGAGCAGGATACCTGGAAGGATACGCTTATCTTCGAAAAGGCCAGCTTTGAACTTCTGCAGGATATTCTGGAAAGTGCCGGAGAGTTAAAAAAACGCGCTCCCTATGATAAACTTGTTAATATCAGCTTTGCCGAAGCTGCTTCTAAAAACACCAGGTAAATTACTGGTTTAGAGTTAATACTGAAAACGCCTCCCTAGCTATGGTCTCTGGCGCTATTTTTCCCAGAAACTTCAGCTTCCTGAGGCGTTTTTCCAAATGCAAATATTTCCCATTTTTCATGACTCCCTTTCCGAAAAAAGCGCCGCCTCTCTGATTGCCGTATATTTTGCAGACAATCGGTTATACTCCAGGTAAAATCCTGGGAGGTGCCGCTTGTATTCTACTATTAAATATAGTTTTATCCTTTCGTGCTTTTTATTTTGCCTGCTTAGAAACCGTCCGCTGCAAAAGCGTCCGCAGACGCGCTTTCTTATATGCGCGCTTTTTTTTACTGTATGTGCAGACTACTTTCTGATTTTTACAAACTATTTCCTTACCGGTGTGCTGCTCTTCTGCCTGGTTCAGCTCTGCTACCGTCTGTTTTTAGGCGGAGATTGGAATTCTCTTATAAAAAGCGTTCTTTTTGCATCACTTTTTCTTCTCCCCCTGGCATATTTTTCTGAAATCATCTTGCTGCCTGCTGCCATTTATATTGGATTTCTATACGCCAATATCTCACTCGCCAAAAACCAGAAAAATTTCAGCCTGCTTACAGCGCTCACGCTTATGTTCCTCTGCGATATTCATGTAGGTTTTGCCAACCTGCCCCAATATCTCAATCTACTTCCGACCGCCTGGTCCGCATTCTCTTCAAATATTCTCTGGTTCTTTTACCTGCCGTCCCAATTTCTGATTTCACGGCAAACGGCGGGGAATCCCCCGCCGCTCTGACTTCTCTTGCCGCTTATTTCTTAATAACTGCTTTCTTCGGAATCCCGGCTTTTTTCAGCAGCTTTTTATATTTCTTAAGCTTCTTCGCCGGAACTGTAATCTTAGCTTTCGCCTGAATCTTGGTAAACGCTTTCTTCCCGATAGAAGTAACACCGGAAGCCTTCTTCATATTTACGGTCTTTAATTTTGTACACTGTGCAAACGCTTCCTTACCAATCTTCTTCACATTGTTTCCAATTGTCACTTTTGTCAGTTTCTTGCAGCCTTTAAAAGCTTTATCACTAATCTGAACTACTTTGTAAGTTACTCCGCTCTTCGCCTCTTTTGCCGTATTGATTGTGACAGATTTAACCTTCTTTGTCTGTACACCTACTGCGGCAACCGTCTTAGCCGAAGCATCCAGGACTTTATACTTCACATTCTTGTACGTAAAGTCTTTGACGGGTGTCGGTGTTGGTGTTGGCGTCGGGACTGGGTTTGGAGTCGGCGTTGGAACTGGATTTGGCTTTTCACTTCCTCCTGGATTTTCTGTTGGAGGATTATTCAGTAAATTATCCAACTCTGCCTGTTTATCACCAGCCGCCTGTATATACGTATTCTTTTCTTCATCCTTCTGTTTTGCCTGATTTTCCAACTGCTGAACTGTCTGAGTTTCTGCAGTATTAGCTCCCGCCTCTAGGGTATTCGCCTGATTTTCTAATTCTGTTTTCTTTGTTGGATCTGTGGCTGCTGCCGCTTCTACTCTCTTATTACGTGCTTCCACCCTATCAGCCTTCGCACCTTTCAGAGTCTGCTCTACTTTTTTCCTCAAAGCTGTCGCTTCTGCCTCTGCTTTCTCTGCATACAGCTTCTGAAGTTCTACTTCCGCGCGGAGTTTATCGGCCATATTCGCTGCACTGTTCACTTTAGAAACTGCTTCCTGTATCTTTACATTAATTTCTGAAACTGCCGCCTCTGCTTTTGTTACCTCATCTGACGCTTTCTTTAAATCCTCTTTCGCATCATTCAGGTTCTTTTCGAGGACATTCCCCTCATTTTCCAATGTAATAATCTCATAAATAATTGGCACTACATCCTGCCACTCCAGCTTCACAGCATATACATTCTCCAAATCACCTGTATAGAATGCAGAAAAACTTCTGTCCAATGTCCCCATCTCTTTCCAGGTATTTTCGCCTGTCCGCACAGAAACCTTGGCATTGCTGATTACGTTTCCACTCTGAAGAATATTGATTCTGCCAAGCTGTGTCTTATCTGACAAGTTATAAATCACATAACCATTGTTTGTACCATCTGGCTGGAATCCAGTTGTCAAATCACCATCATTCAGATTCTGCGGCTCCAGTCCCTTCTGCAATGCGGCATCTGTCTCAAAGGTAGGGTCAATAATAGATGTAATGTACTCACCCTGATTGATCGCAATCTCATTCAGCTCCACCCACCTGTAATTATAAGGAGCGATAAAACGCAGACGAATATATCTTGCTTTCACATTCGGAATCTCTGTATTCTCCAGATATGCATATGCCTCTTCACCTAATCCGCCTTTTCTCCAGCCATTTTGTGACGGCGCTGTGTCTTTAGTATCCTGGCCATCTTCTATTCCATCCCCGATTGTAAGAATTTCTGTCCACTGTGTATTATCCATGGACGCTTCAATCACTGCGTCACGAGGATAATCATACCGGGAATCCAAAGCATATACTTTCAATGTATGAAGCTCTATTTCCTGTCCTAAATCATACGTCACATAATCATTCGTCCTTGGCGTACTACTATACTTTGCCGCTGTTCCCAAATTGCCATCCATCCAGTTTTTTGTCGTTCCAAGATATCTTGCATCATCACTGAGTGTTGAACCTCCGATATTTGTCTCATGCAAATCCATTGGCTGAATCTCATTTGACACAGCAGTCAAAGATTCTAAATTAAATGTAACATCCTGCTGCGTCTGATTTATCAAACGGATATAACGGGCACCGCCTTTGTCGTTTCCTGTTGTCCATTCTGTACCATTCATGGATTTCTGCAATGTCAGATTTTCCATCCCTGATCCTGTCAGCGTAATGCCTCCATCGAATGCACGGATTCTGTCAAGCTTCAAACCAATATACTGCCCAGGCTGAAGTACAGCATTTTGCTTTGGCAATATTTTAAAAGTATTATCCGCATGTTCTACCTGCCATTCTGCATCTTCCGTATTTGTGTACTCCATCGCTTTGACAGAAGAATATATTGAAAATTCACTGAACTTTAACCATGAACTCGTCTCCTGATTATTCACCAGTTTAATATAACGTGCGGATGCGCCTTTCAGGTTTACTTCATAAATATCTTTCCCGGAAGAAACGCCATTATAAACACCAAATTTATTCCAGCTTTGTCCATCTGCAGAATATTCCAGATGATATTTCGTCCACTTATCGCCATTGTCCGCACCCACAAGGATTCGTACACGCCCAACAGACTTTGCCTCTCCCAAATCAAACTGCAGGTAAGCCCCTACTTCCGATTTCTGAGTTGTACCTGTAGTATATTGATACCATACGTATGTGTCATCATCTCCGTCTGTAAGCCTTGTCTCCGCATTATTACCATATACGCTCAAATTACTTGACTTTGTAAGAGTCCCCGTATATTTTACAAATTCCTCCTCGTCTGCACTCCCTTCTTCCGGTGCTACGATTGGTTTCACTGCGTCTGACAAATATTTCACTGCCGCGTTTGTAAACGGTGTGATATACTTCCTCGCTGCCATAGCATAGATCGTTCCTTGACCATAATAGGAAAATCCATAGGATTTTGACTGATCATAGAGCGCCTGCCCCTCTGCATAACCTTCCCAAACACCACCTTCATTGCCCTGAATATGTGCCAAGATGCCGTCTAATAAATAAACATCCGCTGCCGTCATATCTCGTAAACAACTCAAAAACGGTGTCATCTGCTTAACCGTTCGTCTGTTCGTGCCTCTTTCCAGATACAACGCTGCTGAATCCCTTATTTTTTCAAACTCTTTCTTTAAAGCTTCTATAGCCGCTTCGTCACTTTCCTGAATTGTACCAGCCTCTATTTTATCCTTTAAAGCTGTAATTTGATCTTTAATTTCTAACGACTCATCAAACTGAACCTGCTTTCCTGGTACCGTCTGATCTGGGCCTTGTGTAATCATATGTTTTGCGACTTCCCGCAAAGCAGCAGACTCCTCTGTCTCAATTGCTGTCATATGGTCGATATACTTAAAGGAATCCTCCCATGCCTGATCTCCCTGCGGAGACTTAAATCCTGTTCCAGCCAGATTCCACGCGGGATCATCTGCTCCCGGTCCATCCCAGATATTCCAGCAATAATCTGCTGTAGTGAAAATACCCACTTTTGATGACTCTGATTCCTGTATAGGGTTCAGGATAATCCCTTCGTATTTGCTTCCATCCAGTCCAGGCTCAAGGATATAGTTATGTCCACCCATAATCTGACTGGTCTTTGTATTGTCATTACATGGCCAGTTCACCCACATATACGGATAACGTCCTTCTTTTTCACTGGAATTCAATCCATTATAAAAGCCATCCGCAAACTGATTTGATACCTGCCCCCAAATCTTTCCTCCCGTCATTACGATATGAATCTCTTCACTCACACCTTTATGGACAGCTGTCAGCTTATCAGCTGTTGTATTCATATACTCTCTAGGGCAATACAAGATATCTGTCTTTAAATCCGGATAAGTACTTGCCTTCAATTCTTTTAACCACGTATTCAAATCCGTCATCAATTTAATGATATTCTCAGCGCCTGTTCCACTGGCATCATCTTCTAAAACTGCAATCTGACGCACTCCCGCTTCAATAACCTGTGCAAATTTATTCTTAATTACCTGCAAATCTGCCTGATAAGTTTCTTCCGATGTAAAATTAACTGGATTATTCATAAATGTATGTAGTGCATATACATAGAAACACTTGCTCTCATTCCCCGCCTGTGCCAATTCACGGATTTTCACCAAATCTTCTTCCGGATACAGCTCACGCCACCGTGCATTGTGATACGGATCATCTTTCGGTGCAAACACATATTGGTTCATTTTTATCTCGCCGCCGAATTTCATCAGATCTATACGGTCCTCATGTGACCAAGGATTTCCATAATATCCTTCAATAAATCCACGGAACTGAATTTCCGCATAATCCTTTACTGTCAGTTCTCTGACACTTTTTCCACCTATATCCGCTATTTGCTCAAAAATACGCTTCAATGTAGTAACACCATAGTACGCCGCATCTGTATTTTTTCCAAGAATAACGATATCTTTTCCCTGAACCCAAAGAGTATATGCATCATATTTTTCATAAATTGCCGCATCTACACCGTGAGAAGCGCCATAAGCTGCCGCCGGATCCTCTGCCTCGCCATAGACACCTATAATCAGGTTCGTATTCGCTGCGGTAGATGACTCGCTCTGTTTCAGGTTCAACACTTTTAACGTGTCTGAAACCCTCTCTTTTGTATACTCATCAACCGCATCACCATATGTCACATTTACCTGGTCTGTCAAAGCTACCGTGCCGTCTCCATACACAATACTCTGAGGAGTTGGGTAAATCTCGTATTCACCCTCTCCCTCCTGCACTCCGGCCGATGCAGGGAGACAGAATGCCAGCATAAGCACAAACACACTTAAAATGTGGATTCCCCACCCTTTCCTGCTATTACACTTCTTCATCTTTTTCCTCCTTTTTGAAAACTCTTGTCACTTTACCTATACCACACTGCTTCACAAGCAATGGCAGTTATATAAACTATAACAATTTTCCCTTCTTGCGTCAATGCTTTTTATGAAATATGCATACACCGGCGTAAATGATTTACCTCACCGCACCAATCAACTCACTCACGGCACCCACACGGTATTTTCTCATATACTCTTCTATGCCCTCTGCGATTTCCAGCGTCGCCTCCGGCCGGAAGAAATTCGCTGTCCCGACGGAGACTGCCGTGGCTCCTGCCAAGATAAATTCCAGGGCATCCTCCGCCGCAACAATGCCTCCCATACCGATAACTGGAAGCTTCACGGCATTTGCCACCTGGTAAACCATGCGCACCGCCACAGGCTTCACCGCCGGCCCGGACAGCCCTCCGGTCTTATTGGCCAAAGCAAACGTGCGGCGATGAACGTCTATCTTCATTCCTGTCAAAGTGTTTATCAGTGAAACAGCATCTGCACCGCCCGCCTCGACAGCTTTCGCCATTTCCGCAATATCCGTCACATTCGGGCTCAGCTTCATAATGACAGGCTGTTTCGCCACTCGCTTCACTGCTTTTGTGATAGCCTCTGCAGATGCAGGATTCTGCCCGAAAGCGATTCCACCCTCCTTGACATTCGGGCAGGAAATGTTGATTTCCAGCAAATCCACGTCCTCACTGCCGAGGCGCTCCACCACCTCACAATAATCCTCTGTACTCCTGCCGCATACATTCACGATAATCTTTGTGTCATACTGTCTGAGGAACGGAATATCCCGCTCCACAAATACGTCGATGCCCGGATTCTGAAGCCCGATGGCATTCAGCATACCGCCATATACTTCAGCCACCCGTGGCGTGGGATTCCCTGGCCACGGCACATTTGCCACACCCTTTGTTACCACTGCCCCCAGCTTGGACAAATCTACAAATTCACTGTATTCTGCACCGGAGCCAAACGTCCCGGACGCAGTCATTACAGGATTTTTCAGCTCCACTCCGGCAATATTTACTCTCGTATCAATCATAACTCCACCTCCGACGCCAAAAATACCGGGCCTTCTTTACATACTCGTTTGTTATGTACATGAGAATGCCCATCCACCTCTTTCGACTGACAGACACAGGCCAGGCACGCGCCAATTCCACACGCCATACGCTCCTCCATGGAAATCCAGCACTCAATCCCTTTTTCTTGTGCGTAAGCTTTCAGCGCACGCAGCATCGGCGTAGGGCCGCAGGCATAAATAAGATCTGCCTGAATATCATTTTCCCTGATGGCATCCAGCACATTCCCCTTCGTCCCGGCGCTTCCATCCTCTGTAGCGATAAATACGCTGCCATTCTTCTCCAGCTCTTCTGTAAGAAACAGCTCATCCCGATATCCCACTACAATGCTTTTCCCGCCTGCCAGCTGTTTCGACAGCTCCACCATCGGAGGAACGCCGATGCCTCCTGCGATAAGCATGGCATGGTGTTTCTCTTCCATCCGTGAAAGTGGGAAACCGTTTCCCAGCGGCCCCATGATTTCCAGGCTGCCGCCCGCTTCCAGCTTCGAAAATTCTTCTGTACCTTTTCCCGCCACCCGGTATACAATGCGCAGCTGCTTCATCTCCCTATCAATCTCACAGATACTGATTGGCCTGGGCAGCAGACGGCTTCCGTCATGGCAGTACACGGAAATAAATTGTCCCGGCACCGCATATCCGGCAATCTCCTCTGTCTGCAGCCACATGCTGTAAATCCCTTTTCCGATTTTTGTCTGTCCTACAATTTTTGCGGTTTCTTTCCATTTACCTGGCATACTTTTCTCTCCTGCTATGTATTGTATTTATTCCCACAAACAACAAGCCAAGTGACTGCTTGCAGGCATTTGGCGACTGCCGCGAGGGTCAAATCCCCCGCCCCTTGGTGCGTTTCAAGTTTGACGCCCCGCTGCTTGCGGCGGGGTCTTTGACTATAACCGCCCGGCAAAACCGGACGGTTACTATAATTATCTGCTCTCCAGCGCCTGAGCAATATCAGCCGCCATATCTTCCACAGCCGCGCGGGAAGCCTCCCCAAAATGCTCCGCCCCAAATTTTGCATATTTTTCCTGTTTATAAGCGGCAATGATTCCTCTGGATGAATTTACGATTGCACCCAGTCCGTCCTCATTGAAAAAATGTACCAAATCTTTGCCTTTGCCGCCCTGTGCACCGTATCCCGGCACCAGAATAAAGGACTTTGGCATGATTTTACGGAGAACTTTTCCCATCTCCGGATAAGTAGCGCCTACCACTGCCCCTACATAGCTGTAAGTATCGCCCATGCACTCCTCTCCCCATTTTGCCACATGCTCTCCCACCAGCTCATACAGCGGCTTTCCGTCAATAAGCTGATCCTGGAATTCGCCGCTGGACGGGTTTGATGTCTTTACCAGGATGAAAATCCCCTTCTTCTCCTGCCTGCACACATCAAGAAACGGCTTGATTCCGTCCGTCCCCAGATATGGATTCACCGTAGCAAAATCTTCATCAAAAGCGGCATAAGTCCTGCTTCCTACCTGAACTTTCCCCAGATGCCCCACCGCATAAGCGGCAGACGTAGAACCGATATCTCCCCGCTTCACATCCCCGATAACTACCAGACCTTTTTCTTTGCAGTAATCCACTGTTTTCTTATAGGCTTTTAACCCCTCAATGCCAAACTGCTCATACATAGCAATCTGGGGCTTTACTGCCGGAATCAAATCATACGTACAGTCTACGATTTCTTTATTATACTGCCATACCGCCTCGGCCGCACCCTCCAGAGTCTCCCCGAATTCAGCGTATGCTTTTTTTTGGATATGCTCTGGAATATAGCCCAGCATCGGGTCAAGTCCCACGACAATGGGAGCATTTGTCTTTTGTATATTGCTAATTAATTTCTGTATCATTTCTTTGTTTCCTCCTTTAAGCCATGCGCGTATGCCACCTCGCCTCCGCAGATGGTCGCCACAACTTGTCCTTTTACTTTCTTCCCGCCGAAAGGCGTATTTTTGCCTTTTGAAACAAAACTCTCCGGCTCAATGATATACTCTGTCTCAGGGTCAATAATCGTTACATCGGCAGGCTTCCCTTCTGCCAGGGAGCCTCTGCCAAGTCCCAGGATTTTTGACGGGTTATAGCTCATTCTTTCTGCCATCTGCATAGGGGTCAGGATGCCCGTATCCACCAGCTCTGTCAAAGTCAGCGCCACAGAAGTCTCCAGCCCCACGATTCCAAAAGGCGCTTCCTCTATCGGACGGCTCTTTTCCTCTGCGCTGTGGGGCGCATGGTCTGTAGAAATCACATCCATGACACCTTCTCCCAGCCCTTTCCGCAGGGCTTCCACATCCTTTTTCGTCCGAAGGGGCGGGTTCATCTTGTAGTTGGCGTCAGCAGTTTTTATATCGTCTGTAGACAAAGTAAAATGATGAGGGCACACTTCCGCAGAGATAGATACCCCTTCTGCCCTGGCCTGCCGCACCATCTCTACGCTTCCCTCTGTAGAACAATGGCACAGATGCAGATGTACGCCTGTTTCTTTCGCCAGCATGATGTCGCGCGCCACGATGATATCCTCCACCGCATTGCTGATGCCCTTTAGCCCCAGGGCTTTCATATTTGCGTCTGCATTTACCACGCCACCCTGCACCAGATTGATATCCTCACAATGCGCCAGCACCGGGATACCCAGCCGTTTCGCCTCTTTCATAGCCTTCCGGTAGACACCGGAATCCATCACAGATTTCCCGTCCTCTGTGATGGCAGGCGCACCTGCTTTCACCATACCTTCGATATCCGCCGGCTCTTTGCCTTTCATCCCTTTCGTCACTGCCCCGGCCTGCAGCACATGAATGGGCACCAGCATCTCCGCCTTATGCATCACGTACCCTACCCTGCCCCTGTCATCCGTAACAGGTTTTGTATTCGGCATGGCAATAATGGTGGTAAATCCACCTTTTGCCGCTGCCTGAGCCCCGCTTTCCACGCTCTCCTTATACGTCAGTCCCGGATCCCGCAGGTGTACATGCATATCAATCAGCCCCGGCATCACATAACAGCCTGCTGCGTCGATAACCCGCTCTGCCTTCTCCTTTATCTCTTTGGCAACCGACTTTATCTTTCCATCCTCAATCAAAATATCATATTTCCCATCTGTCTTTGTGTCCGGGTCGATGACCCTTCCGCCTTTAATTAATATGCCCATAATTCACGCCTCCTCTTTGCTTTAAATTTTTTCTCTGTGCGCCGCCGGATTATAACACTTTATCCTTACTGTCTGTTACGCCGGATTTCACGTTTCGCCTGCTTATACTCCAGGCGGTTCAATTTGTCAATCCGCTTCGCCTGCTTTGCCAGCACCTTTTTCATCTTCGGCGACTGCCCTTTCAGGCTGCTCCGCACCGCCAGAATAATATACAAAACCCCCACTGCCGCCTGAACTGCCAAAATCAGCTTTTCCTTATCCACACTTTCTGTCTCCACTGGCACCACCCCTTTCCGCACTATATTATTAGTATAACATAGAATTACCAAATTAAAACAGTACAATCTTATTGTTTTTCACAATAGGCTTCTAAATTTATTTCGCCCACCCAAACGAACACTGCACCGCCCTTTTCCATCCTTTCAGCAGCTCTTCCCTGTATTCCTGCGTCATATCCGGGGAAAATGTACGCTGCAGCGCCCAGTTCGCGCACACATCCTCTTGGTTTTTCCAGCAGCCCACGGCAAGCCCCGCCAGGTACGCCGCCCCCAGCGCTGTCGTCTCGATACACTCCGGCCTTGCCACCTGGACATCCAGGATGTCTGCCTGGAACTGCATCAGGAAATTGTTCGCACAGGCGCCGCCGTCCACTTTTAATGTCTTTAAATGGATGCCGGAATCCTTTTCCATCGCCTCAATCACATCTGATACCTGATACGCCAGGGACTCCACAACAGCCCGCACCAGATGTTCCCGGCGCGTCCCCCGGGTCAGCCCCAGGATCGTCCCCCGGGCGTATGCGTCCCAGTATGGGGCGCCAAGCCCCGTAAACGCAGGCACTACATAAGTTCCATCCGTGTCCTTTACTGCCATACAATATTCCTCTGACTGCGCCGCCGTGTCGATGATGCGCAGCTCGTCACGCAGCCACTGGATCGCTGCTCCCGCCACGAACACACTGCCCTCCAGGGCATAGCGGATGTTTCCGTCCGCACTCGCAGCAATTGTCGTGAGCAGCCCGCTCTTCGACTCCACCGCTTTGCTTCCCGTGTTCATCAGCAGAAAACATCCCGTCCCATAAGTATTTTTCGCTTCTCCTGGCTCAAAACAGCACTGCCCGAACAGAGCCGCCTGCTGGTCTCCCGCTGCGCCCGCGATAGGGATTCCCCCGCCTAAGATGCAATCCTGGGTATACCCATAGACCTCGCTGGAGGGCCGCACCTCGGGCAGCATTTGCCGGGGAATCTCCAGTTTTTCCAGAATTTCATCGTCCCATCGGAGCTTATGTATATCAAACAGCATCGTTCTTGATGCATTCGTGTAATCCGTCACATGCACTTTCCGATTCGTCAGATTCCAAATCAGCCAGGTGTCCACTGTCCCGAACAGCAGCTCACCCCGAACGGCACGCTCCCTTGCCCCTGGCATATTATCCAAAATCCATTTCAGCTTCGTCGCCGAGAAATACGCGTCCGGTATCAGTCCCGTCTTTTCCCGGATTACCCTGTCAAAGCCTTCCGATTTCAGCTCGTCCACTAGCTCTGCCGTCCTACGGCACTGCCAGACGATGGCATTGCACACTGGTTTTCCCGTCTCTTTCTCCCACACAACCGTGGTTTCCCTCTGGTTCGTGATACCGATAGCCGCGATGTTCTCCGCCCCGGCTCCAATCTTGCTCATTGCTTCTGCCGCAACGCTGATTTGAGAAGCCCAGATATCCATTGGATCATGCTCCACCCAGCCCGGCTTCGGAAAAATCTGGCGGAACTCCTTCTGTGCCATGCTGCATGCCTTTCCCTGCTTATTAAACAGGATACACCGGGAACTGGTAGTTCCCTGATCCAGCGCCATAATATATTTCTCCATACCCTACCTCCAAAATCCGATAAAAAATTGTATTCAGCCTCTTTCCTTTCTGAATAACCGCTGTAATATTTTTACAAATTTTATCTTTTACGCAAAATCAAACAGCGACAGCTGGTTCGACTCAGGCAAATCTCCCAGCAGCCCCAGATCATCCATCAAATCTATCACCGTCTTGCTCACCTTTGTCCTGCTGCGGAAATCGTCTTTGGACAGGAACGGCCCGTCTTTTGCCGCTTCCTCCACGGCTTCTGCCGCCTTATCCCCCATGCCCTCGATACTGCTCAAGGAGGGCATCAGCTTTCCGTCCACAATCTGAAAACGGCTCGCCTGTGCCGTATAAATATCAATAGGAGTGAACTCAAAGCCCCTGGCATACATCTCCTGGACAATTTTCATATCCTTCACCGTATCCTGCTCCTTATTCGTCAGCTCACCCGCCCGCTGCTGGTACTGCTTCATATAATGTTTCAGTTTTTCTTCCCCCAGGCACATCAGCTCATAGCTAAACGCCGAGGCGCGGATGCTGAAATATGCCGCATAGTAAGCCAGCGGATAAAATACTTTACAGTAGGCAATCCGATACGCCATCATGACATACGCCGCCGCATGTGCTTTCGGGAACATATATTTAATCTTTTTACAGGACCAGATGTACCAATCCGGTACGTTATGCTTTGTCATCTCCTCTTCCCATTCCGGCTTTAGCCCCTTTCCTTTCCGCACGCTCTCCATAATGGTAAAGCTCTCCTCACTGTCCAGCCCCATATGAATCAGGTAGGTCATGATATCGTCACGGGTACAGATTGCCGTGGAAATCGTCGCCTTCCCCTCCTGAATCAGCGTCTGGGCATTTCCCAGCCACACGTCTGTGCCGTGGGACAGCCCTGAAATACGCACCAGATCCGAAAAGCTCTTCGGCTTCGTATCCACAAGCATCTGAATAACAAACTCTGTGCCGAACTCTGGGATTCCCAGCGCCCCGAGAGGACACCCCCCTATCTGCTCCGGCGTAATCCCCAGCGCCTGCGTACTGGTGAACAGCGACATGACCTCCGGGTCGTCCAGCGGAATCTGCTTCGCATCCAGCCCGGTCAAGTCCTCCAGCATACGAATCATCGTCGGATCATCGTGTCCCAGAATATCCAGCTTCAGCAGGTTATGGTCGATAGAATGGTAATCAAAATGCGTCGTAATAATATCTGTATTCTGGTCATTCGCCGGATGCTGTACCGGAGTAAAAGAATAGATTTCCTCCCCAATCGGAAGCACAATGATCCCCCCAGGATGCTGTCCCGTAGTGCGCCTTACCCCCACGCATCCCTGGACAATCCGGTTAATCTCGCACACGCGCTTCCTCTGGCCTCTCTCCTCAAAATAATTCTTCACATATCCGAATGCAGTCTTATCTGCCAGCGTACCAATCGTCCCCGCCCGGAACGTCTGCCCTTTTCCGAAGATAACCTCCGTATAGCGGTGGGCATTTCCCTGATAATCGCCGGAGAAATTCAAATCAATATCCGGCTCTTTATTCCCTTTAAATCCCAGGAACGTCTCAAACGGGATATCAAACCCTTCTTTCATCAGCATCGCCCCACATTTCGGGCACACTTTATCCGGCATGTCGCATCCCGCGCCCCCCGCATAAGGCTTTACATCTTCCGAATCAAACTCCGAATAGTGGCATTCCTTACAATAATAATGAGGGCTCAAAGGATTTACTTCTGTAATTCCCGCCATCGTCGCCACAAAGGACGAGCCTACAGAACCACGGGAGCCTACCAGATAGCCGTCGTCATTCGACTTCCACACCAGCTTCTGGGCAATGATATACATCACTGCAAACCCGTTGGAAATAATGGAATTTAATTCCCTCTCCAGCCGCTCCGTCACAATCTCCGGCAGCTCGTCTCCGTAGATTTCATGCGCCCTGTTGTAACAGATTCTTCTCAAGTCTTTATCGGAATCCGGAATCACAGGCGGGCATTTATCAGGCCGTACCGGGGAAATCTTCTCACACATATCCGCAATCTTATTCGGATTGGTAATAACAATTTCCTCTGCTTTCTCACTCCCCAGATACGCAAATTCCGAAAGCATCTCCTCTGTAGTCCGCAGATACAGCGGCGCCTGGTCGTCCGCATCCGTAAACCCTTTTCCCGCCATGATAATCCGTCGGTATACCTCATCTTCAGGGTTCAGGAAATGGACGTCGCAGGTTCCTACCACCATTTTCCCGAACTGCTCACCCAGCTTCACAATCTTCTTATTTATCTCAATTAAGTCATCCCTGGAAGCCACATTTTCAATCTTCTCACTGGCAATCATAAATTCATTGTTCCCCAGAGGCTGGATTTCCAGATAATCATAAAACTCCACCAGCCGCGCAATTTCCTGATCAGAGCGTCCGTTCAGAACCGCCTGATAAAGCTCCCCGGCTTCGCAGGCAGAGCCAATCAGCAAGCCCTCCCTGTTCTCCAAGAACACACTCTTTGGAATCAGCGGCCTTCTGTGGTAATAATCGATATGGCTTAGAGACACCAGGCGGTACAAATTCACCCTCCCCGTATCATTCATAGCCAGGATAATCGCATGGTGGGAAGGCAGCTTTTTCACCTGCTCCTTAGAATTCCTCCCCAGCTTATTCACATCGTCCAGGTGAAATGCATCCCGCGCTTTCAGCATTTCAACAAATTTCACAAAAATCTCTGCCGTACATCCCGCATCATCCACCGCACGGTGATGGTTATGCAGCGGCACATGCAGCGCCTTTGCCACTGTGTCCAGTTTAAAACGTCCAAGCTGGGGAAGCAGCACCCGTGCCAGCGCCACCGTATCCACACTGGTAAACTCCCTCTGGATGCCAAGCCTCCTGCAGTTTTCCTCAACGAAACTCATATCAAAGGAAGCATTGTGGGCAACCATTACAGAGTTCCCACAGAATTCCAGAAATTCCGGCAAAACCTCATCAATCTGCGGCGCATCAAGAACCATATTGTCATTGATTCCTGTCAATTCCTCAATGCGGAAAGGAATGGGGACATCTGGGTTGACAAATGTGCTGAACCGCTCCGTGATTTTCCCGTTCTCCACTTTCACTGCACCGATTTCGATAATACGGTTCACGCTCGGACTGAATCCGGTAGTTTCCAAATCAAACACCACATACGTATCATCCAGGCTCTGGGCATGGGAATTTACCACCATATCCTTCAAATCATCCACTAGATATGCTTCCACACCATAAATCACCTTAAAATCACTCTCTTTTGGCACTGCATGGTTGGCATCCGGAAAAGACTGCACCACGCCATGGTCAGTAATCGCGATTGCCTTATGCCCCCACTCCATCGCACGTTTCACGATATCCTTTACATCTGATACCCCGTCCATATCGCTCATCTTCGTGTGGCAGTGCAGTTCCACCCGCTTTTCCGGGCTGGTATCCTGCCTGCCCTTCCGGAAATCCGGGATTTTCTTAATCCCCACCACAGAACCTATCGTGAGCTGTCCGTCAAAACGGTCAATGGTCGTCACTCCCTTCATTTTCAGGAATGCACCTTTCTTCACATTCTCCAGAATCTCTGGCACCTGTTCATTCCTGGCAAACATTTTCACCACAATCGTATCTGTATAATCTGTGATTTCGATGATGATAATCGTCTTTTCATTCCGGATTTCCCTGGTATCCAGCGCTTGAATCTGCCCGCGGATAACCACTTCCCCCATCTCACTTTGAATCTGCTCAATCGCAATGGCATCCTCCTCAAAATCACGTCCATACACCACATCCGGGTTATCCGAGCGCTTAACAGAGCTGTTTCTGTAACCGCCTTCCCTGGAAAATCCTCCACGCTTCTCCTGAAATCCGTTCTTTCTGGCAGCTTCTTTTCCGGAAACCTGCGCGTCCTTTTTCCCCGTTTCCTTTTTCTCTGCTTTCTTTTTCCCCGCTGGCTTTGTTTCCTCCGGCGCCGCATCCTCTTCTGGTATTTTCTCCGTGCTGCCCGCCGAAACCTGCTCCTGAATCGCCCGCACCTCCTGCTCTACACGAAGCTCACTGTTCCTGCGCGCTTTGCTTTCTTTCGGTTCCTCCAGTATCATATGGACTTTCAGAGACAGTCCGCACCGCTCACAGAAAATCTTTTCCAACACCCGCACCAGTTCGTCCGCCTTATCCTCTGCCACCACAGTACGCTGCACCTTCATATTCATGCTGTCCCCATCCACAAACTCACACGCTGCCTGACGGAACATGTTATATTCAAAAATACTGTAGTTTTTCAGCTCCATAAGAATACTGTCCCTGTAAATAGGCATCAGCTTCTCCGCAGTATACTGACGAGAAAGGTTAAATTTCTCCAGCAGCTTCACCTCTATCTGTTCTCCCGGAAAAAACTGCTCTCTGATTGCCTGTTCTACCGCGTAAATATACTGCTTGTGAATGAGCTTTTCGCTGCTTATGTACACCCTCATCCTGTCCCTGACAGAAGTAACCGTCACCTTCGTAACCGTTACCTGCGAAAAAAGACTATGCACCTGGGGATCGACTTCCAGATTCGGAAACACTTCAAAAAATGATTTTGCCATAGCCTATACTTCCTCAAATTTCAATATTTCCTCCCGCAGCGCACCGAGAAGCTCACCCTCCGGCACTTTACGGATCACCTCGCCTTTGCGTATTAACAATCCTTCGCCTTTCCCCCCGGCAATTCCAATATCTGCCTCTTTTGCCTCCCCAGGTCCGTTTACCACGCATCCCATCACAGCCACTTTCAGCGTCTTTGGAATATCCTCTACCATAGTTTCCACCTGGTTCGCCAGTCCGATTAAATCTATCTGCGTCCGGCCGCAGGTCGGGCAGGATACCACTTCAATACCGCCCTTTCTCAAGCCCAGCGTACGCAAAATCAGCTTTGCGGACTTAATTTCCTCCAACGGATCTCCTGTCAGAGATACCCGAATCGTATCCCCGATTCCTTGAGACAAGATAATCCCCAGCCCCACGGCAGACTTGATATTTCCGGAAAGAATCGTTCCCGACTCGGTAATCCCCACATGCAGCGGATAATTTGTCCTTTCGGCAATCTGCCTGTGAGCCTTCGCACACATCATGACATCGGAAGATTTAATGCTGATCACCAGATTGTCATATCCCATGTCCTCAATCATATGCACCTTATCCAGCGCACTCTCCACGATACCCTCTGCCGTTACACCATGATATTTTTCCACCAGCTCCTTCTCCAGAGAACCACTGTTCACACCCACGCGAATAGGAATCCCTCTCTCCTTCGCCACATCTACAACAGCCTTCACCCTGTCCGCACTTCCGATATTTCCAGGATTAATCCGAATCTTATCTGCGCCGTGTTCCATAGCCGCAATCGCCAGACGGTAGTCAAAATGAATGTCTGCCACCAAAGGAATATGTATCCTCTTTTTTATCTCCCCAAGTGCTTTCGCCGCTTCCATCGTCGGCGCCGCACAGCGGATAATATCACATCCCGCCGCCTCCAGTTTCAGAATCTGTGCAGCCGTAGCTTCCACATCCTCCGTCTTTGTGTTCGTCATAGACTGAATTAAGATTGGGTTTCCGCCGCCGATGAGTTTGTCACCTATTTTGATTGTTTTTGTGTGTTCTCTGTACATAAAATCCTCCTGCTTTTTCTATGTAACATGCCTATAGTATACATTGCTATATATAATTTCACATATTTTTATGGCTTCTTCAATATTTAATTCCTGCAGTTTTTTTCTAAATAACCCAACAACCAAATTATTATATTCATACCCCTGCATTAAACACCGATTATCAATCACATTTTTACAAAATCTTTCTAACTCATAATTTTTTCGTTCTGATTCATTTAATGCAAACTGTTTAATATGCCCCTCTATAATGGCAAGCTCCTCCTCATCATACTCACCGCAGACCCGGCTTGGAATATACTTACATTGATATAAATCATACTGAATACGCAGATTATGTCCGCCATCTTTTTTTCGTGCTTCAAAAGGCTGAACTATTATTTTTCCCTTTCGCATATACTCTGTACGTAGCTTTTTAAACTTATCGCAAGGCGCTTTACAGGCAAATTTTAAGCACTCCCCTCCTTCAAACTCTTTCATGCTCTGTGGCGGCAGCCGCCTCTGCATTTCTCCACGCTTCTTATATTTCCCATTACAATTCTCACAGGCAATGCCCAAATTAGGCACACAGTCCTCCAGCTTGTCCGGCAAATTCACCTTTTCTATTCCATGTTCAATCTGCCCCCTCCGCTGTCCATTGATCCAGATTCTGTCATAACAATACATGCAGTATCCTTTTGTTGTATTCTTTAATAAATCCCATAAATTATCTTTAAATTTATTCCATCCATACTCTTTATTCTTATCATATTCTGGGACAAATACAGGAATATCTATCAGCCAAAAATCCTCTGTCATTTCACCACTCCTTGATTTGCCTGCAAATCATCTTCTGATGAGGCAATATTTCTTCTGTATTAATAGACCACAATTCGTCTTCCGCATTTTTATCCCAAACCCCAGCTATCTTTAAATTTAGAAGCCGCCTTAATCGTTTATCTATCTCATCATCTTCTGATTGATGTACCTTTCTATTCTCAAAAAACAAATTTGTGAAAATATCATCTACTAAAATAGCTGTCCCAATCTCCCGGCTCAAATAAATTTCAAAACTTAAATCTTTCAAAACAATTAAATTTGCATCTTCACTAGATTCCACCAAATCAATTGAATGTGTTGTCACCAAAAAGCTTAATTCTGGAAACTGATGCTGCAAATAACTTAATATTTTGGCGCTGTATTTCGGGGATAAATATTCATCCAATTCATCTATCACTACAAAACCTTTTTCCCACTTCTGCCCCTCCATTACATCACAAAAATACAATATTTCACAAAAGATACGGATAACTGCCTGATATCCACTGGAAAGGCTCGCTTCCACGCCATCTATCAATACTTTATTTTCCACCAGCCCTGCCTCTAATGTCTCCCGTACGATACGAATTTCTCTTCCCAGGAGATTTTTACACATAAATGCAAGCCTTTCCATATATTTTGCATACATCTTCTCTATGCATCCAATCGCAGAAAAAGAATCCTGGAGATTGAACCGATCTGGCGCCATCCTCTCTGTAATTACACATCTCGGTTCCAGATTCACATGCAGATAAGACCTGCTTCTTAATTCCACTTTTCCCGCATCAAATGTCCGATTCACAGAATCGATGAAATAGACCGCACTGCCCAGCTTTCTTTCAATAACTTTCTGCAGCACTTCCGACTTTCCAGACGAATTATCGCCTACTAAAATGTAGTTTTTCTCTTTTAATGCGTTTTCACATATAGCATCAGCTATTTTCTGAATCATTTCCTGATAACTGCTCATAAACACTCCTTAACCGCCTTTCAATTTCGTTACGCCCGGATGTTCCACTGGAAATCGTCTCCCGATAAACGTCACTACTTATGATTCTGTCATACCTTTTTTTCGAAATCCACGGTTTCTTTTCCAATCTCCCCCATACTACAAACAGACTCACCAGCGCCAGATTCTTATTTCTTCCGCTTACTCCCTCTAAAGAATCAAAAAAATCTCGCAGCATTTTCCGATACTCTTCTATCTGGATTTTATCAAACTTTTTTGCTTCCTCTGAAAAATCATCCAAAAGCGAGGCTATCTTTCCCTTATAACCATCTAAGATAAACTTTCCCCCTTTTCCCTTTACATAATACCGAAAAGCACACATTTGCAGCAGTAATTCAACATCCTTACTCGATTTATTAATCTGAGCATTTAAATTTCCACTGTACAGCATTCTCCATTTTTTACAATTATCATTAATGTCATACAACATATTATAAAACTCACTATGATATATACCATTTCTCAATTCCTGCGCTGACAGTGGCAGCCCGCCTATATTTAAATTAGCAAATATTTTGTGCAGTATCCGCTCCTGATGCTCCTGACTGTCTACATTAATTTCTATAAACGTAATTGGTTCAAAATCAATCCTTCTCTTTAAACGGCTACTTAAATTTTTATAAGTAATATCAACCGCTCTCTCTTCCCCACCTTCGTCTTTATATCTCATACAATATTGTTTATCTACCAGACCGCAGCTCTCCAAGTATTCACGAAATCCTGCTTTTCCATCCGTAGCCCGCCTGCCATCAACAAAGGCATTTTTTTTACGTTTTAAAAATTTCCCAATATAATACAAATAGAGGCTCAATATTCTTTGCTGCCCATCTAAAATCACCTGCTGATGTTCCTTATTCCGATAACAGTAAATCGGCGGTATCGGCATACCCCGCACCAATGAGTTCGCAAGCTCCTCCACTTTTTCTTCTGTCCAGCGATACATTCTCTGAAACCCTGGTATTACATAATCCCCGCTTTCCAGTCCAAACATTAACGAACGGAATCCCATTTGTGTAGTTACGGTCTGAATCATAACATTTTCTATGATACTAATATCCTGTGCAGTTTCAACTGCTTCTTCCAATTTCCCTTCTATCGCAATAGCAATATCCTCTTCCGACACTATCTGATTTCCTGCTTTTTCTTCCATTACGCCATTCCTCCATACAGATTGCCTCATAATCTATGTAACACATTCACTGCAAATCCAACCTCATATAAATCGCTGTCTCCATCGGACTGTCATTATAACTGGGTATTTCGTAAAATCCACACTGCTTATACAGCCTGACCGCACTCTGTAAAAACGGCAGGGTATCCAGCAGCATATACGAATATCTGATTTCTCTGGCATCCGCAATAACTTTTTCAACTAACTGAATTCCAATCCTCTTTCCCCTGAATTCAGGTCTGACGTACAGACGTTTCATCTCACAGTTTTCTGCGTCGATTTTCCGCAATCCAATACATCCGGCTAATCTTCCCTGCCAATACGCCAGATACAGCCTTCCGTTGGGAAAACCATATTTCATTTCCAGATGTTCCAGTTCTTCTCCGTAATTCTGTATTTCCAGATATTCCTTAAAAGAACCATCCCCAGCAATTATCATATCCGTATATTCATCAAACAGCATCCTGATCTCCCCCGGAAAATCATATGCCAGCTCTATTCTCAAATCCATAAAATCCCCCTTTGCCGTCAGCGATTTTTAATGGCTTTTTGCAATTATGCCGCTGTATTTCCTGACACAAAATACAGCGGCATTCTTTCCATTCATGAGATTCTCTGATAAACCGCAATGAGTCAATCAAAGTTCCCTCTATTCTATCACATGTATCCACCCTTCCGGCGCCTCAATCCGTCCCATCTGGATACCAGTAAGGGTATCATACAACTTCTGGGTAACAGGTCCCATCGCTTCCATCCCTGCGGGCAGACAGATTTCTTCCCCGTGGTCTACGATTTTCCCTACCGGGGAAATCACGGCTGCCGTACCGCACAGTCCGCATTCTGCGAACTCTTTTACTTCTTCAAACGGAACCTCCCTTTCTTCGACTTCCAGCCCCAGATATTCCTTCGCAACATAGAGCAGTGAGCGCCGGGTAATGGACGGCAGGATACTTCCTGACTTCGGCGTTACTACTTTATTATCTTTTGTCACAAACAGGAAGTTCGCACCGCCTGTTTCTTCCACGTTCGTCCTGGTAGCTGCATCCAGATACATGTTTTCATCAAACCCCTGGGCATGTGCGTCTACAATCGCATGCATACTCATGGCATAGTTCAGACCTGCCTTGATATGCCCTGTCCCATGAGGAGCTGCACGGTCAAAATCGCTTACCCGAATGGTCAGCGGACGAACGCCTCCTTTAAAATACGGCCCTACCGGAGTCGTAAATACACGAAACTGATATTCATCTGCCGGCTTTACGCCGATAACCGGATTTGTCCCGAACATATACGGACGAACATATAAAGTCGCCCCTGAACCATAAGGCGGCACATAGTCCGCATTCGCAGCCACGGTCTGATGAACAGCATCCAGGAAACGCTCTTTGGGGAACACCGGCATCTCCAGCCTTTTTGCAGAATCCACCATACGGTCTGCATTCAAATCCGGGCGGAACGTAACAATATGCCCATCCTCCGTAGTGTAAGCTTTCAACCCTTCAAAAACCGTCTGCGCATACTGCAGGACTCCCGCGCACTCATTCAGCACGACATTGGCATCCTCTGTCAGTCTGCCTTCATCCCATTTCCCATCTTTAAAGTCAGATACATATCTCATTGCAGTCGTCTGATACTGAAATCCAAGATTCGCCCAGTCAATATTTTTCTTTGCCATGTTTATCCCTCCCATACTTTTATATCGTTTCCATTATAACGCACTTTTTCCATTGTGAACAAAAATTTTTATCTTTTCTTCTCATAGCGTACAAACGTATATTCCAAATCAAAATATGTCTGTTCTTCGCTCTCCCCGGTAACCTCCCATTCTCCCGTCTCATCCAGGTTCGGGAACCAGGCGTCCGCCGCATAAACGTGGTTTATCTTTGTCACATGAGCCACATCACAATAAGGAAGCAGTTCCCGGTACACACTGTCTCCGCCGATCACATACACCTCTTCGCTGCTATATTCACCCAGCTTTAGCAGCAGTTCCGGCACAGAATGCACGACAATAGCATCCTTTACCTGATAATCACGGTTTCTGGTAAGCACGATGTTTGTTCTGTTCTTTAGAGGCAGCCCATTGGGAAAGCTCTCCAAAGTCTTTCTCCCCATCACCACCACCTTACCTGTCGTCGTTTCCCTAAAAAACTTCATATCTGACGGAATGCTTACCAGCAGCTTATTATCCTTGCCGATTGCCCAATTTTGATCTACTGCTACAATTAAATTCATACGCACCTCCTACGCCTAAACCGCAACGGGTATATTTTTTATCTGCGGCCCCGTTACATAGTTTTCTATATGCAAATCCTCCACGGTAAACTGATAAAAGTCCTGAATCTCCGGATTCAGCCATACCTTCGGCGCCGGATGGCTCTCTCTGGAAATCAGTTCCTCTACCATCGGCACATGCCTGTCATAAATATGGGCATCCGCAATGACATGCAGAAGCTCCCCGGCCTCCATGCCGCACACCTGCGCCATCATCATTAGAAGCAGCGCGTACTGGCACACATTCCAGTTATTTGCCGTCAGCACATCCTGGGAGCGCTGGTTCAGCACCGCATTCAGGGTCAGCCTCTCCTTCCCTTTTTCCTGCGTCACATTAAACGTCATGCTGTAAGCACAAGGATAAAGATTCATCTCATGCAAATCCGCATGGACATAAATATTTGTCATGATACGGCGGCTGTAAGGATTATTTTTTAAATCAAACAGTACCCTATCCACCTGATCCATCATCCCTTCCCGGTAGGCATGCTTCACACCAAGCTGATAGCCGTAAGCCTTTCCGATGGAACCTTCCTCATCTGCCCATGCATCCCAGATATGGCTGTTCAGCTCATGGACATTGTTGGATTTCTTCTGCCAAATCCACAAAATCTCGTCATAGGCGCTCTTCAGCGCCGTCTTTCTCAAAGTGAGAGCCGGGAATTCTCTCCTCAAATCATAACGGTTCACCACGCCGAAACGCTTGATGGTATAGGCCGATTCCCCGGTATCCTTCCATATGGGGCGCACTTTTTCCCCCTCCGTGCTCACGCCGTTCTCAATGATATCACGGCACATAGCTGTAAATACCTGATCCGCATAGCTCATATGCTCCCCCTCCTAATTCTTCAGTTTGGCTACATTCGGGTCTTCTGCGAAGCCCGAAGCATTATATAAAAACAAGATATCTGTATAATCCCTGCCCTCTCTGTATTCCCTGAGGCTCTCATTAAAATACCTTAAATCCACAAAATCCACCTGTGAAAAATCCCGGAATGCAAACGGCACAAAACTATTGGCATAGGAATCCTTGATAACAAGCAGCCTCCTGCTGCTTTCGTTTTTAACCGTCCCTTCCACTATGGGGTGGTTTCCTCCAAAAAACAGTGCATACTTATCTTTCGTCTCCAATGCGCTCCACTCATAAATATCTGTTTTCATTTCTTTCCTGTTATACTCCACCAAATATGCAAACTCCTTCTTCGGCTTGAAAATTCCGATAGAGTCAAATCCCACATCGCCGCCGACTTTCGCCTCAATGGTTCCCTGAAACTCCTCTGTCACCGTCTGCACTTCATAGTCCGACAGCGAAGGCGGCTCAAACCCTTTCTCCTCTGCCCACGCAGCATACACATAGTATGCCGCCAGCGTTTTCCAGTGATGGTCAGTCCTGTAATAAATGTCTTCAGCCTTATGCTCTCTCAGCACCGACGCACTGTCAAACCAGGTTCCCTTCGGCAGCGCTTCCGCAATTTTTTCCAGATAAACGCTTTGCTCATAGGGTGAAGCAAACGGCGGCAGCTTGTCTTTCAAAATCTCCACTGCATTCGGCACAACCATCGCTGTTACCCTTCCCTCCCCATAGAGTGCTTTCATCTCTTTCATAAAATCAGCCAGATAAGAAATATTATCTTCTGCCCGTCCCTCTGTAAAACTTCCTGTGTGCTTCTCTATCAGATATCCGTCCGCAGCAAAATAAATATCATTGCTCTCCTGCTTGAGCATTGCCCGCTCTGCTCCCGTTTTCAGCCCAATCCAGCGATCCCTGCCCACGAACTGGTCTGTAATATACGACTCATAATCCTTTGCAAACTCCCCGCTAAAATACGCTTCGGGTGAAAGCTGAGGCATCTGCGCCAGGCTCCGGTTTTCCCTATCGGAAAATTCCTTCTTCGGCGCAAAAATGCTTAACAGGGTCATACCGAATATCATCACAAAAAATAGAAAAATGATTATCTGGTTTTGTCTTTTCTTTCCCATTCTTTCCTCCGTTAAAATCTAAAATACAAAAACGGGTTATACGTAGCATCTACCAGATACGCCACAGAAATCACGAAAATTCCTGCACAGAACGCACATCTGAGGACTGTCTGTACAGCGCCGCCCTCCCGGAAATAGGTAAGCAGCCTCTCTCCCCACCGTTTCGGCAGGGTCGTACATCCCAATACCAGAATCACCAGCAGCACTGCATAATTGTATAGGAGATATATCGTTTCTGTATTGAACATTCCCGCCCCATATCCTCCAAACATAGCCTTCAGATACGAGCCGCAGAGCGCCAAATCTTCACATTTAAATATCACCCACCCAAACACTACAATCAGAAGGGTATACAGGTTCTGCAAAATCCCCGGCAGCTTCTTCACCCATTTCCCAATCACAAATTTCTCCAATATCAGGAAACATCCATAGTACAGCCCCCACAGCACATAATTCCAGCTTGCGCCGTGCCAGATTCCGGTAAGCATCCACACCACAAAAATATTCCGCACCTGCTTCGCCATTCCTTTGCGGTTTCCGCCCAGCGGGATATACACATACTCACGGAACCAGGAACTGAGGGAAATATGCCAGCGCCTCCAGAATTCCGTAATACTTTTCGCCACATAAGGATGCTCAAAATTTTCCAGGAAATGAAACCCGAACATCTTCCCAAGTCCGATAGCCATATCCGAATACCCGGAAAAGTCAAAATAAATCTGCAACGTGTACGCAGCCGCCCCCAGCCAAGCCGTAGCCACAGGAACATTTTCCATAGGCATCGCCATTACCGTATCACAGAGAACGCCTATATTATTGGCCAGCAGAACTTTCTTTCCCACGCCCGCCATAAACCGCTGCACGCCATAAGCAAAATTATCCACACTCTCCCGGTTCTTCTGCATCATCTGCTCTGCAATGGTCTTATACTGTACAATAGGCCCTGCAATAAGCTGAGGAAACATAGAAACATAAGTGCCATAGTTAATCCAATTCCGCTGCACCTTCGTAGCCCCCCGGTATACATCCACCGTATAAGACATGGTCTGGAAGGTAAAAAAAGAAATGCCGATAGGCAGCGGAACCTCAAGCATCGGCAGGCTTACTCCCAGCGCCCCATTTATAGAGCCTATGATAAAATCCGCATATTTAAAAAACGCCAGTATCCCTAAATTTACCGTTACGGAAAATGCCAGTGCAAATTTCGCTCTTTTTAATTCTCCCTGTTCCTTAAACTTACTAATCAGACGCCCTATCGTATAATCCATCGTGATAGAAAACAGCATCAGAAATACATATTTCGGCTCGCCCCATGCATAAAAGAATAGGCTGAACACAAACAGAATCAGGTTCCTGACCTTCCTCGGAGCCACAAAGTACAAAACCAGAACTACCGGAAGAAACCGGAACATAAAAAGCAGGCTGCTGAAAACCATATATTACCTCACATTTATCTTTTTCATTAATTTTCTTTAAGATTCGAAAAAACTATTTACAATTAACGGGTTTATTATATAATAGAGGGGAAGAAAAGACAAACGAATTTTTCATAGAAGAGAAAGATTGGAAGAGAACTTCCGATATATACCATAATGACGCAGCAGGTGCGTCAGAAAGAGGAAAATATGCCACACCAGAAGAGACGAAAGCGGCAGCAGCCAGGCCGTTTTCTTAGTTTGCTTATATTAATTTTTATTGTATTGATTGTGTTCGAAGGAAACCTTCTGATTAATATTTTCAAGAAGGACAGCCTGACTACACAGGTCAATGCCCAGATTGACGAGCTGCTTGCCAGCACCGCCGGACGTACAAAAGATACAGAAACCGAAAGCGAAACAAATGCCCCCGCACCGGCTGTCACCACGGAGCCGCCGGTACAGGCTGAAACACAGCCAGCGGCCGTCAGCAGCGCCCTTGTGCCGGAGCAGAATATACCGATAGACGATTCCTATTTCTCGGACGCCGTTTTTATCGGTGATTCCCGCATGGAAGGCTTCCGCAATCAGTCAGGAATCACCCAGGGAACGTTCCTGACCGGAGTGGGCATGAATGTCACGGACATTTTTACCCAAAAATACATACATTTATATAATGAGCAGATTACCGTGTACCAGGCATTGTATAACACCGATTATAAAAAGGTATATGTTATGCTGGGCACAAACGATTTGGGCGAACCGGATTTCAATGATTTTAAGGAAAACTACAGAATTTGTCTGGGGGAAATCAAGAAAATGCTGCCGGATGCCATTGTGTATGTCATCAGCATTGCATATGTAGAAGAAGCTAAGGTACAGGATACGACTTATGTCAATAATACAAATATTACCACAGCCAATGAAAAAATCCTGGAATTGTGCGAAGAACAAGGATACCACTATATAAATATCAACGAAGTGCTTTCCGACGGGAACGGCGCCCTCACCGAAGGGGCTACCAGTGACGGCGTCCACATGTATGACACCTACTGTAAAATCTGGCTGGAATATCTGAAAGACCACTATATTTTGGAAGAAACACCGGCGGAACCCACAACTCCTGAAGCTGAGACGCAGACGGAAAGCCAGACAGAAAGTCCCACACAGTCTCTATAAACGGATTGTAACTGCCCAAAGCCAGGCCAAGCTATGCCGAGGCTCTGGACAGTCACTATAAATTTTATATTCAACAAGAAAAGGAGAATCTCAACATGAAAAAATATTTATCTTTAACCCTCGCAGCTATCATGCTCGTTCTTTCACTTACTGCCTGCGGCGGCAGCTCATCAAAAGAAGTAACAGCCAGCGCTTCCGATCTGGCAAAACAGCTTTCCGAGACAGTCAGCGACGGCACGCTTTCCTCTGAACCGGTCATTGCAGACATTCTTGCTTCTACTTATTTTGTAGATATGGAACAGGTGGAGGATAGTTCCGCTTACCTGAGCACGGGAGCGACCGCCTGTGAAGTTGCCGTAGTAAAGTGCAAAGACAGCAGCTATACTTCCGAAGTGGCAGACCTCTTTAAGTCACGTGTAACAAACCAGTCTGAACTGTTTGCCAGCTACGCACCGAAGGAAGTAGAAAAACTTGACAGCGCCATCATCAAGACCTCCGGAAATTACGTAGTTCTCTGTGTGACAGATGACACTGAAAAAGCAGAAAGCGTATTAAAAGACGCAGGTTTCTAAATTTCTGAAATTTAATGGGCGGTTGTTTTCCTTACAACCGCCCATTTTTGTAGTACCCCCGCAGCTTGTTCAAATCTCGCCCAGGCCGCCACACCAAATCATATCTAAGAGACTATCCGACACCTTTCAGGCTCCTATCCAGAATCCCATTCATATACGCAATCAATATCCCATAATTCGTAATAGGAACCCCCGCATCCCATGCGCATCCAAGCCGATAGCGCATCTCCCTGACATTCAGCATACAGCCCCCACAATGTACAATCAGCTTATAAGACGACAGGTCTGCCGGGAATTCCGTACCGCTGGTAAACAAAAATTCCGGCTCTTTCCCTGTATATCTGCGAATCCACAGCGGAAGCTTCACCGTACCGATATCATCGCACTGCCGATGATGGGTACATCCCTCAGAAATCAGGATTTTATCTCCATCCTGAATACTCTCCAGGGCCTTGACCCCCTCCACAAAAGGTTTCAACTCCCCTTTATAGCGGGCAAAAAGGATAGAAAACGAAGTCAGGGCAATATCCTCTGGCGTTTCCTTGGCCACCTTCTGAAACACCTGGCTGTCGGTAATCACCAGCCTTGGCTTTTTCCCCAATACCTTCAGAGTCGCTTTCAGCTCATTTTCCTTCACTACAATAGAAACTGCCCCTGCTTCCAGAATATCACGGATTGTCTGCTGCTGAGGCAAAATCAGCCTCCCTTTGGGAGCCGCCTTATCAATCGGCACCACCAGCACCACGAAATCCGAAGGTTCCAGCAAATCCGCCACAATCCTGCGCCCCTGATTCCCGTCCAATATCTGACATGCGATGAGGGACTTTAATTCCTCTATATTTTCTCCGGTAGTACTGCTGACTGCAATAGAATTTCCCCCTTTGGGCAGCGCCCCCGAATTCAAATCGCTCTTGTTGAACACTGCAATCCAGGGAATCTCTTTTTCCCGGATCCTTCCAAGCAGACGCTCATCTTCCGCGCTCATCCCCTGTGTTCCGTCCACCACCAGCAGAGCAATATCTGTCCTGTTCAGCACCTGATAGCTTTTCTGCATCCGCAGTTTTCCAAGCTCACCTTCATCATCAATCCCCGGCGTATCAATCATCACCACCGGGCCCAGCGGAAGCAGCTCCATTGCTTTAGACACCGGGTCTGTGGTTGTCCCCTTCACATCTGACACAACCGCAAGGCTTTGTCCTGTCAGTGCATTCATAACACTTGATTTCCCCGCATTTCTTTTTCCAAAAATGCCAATGTGTATCCGTTCCGACGATGGCGTGCTGTTCATTTTCCTTACCTTCCTTTCTGTATCAGAAGCGGAAATCCCTCTTCCCCTCTGCAATTTCCTGCAGACGGCGCTTTGCGATTTCCCTCGTCTTTTCCCTGGGTACTTTCTCTATCTCACGTGCAATCAGCTCTTCCCCTAATTTTTTCGTATTCTCAGAAGCATAGTCCTCCAGATATTCTTTCAGGGTCATCAGCGCATTCGGATGGCAGCAATTCTGAATCTGGCCGCTCTTACACAAACTCATAAATCTGTCCCCGGTACGCCCTTCCCGGTAGCACGCCGTACAGAAGCTCGGAATATATCCAAGCTGCATCAGCCAGTTTACCACTTCATCCAGAGAACGTGTATCGCTCACATCAAACTGAGCCGAATTCTCTTCCTCCTCTTCCGCATAACCGCCCACACTTGTCCTGGAACCGCCGCTAATCTGGGACACTCCCAGATGGAGCAGCCTTTCCCTGCACTTGCTGCTCTCCCTGGTAGAAACAATCATTCCCGTATACGGCACGGCAATGCGGATACATGCCACCAGCTTTGCAAAAGTATCATCGTCAATTCCATTATCAAAAGAATCCGCGTCAATATCATCTGCATGACGGATTCTCGGCACGCTGATAGTATGCGGGCCTACGCCATGAACCGCTTCCAGATGCTCTGCATGCATCAGAAGCCCCACGAATTCATATCGGTAAAGCTCCAGCCCAAACAGCACTCCAATCCCCACATCATCAATGCCCCCCTCCATCGCCCTGTCCATGGCTTCCGTATGATAAGCATAATCATGTTTTGGACCTGTGGGATGAAGCTTCTCATAGCTTTCTTTGTGATATGTTTCCTGAAACAGAAGATATGTCCCGATTCCTGCTTCTTTCAATTTCCTGTAGTTTTCCACTGTAGTAGCTGCAATATTCACATTTACCCTGCGGATAGCGCCATTCCTATGTTTCATGCTATAAATCGTCCGAATACTCTCCAGCACATACTCAATCGGATTATTCACCGGATCCTCCCCTGTCTCCAATGCAAGCCGCTTATGTCCCATATCCTGAAGCGCAGTCACTTCCCTGCGGATTTCCTCCTGCGTCAGCTTCTTCCTGGCAATGTGCTTGTTCTTCGCATGATAAGGACAATAAACACATCCATTCACACAATAGTTCGAAAGATACAGCGGAGCAAACATGACAATCCTGTTTCCGTAAAAATCTTTCTTAATCTGCTCTGCCAGCGCGTAGATTTCCTGATTCATTTCCTCAATTCCGCAGTCCAGCAGTACGGCTGCTTCCCGGTAGGAAAGCCCTTTCCTTTCCTTTGCCTTATCCAGTATCTGCCGAATCAGTTTCTCATTGTATCTGTTCTCCTCCGCATAAGACAGTGTATCTATAATTTCCTGATGGCCGATAAATTCCTCTGCCTTCATGGATTTTGCATTGTACATTCCAATCCCCCCTATATTTAAAAACTAAAATCCTGTGTCTGCCAAATAGTATACATGAAGCCGGGGAAGATTACAACTTCCCCGGAGATAAGCGATAGTTCTATATTTACCCTGACGCTGGAAAGTCTGCCGCAAAAAACACGTAACACTCCAGCCATCTGAAATGTTACGTGTCTCGTTCTAACGGGAAATCTGCTTTATTCTAGAGTAAATGCCTTCGGCATCCAAACCGTATTTGTGAAGCAGCTCAAGTGCCGGACCTGATTCGCCAAACACATCATTGATTCCTATCTTTACTACTCTTGTAGGAGCTTTCTCGCTCAGACAGTCGCACACTGCGCTTCCCAGTCCGCCGATTACGGAATGTTCCTCTACGGTAACGAGCAGTCCGGTTTCTTTTGCCGCCTGCATAATCAGCTCTTCATCCAAAGGCTTAATGGTATGGATATTGATAACCTTCGCGTGTATGCCGTCAGCCTCCAGCATTTCGGCTGCCTCCAGGGAAGCCGCTACCGTCAGCCCTGTAGCTGCAATTGTCAGGTCTTTCCCTTCACGAAGTACGATGCCCTTTCCAAGCTCAAATTTATAGTCTGGCCTGTCATTAATGACAGGAACCGCCAGACGGCCAAACCGCAGATACACTGGACCGTCGTATGCTGCTGCCGCTTTCGTAGCCATCTCCGCCTCAATAACATCCGCAGGATTAATAATCATCATTCCAGGAATCGCGCGCATCAGGGCGATATCTTCGTTGCACTGATGGGTAGGACCATCCTCACCGACAGAAATACCCGCATGGCTGGCGCCGATTTTCACATTCAGATGAGGATATCCGATAGAATTCCTCACCTGTTCAAATGCACGGCCTGCTGCAAACATCGCAAAAGAACTTGCAAAAGGAATCTTCCCTGCCGCGGCCAGCCCTGCCGCGATGCCCATCATATTCGCTTCCGCAATCCCACAGTTGATATGGCGCTCCGGAAAGACTTTCTGAAACATTCCCGTCTTGGTCGCTGCCGCAAGGTCCGAATCCAGAACCACAATTCTTTCATCCGCTTTCCCCAGTTCAATCAGTGCCTTGCCGTAGCCTTCTCTTGTTGCACTCCTCTTTATTTCTGACATAATGCTTCACCTGCTTTCTCCAATTCTGCCATCGCCGCTTCATACTGTTCATCATTGGGCGCCACACCATGCCAGGAAGCCTGGTTTTCCATAAAGGACACGCCTTTTCCTTTAACAGTCTTTAAAATAATAGCTGTCGGCATCCCCTTAACGCTGCGCGCCTCATCAAATGCCGCTTTCAACTGCTCCATATCATTCCCATCTTCCACACAGATGGTATGGCAGTTAAATGCTTCAAACTTCTTATCTATCGGATATGGTGAGCATACATCTGCCACATCCCCGTCAATCTGAAGCCCGTTATTATCCACAATCATCACAAGATTGTCCAGGTTCCGCGCACCTGCAAACATAGCTGCCTCCCAGACCTGTCCTTCCTGGATTTCTCCGTCCCCCAGCAGTGTATACACACGATAAGCATCCCCGCTCATTTTTGCGGAAAGTGCCATGCCTACGGCAGTGGATACACCCTGCCCTAAAGAACCGCTGGACATATCTACACCAGGAATCCCCTTCATATCAGGATGTCCCTGCAGGTAAGAACCCACATGGCGCAGGGAAATCATATCTTCTACCGGGAAAAATCCTCTGTGCGCCAGCGCTGCATAAAGCCCCGGAGCCGCATGCCCTTTCGAAAGCACGAAACGATCCCTGTCCGGTTTGTCCGGATTCTCCGGATCTATGTTCATCTCTTCAAAATACAAATAAGTAAATACATCTGCCGCTGACAGCGACCCGCCCGGATGTCCAGCCCGGGCGCTGTGGACAGAAGCTATAATATCTTTACGTATCTTATTGGCCATTATCTGAAGCTCAAGTTTGTTCATGGAAATTTCTCCTTTACTCATTCAGCATCTGCAGCTATCCGGGATAATCGACAGACTCCGACTATCCCGCCAAAGTGATTATACTCTATTTCCCCGTTTTTGAAAATAGGAAAACAAAAGTTTTTCTAAAGAGCCTGCTGAAATAAATTTTAGGGTTGAATAAATGAATGCAATGTATTATAACTATAGAAAAAAGTTTTTCAATTCTCAGCGAAAGAAAAGAGGACATGCTATGAGCACAATGAATCTGACACTGTTAACTGATTTATATGAACTTACCATGATGCAGGGCTATTTCAAAAGCCATGCCACGGAAACGGTGATTTTCGATGCTTTCTATAGAAAAAATCCCAACGATGGGGGGTTTGCGATTGCTGCGGGACTGGAGCAGGTGATTGACTATATCAAAAACCTGCGCTTCTCAGATGATGACATTTCCTATCTGCGTGGTCTGCACATCTTTGAAGAAGACTTTCTTGAATACCTGAGCAACTTCCGCTTCTCGGGCGATATTTACGCTATCCCGGAAGGAACCGTTGTATTCCCCAGAGAGCCTTTGATTAAAGTAGTTGCTCCGATTATGGAAGCACAGCTGATAGAAACTGCCATCCTGACTATCATCAACCACCAGAGCCTGATTGCTACAAAAGCCGCACGCGTCGTTTACGCCGCAAAGGGAGATTCTATCATGGAATTCGGCCTGCGCCGTGCCCAGGGGCCGGATGCTGGGGTATACGGCGCCCGCGCCGCTATGATTGGCGGCTGTGTGGGAACTTCCAATGTACTTACCGGACAGCTTTTCGACGTCCCTGTTATGGGCACCCATGCCCACAGCTGGATTATGAGCTTTCCCGACGAATACACGGCCTTCCGCACTTACGCAGACCTCTACCCTGATTCCTGCTGTCTGCTGGTTGATACTTATGATACTTTAAAGTCCGGCGTACCAAATGCCATCCGCGTATTCCAAGAGATGCGGGATGCCGGAATCCCGCTGAAAAAATACGGAATCCGCCTAGACAGCGGTGATTTGGCATATATGTCCAAACAGGCAAGAAAGCTTTTAGACGCAGCCGGTTTTGAAGACGCCTACATTGCTGCTTCCAGTGATTTGGATGAATACCTGATTCAAAGCCTGAAACTACAGGGCTGTAAGATTTCTTCCTGGGGCGTAGGCACCAACCTGATTACTTCCAAAGACTGCCCCGCTTTCGGCGGTGTGTATAAACTTGCTGCTATCAAGGACGAAACCACCGGAAAATTCATTCCGAAAATTAAGCTTTCCGAAAACACGGAAAAAATCACAAATCCCGGCAACAAGACTATCTACCGGATTTATGACAAAAACCACGGCAAAATCAAAGCAGACCTCATTGCCCTGGCAGACGAAACTTTTGATGAGACCAAAGACATGATTATCTTTGACCCCCTTGCTACCTGGAAAAAGACAAAGATTAAGGCAAATACTTACAAACTGCGGGAGCTCCTCGTCCCGGTATTCAAAAACGGCGAATGTGTCTACACTTCCCCAAGCGTCATGGAAATCCGTGACATCTGCCTGAAAGAACAGGATACGCTCTGGGATGAAACAAAGCGGTTTGTAAATCCCCAGACCGTATATGTAGACCTTTCCGATGAACTTTTCCGTATCAAATCCGAGCTTCTGGAACAAATGAGTAAGGATTCCCTGGAAAAGAAATAACAGGATAGCTATTTGGGACAAAAGCAGAAACCTACATGCATAAATTCTTTCCCCTTTTCATAAACATAGGGTACAGAAAACCCGCCATTACGCGGCTTTTTGTCCATAACCTTTATGAAAGGGGGTTCTTTATGTCCCGATATTCCTATGAAATACTGGTAAATAAACAGCACCGCCTGGACAAAGGCTTTGTGCCCCGTCCTCTCGTCCGCCCTGCTATCCCATTTGACGCATCCGCGGACGACCCAAAGCGCCTGCTGGAAGCAGACGCAGCACAGGCGGCTGAAGAACTATTTGCCTATGCCAAAGCTACCGGGCTTTCCCTCTGGGGCGTCTCGGGCTACCGCCCATACAGCCGGCAGGAAGAAATTTACCGCAATGCCGCCGATACCCGCTATGTAGCTCCCCCCGGCGCCAGCGAACACCAGACCGGGCTGGCGCTGGATGTATCCTGCCCAAGAAACTCCCTGGAGCTTACCGAATCTTTCGCAGATACCCCCGAAGGGCAATGGCTTTCCAGAAACGCCCATCTCCACGGCTTTATCCTGCGCTATCCCAGGGAAAAAGAAAAAATCACCGGGTATGCCTGGGAGCCCTGGCATATCCGGTATGTCACAAAATCACTTTCCCTTTATCTCTCCCTCACCGGCCTGGCACTGGAAGAGTGGATCACGCTCCATTCCCCTGTCGGTACAAGGACTTCTCTATAAGCAAATGGCTGGCTACTGCTCCATCTGCCGCCCCATAAATCCTGCGGCACAGCGCGCCAGCACCTGCTCCGTCTCCCCGAGCCTGTGTCCCGGTTCCTTCCCCAGCAGAACCACAGAGCCTATCGCATCGCCCTCGCACAGAATCGGGCATATCACCTGGGGAATTCCCTCCTCCGTATCATCTCCTGTAACTTTCACAAATTTCTGATCATCTCCCGCTGAAAGTACCTGCTCTCTTTCATGGATGACATGCTCCAGTTCCCGGCTAATAGGCTTCCCTACATTCTCTTTTTTCACTCCGCCCGCCGCAGCGATGACCTGATCCCTGTCCGTGATACAGATTCCATGGCCGCTGGCCTGCGCCAAAGCCTCGGCATACTCCTTGGAAAAAGTCCCCAGCTCCCCAATCGGCGAATATTTCTTCAGGATAATTTCTCCTTCCCGATCCGTAAAAATTTCCAGGGGCGCGCCCTCCTTAATCCTCAGCGTGCGCCGGATTTCTTTCGGAATCACCACACGGCCAAGGTCATCTATACGTCTTACAATTCCTGTCGCTTTCATAATATCTGTTCCTCCATCTCTACCATTTTTCTATCATACGATGCGGCAGAATCTCCCGAATGAGATTAACTTCCTGTGATGATAGTATTTGTAAATAGATGAAATTTATACAATATTAAAAAGCTTTACGCGAAGTTTCCTCTGAAATGCACTCCTAAAAACCTGTAAAGGATGATGCCCGGCATAAGCCTTGCATCATCCCCTTTTCATCATTCTTTCATATTCTTCTACTTTTAATACGGATAGAAATTCCCGGCCGCATCCGTCACGCCATCATCTCCAAAGGTGTATTTTGCCCCTGAGCTATCTACCCAGTTACCATTGCTGTCCTTTGTCACAGTAATATAATTTCCTTTATCATCGTAAAATCCTGTAGCTTCGCTGCTGTCCTTATACGGATAATAATTGCCCGCATTATCCGTCACCCCATCGTCGCCAAAGTAGTACACCGTACCATACGCATCTACCCAATTGCCGTTTTTATCCTTTGTCACAGGAATGTAGTTTCCGCTCTGGTCATAGAAGCCACTGGAGTCCGTCCCCGTCGAAGGCTGCGGGGTGGTTCCCGAAGCGCCATTATTTCCATCATTATTTGTACCACTATTATCATTATTCCCATTGTTATTATCATTACTATTATCTGTATTGTTTCCACTGGAAGAAGACGCATAGGTATACCAGTAGCCGTCGCTTCCCATAACGCCGTACTCCTGCATCTCATAAGTCTTTCCGCTGCTGTCAGACCATACGCCGCTGGCATTCTTCGTAACCGTAATCGGATTCCCATTGGAATCATAGATTACCATAGACGTTCCTGTCTGGGTCGTGCTTCCCTGTCCGGAGCCTGTCTGTCCTGTTGATGTGGTGTCTTTCTTCGTCTTTGAAGATTTCTTCAGCACTTTAAAACTCTCCACTGCTGTCTTAACTGCTTCCAGAACCTCCTCATCCTCACTCTTTATCAAGCCTGTAACAGAATAAATATCTGTCGTAGTCACAATGTCATACCCTACGGAATAGCTGTAATCTTCCTCCGTATCCGAGCATTTAATCGTTGTGCGGTATTGGTCCATAGTTCCGGCGCTTGATTTCCTAAATTCCGTAACCTCATAATTATCCGCATTTTTGCCCGACGCCGTAAGATTATCCAGCACCTCTTCCTTTGTAGCCGGCAGCTTCACCGAGGCAACCTCACTCCCCGATATATGGCTCACGGTAATGCTCCCTTCCGGCGCTTCGAATGCAAGCGTACCGTCCTTATCCTTCGTATTTTTCCATGTATCGTCTGGCAGATTGATAGAAACCGATCTGTCTTTTGACGTATACGTTTCTGTCTGTGAAACAGCTGTCCCCGTTTTTTCTTCTACCTCTGTATCTTTTTCCGTCACAGTCTCTGTAATTTGAACTGCGGCTAACTCTGATTCTGTTTCCTTCGCCTTCTTCTTACACCCGGCCAAAAGTGCCGCCACCGACATGCCAAGCATCAGATAAACTACATATTTTCTGAATTTTTTCATGTTCTTATCCCCTCCTAAACTACTTTATAGTTGCTGTACAGACATAAACTACTCCCCGATTATAGCATACTCAACACACAATATCTACTCGAAGATGAAAACTTAAGCGAATCATAAGCAAATCGACGGTTTTACGCGGGTTTTCAGGGGTTTTTGTTGCTAACATGTTGCTAACCATTAACATTTACCGGATTGTTTTATGACCTGTCCGAAGTTATAAAACAGCCTTTACCCGGTACTTCCCTTTCACTATAACCCATTCATCAGACGGTTTGTAATACCGTTGTACTCCAATGGGGCTTACTGTCCGGCCGTAATAATTTCTCTTTTCTGCTCCGCTAAAATACGGAGGGTCTACCACTGCTATATCAAAATATTTGTCCGTGAACTGGGGCAAATACTCCATACAATCCCCGCAAATAAAGCTGTTCATTTGCATACAGCGCCTATCCTTTGCTTCTACACTTTTGCAGCGCTAAAAACACCGCCCATTTCTGGACGGTGCTGTTTTGCAGATACTCTTGTCGTATCATATACATTTATGCTATACTGTTTCCGTTGTCATACCCAATCCGGCAACGGAAAGGGGGTGTGTTCATTGACAGAATTTGTTATTTCCTTTTTGTCCGCTGTCGTGGTTAATGTAGCCTGCCACTACATTATCAAATGGTTAGACAGCGGTAATAATGACAACTAACCTCGGTCTTGTCCCTCCGTAAAGGGAAAAGAAAACCCCGGAACTGCCTTTCCGGGGTTTTTACTTTGTGTATCCCTGACAGATTACTGTCATTTCCTTTTGCCTATTGGCATTATAGCATATGCATTTCACGTTTGCAATATACTTTTTACTGCTTCCGTAGGGGTGAACTTTCCTTCCCTACTCCTCCAGTTCCGGCAGTCCTGCCACCGATGTAAGTATAGACACCACGCCAGCCAACACGGAAGTGATGTTGTGGTCAAGCATCTTTGTAACACTTATGGCTAAAAAATATATGTTTTTTCATGATGCTATTCGTGCCTGATAAGGTGTGCGGTATCCGTTATAGCTATGCGGACGGATATGGCTGTAAGTGACATATGCAAATTCTTCTACTGCCTGATAAAGCATTTCTTCTGTATGAAATTCATACAGATTTGTACATTTGTTTTTTAACGTGTTAAAGTGCCTCTCCATCGGCGCATTGTCATACGGATATCCGGCTTTGCTCATGCTCTGGGTTACATGGACGGATTCACGGAGTTCCACAAATGCTTTTGATGTGTATTGGGTACCCTAGCCGCTGTGAAGAATCAGTTCCTCTTTGGCTGTTGGCTGTGAATCCAGTGCCTTCTGCAGTGTGCGGAGCGCAAGATCGCTGGTCATATGGCAGTCAGTAATGCTAGCGATTGAAGTGCTTCTGCCTGTGCCTACGCTATCTGGGACTGCAATGCCCCCGGATCTGGCTGGTTTTTTACCTTCTCAGCTTTAAATGCAGACATCGCCTGCTCTGCGAAAATCTGCAGTTCCATCGGCATCCTGCACCTGGTTCTTTTAAATACTCTGTATGACATGTTATTTTGCTCCTTTCCATTTTGAGAGTGTCACTCTTGCTGCTATCCATTACCATCGGTGTCACCGGCCACACACCTTTTAAGCCCTTGTCGTGTTTGGGGCATAAAAATAAGACGCTTATCCCCGCATCTCAACGGGAGATACTGAATCACCTCCTATGTGCTGTTTAATGGTTTCATGGTTGTCTCTTTTCTGCTGCGGAAGCGCAGCGGCTAAAATGGGGACAAAAATACCACCGACTTTTTTACTAGCCGATGGTATCAGATACATCCTTGTTTCTTCAATTCTTCAATTTCTTCTGGTGTTAATTCCCGGAACTTTACAGGTTCCTCTCTCAAAATCCTTTCTCTTTCTTCCAAATCTTCCTTATAGCACTTATATGCTTCTTTCGCCATCACTGAATCACCTTTAAAATAATACTGTTCTTTTACTATGCTTCTTAGATAATTATATATTACGATTATGATATTTTCATTCGTCCCACAATCCCTTTTCCGCATGTATCACATACAAAAGCAACATCATTCTTCTTTCTAATCTTTCCACTTCCACAGAATGGGCAATCTATTTTTTCTCCCCTGCGAAGAGCTTCCATTCTCTGCAAATGTTCTTTAACTTTTTTATTCCCCACTCATATCACCTCCAAGGAAGTTCTTTATATACAGCGCTATTATTTACTGCTTTTATTATACCTTTAATTACTTCTGGTGTCAATTTAATACCTTCGTATTTTGCTTCTTCCAAAAAGCATAAAACTTCTTCTTTCCTTGTTCCATTATGTCCCAGTCTATCGTGCATAGTTTCATGAATAATTGTTTTTGTGCTCTCTAAGATGGTCTTTGTCTTATCTGCATAAACATATATGCATTTATCAACGGGATCGTATTCACCACATAACCCCTGGGGATTATCTACATTGTATAATATACAGATTGATATATTCCTTTTCTTAATATGATTATACGCATCTCTTCCAACTTGATTTGCCTTAAGCTTTTTGATAATATTACGCGGCCTTTGCACATCAGTATTTTTACCATCATTTCTAGGCATTACGAATGATTCAAATACTTCTTCATTTATCGGATATTTATATCTATTAGATATATTTTCCCATTCCTTTTGCCTGCTCGCATATCGCTTTTGATTATCTGCATCCAGCGAGTGTTCTTCTAATCTTTGAAATTTCTCTTCCTGGCGTTTGGCATATTGCCGCCTTGCCTCTTCTCGGTTTTCCTGCCCCAGTGCCTCCAGTTCTTCTTTTGTCCATTTATCGTCCGCCGTAGATATGCCGAGAAAATAAGTGGTATAATGGTCCTATGATTTAAGACAAAATTTTAAATAGTTTTTCGTTAGGTCACGCATACTTATTTCAAAGGAGAGT
>JBCLQO010000016.1:0-60206 GCA_041223665.1 Lachnospiraceae bacterium 46-15
ACGAGGTTGATAGGGCAGGGGTGGAAGTGCAGCAATGCATGGAGCTGACTGCTACTAATAGGTCGAAGGCTTGACCAAAATACTTGATGAATGCAAGCCTGGAGGCGTAGCATGAATCTTAGTATTTTGGTCGTTCGAAGGAGCAGGGCGACTTCGGACTTCCGCTGAAAGAAGTGGAGGGAAGCGACCAGAAGAAAAGAAATCAAGTCTAGTGGGTTTCCGGTTGAAATGTCTTAAGGAATATGTTATACTGTATGTGGTTTTGAGGGTACATAAAGAAATGGACATCGGTATTATACCGATGTTTTTGTTATGTAAAAAATATATTTGAAAAGAGGTATAGATATGAAAAGAGTGAAGAATTATCTGGCATTGATGGGCACATTTCTGGCTCTTACAGGAACTTTAGCAGGGTGTGGAGGAAACGGGAAAGAGCCAGAAACCGAGAAAGTGAGTATTGAGGAGCAAACACAGAAAAAATCAGAGGATATTATTCAGAAATCCGAGAATGGTATTTCCGAGACAGACGGTGTTGAGGGCGAAACGGAAGAAGTATTGTCGGAAACAGCAGTGATGGAAACAGAAGCGGTATTATCGGAAACAGAAGAAAAGTCGCCAGAAACGGAAGGTGTATTAAATCAGCAAATGTATGGGGATTATGCAGAATTGGTAGAAAAGTATCAAAATGCATATGAACAGGTGAAGAATAGCGGAGTGCCAGAAGAAATTCCAGAAGATATGAGTCTAGAATTTTATCTGGCTGTTTCTTATCAGGAGGCGGCTTTCTCAGGATTTCAGCTATATGATTTGAATGAAGATGGCGTACCGGAGCTTTTCATTGGAATGCATTCGGGTGGAGATGCATCAGACTTGTTTATATATGATGTTTATACATGGAAGGATGGGAGAAGTGTTCGTTTGATGGATGATATTGGCTATCGGGCCGGTACATGCATTATCTGCGAAGGGGGAGTTATTAAAGATCTTTCTTCGAGCAGTGCAGTTGATTCTATGGAGGATTATCATCAGCTTCCAGAGTATGGTACAGAGCTTGAGCTAGTAGAGAGTATTTCTATACATGGAAATATAGAGACAGGGGAAATTTATTACTATCATGACCGTGATGGGAATGAAGAAAACAAGATTTCAGAGGAAATGTATAATGAAATTTCCGATAGTTACCATGAAATTGAGGGAATACTTTCTTATGAGTCGACATCAGAAAACATAGAGGCTTTGCGTACAGGCAGCCTGCAGTCTTTTTAAAAAAGGATAAGAAAATGTGGAAAAGGGCTTGTAAGGAGTAAAATTATGGTTTAAAATAGAAAAGGTATATATAAGTTCATGATATGGATGAATGTTTCTACCAACTGCCTAACAGTTGACTATATATCTCGGCAAAGGGAATATATGACGGACTGCAGGCAGTTTTTTTCTATCAAGATTCGAATTGTCTGTGGAGCGGCAAACAAGAATGAATTTTGGAGGTAAGTGTATGAAAAAGTATGATGTAGTGATTGTGGGAGCGGGCCCAGCGGGAATTTTTACGGCATTGGAGCTGATTCGAAAGAAACCGGAAAGCAGAATCGTGATAGTGGAGAAAGGACGGCCGATAGAAGAGCGCCGCTGTCCCAAGAGCAGGACAAAAAGGTGTTTGAATTGTAAACCATACTGTCATATAACGACGGGATTTTCAGGTGCAGGCGCATTTTCGGACGGAAAACTTTCTCTGAGCTATGAGGTGGGAGGCGAGCTGCCGGAGCTGATTGGTGAGGAACTTGTACAGGAAATGATTGATTATACGGATAAAATTTATCTGGAGTTTGGAGCGGATGCCCATGTAGAGGGGGCAGAGCAGAACGAGGAGGTAAAAGAAATCAGGCGCCGGGCAATTGGGGCGGGTCTGAAGCTGGTGGATTGCCCTATCCGGCATTTGGGAACAGAAAAAGCGCAGATTATTTATCGGGCGATTGAGGATGAACTGAGAGACAGAGGCGTGGAACTGCTGTTTGGGTGGAATTGTTCCAATATTCTGTTAGAAGATGCCCAGTGCCATGGTGTTGTGATTGAAAAAGAGGGGGAGACGAGAGAAATCCGCGGATGTCATACGGTGATAGCTGCGGGGCGGCGTGGTGCAGACTGGCTGGAAAAACTGTGTGCAAAATACGATATTGCCCATGGACCGGGGACGGTTGATATTGGCGTCCGGGTGGAAGTGCGCAATGAAATTATGGAACGTGTGAATAATGTACTGTATGAATCGAAGCTGATTGGCTATCCGAAACCATTTAAAGATAAGGTGCGGACATTTTGCCAGAATCCAGGCGGATTTGTAAGCCAGGAGAATTATGATAATAATTTGGCAGTAGTAAATGGCCACTCTTACAAGGAGTTGAAATCTCATAATACAAATCTTGCGATTCTCAGTTCCCATAAGTTCAGCGAACCGTTTAATCAGCCGATAGAATATGCACAGAAAGTAGGGGAATTGACGAATATGCTGGGCGCAGGGCATATTTTAGTTCAGCGTTACGGTGATATTTTGGACGGAAAACGTACCTGGCCGAAGGAACTTATGCGTTCGAATGTGAAACCGAGCCTTCCGGATGCAGAGGCGGGGGACATTACGGCGGCTATGCCATATCGTGCGATGCTGAATATTATTAATTTTATTCAGGCAGTAGATGAGGTAGTGCCAGGATTTGCGGCAGAAGAGACACTTTTATATTCCCCGGAATTGAAGTTCTACAGTAATCGTGTTAAAATGGATAAGGATTTTAATACAAACGTGGATGGGCTGCACTGCCTGGGGGATTCCAGCGGATGGACCAGAGGGTTGATGATGGCGTCCGTTATGGGCGTATTGATGGGACAGAAACTGGCAGATAAGTAAACATGGATAATATGCTGTGAGAAATACGTGGCAGCGTGAGCAGAGAGAACAGAAACCGCAGATGACATGCAGCAGAAAAATTCAGGAAAGAGCAGGCCAGAAGGAGAGAATATGCTGGAGGAAATACGAGAATATGTGGATGACGCCGAACTGATTCTGGTAGGAATCGGCGAGGAGTTTTCCATAAAACAGGCGGGACGGGAACAGGTGATAGCGGCGTATGAAACATTGGCCGGGCTTTTAGCGGGAAAGGGTTATTTTATCGTTACGCTGCAGACGGATGATTTGATTTATGAGTCACGGCTTGCAAAAGAGCGGATAGTAGCGCCATGCGGGAGTGATGCTGCTGGAAATGTAGTTACAGATGAGGAGTATGATGAGTCTATTTATCTGCCTCAGTGGGAAGTTTATACAAAATGGCTGCAGAACACACTAAATCACAAGTTATGTATCCTGGAGCTGGGCGTAGGCTTTGCGTATCCTTCTGTGATACGGTTTCCTTTTGAGAAAGCTGCCTATTTTAATCAGAAGGCAAAGCTCATACGTGTACACAGTGAATTTGCCCAGCTGACGCCTGAAATTAGGGAGCGGAGCCTGTCGGTTGCAATGTCGCCTGTAAAACTTTTGACGGAACAGAAGGAGAAAAGAGGATGAAGAAAAGAGTAAATGTTGGCAAAGGTTTGTTTCTGTTGGCGGTTTTCTGTATGGTATTTTTGGGAACCTGTATGAGACCAGAAGCGGGTTCCAGGATGAAAAAGTTAAAGGTGGGGAAGACATATACTACGAAATTGACGGGAAACAAGAAACATAAGGTGAAATTTACATATACGAAAAACAAGGAAGAGTATTATGATGTTGCGTCATTGAATTTGTATGTGGATGGGAAAGTTGTAAAAAGGATTCGTGGAGGAAAATATGGCTGGGAAGTGAGTTTGTGCCGGATTAGCCCGAAGAGAACGCTGATTTTTCTCAGGGATGTGATAGAGAATGGTTATAATGAATATATGAAGCTTCTGGAGTATAAAGAGGGGAAGTTCATAGAGCTTGAAGATTTGGTTGTTTTGACGCGGAATGATTCTTATGAGCAGACGGACAAGCTGTTATCTGGCTGGGCGAGAGGTAATCTGCGGAAAGTAGGCGCAAATAAGCTGGTGGTCAGATGGATGGATACCGGGGCGGCGACAGGGATATTTTATGTTGATATTTCGTATAAAATATCCGGGGATGAGGTCAGCAGAGTAGGCGAGTCCTATGGGTTGAAAGCGACGAAGTGGATAAAAACGAAATGGACGGCAAACCGCAGCATTGCTACTTATACTTCGGCAGGCGGAAATAAGAAAAGTTTCAGTGTCCGTAAGGGAGAAAAAGTTACCGGACTCAAAATGACAAAAAAGAATGGGGCTTTCTATTTTCAGATAAGGAATTCTAAAGGGAAGAAAGGCTGGTTTAAGGATTCGAATTATACGATTGGACAGTATTTTAAAGAGGCGGTATTTGCCGGGTAGGATAGTGTGTTACATGAAGTTTGTGTGCAATCGGAGAAATGGTCTGCGGTATTTGCACAAAGGCTTTGATACGGCGTATCAGGGCAGATTCATGAGACAGGGGAAGCCGGATTTATAGGAGTAGAAAATGATAGCGATTATTGATTATGATGCAGGAAATCTGAAAAGCGTGGAGAAAGCATTGCTTCGTCTGGGTGAGGAGGTGGCGGTTTCCAGAGAAAGGGAAACGATTCTCGGAGCCGATAAGGTGATTCTTCCGGGGGTAGGTTCTTTTGGGGACGCTATGAGGAAATTGAAAGAATATGGACTGGATAAGGTCATTCATGAGGTAGTGGAAAAGGAGACGCCGTTTCTGGGTATCTGCCTGGGGCTGCAGCTTCTCTTTGAGAGGAGTGACGAAGCGCCGGGAGTAGAAGGGCTTGGAATTTTGAAGGGGGAGATTTTACGGATTCCTGAGCATGAGGGGCTGAAAATACCTCATATGGGCTGGAATTCCCTGGAGCTGAAAAACGGCGGACGGCTTTTTGCGGGACTGCCGGAAAATCCATATGTGTATTTTGTACATTCGTATTATCTGAAAGCAGAGGATGCGGGAATCGTGAAGGCTTCTACCTGGTATAGCACGGAAATCCATGCGTCGGTGGAGAAGGATAATGTATTTGCGTGTCAGTTTCACCCAGAAAAGAGCAGCGATACAGGGCTTCAGATATTGAAGAATTTTGCAGAAATTCCGAAGGAGGGCTGCTGAGATGTTTACGAAGAGAATTATTCCGTGCCTGGATGTACATAATGGACGTGTGGTAAAGGGCGTGAATTTTGTGAATTTGAGGGATGCGGGCGATCCTGTAGAGATTGCGGCAGCGTATGACAAGGCCGGGGCGGATGAGCTGGTGTTTCTGGATATCACGGCTTCATCGGATGCCAGGGCAACCGTGGTGGACATGGTGCGCAAGGTGGCGGAAAAGGTATTTATTCCCTTTACTGTAGGCGGCGGCATCCGCACGGTTGAGGATTTCAAGGCGTTGCTGCGGGAGGGCGCGGATAAGATTTCGATTAATTCTTCTGCAATTAACCGCCCAGAGCTGATTTGTGAGGCGGCGGACAAGTTTGGGAGCCAGTGTGTGGTGGTTGCGATTGATGCCAGGAGGCGGGAGGACGGAACCGGCTGGAATATCTATAAAAATGGCGGGCGCATTGATGTGGGCATTGATGCCGTGGAATGGGCAATGAAAGCAGAGCAGATGGGGGCGGGAGAAATTCTGCTTACCAGTATGGACTGTGACGGAACAAAGGCAGGGTACGACCTGGAACTGACAAAAACGATTGCAGAGAATGTGTCTATCCCGGTAATCGCATCGGGCGGCGCAGGCACAAAAGCACATTTTTATGATGCGCTGACAGAAGGGAAAGCAGATGCGGTTCTGGCAGCGTCCCTGTTTCATTACAAAGAGCTGGAAATTAAGGAAGTAAAATCATATCTGCAGGACAAGGGTGTTTCTGTGCGTATGTAAAGAGAGGGAAGATATAAAAGAGGAATAACATGGGTTGTGCGGACTATGGATTTGTAAACAAGAGAGGAGAATGGATATGCCGCCTATCAGTAACGACTGGCTGGAACCGTTAAAGCCGGAATTTGGAAAACCATATTATAAGAAGCTTTACCAGAAAATTAATGAAGAGTATCAGAGCAGGCTGATTTTCCCACCAGCGGATGATATTTTTAATGCGTTTGCATTTACTCCGCTGAAGGATGTGAAAGTGGTGATTCTGGGACAGGACCCTTATCATGGGGACGGACAGGCTCATGGGCTTTGCTTTTCCGTAAAACCGGATGTGGAAATTCCGCCATCGCTAGTGAATATTTATAAAGAGCTGCATGACGACTGTGGATGTTATATACCGGACAATGGCTGCTTGACAAAATGGGCGGCTCAGGGAGTCCTGCTTTTGAATACGGTTCTGACTGTGCGCGCCCACCAGGCGAATTCGCATCGGGGAATTGGCTGGGAGGAGTTTACGGATGCGGCAATCCGTATTCTGAATGAACAGGACAGGCCAATCGTATTTATTCTTTGGGGGCGTCCGGCACAGATGAAAAAGTCCATGCTGACGAATCCCAGACACTTGATTCTGGAGGCGCCTCATCCCAGTCCGCTGTCGGCGTACAGGGGATTTTTCGGAAGCCGGCCGTTTAGCCGTGCAAATAAATTTCTAAAAGCAAATGGAATGGAACCAGTTGACTGGCAGATAGAGAATATTAAGTAAAAAATATCTTTACAAATGAAATATCACATGTTATAATGCAGGCATCACAAATCAAATGAATTGTGATGCCTGATTTCTGCGGCAGGATAGCTGTGAAGCTGTTTTGCTGTACACCGGGATTCTCGCTGTATGAAATGGGGGAATCTTATGTCATCAAGAAAGAAAATCTTAAAAGCAGCGTTTGCTGTATTCTGCATGGTGTCCATGCTATTTGCTTCGATGAATCCAGTAATGAAGGCGCAGGCCGCATCAAATATAGAGTTCGTGATTTTGAGTACGCATTCAAAGACATTGAAAATAGGGGATGAATACTATCTTCTGGCAGTTACGTCCAATGGGAAAAAGCCCACGTTCAAATCCAGCGACACAAAAGTGGCATCTGTAAATACTTATGGGAAAATTACCGCAAAAAAAGCGGGAACAGTGAAAATCACAGCAAAAATCAGAAACGGAGAAGCGAGTTGTACGATACGCGTGGAAAAGACGCGGCTTGTATTGAGTGCAAAACGTATCTCTCTGGAGAATGGCTGCAGTGCCAGGCTGACAGTTTCTTCTTCTACAGGGCATGATGCTGTCTTTAAGTCGAATAAAAAAAGTGTGGCGGAAGTAGATGCGTTTGGAAATATTACAGCGAAGAAGCCGGGAACGGCAAAAATTACCGCGACGGTGGACAAGACATCGGCAAGCTGTACGGTAACTGTGAGGAAACCAACGCTCAGTCTTAACAGGACGTCTGCATCTTTATATCGGAAAGAAAAGATTCATCTGGAAGTCAAATCTACATCTAAGAGTATTCCTGTTTGGAAAAGCAGCAAAAGGAGCGTAGCTGTAGTAGATAGTGAAGGGACAGTGACAGCAGTGAAAAATGGTACTGCCGTCATTACCGTGACGGTAGACGGCGTCAAAAAAAGCTGTGAAGTAACGGTGAAAAAACCGACTGTCCAGTTCGAGGAAAATGAAATTACTTTGTCTGTCGGGCAGAAAAGAACAGTAAATGTTCAAGTTTCCTCAGGAAATAAGCCTGTCTTTTCAAGCTCAAACAGCTGTGTTGCGGAAGTGGATAAAAGGGGATGTGTGACTGCGAAGGACGTCGGGAAGGCTTATATTTATGCGAGTGAAGACGGGGTGAGAAGCCGTGTGCGGATTGTGGTAAAATAAGTAACGATTCAGCTTTTTAGAGATATGCTGAATAATTAGAAAGCTAAAAATGGTGGGGATTCCGGGAAATCGGGATGAATCTTAAAGTACATTGGAAATTGAAAAAAAACTTTGAGGTGTGGTATAATACCACCAACGAAAGGTGGTGAGAGAACTGTGGATAATGGGAGAATTTGTATGACAGATAAACAGTATGACGGTATGCTGAAAGAGCAGATTGCAAGCTTAGATAGAATTGCCAAAGCCGCAAATGATTCGGAGATGCTGAAAGCAATTTATGAAGAGCGGAAATTGGCAGTTTCTAAGCTTGGCTGTGATGTGGAAGAAAATGGTTTGTATGATAAAATTAAATAGTTTATTTTCTGGATAATAAGAGAAACAGCCCCGCATAAAAAGATTTCTGCGCGGGACTGTTTTTCTTAATTCTTTTCTTCTTCGGCTTTTAGATTTTTCATGGCGGTAGAGAGCATCAGCTTGATACGGTTTAGCTGATTTACTTCACTTGCTCCAGGATCATAGTCGATAGCTACGATGTTGGAAAGCGGATACTGGTGCCGCAGCTCTTTAATTACGCCTTTGCCGACGACATGGTTGGGCAGGCAGCCAAAGGGCTGGGTGCATACGATATTGTTTGTGCCAGAGTGAATCAGCTCCAGCATTTCTCCGGTGAGGAACCAGCCTTCTCCAGTCTGGTTGCCCAGAGATACGATAGATTTCGCATAGTTTGCTAAATCTTCAATGCGGGCCGGAGGTGTAAAGTGCCTGCTGGCTTTAAACTCTTCAGCAGCAGTTTTGCGGAACATTTCCAGCGCTTTGATACCCAGGTTGCTGAATCTTGCAGTGGACTTTTTCATGCCAAGCTCTTCTGCTTTGAAGTTATTGTTGTAGAAGCAGTAGAGAAGGAAGTCAGTCAAATCGGGAACTACGGCTTCTGCGCCTTCTGCTTCCAGCAATTCTACCAGATAATTATTGGCGGCAGGCAGGAATTTTACCAGAATTTCCCCTACAATGCCGACCTTTGGCTTTTTCACATCCGTAATTGGAAGCGTATCAAACTCCCGAATAATACTGCGGCAGATTTTTTTGAATTCGCCGTAGGATGGATTTTTACCGGAAAGAAAGTGTTTGCATGTTTCGTTCCATTTTTTATAAAGTGCGTTAGCGGAGCCTTCTACCTGCTCATAGGGGCGCATACGGTAGAGGCAGCGCATGAAGATATCACCGAATAGGAGACCATAAATTCCACGCATTGCCAGCCCGGTGGAAATCTTAAATCCGGGGTTCTTTTCCAGGCCGCTTAAGTTTAGGGAAATTACCGGAATCTGCGGATAGCCTGCTTTTTCCAGGGCGCGCCGGATGAATCCGATATAATTGCTGGCGCGGCAGCCGCCCCCGGTCTGAGAAATCACTACGGCAGTTTTATTTAAATCATATTTGCCGGATTGTATGGCTTCCATAATCTGTCCAACGACAATCAGGGAAGGGTAACAGGCATCGTTGTTTACATATTTCAATCCTATGTCTACCGTTTTGCGGTTATCTGCTTTTCCAAGCACCTCCAGATGATAGCCGGATGCATTGAAGGCCGATTCGATTAAATCGAAATGGATGGGCGTCATCTGTGGGCAGAGGATCGTATAATCCTTACGCATTTCTTTGGTAAATACCACACGGGTAATATTGGCGGGAGCGATACTGCGGCGCACCTGTTTCTGGTCACGCACACGGATGGCGGCAATCAGAGAACGGATGCGGATGCGGGCAGCTCCCAGGTTGTTGACCTCATCAATTTTGAGGCAGGTGTAAATTTTGCCTGACTTTGTAAGAATGTCCCCAACTGCGTCAGTTGTAACAGCGTCTAACCCGCAGCCGAAGGAGTTGAGCTGAATCAGCTCCAGGTTTTCTACGGTTTTTACGTAATTAGCCGCGGCGTAAAGGCGGCTGTGGTACATCCACTGATCCATGACGATAAGCGGGCGCTCCGGCGGATTTAAGTCGGAGACTGCGTCCTCAGTCAGTACGGCCAGGCCGTAGGAATTAATCAACTCAGGGATTCCGTGGTTGATTTCGGAATCAATATGGTAAGGACGTCCTGCCAGCACGATACCCCGGCGGTTGTTTTCTTCCATCCATTTTAATGTCTCCCGCCCTTTGGCATAGACGGCCTGGCGGCAGCGTTCCATTTCCTCCCAGCCTTCTTTTGCGGCGGCCTTGATTTCATCTGCCGGAATTTCAGGAAAAGCTTTAACTAACTGTTTTGAAGCAGTTTCCAGGCTTGTCAGCGCCAAGAAGGGATTGCGGAAGTCAATGGCTTGCGTCCGTAGTTCGTCAATGTTGTTTTTAATATTTTCTGCATAGGATGTGACAATCGGGCAGTTGTAGTGATTGTTGGAATCCGGGAATTCATTTCTCTCGTATGGAATGCACGGATAAAAAATAAAGTGAATCCCATGTTTAATCAGCCAGGTCACGTGTCCATGAGCCAGTTTTGCGGGATAGCATTCCGACTCGCTGGGGATGGACTCGATGCCAAGCTCATAAATTTTCCGGTTGGAAGGCGGGGAGAGTACGACCCGGTATTTCAGTTTTGTAAAAAAAGTGTGCCAGAACGGGTAGTTCTCGTACATGTTGAGTACACGGGGGATTCCCACCACACCCCGTTCTGCTTCGTCTATCTCCAGGGATTCCCGGCGGAACAGGAGCTTATTTTTAAAATCATAGAGATTTGGAATATTCTCTTTGTTTTTTTCTTTCCCGATGCCGCGTTCGCAGCGGTTTCCGCTGATGAACTGGCGTCCTCCAGTAAAACGGTTGATAGTCAGACGGCACTGGTTGGTACAGCCCTTGCATTTTGCCATGGTGGTGGTAAATTCCAGGCGGTTAATTTTGTCGATGGACAGCATGGTGGTTTCCGTGCCGTCTGTATAACGTTCTCTTGCAATCAATGCTGCGCCGAAGGCGCCCATAATTCCGGCAATGTCCGGCCGGATGGCTTCGCAGTCCGCGATTTTTTCAAAGCTTCGGAGCACGGCATCGTTATAGAAAGTGCCGCCCTGCACGACAATGTGCCGTCCAAGCTCGGAGGCATCAGAAACTTTGATAACCTTGTATAGTGCATTTTTGATAACAGAGTAAGCAAGGCCGGCAGAAATATCCGGGACTTCTGCGCCTTCTTTTTGCGCCTGTTTTACCTTGGAATTCATAAATACGGTGCAGCGGGTTCCCAAATCAATGGGGTGCTCGGCGAAAAGGGCAGCTTTTGCAAAGTCCTGAACACTGTAATTCAAGGATTTTGCAAAGGTTTCTATAAAAGAACCGCAGCCGGAAGAACATGCTTCGTTCAACTGTACGCTGTCTACGGTCTGGTTCTTTATCTTGATACATTTCATATCCTGGCCGCCGATATCCAGGATGCAGTCTACTTCCGGGTCAAAAAATGCAGCAGCATAATAGTGGGAAACAGTTTCTACTTCGCCCTCGTCCAGCATTAATGCCGCTTTAATGAGCGCTTCGCCATAGCCGGTCGAGCAGGAATAGACGATTTTGGCGGTAGAAGGGAGCTCACTGTAAATTTCTTTAATTGCCCGGATAGTGGTCTTTAAAGGGCTTCCGTTATTGTTATCGTAAAAGGAATAGAGCAGCGCGCCATCCTCTCCTACGAGCGCGGCTTTTGTGGTGGTGGAGCCTGCGTCGATGCCCAGAAAGCAGTTTCCTTCGTAAGTTTCCAAATCTGCCGTTACTACATTATACTGGTTCTGCCGTTCCGTGAAGGTCTGGTATTCTTCTTCGGAGGAGAAGAGCGGCTCCATACGGGCGACCTCAAATTCCATTTTTATCGAAGAAGAAAGTTTCTTAATCATGTCCGTGAGTGAAATGACAACATCTTCTCTGTAATTCAGGGCAGAGCCGATAGCTGCGAACAGATGGGAATTTTCCGGAGTGATGGCATGTGCCTCGTCCAGTTTCAGCGTGCGGATAAAGGCCGCCTTCAGTTCAGACAGAAAATGCAGCGGGCCGCCCAGGAAAGCTACATGTCCGCGGATTGGTTTTCCGCATGCCAGGCCGCTGATTGTCTGATTAACGACTGCCTGGAAAATAGAGGCGGAAAGATCCTCCTTGGTGGCGCCTTCGTTGATAAGCGGCTGAATATCTGATTTAGCAAATACGCCGCAGCGTGCTGCGATGTCATAAAGCGATTGATAGTTTTTGGCGTATTCATTCAGTCCGGAAGCGTCTGTCTGGAGAAGGGAAGCCATCTGGTCAATAAAAGAGCCTGTACCTCCGGCACAGATTCCATTCATCCGCTGTTCCACGGAACCATTTTCAAAATATATAATCTTCGCGTCCTCACCGCCAAGCTCAATAGCTACGTCAGTCTGGGGCGCATAGCCCTGCAGCGCCGTAGATACGGCAATTACTTCCTGGACAAAAGGCACCTCCAGGTGCTTTGCCAGGGTAAGACCGCCGGAACCGGTAATAACAGGCGCGGCGGAAAGCTCGCCAAGCTGCCGGTAAGCTTTCTGTAAAAGAGAAGCCAGAGTTTCCTGGATATTTGCGTAGTGGCGTTCATAATCAGAAAACAGAAGCTTTTTTTCAGGATTTAAAATTGCAATTTTTACAGTAGTGGAACCGATATCGATTCCAAGAGTATGTAAACTTACATTTTTCATAAGCATTTACAGGTAGTCCTGCATCCTCCTTATTATGTATGTAAATATATTCAGGACAGCGGCGCGGGATTCCAAAGGAATGCGGCTGTGCTGAAAAGTTGATTAACCACTATAGTATACGACATAATTCGGGAAATTTCAAATCCTGTTATTGACAACTATATCGTTCACCGATATAATATTATATATCGGTGAACGATATAACGTCTTGCGATAGAAGAGAGGGGAGATCAGAATGCATCAAGCATTGACGGAGGCAGTATATTATATTCTCTTATCGTTGCTCCAGCCAATGCACGGCTATGGAATTATGCAGAATGTAGAAAAATGGTCTGGCGGGCGCATGCGTTTGGCAGCCGGAACGCTGTACGGGGCAATCAATACATTGCTGGAAAAAGGATGGATACAGGCTTTGCCAGAGGAGAAAGACAGCCGAAAAAAGGAGTATGTCATAACAGCTTTGGGCAGGGAGGTACTGGAGGGCGAGATTGTGCGTCTGACGGAGTTGGTGGAAAATGGAAACAGGATATTGGGAGGTGGAACAGATGAGGAAAGTTTGAGCTGTTTTTGTGTTTTGTCGAAAGGAAACGGTTGATGAAAATTAACTTATATATATTCTACAGGAAGAGCGACAATATCATCCTTCAGCCATAGAACGGATTCATACATACACAAAATTACACCAATGCCGCGCTTTTTTCCAGGAATCTGGTCTAACAGGGAAAAGGTATTTGTCATCGCCAGTTTGGGGTTGGCAGACATTTTTATTTCTATAGGATAAATAATATCATCCTGTTCAATCAGCAAGTCGATTTCCGCTTCCTTTTCCGTTCTTTCGCCATTCTCTTTTCTCCTGAGTTTATCCTTTCCCTGGTAATAAGTGACATTCATACGATAGTCTTTTCCGGCATTGGAAAAAGATTTTAATATCTCAGATACTGCAAAAGTTTCAAATAATGCACCAGCTAAAGCGCCGTTCATGGCGGTATCTGCCGTTTGGTATTTTGTCAGATAACATACTAACCCGGTATCTCTGAAATAAATTTTAGGAGTTTTAATAGCTCTATTCAATGCAGAATTGGAATATGGCTGCATGATATACACAATCCCTGAAGCTTCAAGCAATGAAAGCCATTCTTTTACGGTACTCACAGATACATCAATTTGTGATGCTACGGCTGAATAATTCAGCATTTGTCCGGTTCGAGCGGCCAATGCCGTTAAAAATTGCGTGAATTTCAATTTATCTTTAACGTTTCCCAATGCATGAATATCCCGGTCAATATAGGTTTGAATATAGGAGCTGAAAAAGGTCTGCCAGTCAACAGCGTCATCTGCTAATGCTGGATATCCTCCTCTATGAATCAATTCCCATATGTTATTCTGTATTTTAAATTCCTTTTCGCGCGCAGAAATATACGCTTCATTAGGGATGAAGGGTTTATCAAAACGAATTCCCTGTATTTCGCGCAGAGATAATCCTGATAATTCTAATATACCAACTCTGCCTGCCAAAGATTCTGAAACATTTTTCATTAAATGATATTGCTGTGAACCTGTAAGGCTTATCTGCCCTTTTTCTTCTGTTTTATCACACTCCATTTTGATATAAGGGAAAAGTTCTGAAATATATTGTACTTCATCCAGGATAATAGGTGGTTTATTGTTTCGGAAGAATAATCCGGGTTCATTTTTCGTTTCAGACAACAATACAGGGTCGTCAAAAGTTACATATTTTCTATCCTCATGTATATACTTTAATATTGTGGATTTTCCGACTTGTCTGGGGCCAGTTACTAAAATTGCCTTAAATCCTTTTTCGATTCTTTTGTCAAGGAAGTAATTTCGTTATATCTAAATAAAATATTTTTTATTAATTTTGTGCAGGCGTTACAGTAGAAGATTGAAAAATTTTGCGCGAACCTATACACACCCGCGAAAAGATGTTGAAATTTTGCAGATTTTGGCGGCATTTTGCCTCTGCTTTTTTGGCTGTGACTAGAAAAGACACAGCTAATATGTTATGATATATTAACTGATTTGTGAAATAAGTGATGAGTACTATTGTGGTAAGAAATGAAGAATGTATCTTGTAGAGCAACATGAGGAATAGGAGCGTGCTTGGTAAATAGCCTGAGGCAATCAGTAAGAACGAATCCGTCATGACAGCAAAGATGGTCGGAAGGAGTCACTGTACGATATCGAAAAAATGTATCAAAAGAGGGAAAAATCAAATATGAAAAAAATAAAGAAGAACATGGGCCACTTTCTGGCAGTGTTTCTGTTTTTTATGATGGGGGCAGGCGGTGGGTGGCTATTTTCAGATTATATAGGGAAAGCAGAAGAGGCAGGCGCTTCTGTGGAAGAAATTCTTTTTTGGGGAGCAGTAGTACTGATAGTCATATATATATGTGTGTATCTCCAGATTATTATCCATGAAGCCGGACACTTGGTATTTGGGCTTCTCACGGGATATCGCTTTTCTTCTTTCCGCATAGGAAGTTTCATGTGGGTGAAGCGGGAGGACAGGATTCGGTTTGCAAGATATTCTCTGGCAGGAACGGGCGGACAGTGTCTCTTGTCACCGCCGGAGATGGAGGACGGCCGTTTTCCATATGTACTTTATCATATGGGAGGTTCTTTGGCGAATCTGCTGTCTGCGTTTTTTGCCGGAGGGCTCGCGGTGCTGTTCCATGGCATGGGGGCGGAGGCAGCAGAGAAATTGTTTGAAGCAGCGGCAGTTATAGGGGCAGTATATGCAATTATGAATGGAATACCTATGAGGCTGGGGACGATTGATAACGATGGGTATCATGCATATTCTGCTGGGAAGAATCCCGGTGCGCTGCGTGCAAACTGGCTTCAATTGAAAGTAAATGAACAGATTGCAGCAGGGGTGCGGCTGAAGGATATGCCAAAGGAATGGTTTGAAATGCCTTCGGATGAGGAAATGAAAAACGGTATGACAGCCGTTATCGGGGTGCTTGTATGCAATCGCCTGATGGATGAGAAACGGTTTGCAGAGGCTGACAGGGAGATAGAACGGCTGCTGTCTATGGATACGGGGATTGTGGGGATTCATCGGAATCTCATGAAGGGCGACCAGATTTTCTGTGAACTGCTTGGGGAAGAACGAAAAGAGCACATCGATAGACTGCGTGATAAGGAGCAGAGGAAGGTGGCGAAAGCCATGAAGAAGTTCCCGTCTGTTCTGCGCACGGAGTATGCGTATGCGCTTTTGGCAGAGAAAGACGAGGACAAGGCCAGGAAGATTCGGGATGAGTTTGAGAAAATGGCGGAAAAATATCCATACCCATGCGATGTAGAATCAGAGCGTGAGTTGATGGAGGCGGCGGATTCATACAGCAGGGGACACTAGGATAAAAGGTGCAGGATTCCATCGGAAATCTGTTTTGCCACAGGCATGACGGCGGAGAGCCGCGTGGTCTGCAGCGTCAGATGGGAGAAGCGGGAGGATGGACCGACAATCCCTGTAATAAATACATCCCCAACGCGTTCTAAATCCCTGGATACGCCGGCTCCGGGAGTCAGGCTTCCTTTTCCGAGAGTAATGTAGCCCTGGTGTTCAGGAATTCCAAGGGATGCATCAATGGCAATCAGGATGTCGTGCTGATGATGATTTTTTATGGCGGTCAGAACAGAGCTTAGGTTCAGTGCGTGGATAGGCATTTCGAGTGTTCCGTAGACAGGAATCCTGTCGTGGAACGCTCTTTTTAGTTCAGAGCCGATAATCGGGCCTAAGCTGTCGCCTGTCACCCTGTCGCTGCCGATACAGATGAACACAGGGGAACCTGGGATTTGCTTTTGGCATCGGCGCAGAAGCGTGGAAAGACGTTTGCTGACCTGGAGGCAGGCGTCGTCTTTTTTTGAGTCGATATAGTAAATCCTTTCATCCAAACCAAACATTTCTTTTTTCCTTTCCAGATGTTTTCTAAAGTCTATCCCAATTTTTGGGGAAGTATTCATAACAGTTTGCCCTGGCAGGAGAAAACTTCTGCATGTGTGTAGAGGAAAGGGCTACGAAACATGTCGGAAATCTCAGGGAAATTCTTCCACGGATTGATAAATTCTGCACGGAGTACATGCTATGATAGACCAGCACCATTAGAAGGGAAAAGGTGCAGATTGGTTATAAAGGAGTGTGCAGGGGAATGATTGAAATGGTTTACAAGGGAAAGGACAAAGACGGAAAGGATGAGAGGCGGCTGCCGAAAAACGTGCGTCAGATTGGCGAGGCAGGCAAAGGAAAGAAGGTTTACCTGGAGGATTATGTCGTTACATATCTTCACCAGGTAGAAGCTGCGGTGCTGCTGGGAGAAACGTGGGAAAAAGACGGAAGTAAATATATTTTTATCCATGGGGCAATTCAGGTGGATGACACGGAATTCGGCGAGGACATCTGGGAACAGGTGTATCGGGACGCCAGGGAATACTTTGAGGACAGTGAAGTGGTCGGATGGTCGATGCAGATGACAGAACCGCCTACGGCGTCTGACCAGCGGGTGAACCGGATTTTCAAATCTTATTTTGACAGGGAAGATACGGTGCTGCTGCTCTATGAGCCGATGGAAAAAGAGGATGTAATCTTTGCGGAGGAGAACGGCGTCCTCAAGAAAACAGGAGGATACTATATATATTATGATAAAAATAAGTCTATGCAGGAGTACATGGTCCGTAAAAATGAGGGGAAATCTGTAGAGAAAGAAGAAAAAATAACAGACAGGGCAATTAAGAGCTTCCGGAAAATATCTGAGGAAAAGAAAAGCGGGCAGGAGAAAGAAAAGGCGCCGGAACGTCAGACAAGAAATCCCCGTTTTATCTATGCAGCAAGTACATTCCTGGCTCTGACGATTCTGGTGCTTGGCGTGACAATGATTAGCAATTATGATAAGATGAAAGATATGGAAATGCAGATTTCTGATATGGCGAAAGGGACAGAAGGGGCAGTAGAGGCGAATGCGTCTGCTAAGGATGAGGCGAAAGGCGGAAAAGACGCAGAAACAGAGCAGGCTGCGGATGGAATGACAGGTATTTCAGATAGGAACCAGGAAGCGGGAAGCAGCATAGAGGATCAGAAATCGTCTGAGAGCGGGGCGCCGGGAAGCACTGGAACAGACAATTTATCTGGTGCGGCGAATCTTCCGAATGGAACAGATGCGGCGTCCGCACAGGGAACCGGAACGGACATGGCTTCTGTGTCAGACATGGGAACCGGAATGGATACGGCAGCCACACAGGGAACTGGAACAGATGCGGCATCCGTACAGGAAACCGGGACAGATACGGCGGCGCAGGGAACAGAGGACGGAGCAGCGGAGGCAGCATCCGGGACGGTGAGGACACGCCAGGCATTTTATACGGTAAAGGACGGGGATACCCTGGCAGATATCTGCCGGATGTATTACGGGACAGCCGACAAAGTGGAGGAAATCTGCACATTTAATAATATTACCGACCCGAACCGCATTCTTCCTGGACAGAAGATTAAATTGCCGTAAGGTCTTTGACGAAGAAGAGTGACTGTGTTATGATAGTACCGCTAACATAATGACGGCGGGCAGAGATATTCTGCAGAAGGATATGATATTATGTCACTTTTTACACATTTGATTAAAAAATACAGGAAAACACAAAGGGAAATTGAGGAAGAGGACCGTCTGGACATGGAGATGGCGGAAGAATCCCTGCTGGCAGAAGAGGGGCGGCGGGGACTCAGGCTTTGGCCGGGGACGCGCCGCGGCTCGCGCAGAAGGCGTCTGCTGCTGTTTATCTGCTGTCTGTGTCTGATGTTAATCAGCGGTCTGCTCTTCCTCTATTTGCATGTGGGGACAGAATACATAGTTTTGACAACGGAGAAACGGACAGACATTAACGGGACAGGCTATACAGAATTCGGTGAGTATATTCTGAAATACAGTCCGGATGGCGTGACATGTGTTTCGGGCAGCGGAAGCGTTTTGTGGAACAGCACGTTTAGTATGCAGAGCCCCATCATAGATGTGAGAGGGACGACGGCCGTGATTGCTGACCAGAAGGGCACGCAGATTTACGTATTTAACCAAAATGGGCAGCAGGGGCAGTTCCAGACCGCCCTTCCTGTTGAAAAAGTCCGCGTGGCGAAGCAGGGAGTCGTGGCTGCAGTCTTAAATGACGATGATATTACCTGGGTGAATTTCTATGACGCACAGGGACGGGAAATCGCAAAGAGCAGGAATTCTCTGGGCGATTCGGGATATCCGCTGGACATTGCCCTGTCTCCCGATGGCATGAAAATCATGGTATCTTATCTGTGTGTCACAAAGGGTATTATGAATACGAAAGTCTGCTTTTACAACTTTGATTCGGTAGGACAGGCGGAAATCAACAATATGGTAGCTTCCCAGATCTATGAAAATGCGGTGGCGCCAGAGGTAATCTTTACAAATGAGGACACGTCCGTGGCATTTTTGAGCAACGGATTCAGCATTTTTAAGGGGAAGCAGATACCGGAGGAGACGAAAAAGGCGAAGTTCGAGGAAGAGATTTTAAGCATTTTTCATGATGGGAATAAGTTTGGGTTTATCTTTAAGAGTGACAAGCAGGACCATAAATACCGGATGCAGCTTTACGATACAAATGGAAAGCTGCTGACAAAAATATATTTTGATTTGGATTATAAGCAGGTGAAGCTGAGAGGCAGCAATCTCATTTTCTTTAATGATAAGGAATTTGAGATTTATAACACCGGAGGGCGCAAAAAATATTCCTGTACATATGATAAGGCGATACAGGATATCATAAAAGTAAATGGGTTCCAAAAATATATGGTTATTTCGCAGAACAGTGTTTCTACGATAAGATTGAAATAGGGTGATAGAATGAATATACTGACACTGATTATATTGCTGGTTTTGGCGGCATTTACCCTGAGCGGATGGAGCAGAGGGTTTGTCAGGGTGTTTGCCAGCATGTTTTTCTTTCTGGCTTCGACAGTCCTGGTGTATTATGCAACACCGTATATCAGTGACTTTATTAAGGAGAATACGCCGATATACCAGGCAGTGGAGGAGAACTGCCGGGAAATGCTGAAAGGCAGCGGCGGGCAGGAGAATTCCGGCCTGGAACAGAGGAAGTTCATAGAGGGGCTTGGCTTGCCGGAAGCTTTGGAAAAGCAGCTGACGGGCGGAAACCATTCCGGGAACAGTGTGGATATGGCAGTTGACGGCGTTTCTGATTACCTTGCGGAATATATGGCGGGGCTGATTTTAAATATTTTGACTTTTGTCATTACGCTGGCGGCAGTCAATCTGGTGCTGCGCATGACGGTGCTGACGTTGGACAACCTGGCGAAGCTTCCCGTGCTGAACAGTATTAATAAGGCATTTGGAATGGTTCTGGGAGCTGCGCAGGGACTGCTGGTTGTGTGGGTTGCCTTTTTGGTAATTACGGCATTTGGAAATACGGACGCGGGACAAAAGCTTCTGGAAATGATTCATGAAAGTCCTATATTGGATTTTCTGTATAATATCAATATTTTCCTGAAAATCATGCTTCGGATGATGGCAGAGATGTTCTGAGGCTTTATGCCATGCGGAGGGAATGCATATGATTAAAATTGCCGTCTGTGATGACGATGCATACATGACGGATGTTCTGGACAAAAGGATAACGGAGTTTCTTGAGAAAGAAAATATTATTGCAGACATTTTTCATTTTTCCGAGGGCGGCGCGCTGCTTCAGGCTGGGGAAGAGATGGATGTCATATTTCTTGACATTCAGATGAATGGATTGGACGGAATTGAGACAGCGAAAGAACTGCGCAGGAGGAAATACAGAGGTTTTTTGATATTTATCACGGCGTTTGCAGAGTACGTGTTTGATTCCTTTGAGGTGCAGGCGTTTGATTATCTTCTGAAACCGCTGGAGCTGAAAGGTTTTTTGCGCACGATGAACCGGCTGCTGGATGTACTCTTCCGCCGCCGGGAGAAGCATCTGCTGATACAGAGGGGAAATGAGATAGATGTTGTCCTATTTGAAGAAATCATGTACTGTGAGGTCATCGACCGGAAGGTGTATCTTCATCTGGAAGATTCAAGGGTTTTGGATTACTATGACAGACTGGAAAACCTGGAAAAAAGCCTGGACAGAAGGTTTTTCCGATGCCACAGGAGCTATTTGGTGAATCTGCAGTATTTGAGGAACTATAAAAAGGGTGCGGCTTATCTGAGGGACGGAGAGTCTGTACCTGTTTCACGTCTGCGGGAAAATGAGTTTTCCGGAGCGGTTCTGCAGTATATGAAGGATGGGAGAATGGAAAAATAATGGAATGGGGAATTGCCGCTTATGCGGCCGTGTCAGGAATCCTGGAGTATCTGCTGGGATTTCATTTTTTTGTAAAATCCTCGGGAAAGCAGGGAAAAACTGCCTGGTATGTCCTGTTTACGGTTTTGGGATACGTTGTTGAATTCCTGCCTCTACATATGCTGTTGAAACTGGCCGTGCTGATAACCTTATTGTTTTTCTTTGGGATATCTGTACTGCGGATATCATGCGGGGAGTCTGTTCTTTATGCAGTTTTGTCTTTTGAGGTGATGCAGCTTTGCTGGGGGATATCTGATTCGGTTACGGAAATTTTGTGTTTTTTTCTGTATGCCTCAAATCCTGCATTTTATAGTTATGTGTTTATGATAGGCGGGGGGCTGTTTGCCATGGGGCTGGCCTGTCTGTGCTATTTTATGATTTATAGATATTTTCGATGTGAAAATATGCCGCAAAACCGGCAGATACGTATTATTTTGCCGCCTATTCTGCTGGCATTTGCAGTAAGCAGTTATATTCAGTCTGTTTTTTACAGAGAGTTGTCCATCACTGGGACGCTGGACTGGAGGTATGTGCAGATATTGGCGGTCCAGGTGCTGGCGGCTGCAGGCGTATTTAGCAGCCTGTATGCTTATCAGAGGCTGGCGGACGGTTTCCGGCTTGAGGCGGAACTGTCTGCTTTAGAACAGCAGAATCAATTTCAAAAACAGTATGTGGAGGAAGCCAGGATGCGTTATGAAAAAACGAAATCCTTTCGGCATGATATGAAAAACCACCTGTTGGTTATGAAAGAGATGATTGCCCGCGGCGAAGTAGAAAAAGCCGGGGAGTATATTGAAGAGATGGATACTGCGGCAAGAAATATGGCGTTTTCCTTTCAGACGAATAATCCGGTTCTGGATATTTTGCTGGAAACGAAGCTGAGCCTGGCGGCGCATAAGGGGATTTCGGTTGACAGCACCCTGAAAATTCCTTTTCCATGTTTGGTGAATGACATGGATTTCTGTATTATTATGGCGAATGCGCTGGATAATGCTATCCATGCATGTGAACGGCTGGACATGGACGGGGAGCGGCATATCTATGTCTCCAGCAAAATGCAGGGAGATTTCCTGCTGCTGGAGATAGAGAACAGTTTTGACGGAAACAGCAGTTACCGGAAAGATACAGGGCTGTCAAATATTGAGAGGACTGCAGAGAAATATAACGGTTCTATAAGTATCACCATACAGGAAAAGGTATTCTGCCTGAATGTGCTGCTTATCATTCCGCATCATCCAGAGGACATTTCACAACAATCCGGCGCAGCAGGTGCAGACATATAGTAAAATGGCAGTATCCGGACGGAACGTTCAGAGAGTTTGGAATAACGGAAAAATGACGCACAAGCAGATACAGGAGGCAGGAGAGATGAGTATTCAGGGTATTCAAAACAACATGATTCAGAATGTGGAAGAAAAACGCCGTATGGCGGAACAGGGGGCGTCTCCTATGGCGGCCGGAGAAGAAAAAGCGGCCAAGGCAGACGGAAAGCAGCCCAGATATGATGAGTATATTCCGGGGGACGGGAAGCAAAAACCAAAAAAGACAGAGAAATGTACGGCAGACACAGATAAGGTAGACAAGGAGATAGAAAGGCTGAAAAAGAAAAAAGAGCAGCTGGAGCAGCAGATTCATTCTGCGAAGGATGAGAAAAAGATAAAAGCACTGGAAAAGGAGCTACAACAAGTAGAGATGGAGCTGCAGCAGAAAGATAATGACGGATATAGGCGGCAGCATACAGAATTTTCATAAAAGACTTTATGGAATGCGAAATACGTATCAGAAACAGAATCAAGTGCCCAGGCATATGCGATTGCAAATGCCTGGGCACAAAAAATTTGCTGAAAATTAGAAAAAGTGCTTTCTCATTCGTTTATATGATGATATCATAGAAGGAAATGGCGTAATGATTATAGAACATGAGGTCAGAGGAAGAACATGGGAAAAGGAAAGAAAAAGCATAAGAAAAAGCAAGGCGAGATAAAGAATCCGCTACAGGCAGTGGAGGAAGTAAAAGAGGAAGCGCTGCCTAAGGAGGAGCAGGAGGCGGCAGCAACAGAACAGAAAGTACAGTTTCAGAAAGAAGAGGAAGCAAAGGGTCAGGAGAAGCAGGAAACGCCGCCGCAAGAAGAAAAAGAAATTGTGGCACAGGAAGGGAACCAGCCGGAAGCTTCAAAAACGTTTCCCTGGAAGAAGTTCTGGATGATTTTCGGCGGCAGTGTGTTTGGGGTAATGCTCGTGGTTTATGCAGCGGGCATGATTTATCTGCATGATAAATTTCAGCCGAATACCAGGATTAATGGGATGGATGCGTCTTTGCATACGGTAGAGGAGATGGAGCGGCAGATTTCTGATATGGTGGGGACGTATGAGCTGAAGCTTGAAGAACGAGGCGGAGTAGAGGAAATCATCACGGCGGACCAGGTAGGGTACCGCTATGTGCCGAAAGGAGAGGTGCAGGGATTCAAAGACAGCCAGAAGCTTTATTTGTGGCCGTTTTCGCTGTGGGAGGATAGTGAATTTGTGTTTGTGTCTAGCACGGAGTTTGACGAGGAGAAGCTGGGTGAGACGATAAAAGCACTGAAATGCTGTGATGAGAAATTGGAAAAGGCGCCGACAGACGCCTATATGAAATTTAACGGAACTACTTATGAGATAGCGGAAGAGACGCAGGGAAAGAAAGTAAAGAAAAAAGCGCTGAAGAAAGTGCTGGGTGAAGCGATTTCCAAAAGTGAAGATGAGCTTTCGCTGGAGGCTATGGACTGCTATGCCAAGCCTGCGGTTACAAAGAAAAATAAGGCGCTTAACAGGCTCATTAAGAATATGAACCGTTTTGCAAAGACGGAACTCATCTATAAGTTTGGAGAAAAGCGCGAAGTATTGGACGGAAGCATCATACGAAAGTGGCTCTCCTATGATGAGAATGGGGAGGTTACTCTCGATGAGGAGAAGGTTGCGCTGTATGTGGATTATCTGGCAGAGGAGTATGATACTTACGGAAAACCGAGGGAGTTTACGACTTATGACGGCTCTGTGGTAACGGTAAAAGGCGGCTCTTATGGATTTTTGATTGACCGTGAAGCGGAGACAGCAGAACTTACGGAGCTGATTCGCAGCGGCGCCCGGAGGACGCGGGTGCCGGTTTATGCACAGGCTGCCGTGAGCCGCATAAACAGCGATTTAGGTGTGGACTATGTGGAAGTAGATATGACAAACCAGTGGGTATGCATGTACATAAACGGGGAAAAAATCGTGGAGACAGATATGGTTTCAGGCACCTATACGAATCCGTCGAGACGCACACCGCCGGGTACCTATACACTTTACTGGAAAAAATCCCCGGCTGTGTTAAAGAGCGACAAACCAGGGGATAGCTATGAGAATCCTGTAACTTACTGGATGCCGTTTAACGGCGGCATTGGGCTTCATGACGCGAACTGGCGCGGCAGCTTTGGCGGTTCGATTTATATGTACAGCGGTTCCCACGGCTGTATTAATCTTCCGACAAGCGCGGCGAAAGTGATTTATGACAATATTTATAAAGGGATGCCCATAATCTGCTATTATCGGTAGATACTAAGTGAGGTTATAGCCATGTTGAAAGAAATCGTAGAACCGCTGCTGGACTGGTATGATGCGAATGCCAGGATTCTGCCCTGGAGGGAGGAACCGTCGCCCTACCGGGTATGGGTGTCGGAGATTATGCTCCAGCAGACCCGGGTAGAGGCGGTGAAACCGTTTTTTGACAGATTTCTGAAAGCTCTGCCGGGAGTGAAGGAACTGGCAGAATGTCCACAGGACAGGCTGTTGAAGCTCTGGGAGGGGCTGGGATATTACAATCGGGTGCGGAATATGCAGAATGCAGCACGGATTGTGATGGAGAAATATGACGGTCGGATGCCGGAGAATTATGAGGCGCTTTTGGAACTGCCCGGAATCGGGCATTATACAGCAGGGGCGGTTTCTTCGATTGCTTTCGGGATTCCGGTTCCGGCGGTGGACGGGAATGTGCTGCGGGTGGTGTCAAGGCTGACGATGGATGGAGATGACATTTTAAAGCAGTCGGTAAAGAGCCGGTGGGAGAAGGAAATCGGCGGGATGATACCGCAGGACAGGCCAGGTGCATTTAATCAGGCATTGATGGAGCTGGGGGCGGTAGTTTGTGTGCCGAACGGGGCAGCGAAATGCGAACAGTGTCCGCTGGAAGTTTTCTGCATGGCGAGGGAAGCAGGGAGAATCCAGGATTTTCCGAAAAAGACGCCTAAGAAGCAAAGAAAAATCGAAAAGCGTACGGTGCTGCTCCTGCTGGCGGGGAACAGGACGGGAATCTGTAAAAGGCCGGAGAGCGGGCTGTTGGCGGGACTGTATGAGCCGCTTAATCTGAAAGGGCATCTGTCCAGAGAGCAAATTTTGAACTATTTGAAGGAGAGGCATATCTCGGCTATCCATATTCAGGAGGCAGAGAAGTCAAAGCATATTTTCAGCCACATGGAATGGCATATGGCGGGATATATTATAAAGGTTGAGGAACCTTCAGGGAGAGAGACGGACGATATTATATTTGTGGAACGTGAGGAGAGAAAGAAAAACTACCCTATTCCATCAGCGTTTAGGGCATATATGAAATATATGTAGTGCGCCATGAGGCATAGCGGCGCATGGACAGTATAGGAGGTTAAGATTAAGAATGAAAATATTGTCGGTAGCAATCCCCTGCTACAATTCAGAAAAGTATATGGAAAAATGTGTAGAGTCCCTTCTTCCAGGCGGGGAGGATGTGGAAATATTGATTGTGGATGACGGATCGAAAGACAGGACTGCAGAAATCGCAGATGCGTATGAGAAGAAATATCCCGGAATTGTAAAGGCAATCCATCAGGAGAACGGCGGCCACGGCGAGGCAGTGAATACAGGGCTTAAAAATGCCACGGGGCTGTATTTTAAAGTGGTGGATAGTGACGACTGGGTGGATGCTTCGGCGTACCCGAAGATACTCCACGCGCTGCGGGAGCTGGCCGGAGGGCCGCAGACAGTTGATATGGTCATTAGCAATTTTGTTTATGATAAAGTTGGAGTGAGGCGTAAGAAGGTGATGCAGTACCGTGCGGCTTTTCCGAAAGAAAAAGTATTTGGATGGGAGCAGGTACGCCATCTGCGTATTGGGCATTATATTCTGATGCATTCCGTGATTTATCGGACGAAGCTTCTGCGGGAATGTGGGCTGGTGCTGCCGAAACATACTTTTTATGTGGACAATCTGTTTGTGTTTCAGCCGCTCCCCTATGTGAAGAACATGTATTATATAGATGAGACATTTTACCACTACTTTATCGGACGGGAGGATCAGTCGGTAAATGAAGTGGTGATGATAGGGAGAATTGACCAGCAGATCCGGGTAAATAAGCTTATGATTGATATCCTGGCGGGGCAGAAGATTGCGGATAAGAAGCTGCGGAAATATATGATAAACGATTTGGATATCATTACGACGGTGTCCTCCATCATGCTAATCCGCTCAGGCACGAAGGAGGCGCTGGAGAAGAAAAAGGAGCTGTGGCAGTATTTGAAAAAAGCGGATTTTGCGCTTTACTATAAGCTGCGGCGGGGGATTATGGGGCGTACCATGAATCTTCCGGGGAAATCAGGGCGTAACCTGTCAGTAGCGGCGTATAAAATTACACAGAAATTCTTCGGATTCAACTGATAAACTTTAATTTGGAATCCAACAGCGATACTGTTATCGTATTTCGGAACTGAAAGGACTCTCCGTCAGCATGGACAGCCAGCGGGCGGGGAGTTTTTATATGCGCTTCACGGCAGCGGTAAATATGTACTTCTTTGACGTTTGTGTGCCTGCCGGAAAATGCGGAAGGGAGTACACGGAGGAATTTTAGCTTGGGGACTTTCTCAACCAGGCAGATATCCAGGAAGCCGTCATCCGGCAGCGCGTCCGGGCACATCTGGAATCCACCGCCCTCATATTTGGTGTTCATGAAGGTGCAGAAAAAGATTTTCGGAAAAGAAAATGAGTGCCCGCCGTCTAAAACCAGTTTTGCCGGAGCGCCTTTTAAAAGGACAATCTGTTTTAGGGCAATTCCCAGGTAAGTGAGTTTGCCCAGATGGAATCGGTTCAGCAGTTTTTTCAGGCGGGAGGAAAGCGCTTCGTGGCAGACGGAGGCATCGAAGCCGATGCCAGAGCTGACGAAGAACCGCCGGGAATCTTCCCCGCTGCGGATGCATCCCACGTCCAGGGAGTGTATGTGTTCCGGGTTTAACAGCAGAGTGAGCGCCGCTTCCGGGTCGGCGGGAAGGTTCAGGGCTCTTGCCAAATCATTGCTGGAACCGGTGGGGATATAGCTAAAGACAGTGTTCTCAAAATCACAGATGCCGTTTAATGTTTCATTTGCGGTGCCGTCTCCCCCCAGTGCGGCCAGGATGAGGGGCTCGTGCCGGGAGGTGACAGTCTGGGCGAAGCGTACTGCGTCGCCGGGCTTTCTGGTGAAATATACTTTGTAAGGGATGTTCTGTTTCTTGAGAAGTGCGGCAATCATTTTCCATTTTTTCATGCCGGAACCGGAACCAGCGGAAGGGTTTACAATAAAATAGTACATAGGGGTTCTCCTTGTGTGAAATAATAACAAAAGTGTATCATTTTTTGGGAACTCTGGCAATTCTAAGATTGTCAATTATCCTGGTTTATGCTAAGATAATAGCTAAAGCAATTTTGGAAAAAAGGCCGGAGGGCCTATTTATTTAAGAGAAAAGGAAATCAGGAGGCGCGTTATGGAAAATGAAGTAGTTTCCAAAAACTTTATTGAGCAGATTATTGAGAAGGATTTGGCAGAAGGGCACTGCGATGCGGTATGTACCCGTTTCCCGCCGGAGCCAAACGGTTATCTGCATATAGGACATGCCAAGTCGATTCTGCTGAACTACGGGCTGGCACAGAAATATAACGGAAAGTTCAATATGCGTTTTGATGACACAAACCCCACAAAAGAGAAGTCTGAGTTTGTGGAGTCTATCAAGGCGGATATCCAGTGGCTGGGAGCCGACTGGGAGGACAGGCTGTTTTTTGCATCAGATTATTTCGGACAGATGTATGAGGCGGCGGTAAAGCTGATTAAAAAAGGCAAGGCGTATGTATGTGATTTGACGGCAGAGCAGATTCGTGAGTACAGAGGAACGCTTACTGAGCCGGGAAAAAACAGTCCATACCGGGACAGGAGTGTGGAGGAGAATCTTGAGCTGTTTGAAAATATGAAAAATGGCGTTTACCAGGATGGGGAGAAGGTGCTGCGCGCAAAGATTGACATGGCTTCTCCGAATATTAATATGCGCGATCCGATTATCTACCGCGTGGCGCATATGCATCACCACAGAACAGGAGACGCATGGTGCATTTATCCGATGTATGATTTTGCCCACCCGATTGAGGATGCGATAGAGGGTGTGACACACTCTATCTGTACGCTGGAGTTTGAGGATCACAGGCCGCTCTACGACTGGGTGGTACGGGAATTGGAGTATGAGCAGCCCCCGAAACAGATTGAGTTTGCGAAGCTTTACCTTACGAATGTGGTGACTGGAAAACGCTATATCAAGAAAATGGTAGAGGACGGCATCGTGGACGGCTGGGATGACCCTAGGCTGGTATCAATTGCGGCTCTGAAACGCCGTGGGTATACGCCGGAGTCTATCAAGATGTTTGTAGAGCTGTGCGGTGTGAGCAAGGCGCAGAGTTCTGTCGATTATGCGATGCTGGAGTACTGCATCCGTGAAGATTTAAAGCTGAAAAAGCCCCGTGTAATGGCGGCTCTTGATCCGGTAAAGCTGATTATCGACAACTATCCGGAAGGACAGATTGAGTACCTGGATGTGGATAATAACCTGGAAAATGAGGAGCTGGGCAAGCGTAAGGTTCCGTTCTGCAGGGAGCTTTACATTGACAGGGAGGATTTCATGGAGGAGCCTCCGAAGAAGTATTTCCGGCTGTTTCCGGGAAATGAAGTGCGCCTGATGGGGGCATATTTTGTAAAATGCACAGGCTATGAGAAGGATGCGGATGGAAAGGTTACAGAAATTCACTGTACGTATGACCCGGAGACGAAGTGCGGCACAGGATTTACCGGAAGGAAGGTAAAGGGGACGATCCACTGGGTAGCAGTGCCGACGGCATTGAAAGCAGAAGTGCGTCTCTATGAAAATATTATTGATGAGGAACAGGGCGTTTATAACAAAGAGGACGGAAGCCTGAACCTGAATCCCAATTCGCTGGAAATCCGGCAGTGTTTTGTAGAGCCAAGCCTGGCAGACGCAAAAGCGTATGACAGTTTCCAGTTTGTACGTCAGGGATATTTCTGTGTAGATGCGAAGGATTCCAGGCCGGATGCCCTGGTATTTAACCGCATCGTATCACTGAAAAGCTCTTTCCGCCTGCCGAAATAGGAGTATTATGAATGAATTAACAATCAGCCTGGATGTGAAAGCATCCAGACCTTTGTATGAGCAGATATATGATTATATTAAGAAGGAAATTGAGAATGGAGGGCTGCCTTTTGAAGAAAGGCTGCCCTCTACGAGAATGCTGGCAAAGCATTTGCAGGTGAGCCGCAGTACGGTAGAACTGGCGTATGAGCAGCTTTTGTCAGAAGGGTATATCGAAGCCGTTCCTTACAGGGGGTATTTTGTGTGCCAGCTGGACGGTTTGGTTCGGTTGGAAAGACAGGCGGCGGCAGCGGAGGTGCGGCAGGAAGAGAAAAAGGAGCGGTATGCATATGATTTTTCTCCTAATGGTATCGCGTTGAATAGTTTTCCGCACAATACCTGGAAAAAGCTTTCGCGGGGGATTTTGATGGAAAATGACGATGAATTTTTTCAACTGGGCCATCCGCAGGGGGAGGAATTTCTGCGGATAGCCATTGCCTCTTATCTTCATCATGCAAGGGGAGTATCCTGTACTGCGGATCAGATTATTGTGGGTGCAGGAAGCGATTATCTGCTGATGCTTTTGTCAAACATCTTGGGAAACCGCCGGGTGGTGGCGATGGAAAATCCTACTTACAAGAGGGCATACCGTGTCCTTCAGTCTATGACGAAGTCTATGATTGCGATTGGAATGGATCAGAGTGGAATGGATATAGAGGAGCTTTCCAGGAGTGAGGCGGACATTGCGTATGTCATGCCGTCTCATCAATATCCTATGGGGATTGTCATGCCTGTCAGACGGCGGATGCAGCTTCTGGAGTGGGCGGCGAAAGCAGAAGGACGGTATATTATTGAGGATGATTATGACAGTGAATTCCGTTATAAGGGAAAGCCGATTCCGGCGCTCCAGGGCTTTGACGCCAGGGGAAAGGTAATTTATCTGGGAACCTTTTCACGCGCAATTGCGCCTTCTATCCGAATCAGCTATATGGTTCTGCCGAAAGCATTGATGGAATTTTATCAGGAGCGGGGGCGGATTTTCTCTTCCACTGTGTCAAAGGTGGATCAGATGATTATTGCAAGATTTTTAAAGGAAGGGTATTATGAGCGTCATTTAAACAGGATGCGTGCGTTGTACAAAAGCCGTCATGACACACTGCTGGAGGAACTGGGAAGCCTCTCAGGGATATGCAGCGTGTCCGGGGAACATGCGGGCGTTCATCTGCTTGTGCATTTTACAAATGGCATGAGTGAGACGGAAGCTGTCAGGAAGGCGAAGGAAGCAGGGGTGAAAGTTTATGGCCTGTCGGATTACTGTATCGGACACGAGCCGGAGGAGGTCACGGTGATTCTGGGGTATGCGAATATGGAAGAGGAGAAGATACGCAGTGCGGTGGATAGGCTGCGGGCGGCGTGGGGCTGACCTCTTCACAGATAGTTCAGATATAAACAGAAAAAGATGTGTTATAATGCGTTTGATTACAAAAAAGGAGATATTCTATTTATGAGAGAAAGAATGAAAAAAATCGGTGTGGTTCTGGTAATAAGTATCGTAAGTATAGTGGCAGTGGGCGGGTGTTCTTCCCCTTCTGCGGAATCTACAAAAGAATCCGCAGAATTCACGCAGGCAGATACAGAGCCAGCAGAAGTGCAGGACACGTCAGGAACATTATCTGCAGAAAAGCCAATAAATTCTGGCGAATCGACGGAGGAATCTGGCGCTGGCATCGGTGAATTTACGATGCAGAGCGTAGACGGAACAGAGTACACCGAGAAAATGTTTCAGGACTATGAGCTTACAATGGTAAATATTTTTACGACCTGGTGTACGCCGTGTATTAATGAGATTCCTGATTTGGAGAAACTGAGGAATGAGATGGCAGATAAGGGCGTAAATGTGGTTGGTATCGTTCTGGACGCGGCAGCTGGGTTTGGTGATACGGATGGGGAAGCGGTAGAAAAGGCAAAGCTTTTGGCTGAGCGGGCAGAAGTGACGTATCCGTTTTTGATACCGGACGCGGGGCTGCTAAATGGCAGGCTGGCAGGGGTGCAAGCAGTGCCGGAGACATTTTTTGTAGATAAACAGGGAAATATTGTGGGTGAGACTTATTCGGGAAGCCACAGCCTGGAGGAGTGGAAAGAAATTGTGGAGCAGACGCTTGGCGGTATAGAAGGAGCAGGAGAATGATTCGCTGGCTTGGCTCTCATAAAGCGGGAATCTGTGTGGCAGCCCTAGGCTTGGTTTTGATGGGGTACGGGATTTACCGCGGCGAGGCGGCAGTCTGCTTTCAAAAAGCAATAAATATCTGCATGGAGTGTATCGGAATTGGATAAGAAGAAAACGACAAATGAATGGAAACGCCACAGAGTACAGCTTCTCTGGGCGCTGCTGACGAACAGCTATTTGATAGGATTTGTTCAGGGGAAGATTTACAAAGGAGAGCTGAAAAATCTGTGTGTTCCGGGATTGAACTGCTACTCGTGCCCCGGTGCGGTAGGGACGTGCCCTATCGGGGCGATGCAGGCGGTCATTGGAAACTGGAATTTTAAAATTGCGTTTTATATAGCGGGCTTTTTGATGTTCGTCGGTGCGCTGATGGGAAGGTTTGTCTGCGGATGGCTCTGTCCGTTCGGGCTGATTCAGGATTTCCTGTATAAAATACCTTTTCCCAGAAAACTTCACACTTTTAAAGGGGACAGGCTTCTGCGCAAGCTGAAATATGTGGTGCTGCTGCTTTTTGTAATCCTGCTTCCCATGTTTCTCGTAGATGTTTTGGGACAGGGAGCGCCGTACTTTTGCAAATTGATTTGTCCCGTTGGGACGCTGGAGGGCGGTATTCCCCTGGTTTTACTAAATAAATCCATGCACAGTGCCCTGGGCTGGCTGTATACCTGGAAAAACGTGCTGCTGTTTCTTACAGTTTTCCTGTCCATACTGATTTACCGGCCGTTCTGCAAATACATATGTCCGCTGGGAGCTGTTTACTCGGTGTTTAACCCTATTTCGGTGTTCCGTTACCGGGTGGACAGAGAAAAATGCGTGGATTGCGGCGCCTGTGCGAAAGCCTGCAAGATGCAGGTAAATCCGGTGGAAAATCCAAACCATCCGGAATGCATACGCTGCGGGCAGTGTAAGAAGGCTTGTCCAAAGCAGTGTATCGATTAAATGCCTGTGATGGACGTTTGCCGTCGGGAAGAGAACGAAACAATAAATGGAAACAGTGGATGGAACGCCATTCCATCCACTGTCTGTATTCACGACTATTTGTCTTTGTTCATGTTTTCCTGTACTCGGTTTACCGTCTCGGATACGGCATCAGCAACAGCCTGTGAGGCATCTTTTGCACCGTCTTTTACATCTTCGGCAATATCTTCCAGAGTATCTTTTGCATTTTCAGCAGCATTTGCGGCTGCGTCCTTTATATCTTTTGCGGCATCGACAGCTGCGTCTTTTACATTTTCTGCTGCGTCTTTCACTGTCTCAGCTGCTTCTTTTGGAATCGTAACGTATTCTCTGGAAGCAGTAACTTCTTCTTCGTCGTCAAAATCATCATCCAGTTCATCCTGAAAATCATCGAAATCATCATCCCAGGATTCTTCTTTTTTGCATTTATTCAAATATGCCAGTCCACAGCCGACTGCCGCGCCGATAAGTGCGGCGCATATGAGTTTTCCATGACGTTTTGCCATAATTTGACTCCTTTCAAATGGGATAGAACTATTGTAATACTTTTTGGGCAAAAAGAAAAGGGGAAAAATTTAAAAAACACACTGAACCAAAAACATATAAAGCAGTGTGCCGCCCCCGATACTGAGCAGCGTGTTCCGTTTCCAAAGATGTACGGCAACGATGGCGGCAGCCGCCAGAAGCTCCGGCAGGCCGAAAGGCGCGGTAAGCGGGGAGACATCTTTCAGGCAGTAGACCACCAGCATACCGATGATTGCATAAGGAAGTACTTTTCCGAGATAGAGTATGTAAGCAGGTGTCTTTTTATTCCCCGGAAACAGAAGGAAAGGAAGGACGCGGATAAAAAATGTGATAGCTGCCATAATAAAAATCATAATTAGAGCCTGTGAATCAGGAATCCGCATGTTTTTCTTCCTCCTTATCCAGTGTTTTTCTGAAAATACTTAAAATAGCCAGGATGGACAGCATCGCCGGAACGATAAAATTGTCCGCGCCAAAGAAAATCAGGCACAGTATGGAACAGCCTACACCGATAAGCGCTGGGCGGTGTTCCCGGGTGTCCAGCCATTGGTTAATAAAAAGTACAAGAAACAGGGCGGTCATGACGAAATCCACACCCTTTGTATTGAACTTTACCAGTGAGCCGAACAGGGCGCCAAGTGTACAGCCGCAAATCCAGTAAGAGTGATCCAAAAGGGAAATAAAAAAGTAAAACCATCCCGCATCTATGCCCTCCGGCGGTTCGCTGGTGGCTATGAGTGAGTAGGTTTCGTCTGTCAGCTCGTAAATCATCATCCATTTTTTCTTCCCCACGTCTTTGTATTTTACAATCAGGGAAAGTCCGTAAAATAGATGGCGTATCTGTATCATGACTGTCATGATGGCGGTCGTAAGGAAAGAGGCTCCGGCGGCCAGCAAATCAATGGCCACATACTGCATAGAACCGGCATAAATGATAATGGACATAAAAGCAGCCCACAGAAAAGAAAATCCTTTGCTTGCAAGAAGGATTCCAAATCCAAGACCCAAAAACAGATAGCCGGCCATGACGGGAAGCGTCAATGGAAAAGCGGCTTTTAGTGCTTTGCGTTTCATAAACGAGTTCTCCTTTGGTAAAATCCGATGTACAAACCGTGCCTTAAAGTATAGCACCGTTCAAACGGTTTTTCAAGATGTCGTGGAACTGGCTTCCACACCGTTCCACCTCTCCCAGAACTAAATCGATTTTTACCGGGTCATCCTGCCAGGTTGCTCTGGAAACGCCTCTGGTCACGGCAGGGCAGACTAAAAACCGCGTTTCCGGATAGAGCAGTTGGAAATAGAGGAGACACCGCTTCGCATGGTAAGCCTGGCAGGAAATAATGGCGGTCTGAACAGAAACGCCTAGTTTATCCGTCAATTTTTTTGAATAGATGGCGTTTTCATAAGTATAAGAGGCATGTTTTTCCTGTAAAATGGCTTCGGGCGGCACCTGATTTTCCAGCAGGATATCCGCCAGGAAGTCACATTCTGTCTCATAAATATCTCCACAGTAACGGGCAGGGGACTTTACCCCGGCAAAATATCCGTCTGTGATGCTGTATTTCCCAGACACCAGAATCAAAGGGGCATAGCCCTTATGATAGAGCCTTGCCGCATTCTCGGCAATTTCCCCATAGCCGCCGCCGGGGACGAAAATAATGTCCGCTTTTTCCGGGGCATTTTCGATAAAGATAAAATCCGTCAGATAGTCATAAAATAGCATAAGTTCACCTCTGCTACAGTATAACACATTCAGTTGTAATTGTACAAAAATCATGTTATTCTAGTCCAGGAGAAAAAAAGAGGATAGTCCCCATGTTTACGCCGGACGCCGGGAAGCCTGCCGCATATCCCACACGGACGGAGACAACGCTGCGGCAGGCTTCCCGGCTGGACGTAAGAGACAGACTCCCCAACAAACCGCAATTTAGTAATTTAAAGTTTGGCATAGCCGTTATACAAGAATGAAAGGAATGGAGAATGCGTGTATGTATAAAGCAGGGATTTTTGACTTAGACGGGACACTGGCGGATACGGTGGACTCTATGGCGTATTCGGCAAACCAGGCGCTACGTGAGCTGGGACTTCCGGAGCAGCCGTCGGAGCGTTTCAAAACCTTTGCGGGGGATGGCGCAGAAGAGTTAATCAGGCGCTGCCTGAGAGCCGGCGGAGATGAAACGTGCAGCAAATTTGAGGAAATGCAGCGGCTGTACCGGAGATATTTTGGCGAGAACTGTATGTATCATGTACGGCTTTATGACGGAGTCCTTCATCTTCTGGAAACGATGAAGCAGAAGGGAATGAAGCTCGCCGTGCTTTCCAATAAACCCAATGCCCAGGCGGTGGATGTTGTAGAGAAGCTTTTTGGAAAAGGACATTTTGATTATGTACAGGGGCAGACAGAAGAGATTCCCAGAAAGCCAAGCCCTGTAGGGGCATTGCATATCGCAGAATATTTTGGCGTGGAAAGGTCAGAATGTCTTTATATAGGGGATACAGATACGGATATGCAGACCGGAAAAGCAGCAGGAATGTTTACAATCGGTGTGCAGTGGGGATTCCGAACCAGAGAAGAGCTTGAGGAAAATCATGCAGACTGGATTGCGGGACATCCCTCAGAGATAGAGCGTTTGCTTATAGGACATTGACGCAGCAGGCGTGTCGGGAAGGGGAAAGTATGATAAAACTGATTGCATCGGATATTGACGGGACTCTGTTGGAGGAAGGAACGGATGGAATAAACCCGGAGATTTTTACAGTAATTAGGGAGCTGAAGGAAAAAGGCGTTGTTTTTGCGGCGGCAAGCGGACGGGAATATGCCAGCCTGAGAAGACTGTTTCGGCCTGTGAAAGACGACATTTATTTTATTGCAGATAATGGAGCCAGCATCATGCATTGCGGAGAGGAAATCCATGCCACGCTTATGGACAGGGGACTGCTGGAGGAAGTGGTGAAGAAAGTCAGGACGCTTCCAGGCTGCTACAGCGTCATATCCACCCGGAAGGGGGAATGTTATTTAGAACAGGAAAGTGAGGAGCTGGACGATTTTCTGATAAATGGCTATCATTATGATGTACATCATGTAAAAGATGTGCTGAAAGCCCCGATTGAGATTATCAAATGTGCAGTTTATAAAAAGCATGGCATTCAGGAGCTTGCGCCGCAATTCCTTGAGAAATATAAGAACAGGCTGAATGTGGCGATTGCAGGCGATATCTGGCTGGATTTTATGAATCTGGAATCGGACAAGGGGAAGGCATTGAAAAAGCTTCAGGAGAAACTTCATATTCTGCCGGAAGAGACGATGGCGTTTGGAGACAACATGAATGATATCGGTATGCTGCGTGCGGCAGGAGAGAGTTACGCTGTGGAAAATGCAGCGCAGGCTGTGAAAGAAGAGGCAAAGTATATTGCGGGGAAGCATACAGAGGATGGCGTGCTGAAGGTATTAAGAAAATTGCTGGAAGATTTTGCGTGATAGGAGGAAGAAGGATGTTTAGTAAAGAATGTGTGGAAACTTTTTTAAAGAATCAGCTTCAGCTTTTTGACGAGAAAGTAGTAGAAAACGAGGAGGAAGCAGAGGAATTTTTGGAGGATAATCTGGCGGTTGTGCTGAACTCTCTGAAAGAAGTGCGCGGGTATTTTGAAGAGAGCGGCATGGATGTGTCCGGTTTATCAAAGAAAGAATTAGAAGAAACCTCAGAAGTATTTAAGCTGCCGAGCGGAAAATATTTGGTGGTAGAAGCGTAGCTTCTGCCACCTTTTCCGTAACAGTTTTTTACAGTGCCGCACAGTACTGTGCGATGCCTGCGAGAATGAGCAGATGCACCGGGTAAAATAGATAGAAGAAATATTTCATGGACAGCCCGCGTTCTCCATTGTAAGCCAGAACCGGAAGGAAAGCGATGGGGGCTGTCGTCTCCCAGCTAAAAGCCAGGGCTCCGGCAATACACTGCATTTTTCTGTCATAGCGAAGAAAATATAGTAGTTCAATCAGAAAAACACCTTTATAGCCATAGTCTGTCTGAAAGACATAGCCCGCACCAAGGCCAAGCGCGAAAATGAGGCTCTGCATCCATATGTTTTTTGGAAAATAAGAGACAGCCATCATCACCAGAAGCCCAATGAGCAGTGTAAAAAATACGTTTTGGGCGCGGAAATCCACAGCATTTCCCAAAATCGCCAAATCAAATGGAATTTCAGAAATCAGTGCAAAAAGCAGAAGCCTTAAGGCGTACTTTTTGGAATCTCTTGTATGTAAAAATCCCTCAACTAAAAGAAAACAGAAGATAGGAAACGCCGGGCGGCCGATTAGACGCAGAATTTTGTCAATTGCGCGGATTTTATCAAAAAGGGCGGCGTCATTTTTTACCCAGGCGGAAGCGAGGAGTCCGTGCTCTAAGACAGCGGCTCCGATATGGTCAATCAGCATGCTTAGGATTGCGATGATTTTTAAAGTACTGCCCGAGATGCCGGGAAACTTTTTTTCAGGTTCCATGGATGCAAATTCCTTTCTGTATTTACAGCCAGTATAACGAAAAGTACCGCACATGTAAAGGGGATGCATATTATTGAGTATGTGGCAGAAGCCGCTCTTGTGGAATGGAGTGAAATGTGATAAGCTAAGGTTTGAATTTAGAAAAGGCAGTATCCAGGGCGGCGTGCCGTTCGGGGGGAAAAGCCAAAATGTGATGAAACGAGGATAAAAAGATGGCACAGTTATGGGGCGGCCGTTTTACGAAGGAGACGGATCAGCTGGTTTATAATTTTAACGCATCAATTTCATTTGATAAGAAATTTTATAGGCAGGATATTGAGGGAAGCAGGGCACATGTGACGATGCTGGCAAAGCAGGGAATCCTGACAGAAGAAGAAAAAGAGCAGATTCTGGGAGGGCTTAACAGCATACTCCAGGATGTAGAGAATGGGACTCTGGAAATTACAGACGCCTATGAGGATATCCACAGTTTTGTGGAGGCAAACCTGATAGACAGGATTGGCGACGCGGGGAAGAAGCTTCACACAGGACGGAGCAGGAATGACCAGGTGGCGCTGGATATGAAGCTGTATACGCGGGATGAGGTGAAAGAGCTGGACGGGCTTTTGAAGGGGCTGCTGGCTACGCTGCTGCGTATCATGGAAGAGAACCTGGATACTTATATGCCGGGATTCACGCATCTGCAGAAAGCCCAGCCGATTACCCTGGCGCATCATGCAGGAGCTTATTTTGAGATGTTTAAGCGGGACAGGCAGCGACTGGCGGATATTTATAAGCGGATGAATTTCTGTCCCCTTGGTTCCGGGGCGCTGGCTGGCACGACGTATCCGCTGGACCGGGAGTACACAGCTGAACTGTTAGGTTTTGATGGCCCGACGTTGAACAGCATGGATTCCGTGGCAGACAGGGATTACCTGATAGAGCTGCTCTCAGCCTTGTCCACAATTATGATGCATCTGAGCCGTTTTTCAGAGGAAATCATCATCTGGAACAGCAATGAATATCAGTTTGTGGAGCTGGATGATACTTACAGTACGGGCAGCAGCATTATGCCGCAGAAGAAAAATCCGGATATCGCGGAGCTGGTGCGGGGAAAGACGGGACGTGTGTATGGAGCATTGATGTCCCTGCTTACTACCATGAAGGGCCTGCCGCTGGCATATAATAAGGATATGCAGGAGGATAAGGAGCTGACGTTTGACGCGATAGATACTGTAAAAGGCTGCATTTCGCTGTTTCATGGAATGATTGCAACGATGAAGGTGAATAAAAAGCAGATGGAGAGCAGCGCAAAGAATGGGTTTACCAATGCGACGGATGCCGCGGATTATCTGGTAAACCGCGGCGTGCCTTTCCGGGATGCCCATGGAATCGTGGGACAGCTGGTGCTGTATTGTATCGAAAAGGATATTTCGCTGGATGAGATGACACTGGAAGAATATAAGTCCATCAGCCCGGTATTCGAGGCAGACATCTATGAAGCTATCAGCATGAAAACCTGTGTGGAGAAGCGGGTTACGATCGGAGCGCCTGGTGAGGAGGCTATGAAGAAGGTTCTCGCATATCATAAAGACTATCTGGAAACTATATAAGATTGGTTTGGGCAGGAACTAGAAAAATCACTTGCTTTTTACGGGAAAATGGTATAGTATATTCCAAGAAAAGACAGATGTGCGCGATGCAGAGACAAAAGCTGTCAGACACGCGCAGGGCAGCAGGATATGAGGAGGATGGAAAAATGGATAAAAAATTAAAAGTAGGTATTTTAGGAGCTACCGGAATGGTAGGGCAGAGATTTATTTCCCTGCTGGAAAATCATCCGTGGTTTGAGGTTGTTACTCTGGCAGCCAGCCCGAGAAGTGCGGGAAAGACTTATGAAGAGGCTGTGGGCGGCAGATGGAAGATGACCACCCCGATGCCGGAGGCGGTGAAGAACATCGTCGTTATGAATGTAAATGAAGTAGATAAAGTGGCTTCCAGCGTTGATTTTGTATTTTCAGCGGTGGATATGTCAAAGGATGAGATAAAGAAAATCGAAGAAGAGTACGCAAAGACAGAAACGCCGGTAGTTTCAAACAACAGCGCCCACAGGTGGACGCCGGATGTACCGATGGTAGTGCCGGAGATTAACCCGGAGCATTTTGAAGTTATCGAATCCCAGAAAAAGCGTCTGGGAACAGAGAGGGGCTTTATTGCAGTAAAGCCGAACTGCTCTATCCAGAGCTATGCCCCGGTACTGACTGCATGGAAAGAGTTTGAGCCATATGAGGTAGTAGCGACCACATATCAGGCGATTTCAGGAGCCGGAAAGACGTTCAAGGACTGGCCGGAGATGGTGGAGAATATTGTCCCATACATCGGCGGGGAGGAAGAGAAGAGCGAGATGGAGCCGCTGAGACTTTGGGGAAAGATTGAGGATGGCGTGATTAAGCCTGCGGCGTCTCCGGTTATCACCTGCCAGTGTATCCGTGTCCCGGTACTGAATGGGCATACGGCGGCGGTATTTGTGAAATTCAGGAAGAAACCTACAAAAGAGCAGTTAATCCAGAAGCTTGCAGAGTTCAAAGGGCTTCCTCAGGAACTGGAGCTGCCGAGCGCGCCGAAGCAGTTTATTAAGTATATGGAAGAGGAAAACAGGCCGCAGGTGCAGCTTGATGTAGACTATGAAAATGGAATGGGCGTTACGGTGGGAAGAATCCGTGAGGATAAGGTTTATGATTTCAAATTTGTAGGGCTTTCCCATAATACTGTCAGAGGCGCGGCAGGCGGAGCTGTGCTGTGTGCAGAGACGCTGACAGCGAAAGGATATATTAAGGAGAAATAAGATTTTTGAAATAAAAAGGCTGCCGCGATTTTCCGGGCAGCGGGCTAAAGACAGGCTGGCCTGCCCCGCGGCAGCCGTTTTGCCATATGTGGACACGTAGCTGTTCAGCTCCCGGCTGAACAGTTACGTGTATATATGTTTTATATTATGGAAAACAAGGGCTGTAAGATAAATGATAAGAGTGAAGAATTTGACAAAAGATTACGGAGGACGGAAGGGAATCTTCGATTTGTCGTTTGAAGTGGAGGATGGGGAAGTGTTTGGGCTGCTCGGGCCGGAGGGCGCGGGAAAGACTACAGTAATCTGCCAGCTTCTGGGATTTGCTTCGGCCAGCCGAGGACGGTGCTTTATTAACGGAAAGAGCTGCCATACCAGGTCGGCGGAAATTATGGAGTTTACGGGGTATCTGCCGGAAGAAATTGCTCTGCCGGAGGATATGACGGGGCTTGCATTTGTGCGGTTTATGGCAGAGATGAAAGGGATTAAAAGCATTGAGAGGGCACAGCAGGTTGCAGAACGTTTTGAGCTGGATTTGGATGAGCGTATTCGCAAGATGTCCAGGAGGTCAAGAAAAAAAGTAGGGATTGTGTGTGCTTTTATGCATGATCCTGCAGTGATTCTGCTGGATGAGCCAATGGGCGGGCTGGATGCATTGATGCAGGGACGGCTTAATGATTTGATTCTGGAAGAGAAAGGGCGGGGAAAAACCATCCTTTTCGCATCCCATACGTTTGAGGAAGTGGAGCGTATCTGTGACAGGGTTGGGATGATTAAGAAAGGACTTATGGTAAATGTAGATGATATCGCGGGAATCCGCGCGGCTAAGAAGAAGTCCTACATTGTAAGTTTTGCCACAGATCAGGATGCCCAGAGGTTTGCGAAAGAGGGGTTTGAAGTGATAAGCCTCAGCGGACGCCAGATTACAGTCAGCCTGAAAGGGGAAATGATGCCTCTGGTAAAAGCGCTTGGAAGCTATCAGGTGGTGGGGTTGGAAACGGTGGCACAGAGCCTGGAGGATGTGTTTATACATTTTTATGGAGGTGATACAGGTGTTTAGTGCCCCTCTTTTGAAACGGACAGTAAAGACAAACGGAAAGCTGTGGATGATTTTCACGGGTATCTTAGTCCTGCAGATGTTTCTGGTACTGAGTATGTTTACTCCGGCAGCGGGAAACGGGCGCCTGTTCCGTGCGATTCCCTCAGAAATAGCGGCGGTGCTTGGGATAGATATGGGCGCAGATGCTTTGACTGCGTATCTGGCTTCCCACTCGTTTGCTTTTTTTTATCCGGTTATTTCCATGATTTACGGAAGCATTGCCGCGAACAGGCTGATGGCGCAGAAGGTAGAGTCGGGCACGATGGTATATCTCCTGGCATCGCCGAATAAAAGAGAACGTATTGCAGGAACCCAGGCTGTTTTTCTGGCCGCGGGTCTTTTTGCGATGTTTTTATGTACGACAGCGGCGGGACTGGGCGCCTGTGCTATGTTTTTGCGGGGGAAGCTGGAGCTCGTTCCTTTTCTGCTTCTGAATGCCGGGGGCTTCTGCCTGGCGTTCTGCCTGAGCGGTATCAGTTTCCTGGCTTCCTGTATCAGCAATGACACCAGGTTTTCCCTGACAATCGGAGCGGGGATTCCGACGATTTTTCTGCTGATACGGATGCTCGCAAATCTGGGAGGCAGCCTGGAGGTATTGAAGTTTGCAACTATGTTTACGCTGTTTCATACTGCGGACGTCCTGGAAGAAAGCCTGAGCATTTGCTGGAAGTTTCCGCTTCTGGCGGTTTTGGGAGCGGCATGTTATCAGGTGGGGATAAGGCAGTTTGGAAAGAAGGATCTGCCGGTTTAACAGGCAGGCATGAGGTTTTGGATGTCGAAAGTATTATATATAGCCGAGAAGCCCAGCGTGGCGCAGGAATTCGCAAAGGCACTGAAAAAGAATACATCCAGGCGGGATGGTTATCTGGAAGGTGAGGATGTGATTATTACCTGGTGCGTGGGGCATCTGGTGACGATGAGTTATCCTGAGATTTATGATCCGAAATATAAGCGGTGGAGCCTGGAGACGCTTCCTTTTATACCAGATAAATTTCTGTATGAGGTGATACCAGGCGTGCAGAAGCAGTTTAAAATCGTGAGCGGGCTGCTGAACCGCAAAGATGTGGATACGATTTATGTGTGTACGGACTCCGGGCGCGAGGGTGAGTATATTTACCGGCTGGTGGAGCAGGAGGCGCAGGTAGAAGGAAAGCAGAGAAAGCGAGTGTGGATTGATTCCCAGACAGAAGAGGAAATCCTGCACGGAATAGAGACGGCGAAAGATTTGTCTGCGTATGATAATCTGTCAGAAGCCGCTTATCTGCGGGCAAAAGAGGACTATCTGATGGGAATCAATTTTTCCCGGCTGCTGACCCTGAAATACGGGAATCTGCTCTCTAACTGCATGGGGACGAAATACACGGTGATTTCCGTGGGGCGTGTGATGAGCTGTGTGCTGGGCATGATTGTGCGGCGGGAGAGAGAAATCCGGCAGTTCGTAAAGACGCCTTTTTACCGTGTGCTGAATACAGTAGATTATAACGGGAAAAGCTTTGACGGGGAATTTCGGGCGGTGGAAGGCTCCGCCTATTTTCAGTCGCCAAAGCTTTATAAGGAAAATGGCTTTAAAGAGAAAAAAGACGCGGAGGAGCTGATAGAGAAGCTGTCCCAGGAGCCGCCGCTTAAAGCGAGGGTGAAATCCATTGAGCGGAAGAAGGAAAATAAAAATCCGCCGCTGCTCTATAATCTGGCAGAGCTGCAGAATGACTGTTCACGGATGTTTAAAATCAGCCCGGATGAAACTCTGCGCATCGTCCAGGAGCTTTATGAAAAGAAGCTGGTGACTTATCCAAGGACGGATGCCAGAGTGCTTTCTACTGCGGTAGCAAAGGAAATCCATAAGAATATCGGCGGACTGAAAGGCATACCTTGGGCAGAGGGGTTTGCAGCGGAAGTGCTGGAGGCGGGCACGCATAAGAAAATCGCGTCTACCCGCTATGTAAATGACAAGCAGATTACTGACCACTACGCAATCATTCCCACGGGACAGGGGCTTGGGGCGCTGCGTTCCCTGTCGGAGCGTTCCGTGAGTGTGTACCATGCAGTAGTGAGGAGATTTCTGAGCATCTTTTATCCGGCTGCGGTTTATCAGAAAGTAAGCCTGGTGACAGAGATGTCGGGGGAAGCTTTTTTCAGCAGCTTTAAAGTGCTGGTTTCTGAGGGATATCTGAAGGTGGCAGGCGTACCGAAGGAGAACAAAAAGAAGGACGAAGAAGCGGAAGTAAAAGCAGACGCGGCATTTGTTGAGGCGCTAAAAAATCTGAAAAAAGGGATGGAGCTTCCGGTAGAAGCGCTGCAGATAAAGGAAAGCGAGACTTCCCCGCCCAAGCGGTATAACTCCGGTTCAATGATTCTGGCCATGGAAAATGCAGGGCAGCTGATAGAGGACGAGGAGCTGCGGGCACAGATCAAAGGAAGCGGTATCGGAACGAGCGCTACCCGGGCGGAAATCCTCAAAAAGCTTGTGGCGAATAAATATATCGCCCTGAATAAAAAGACCCAGATTCTGAACCCTACGCTTCTTGGGGAGATGATTTATGAGGTAGTGAATGCATCAATAAAATCTCTGCTGAACCCGGAGCTGACGGCAAGCTGGGAGAAAGGGCTTACTTATGTGGCGGAGGGGGAAATCACCCCGGATGAATATATGGAAAAACTTACGGGCTTCATCCAGGGAAGGACTGCGAATGTGCTGCAAAATAACCACAGTTATGCGCTGCGCAATAATTTCCGCGTTGCCGCAGAATTTTATAAGAAAGGAGCGAAGAAATGATGGATACATGTAAAATCAAAAACCTGTATAATTTGGACGAAACCATTGCGAAAGATTTATTTGAGGGGGCGGAATATCCATGGGAAGTGCTGCCGGAAATCGGTGATTTCATACGGAAACTGGGAAATACGCTGAGCGAAGCGGAATATGAGAAGCGGGGAGAGGATATCTGGGTCGCAAAGTCGGCAAAGGTAGCGGAAACCGCGTATATCCACGGTCCGGCGATTATCGGAAAAGAGGCAGAGGTGCGTCACTGTGCATTCATACGGGGAAATGCCCTGGTAGGCGAGGGGGCTGTTGTAGGAAATTCTACAGAGCTAAAAAATGTGGTTCTCTTTAATAAAGTGCAGGTGCCCCATTATAATTATGTAGGCGATTCCATTCTGGGATATAAGGCACATATGGGCGCAGGCTCTATCACATCGAACGTGAAATCAGACAAGAAGCTGGTTATCGTGAAAGATGGGGAAGAGCGTCTGGAGACAGGGCTGAAAAAGTTTGGAGCCATGATTGGCGATGAGGTGGAAGTCGGATGCGGCTCTATCTTGAATCCGGGCACGGTCGTTGGTCCGCGCAGTAATATTTATCCGTTGTCTTCGGTGCGGGAGGTAGTTCCGGCAGACAGCATTTACAAGAAGCGTGGGGAAGTGGCAGAGAAAATGTGGATGAAGTGAACAACGAAATGCCGGGGCCATGCCCCGGCATTTTTGAATTGATAGTTGACAAATTATATTATACAACGTATAATATAGAAAATAAAGCAATATTATAAAAATGAAAAGAGAAGCAAGCGAGGTGATGGAATGGTATTTAATACGGGTGCGGCATTGTTGGATGCTATTGTGCTCGCTGTGGTTTCCAAGGAGGAGGAGGGTACTTATGGATACCGTATCACCCAGGATGTGCGCTCAGCGCTTGAGGTTTCTGAGTCTACCTTGTATCCAGTGCTCCGGAGGCTGCAGAAGGATGACTGTCTGGAGGTATATGACAGGGAGTTTGGAGGGCGGAACCGCCGCTATTATAAAATTACGGAGAAGGGCAGCGTGCAGTTGAACCTGTACATTGCAGAGTGGAGGGATTATTCGTCAAAAATTATGAAAATATTTACAGGAGGAGCAGTATGAGCCGTATAGAATATATGAAGCAATTGGCTTATCTTTTGCAGGATGTTCCTGACAACGAAAAGGAAGAGGCGCTGTCCTGGTATGAGGATTATTTCGATGAGGCGGGACCGGAGAAGGAACAGGAAATAATACAGACTCTGGGAAGCCCGGAGCGGGTAGCTGCCATTATCAAGGATGGGCTGAACGGCGGGAACGATGAGGCAGGCGAGTATACAGAGCGGGGATATCAGGATGATCGTTTCCGTGAGGACAATAAAGTTCCGCAGCCAAGGGTCGGGAATCTGCACGAAGATAAAGATGAGAATTACAGGTATTATGAAGGCGGTGAGCCGGAAAAGAGAAAGAGGAGCCGGGGAGAGATTCTTCTGATTATCATGCTGTGTATCCTTGCGTGTCCAGTGCTGCTGGGAGCTGCCGGAGGAATCTTTGGAGGAATTATGGGGCTGCTCGGCGGTGTTCTGGGAGTTGTGATTGTAGTTCCTGTATGTGCTTTTGCAGCAATCATACTTGGAGTCGTATTTGTGGGGATAGGATTTGCGAAGATTTTCCTGTCGCCCGGGCTGGGATTCCTTATGCTTGGCAGCGGATTTCTGGCGTTCGCAGTGGGAATCCTTCTGGTGCTGGCTTGTGTTTGGATGATTCGGAAAGTTGTTCCCTGGATACTTCGGAAATTTACTGAGCTGTGCAGGAAGATTTTTAAGAAAGGAGGCTATGCCGCATGAGGAAATCTACAAAAATCTGCCTGATTATAACGGCGGTGCTGGCTGTAGTGGGAATTGCTTTCTGCATTGCCGGTGCAGCGTGCGGCGTGAGCCTGTCAGAGCTGCGGAATATTCCGTTTTACAGAGAACGCATCAGGGAATACGAGGCATCAGATACAGATGATTTTGAGTTCAGCCAGGACTTTGACGGAATTAAAAAGCTGGAGCTTGAGATTGACGTTACGGAAATGACGATTACGGAGAGCGGGGATGAGAGCTTTCACGTATATGGCTCACATCTTGGAGAGTCTTTCGAGTGCCGCCAGGATGGAAAGACACTGAAGCTGAAAAGTGAGAGGAAGCTTTTTCTGCCGGGAGGCAGGGAAGAGACAATCACGATTGAAGTGCCGAAAGGGACTATTTTTCAGGAAGTAGAGATGAGGGTAGGTGTGGGAAGCCTGGAGGCTGAACGGCTGGACTGCAAAGAACTGAAGCTTGAATGTGGAGTAGGCAGTGTTTCGGTAAATGGCCAGATAAGAGAGGACGGCGAGATTGATTGCGGAGTAGGAGAAGTAATCCTGGCTCTTGATAATAAAGAGGAAGATTTTGACTATAAAGTGTCCTGCGGAATCGGAAGTGTGCTTGTGGGAGAGAATAGCTACAGCGGGATTCCGGGAGAAAAAGAAATTGACAATGGGGCGAAACACAAGATGGAAATCGAGTGCGGCATAGGGAGCGTTGCAGTGACCTTTGACGGCGAATAGGAAAGCAGATTTCAGAAAGGAAAAGGATATGTCGAAAAAATTATACAAATCAAGAACAAATCAGATGCTGTGCGGAGTATGCGGCGGAATCGGGGAATATTTAAATATAGACCCCACATTAATCCGCCTCCTGGCAGTGCTGCTGGGATGTACCAGCACAGGAATTGTGATTTATATTGTAGCCGCGGTTATTATACCTTATGAATATTAAGCTTTGCGGGCAATAAGCCAAGCAGATAGATTTGGCTGTATAAATACGCGTAAATGGGCCATACTCCAGAAAAAGCCAGAAAGGAGTATGGTCTACTTATGTCTAAGAAAGAAAAGAAGATTGATTTGGAAAATCTTACACCGGAGGAAGAACTGAAATATGAGATTGCAGAAGAACTGGGGCTTCTGGACAGGGTTATGGAGAATGGATGGAAATCGCTGTCTGCCAAAGAAACCGGACGTATCGGCGGATTGATGACGAAAAGGAAAAGGCAGATGCAGGCAGAGGCGATGGAGCAGTAAAGGGAATGATTTGGGAAAGTTAAGATGAAAAATTAACTTTCCCATTTTAAAGCACAGGCATTTATGGTAAACTAAGTCCAAGTGCAGCAAGGAGAAAAGCAGGATTCAACATAGAGTAAGAAAAAAGTGATTTTTCTGAAATAGCAGAAATGCCATTACAGGAGGCTGAAATGAAGAGTCTGAAGGAAGATTTAGAGAGCGGGAAGCTGAAAAAAGTCTATCTTCTATATGGAGAAGAAGTTTACCTGAAAAATCTCTATAAAAAAAAGCTGAAAGATGCGGTGCTCCCATCCGGAGATACAATGAACCTGTCGGCATACGAAGGCAAGGGCATTCAGGTTCGGGAAGTGATAGAGAGGGCAGAGACGCTGCCCTTTTTTGCGGACAGGCGGCTGGTGCTGATAGAGAACAGCGGCTTTTTTAAAGCGGCTTCGCCGGAACTGGCAGAATACATACCCCGGATGCCGGAAGAGACCTGCATGGTATTCGTGGAAAATGAAGTGGATAGGCGGGGGAAGCTGTATAAAGCGGTGAGTAGTGCGGGACGTGCCGTGGAACTGAAACGCCAGAATGAAAAAACGCTGATGAATTGGGTTCTGAGCGCGCTCAGAAAAGAGAACAAAAATATTACCTCTGCTACTATGGAGTTATTTCTTACGCGCACAGGCAGCGATATGGAGTTTATTCAGAATGAGCTGGAAAAGCTGCTGTGCTACACTGCCGGGCGCGATGTAATTACATCAGAGGATGTAGAGCAAATCTGTACTGTGCGCACAGAAAATAAGATATTTGATATGATAAATGCAGTTTCCGAGGGAAAGCAGAAAAGGGCGCTGGCGCTTTACTATGATTTGCTATCGCTGAAAGAGCCGCCCATGCGTATTTTATACCTGATTACGAGACAGTTTAATCTTCTGATGCAGGTGAAGGATATGCTGGAGCAGGGATTTTCACAGGATACCATCGCACAGAAGCTGAAAATGCAGAGTTTTGTTGTGCGGAACTGTGCCCGGCAGGCGAGGAGTTTTGGCCTGAAAGAACTGAAAACGGCGGTGAAAGACTGCGTGGATATGGAGGAAGCTGTGAAATCGGGCGTGATGAATGACACGATGGGCGTGGAGCTTTTAATTGTAAAATACAGCGGAGAAAGGCAGGGCGAAAGCAGATGAGCGGATATCAGACATTATCCCACAGTTTCGAGCCGGTTTTTGACGGAAATTCAGAGGTTTTGGTGCTGGGCACATTTCCGTCGGTGAAATCAAGGGAGAACAATTTTTATTACGGGCATCCCCAGAACCGGTTCTGGAAAATACTGGCTACCGTAACAGGGTGTGGGGTGCCCCAGACCGTGGAACAAAAGAAAGAATTTCTTCTGGAGCAGCACATTGCCGTGTGGGATGTGATTGCCCAGTGTGACATTATCGGTTCCAGCGACAGTTCTATTAAAAATGTAGTTCCCGCAGATTTATCAGTGATACTGGGACAGGCGCCTATCAGGAATATTTATGGGAACGGAGCGAAAGCATGTGAGCTTTACCAAAAATATTCGTATCCGCAGACGGAGAGGGAAATCATCAAGCTGCCTTCAAGCAGCCCGGCAAACGCCGCCTGGCAGATGGAGCGGCTGGTGGAGGCATGGAGTATATTAAAAAATTAGCTGTGCGAAAGAGAACTGAGCAAATGTAAAGATGAAGCAGACAGAAAAAATGTGCATGGACTTTGGCAGAGGAAAGCTGCCAGGCCATGCACATTTTTATGTACGCCCAGCAGCGCGCGTTTGCAAGGAGTGCAAGTCCCGAGTCCGTCCGGTAGTGGGAAGGATACAGCCGAAGGCAAGGGTGTCCATTGCGGGGCGTACTAAGGATAAGTAAGCTTTTGAGGGAGAATTATAGATTAATATATTGAAAACAAGAAATAATATAAAAAGGTATGTAAAGTAAGTTGACAATAATACGAACTTGTGGTTTAATATAATAAAAAAGTAAATAAAAATTCATAATAAATAAAAAGACATATTCAGGTGGTGTAAAAAGATGTTTATAAAAAGATACGCTGTGATTTGGTGATAGCGGATCAAATGTATTTACAAAAGAGCATGGCAGTGTCTATGATTCTGTCGGAGTTTTAAGTGGATCGGCTGAAGATGCATATACTGTTTTTTGCGATATGGAGATTATTGATGCAGTTTGGGAAAACAGTCAGGGCGCTCCGTTGTTCCAATATTAAATGATGGGAGGAGAAATAATGATAAAAACGCTTAAATTCTGGAAAAAACTTTTCGCTACATTTTGCGTCTTATGCCTGTCAGGAGCTATTTTTGTACTTCCGGCTTCTGCGGCGAAAACGGTTTTGCCCAAAAAGCTGGTGCTTAGCCGCAGAAGCATCACATTGTATGAGGGACAGATGAAGTACCTGGGAGTAAAAAAAGTGAAGCCGTTGGGGGCTTCGGACGCAGTGCGTTGGGAATCCCAAAATAAAAAGATTGCGGCAGTAGGTAAGAAAAATGGCTGTGTGACGGCGAAGAAAGCCGGGCGTACAAGGATTCTTGCGATTTCTTCAAAAGCATCTAAAGTAAAGGCTGCTGTAAAAGTAGTGGTTAGAAAGAGACCAGCGAAAAAGGAAAAAACGTGTGAAATCTCGGGCAGCGTTTACAAGCCGTCGAAAGGAACTATGGCTCGTTGGTGGGAGAAAGTTCAGAGGACGTATACTATCGTTCAAACGAAGGAGGATTATCAGGAAATGAAGGGTATCTTAAAAGAGTCGTTCCTTTCTGAATATAAAGATATTGATTTTACAAAAGAAAGCCTGGTTTTGTGTACAGTTGGCGCGGGCGGAAGAGATAAGATATCTTTAGAAGGGTTCTGTACGAAATTTGAGGGAAAAGGAAAGATGACAGGTATTTTGCAAATAAATAGAGTTCCTCCTCAGGATGAGGGAACCGTTACGGCTGTACTTCACATTTATTTGGGAGTCGTAAGGATCAATAAAAAGGATGCGGCGATGTTAGATATGATTCGGGTGGAACAGAACTCTAGATAGGTATTTAGATAAATAAATTCTTCTATGGGCAGAAAAAGCGCTCAGGTATTATAAAATACGGAAAATGGGAAGCTGTCGGGAAACACTGTTTGCTTATAATATATGGTTGTGCTATCGAATGAGCCAAGCAATATAAAGAGCAAATGGTATCGTTTTTTCGGCAGCTTTTATTGTTTTGCGTTACAATCTGTTTTGTATCGTTTATTAGAAAAATAGTTTAAAAAAACTTAAAGCATATATTATAAAGCTAAATATTGACAGTTATATAGAATAGTGATTTAATATAATAGAAATATTAAATATACAATTTTAAATATAGAAGAAAAAAGTATTTAAAAAGTTAGATAGAAAGGGGAAGGTTCAATGTTTTAGGAAATTTGCGCAAAAGAGGGATTTATGGTGAAATATATTACATAGAATTTATGTATTTTATGAAAGGAATAAGGAATGAGAAAAAATTTTACGAAAGTAGTTGCAGCCATACTTAGCGTATGTGTAACAATGACGTCGGTATCATGGGAGAATTTTATTGCATCAAAGGCTGCGGAAGCGGAAGAAATGACGGAGCCGGAGGATGTTACGGAAGAGAATGAGATAGAAGGGGAGCGGACGGAGGACAGCACGGTATTTGACTTGGGCGGCAACCGGAAAATGGAGGTTTTTCATGGGGCGGATGTGCGGTTCCGGGATGAAAACGGGGAGCTGGTGGACTATGACCCGGCGCTGGTGGAGATTTGTTCGGAGGAAAGTGCAGGAGGGCTTAGCCTGGAGGGATATGCTTATGAGAACAAGGAAGGAGACAGCAAGCAGTATCTCCCGGAAGCGCTCACGGCGGATACGCCCGTTCTGATGGAGAAGGAAAATTACCGAATTTCCTTCCATCCGGTGGAAATGCCGGAGAGAGGTGGGAGCGGTTTGCCAGAGAGTGATAGCCTGCCGGAAGGGAGCGGTGTGCAGGAAAGTATGGAAATGCCGGAAGAAGCTGTACCGGAGGATATGGGGACGGCGGTTTTCGAGGAGCCGGATATGGAAACGGCGGGAGAAGTACTGCCGGAGGATGGGTCTGCAGGGACAGAGGATATCAAATTTCAGGAGCTTTCTGTAGAGGATATGGAGACAGTGGATTTGTATGGGGAGGAGAGTATGCAGCCGCTGAAGGCGGTATATGAAAACGAGGCTGAACCATACCGCCTGGAGTATGAGTCCAGTGATATCGGTGTGAAAGAAAATATTGTCCTGGAGGAGCGGCCGGAGAGTAACTGTTTTACTTTTGAGTTTCGCCTGACAGACCTTACGATGCGCAAAGACCCTGTGGGCGGGGGATTTACCTTTTACGATAAAGACAGCGGGGATATTGCAGGAGGAATCGCAGCGCCCTATATGAATGACGCCACAGGGGAGGCATATTCAGAAAAAATTGTCTGTGAGCTGGAGGAAAAAGAAGGGGAAATGGATGCGTATCTGCTGACGGTAATCCCTGACAGGGAGTATCTGGACAGTGCGGACAGGGTTTATCCGGTTACGGTTGACCCGACGGTCACATGGACGGGGGGCAGCAGGATTCAGGATGTCTATGTGTGTAAAGGAAGTCCGGCGACGAATTATTATGCCAGCGGTGTGACAGTGATTTCTGTAGGGGACAGTACGGCACAGGGCCTGTATCGTACGTATATGAAATTCGTGGATATCCGCAAGGATTTGGCAGGGAAATATGTGGAGAGCGCAACGCTGGATTTATATGAGACCGGAGGCGGCGCCGGGGGAGAGATTATCCGGGCATACCGGATTAAAGACAGCTGGAAGGCTTCTACCATAAACTGGAACAATAAACCTGCCCATAACACGGGAAGCTATTATTCCCAGTTTAAGTCTACAGGAAAGGCAGGGACGAAACGTACCCTGGATATCACGGAGAACGCTAGGCAGATGGCGCGTGACCAGTTCCTGGGGCATGGCATCATGCTTCGGGCAGAACGTGAGGGCAAGGAAGGGTTTTATACCCAGTTTTATGGTTCACGGCACGCGACGGCGGCGCGGAGGCCAAAGCTGACGGTAGTCTATTATGATGCGCCTACAAAGCCGGCGAGTGTACAATTGAACGGAAGCTATTTTAAGAAGGGGAGCGCTCTGCAGGTGAGCTGGAGCGGTATCAGTTCCAGGGCGCTGGACTATGTGCAGTATAAGGTCGTGGGCATGAATGACTCTACCGGGAAAGAGACAGGGGATGTGATTGCATATTCCGCGTCTACCAAGATTGGCGCAGCCGCATCAGCCACAGCTTCTATAGCAGGGAGCAATACCTGGGGGGAGGGCTGTTACCGTATCTGGGTGCGCGGTGTGGATAAAGGCGGCATTGCCGGGGAAGGCAGGAGCTGGAACTTTCACATCGACAGTACGGCTCCGGTGGTAGGCAGCATATCCGTTTCGCCTGCAGGATACACTTCTATCAAGAATCCCGTGCTAAGCTGGAGCAGTGTTTCTGATAAGCATTTAAAGGAAGTGCAATACCAGGTGGGGAACTCCCCTTATGTGTTGGCGGGGACAGGAACGTCAGGAAGCGTAGTAATTCCGGCAACATATTTTCCTGCTTCCGGGACATACCCTATCCATGTGCGGGCGGTGGACCATGCAGGGAATGTCAGTGCGGTAAAGACGCTGAACTATCTGGTAGATGTGACATGTCCGGCATTTGGGACACTATCTTCCATCCCGGCAGCGGGGCAGTGGACGGGGAATGGCAATCCCACAATAGAGTTTAAAAATATTACGGAAGTGCACAGCGGAATGGCGGCGTCTGGAGTGAAATACTGTATCACGGCGGCGGGCCAGCCTGCGTCCGGGTATAAGGCAGCGGCAAATGTGCGTTTTACCTCTTCGGTAAATCCGTATGCGGGAAGCTTTACGATGGACAGCATAGACCAGGGCAAGCCGGATGGGAATTATACGATACATGTGCGGCTGGAGGATAAGGTAGGGAATGCAGTAATGAAAACTGTTTCTTACAAAAAAGACAGGACGCCGCCGACAGGCACCATTACCTATTCCCAGACCAAAAGCAGCCTGAAAGATACCGTGCAGATTACAGCAGCGTGCAACGATGGGACAGGCAGCGGCGTCAAGAGTAGCAGCCTGGTAATCAAAGACAGCACGGGGAAGGTGGTGGACACCGTCTACAGCAACTTTACCACCAGCTCCGTGACAAGGCCGTTTAATACAAAAAATATAAAGAACGGCTCTTACACGGCAGAGCTGACGGTTCAGGATCACGCAGGGTATACGGCAGCTGTAACGGATACAATCGTGATTAAAAACCAGGTGGATGCTCCCAGGCTGACAGGGAGCAATAAGAATAATGGAAAGGGTTACATCACATGGAGCCAGAGCGTGGGCATCAATGGGCTGAAACGGATGGAATACCAGGTGGAAGGCAATAGTGGATGGACTTCCATACCAAATTCCGGTACAGGCACAGGAGAGTTTTCTTTCACACTGCCAGTTACAGAGAAAGCATATGCCGTGAAGGTGCGCGCAGTAGATGCCAGCGGTCTGCCCGGCAAAGAGACGCAAGTGGAGTGCATCTATGATAAGACAGTCCCCACAGCAGCAATTTCTTCCATACAGCAGGGCGTACTGAAAGGAACCGTGACAGATACATACCTGAAATTATGGCGCCTGAAAGTAAGGAAGCAGGGGGATGCCGCATATAAGCAGCTGGCGGAAGGGACATATCCCGTTGTGGGTGATATCCTGCATATCGTAAACGTAGGAAGCAGCGAGTATGAAACAGGGATTCCTTATGAATTCCTTCTGGAAGCATTTGATGAGGCGGGAAATAAGAGTACGGCAGTTTACAGCTATACAAAGAAAGCCGGGGATGGTACGGCACAGAAGAGGGAGCCGGTATGGTTCCTGGAGCATCCCGCCTACCTGCAGACAGGGAAGGATGAATATTCCCTGCCTCAGAACACGAACTACCTGGAGCTGAAATCCCGGGCAAGCCAGGAGCCGTCCAGCGTGGAATGGTACATTGACAACCAGAAGATTGCAGCGTCGTACCAGCATACAGACAGGCCGTGGGTTCTGGATTTCCACAAGATCAAGGCAGGTTATCCGGAGGGGACAAAGCATACGGTCATTGCCAAATGTAAAGATGCGTCCGGAAATGTAACCTATTCCGTCCCGGAATATAAGAAAGCGCTCCTAGAATACCTTCCGGTAACTTCAGGCAGCGTGAAGAACCTGACATTCAGAGAGCCGCTGTCGGGCTTTACCCTGGAGTCCAGTGTAAAGACGGGCAGCACCGGAACCCCGTCCTATTATGTGAAGCTCGGTACATCCGCGTGGAAAAAAGTGCTGGCGGGAGAGGAATACAGCATCAGCGAACTGCTGTCCGGCAGCGCCACGGTAACTTCCATGTCCGTGAAGGCAGAGTGGGGCAGCACCATCAAGGGGCTGGACTCCTTCCGGCTGGTGGGGAATACCGTTGAACCTGAGACGTTTAGCCTTTCGGAGATGGACAACTACGTGCCCACCTTCCTGTCAGCGGTAAGCAAGATAAACTATAAGACATACCTGACCTGGAACCGTGCGGGCGAGCAGGATACGGCTGATATGGAGAAGGAAAAGGATGTGGCGCTGCCAGAGGGGGTGAGTTATGAGATTTACCGTGATATCAGTGAGCAGGCAGTGAAAGAGAAAACCACGCCTGACGCAGAGGGAATCCGGGAGGATTACTTCAGTGAGATGAACATTAATTACGGAAAATCCTTCTATTACCGCATCCGTGCCGTAAAGACCGAGACAGATGAGGCAACTGGAAAGACGGCGAAGAAGTATAGCAGCTTTTCACAGATTTTCTCTACCCGGGTGGCAGACGGGGATGAGTATAATAAATTCCTGGGTGTAAAGCCGTACTGGTGCTACGAGGATTTCTCCACGCCTAACGGGACGGGGAGCATTGAAAAATCCAAGGGGAATTTCAGTTATGTCCAGACAGAAGCCACGATTCCGAACAGAAAGCTTCCGGTGGATATTTCACGGGCATACAACAGCCAGAGCAGCGTTACGGCATCCTTGGGCGCAGGCTGGAACCACAGTTTGGATTTAGAACTTTTGAATATCAATGAACCGGATGCGCTGCTGAAAAGGCTGGCGTTCAAGGATGAGACGGGAAGTATTTTCCTGTTTGAGAAGCTGGCAGACGGGAGCTATGCATCTTCTATGGGAAAATATCTGACACTGCAGGAGGAGAAGAAGACAGAGGAAATCAAAATAGCTGCAAAGAACGGGAACACGAAAGTAGAAGAAAAGGTAGAGAGCGTCTATACCATGTTGTCAAAAGACAATCAGGAATACCGCTTTAACCTGGGTGGGCAGCTCGTCTATATGAAAGAACCGAATGGAAGCTTCGTACTATTGAAATATGATGCAAAAACAGGGCGGCTTATTCTGGCAGTTACAAATCAGAACCTGAGAATCCGCTTCCAGTATGCAGACAATGCAAAGGAGCAGATTGATGAACTGGTACAGGGCGCAGCCGAGGGCAATACGGGAGGGACTAAGCCAAGAGATCCGATAACAGCGGTGCAGCCTCCTTCCAGACAGGATACGGCGCATGTGCTGAATATGCCCCAGATAGCGGCGACCACGGTAAAGAGCGGGACTTATACAAATTCAACAGTAGCGGAGGCAGCGGAGAATCTTTCACTGGTAAGGGGAATGATCCTTCCGGATGGAAGCAGGATATCGTATGAATACGACAAGAAAAACCATCTGCTGGCTGCTGTGCGCCAGGCGGGGGATGATGAGATTGCCTACCGGTATGCATATGACAAAGACGGGAAGCTCTCAACGGTTTATGATGCGCTGGGTAATCCTTATCAGCTCACATACGAGTCGGGAAGAGTAAAGACAGCGGCTTATCCTGAAACAGAGGGCGGACAGCGGTTCATCCAGTTTACGTACCGGGATATCCAGGAAGAAGATTCCGTATACGAAACACTGATTCAGCAGGGCGTGGATGGAGTCTATGGAACAGGAGAACTGGTAAAGAGCAGCAGGAACGGAAATATGCTCTATAACAGGGATGAAAAAGGGGCTGAGAGCACCTATACCTATGAGGATAATATGCTGAAAACTACAACCCTGAAATCCGAATACCTGGAACTGGAACAGGATACTGTGATTGCAAAGGAGGGCGTACGCACCACAGATACGACTTATGACGAGGCCGTAGGCAGCAATCCTGTTTCCGAAGTAGATGAAGAGGGAAATGAAGTCATTTATGAATATGCAGAGCAGGAAAACATATACGTAGACGATCTGCCAACTTCCATGACAGAAGTAGAGGACGGAATCGTAACCGGGGATTATACCTATACGTATGATGCATATGGGAATGAGCTGGAAGAAGCGGACAGCGTGACAGGGGATTCTGTAGAAACCAGTTACTATGGAACAGACAGTGAATTTTCAGGGGAAGTTAAACAGGAGATAGAAAAGACCAGGGTAGCTTCTGAAAATGGGCAGACAGCTTACAAATTGACGACGAGGGACTATCAGTACAGCTATGACGGAGCATCAGGAACGCTGACAGAAACTGTGACAGAGACAACAGATGGGAATGCAGTAACTACGGTGGATAAATATGATAAGATGGGGAACTTGATTTATAGTGACGATGGGCTGGGAACCACCATCGGATATACGTATGATTTTCTGGGCAGGCTGACTGGCACGGAGTATAACGAGGGGGGCATCCTTTCCACAACAGAAAGCAGCTATGACAGTAACGGCACGCTCATTCACGAGACGGCAAAAGACGGCACAGTGACGGAGTACACGTACGATGCAGAAAATAAGCTGACAGGACGGGTGGTATCTAAAGGCGGCATGAGCCGCAGCTACAGGACGGCGTATGCCTGGGAATGGCATGATGATGGGGAAACAAAGGAACGGATGCAGACCGTGACGAACATAAGCCCCGGAAACCAGGTGACGGTAAGCTGCTACAATGTCCTGGGATGGAATACAAAAAACATTGCCGCTGGCCTGTGCATGGAGACAGAATACAACAGGCATGGGGAGGCTGTGGTACAGAGGACAGGCGCGGCAGATGGAAGCGGGAAACAGCAGATACTTCTCACCCTCTATGACAATGCGGGAAACCCTGCCATGACAATCCAGAATCCCGGATACCAGGATGGGCACTGGAAGGTGGCGGCAGATTCCATTACACAAAGCAGCAGCTACGACAAGAGGGGAAATAAGCTGAGCGAGACAGACGGGGAAGGGTGCCGGACAGAATTTGCCTATGACGAGCTGTCCAGGCTGGTGAAGGTTTCCCTGGAGGACGGCACCGGGCAGCCGAATGTTACCCTGTACGGTTACGACATTTATGAAAATGATGGGACAGTCAGCACCCGAACCACGGACGCCCTCGGGAACATCAGCAAGAACTATATAGACGGCGAGGGGCGGACAGTGAAAACTGCTGATTTGGGGGACGGTACGGTATCAGAGCTGGCGACCGCCTACCAGTATGACAGGAAAGGGAATAACATCCGGGAGACGTACTCCAACGGGGATTACAAGACATATGAGTACGACGGGCGCAACCGTCTGACGAAAGTATCGTATTTCCGGGCGGACGGCACAGGAACCCTCGTGACGAAGTATGCATACTCTGCATCTGACCAGGTACTGTCCATGGATGATTTTGAAGTGGATGCGGGGGCAGAAAAAAGATACCGCCATACAGCATATGAGTACGATGACCTTGGGCAGCTTATAGGCTTTCTTGAATCTGACGAAACACAGGCACTGGCAGAAGGGAAGAAAGATGAGTGCCGGACAAGCTTTGCCTATGATGAGGACGGGAAGCTTATAGAAATCCATTATCCCCAGGCAGAGAACCATGTGTCATCCCTGGAATACCGCTACGATGAAAACGGCTGGCTGGAATCCATCTATGCAGGGATGGACAGCGGGGAGAAGAACCTGCTCCGTGCATATCTTTATACGGTCGATGGGAAAGTAAGTGAAATCAGGGATTACCGGGGCTTTGCCTCGGGCGATACCCAGAGCTATATCCGGAAAGTGTATGCTTACGATACCCTGAACCGTGTAACGGGAATGGAATACAGCGACAGCATGTCCCCAGAGCAGGTTACGGAATCTTATGGATATACGTATGACAAAAACTCGAATATCCTGACCGAAAGAATTTCCCAGACGCATTTTGCGTCGGAGGAGGGGCAGGTACAGGAAAGCAGAGTCCATGCGTACGATGCGCTGGGCAGGCTGACAGCCACAGAAACCTGGGGGCTGGACGGTACTCTGCGGAGTAAGACCACATATACGTATGACAAGAACGGCAACCGCCTGACCGAAACCACAGGTGACGAAACCACCAGAAGTACTTACAACAGCCTGAACCAGATGCTTATTGCCAAAAAGACAAAGGGAACCATAGTACTGTCTGACAGGAGTTATGCCTATGACGCCAACGGCAACCTGAAAAGTGAGACAGACAGCATCCTGGAGAAAAGCACGGAGTATGCCTATGACGTGGGGAACCGCATGGTACAGGCCATCCGAACGGAGAAGGGGGAAGCTGTCTTAACCCAGACAAACCGCTACAACGGCAGCGGTCAGCGTATCCAGAAAACAGAAGATGGAAAAACCACAAATTACTACTACCAGGGGACTGTAGTCCAGGCGACCACGGACGCGGAAGGGAACAAAACCAGCTTCAACCTGTACGGGCTGGAGGGCAACGTCATCGCATCCGGCAGATATACAGGAAGCTGCGCCGGGGAATACCTCACCAGCGGAAAGGATTTAAAAGGCAGCACCAGCAGCCTGATAAAACCGGATGGAAGCTGCGCGGCCGCCTACCGCTATACGGATTTCGGCGAGACGGTTATGTATGCGGCAGAAGATGTGGGGAATGAAATCTGCTATACAGGCGGTGTTTATGATGAAGGCACGGGGCTGTATTATCTTAATGCAAGGTATTATGACCCGCAGGATGGGAGGTTTACCAGCCAGGATACGTACCGGAGAAAAGATAAAGAGTATAAGACCTGGAATCTGTATACGTATTGTGCAAATAATCCGGTTGGGTATATAGATCCGAGCGGGCATGAACTTGTGGCAACAACGGTTACATTATATTTTGTGTTTGGTTTATCGGTTACAATTGCGTATACTTTGTGGCAAACGATTAAAGGATTATATTATTGCGGCAGGAAAATTGTTAATGTGGTAGTTAACTATACATATCGAGCAGCGGAGTCCGACGCATATTCTGGACATAGAGTTCAAAATGATACGAAAACACAAGTGACGACGGGAGTACGAGTGACGGCTAAATCTCAGATTAGAGAAAAAGTGCGGAGACGAGTTATAAAAAGAACAATATTGCTTTCAAAGGGCGGAAAGCAAAATAAGAGAGATTCAGCTCTTACAGAAGTAAGCGATGCAGAGCTGCAAATATTATATGAAAATTCGGGAGGGAAGGAGAAAAAGCGTTATGAACGTGAATTAAAAGCTAGACATAAAAGAAATGAACAGGCAAAGACAGGAAAGTATAAAAAGAGTAAAAATAAAAAAAACAGAGATAAACCAATTAAACGTAATTAGTCGCAGGAAAAGTGTAAAATAATGAATTAAATAAAAAAATTTTGTAAGAGAAGATGCGTAATTATCTTTTGCAATAAGGGGATGGTAGCGGATGAAACGTAAAAGTAAGAGAAGAGATAAGCAAAGATTTTTAGATAAAATTATTTCATCAAAGCGGATTCCTTCGCAGTTTGAATTGATGCAAATGTATCGAATGGAAAAAGATAAAGATTCCTGTATCCGGTGGAGTTTGGCGAAAGCA
>JBCLQO010000017.1:0-59297 GCA_041223665.1 Lachnospiraceae bacterium 46-15
TAAAATCGCTACTCTTCAATTTATAGAAGCTGACTGCCAAGTCCTACCTTTAAATCAATGCGTTTTGCTCATCTCTACTTTATTATATTCGCTTTTGCTTACGATTGCAAGCATTTGCATAGATTATTTTATGACGAAACTTTGAATTTTATACGCCTCTTAAGGCAGAAAGGAATATTTATGGGATTTTTATCAGGACTATTTCATTCCAGAGACAAGCCCACCAACAGCACCAATGGCAGCGCCTATCGCTTTCTCTTTGGTGGAAGCAACTCTGGCAAAGCCGTCAATGAACGAAGTGCCATGCAGATGACTGCAGTCTACGCCTGTGTCAGGATTCTTTCGGAGTCCATTGCTGGACTTCCGGTCCATGTCTATAAATACACAGGCACCGGCGGCAAAGAAAAAGCTATCAAGCATCCTCTGTATCGACTAATTCACGATGAGCCAAATCCAGAAATGACATCTTTTGTCTTCCGAGAGACCTTGATGACGCATCTTCTCCTTTATGGAAATGCCTATGCGCAAATTATACGAAATGGCAAAGGTGAAGTCATCGCTCTCTATCCGCTAATGGCCAATCGAATGAGTGTGGATCGTGACGATAAAGGACACCTCTACTATCAATATCAAATGCAGGATTCGGACGCACCTACCATGAAGAATGGAACAGTAATCCTGAAACCGTCCGATGTACTCCATGTTCCGGGCCTCGGCTTTGATGGTCTGGTCGGTTACTCTCCCATCGCTATGGCCAAAAATGCCATCGGGCTTGCCATCGCAACAGAAGAATATGGTGCTAAGTTCTTTGCGAATGGAGCTACACCTGGAGGTATCCTAGAATATCCCGGTACCGTTAAAAATCCTGAAGCTGTCAGAGAAAGCTGGACAAAAGGCTTCTCTGGAAACAATTCTCATAAGGTGGCTGTTTTGGAAGAAGGCATGAAATACACGCCTATCTCCATCTCCCTAAATGAAGCACAGTTTCTGGAAACAAGAAAATTTCAGATTGATGAAATAGCTCGAATCTTTAGAGTGCCTCCTCACATGGTCGGTGATCTTGAGAAATCGAGCTTTTCTAATATTGAGCAGCAATCTCTCGAATTTGTGAAATGGACACTATCCAGTCAGGATATAGCAAATAATACATCTACCATTGCATGGACGCTGAAAGGCTCCGGTTCAGGAAGTGGCTGGGTCATGTCTGGTGGTTTTAAGGCTGTTATCAACGGCACAACCGTCTACTCCACCTCGACCGACAACCGTATTCAACTATATAACGGAACCGTGATAGCGTCGGGTTCTTTAAAAATCAGCCATAATGCTGATGGTACAAAATCTTTCAAATTAAGTTGTGAGGCTGGTGTCTATAGCTATGCAGTTAATGTATCAGCGAGCGGAACACATACTCTAAACACGATTCCAAGAGCATCATCGGTATTGGCAACATCATTGAATATGGGAAACGCCACAACGATTTCTATTTCAAGAGCATCTCCCTCATTCACTCATACGCTGTCCTATACCTTCGGTAGCGCTAAGGGGACCATCACCACAAAGACCACCTCTACCTCTGTATCATGGACACCTGCTCTCACACTGGCTAATCAGATACCAAGCACCACCAGTGGCACCTGCACGATTACATGTGACACATATAATGGTTCCACCAAGATTGGTACGAAAACCTGTACACTGACGCTGACAATCCCTGCAGCAGTCAAGCCTACAATCAGTAGCCTAACAGCAAGTCGTGTCGATGGCGATGTTCCAAGCGCATGGGGCATCTACATCCAATCGAAATCAAAGGCTACTCTCACAATCAATGGTGCTGCTGGAAGCTACGGTTCTACCATAAAATCCTACAGCATCAGTGGCGGTGGATACTCTGGTACCTCTTCTACTCTCACAACCGGACTTTTAAATAGCCCTGGCACAATTACTTTTACTGCCACAGTAACGGATTCCAGAGGAAGAACCTCTGCTGCAGCCACCGTGTCGATTACTGTCATCGCCTACAGTGCGCCTTCCTTTAGCTCCTACAACTCGCAACGATGCAACAGCGGTGGGACCATATCGGATGACGGCACCTACATCAAAGCAACGGTAGCCTATAGCTTTGCATCCTGCAGTTCCAAAAACACGATCACTCGTTCCACCTACTACCGAGTCGCAGGAACTAGCACATGGACCAATGCATCTGCCAGCTTTAATTCCGGCACGGCATTTACCTTTGGCGGCGGTAAGATTTCCACCGAAACATCCTATGAAGTCAAATACGAATTAATAGATGCTTTCACGACTATCAGCATCACGGACATCGTATCTACGGCATCTGTTGTCATGGACTTCAAGAGTGGTGGTAAAGGTGTGGCGATTGGTAAGGTATCAGAAACAGATAACTGCTTTGAAGTATCTGAGAAATGGGACGTAAAGGTCTACGGCAAGCTGTTGCGTGAATATATCAAACAGGCGATTGGTGCTATCTATCCTGTTGGCAGCATCTACATGAGCGTCAAGAACACGAATCCATCCACCTATTTTGGAGGGACTTGGGTTGCTTGGGGAACAGGCCGAGTACCGGTCGGTGTCAATGCCAACGATACCAACTTCGCCACAGTAGAAAAGACCGGTGGCGCTTCTACCGTCACATTAACCACAGCTCAAATGCCTTCTCATACTCATGCAAAAGGTACGCTGGCAACAGCCAGTGCCGGTGGGCATACTCATGATTTGAAGAACCAGAAAACCTCATGGGGAACCAGTGGTGGCAATCGTGTCTTAATCGATGCCACTTCCGGCTACTCAGCTGTCAGCAACAAAACAACCACAAGCGCTGGCTCACATTCACATACAATTTCTGGTTCTACTGCTGCTACTGGTTCCGGCAGTGCCCACAACAACCTGCAGCCCTATATCACATGCTACATGTGGAAAAGGACTGCTTAATTTTTATTTGCAGCTATCAGATGGTAGCTGCTTTTCTTATATCTAATTTCAGAAATGGAGGTACTTATCAATGAAAGAATTCTGGAACACAATTCAACTTATCTTTGCTGGCATCGGAGGCTGGCTGGGCTATTTCCTTGGAGGTTGTGATGGACTTCTCTACGCACTTATTGCTTTTGTAGTCATCGATTACATCACCGGTGTTATGTGCGCCATCAACAATCATACTCTGTCTAGCGAAGTAGGCTTCAAAGGCATCTGTAGAAAGGTGCTGATTTTCCTACTCGTGGGCATCGCCAATATCCTAGATGTTCATATCATCGGTTCTGGCAGTGTACTTCGTACTGCAGTCATCTTCTTCTACATTTCCAATGAAGGTGTCAGCCTACTTGAAAATGCCGCTCATCTCGGACTTCCAGTCCCTGAAAAAATCAAAGTTGTATTAGAACAGCTTCACGACAGAAGCACAAAGGAGGAAAACTAACATGGCATACACAAACAGCAAACTGGTATCCTATACCAAACTCAGTCCGAATCATTCCGGTCAACGTACTCACAGCATTGATCGTATCACGCCGCACTGTGTGGTAGGTCAGCTCTCCTGTGAGAGCATCTGTGGATGCTTTACCAGTCCGTCCAGACAAGCAAGCTGTAATTACGGTATCGGCAAGGATGGCAGAATATCTCTCTGTGTTGAAGAAAAGAACCGAAGCTGGTGTTCTTCTTCCAATGCCAATGATCAGCGTGCTGTCACCATCGAATGTGCCAGTGATATGTCCGAGCCGTATGCGATGAACAATTCGGTCTATAGCTTTCTGGTGAAACTCTGTATTGATATTTGCAAACGTAACGGTAAAAAGAAGCTTTTATGGCTTGGCTCTAAGGATAAAACCTTAAATTATACACCGAAGTCTGATGAGATGATTCTTACTGTTCACAGATGGTTTGCGAACAAATCCTGTCCGGGCAATTGGCTCTATTCCAGACTTGGTGAATTGGCCGCAAAGGTTACTACAGAACTTTCCGGAGCTACTTCTGCTTCCGAAGACAAAAAGCCCGTAACTCAGATGTATCGTGTTCGCAAGTCTTGGTCTGATGCTCGGAGACAAAAGCAGCTATCAAGCGCAACTGCAGCTAAACATTGCTTCAGTTATCCGAGCTTCGCAGGCCACTTCCATTGAGAACATCGACGAAAAGCTGATGGCCTTGCAGCAGGAACTCATCCAGAAGGCTCAGAGCAAAGAAGCCTATGACGAGATTGCCGATGAAATATTCAGGCTTCGAGAACTCCGCCAGCAGACCACCGTAGACACTGCTACAAGAGACGAGCAGATAAAGCGGATCAATGACTTGCAGGATTATATCGCACAGCAGACCTCCTACCTCACCGAATTTGACGAATCGCTGGTGCGACGCTGGATCAAACAGATAACCATCTGGGATGACCACATCACCGTCGAGCTAAAATCCGGTGTTAGTATCGATGTTGATGCATAAGTCCCATAGACGCATGAAACCCTCTATATGGCTGACAAAATTCATTTCATTACGAGTAGTCAGGAAATCAAGCATTATTAAAATAGCCCCACCACTGGATTTTTTACTCCGGTAGTGAGGCTGTTTTTTTACTTAGAAGGCATCTGATATTTCCTGTGAATAAACTCAATGATAATATCCTTAAAGGCATGGACGATTTCTATTATGACATCATCACTTACCATTTTGCTGTTCTCAGTAACCAATGCAGCTTTCGCTGTGTCGATTTTCTCTTCTGCACCTTGAACTTTCTGAATGGTCTTGTCTGTCTGCGCTTCCGTCATACTGTTCTTCTTTTCTTCTGTCATTTGAATGACCTCCTTATCTTTGATAAGGTTATTCTAGAGCTTTTTCATTAATTTCATTAAGAACGAAAATCAGGATTTTTATTTGCCTGTCTTAACGCTGTGTATATTTCTTTAACATATCTAATTCTTTTGTTTGTCCAGCTCTTACCCGATACAAATATCTGAAAAACATCATACTCTTCCATTACCAAAGCCCAATCCTCAACGGTCGTATTCTCAACAAACCATTTCCTGATATTAGTTCCTTGATAAGTCATACGCATCAACATTGATGATACTGTCACTAGTGCTTCTCTGTATCGAGCTTCATCCGTTTCTGATAAGTCCAGAAATGATGATACAAACTTTTCTCGGATAAGAATCATCCGACTGTCTGTATGAATTATACCTCCCGTATATTGAGGCGGTAGTTCAGATATCAAGCCTACCGGTCCGCAGAACAAAGAACATTTTCGTTCTACATCTTCAATATATTTTTGACCTGTCCTATCCATCTCAACTGCAACGTTATAGTAAAAATCAAAAGCATACTTCCATGCAAGTGTATATAAGGCTAAAGAACCAAAAACCATACATTCTGGTCCTTCCTCAGATTTTTCTTTCATGGTACGAATAACATCATCATATTCATTAGCATATTCGATGAAGATTTGTTTTGTAAAATTTTTACTCAATATTCTATTGTCTGTAATTGCAGAAACAAGCCTCATATCATGAACATTATTTATCTCCCAGTATTGAAAATCATTAAACTGATAACCTTCTATTTTTTCTTTAATATCTTTCATATTCGGTGGAAGCAGACCATCCAGTTCAATTCCAATTTGTTCTTTCCGTGTTAGATATTCTTGCATACGGTAATCATTTATTTTTTGAACCGTCCGTTGATGTAACATTCTCTCATCATCTAATTCTGGAGATGTCATATGAGCTCTCAGTGAACTCTTCTTTGCCGTCGAATCATAGGCAAATTTACAACATTCAAACAATATTTGCATTACTAAATCATCGAGGTCAATTCTATCTTCAAGCAAAAAATATATATACTTATCAGGAAGCGTGCCCGTGATAACTTGTTTTATTGTCTTAAATACTTTTTGCATTTTATCGTTCAACACGCTAATTCACTCCTTTTACAATCTACATCACAAGAAATCTGCTCGTTTGCTATCTGAAGATACAATAAGTTTATTACTATGTAAGGCAATTATGCGATTAAACTTCTTGACCATCTCTCTATCTGTCATACGATAATCTACATTATTGATTTCGTCACTCCCTCTCGCTATTAAAAGCATATGTTTTGGGCTAATTGGAAAATAATAACCATTCATATTATTAGCTTCCACATGAGATATATGTTGAAATGAAGGATTATCTGAAGTTATAAACTTCCCTGCATCTGAATATGCTTCAAATAATATAATCTGGCAATTCTCTACCGCTTTTGCTAAAGCAGTATGATAGAAGCCACCTTTCTCTTTATAGAACATTCTATATAACTCTGTAAACCATACAGCATCCATCATTTCATCAATTTCATTACTTCCTCCGAACGTACTTTTTAACAGTTTACTCATCCATGTATATACACCTGTTGCATCAAACCGAGGACTTCTACACAGCATCATAAAAAAGAACTCCATTATATCTTTTGCAGCGACTTCAGAAATTGTTCTTACACCCCCGGCTTCAGGGTTTGGCGCTGTCTTGTGAACTTCGTTAATAAATGTATGTAGGATGCTTTCCCACTTCGATTCAAAAATATTACTGAATGAATCTTCTAATAGATAGCATCTCATATCATCAAAATGATTCAATAGTGCTTTCTTTCTTGCTGTTGTTCCATCATCATAATAAAAATCCCATTTATCGATATCAAACAAATGCTTGTAAATGCTCTTTTTTGTCTTGATAATACTATATCCTAGTTTCCCGTAAACAGGCTTTGGGGAATTACTTCTCATTGAATTGTAAATTTCATCAACAAAATAATTGTAAACCTTTGGGCACTTTCTTGCTAAATAAAACTGTCTGAAACTAATCGTATATAAATGAGGCTCCCAGAGAATTGCTTCCCTAGTGCTACCTTCTCCATTATCCATACCATTCGTGTAATAATAAACTCCGTCAAATTTCTTATTTGGCTCTTTACTTGTCTCAACTTTAGTCTCCCAAGCCTTCAAATATATTCTTGGGACAAAATGTTGATTTTTCGTTGGCATATGAGTTCCACCTCCTGTTATCTATTCCACTGCCAAGTCTATCCCTTAGTATCGAGTGGCCGGAATTGCGTCAGCCTTGTTATCCATATCACTGCCACAACACACGACATCTAATCCACAGCCTAAACCCTACCGTTATTCTCCGGCTACTCAATTTTTCTCCAGCCAGACCGAAAAGTAGATATGTTTCCATACAAGAAAACCGAGCTTTCCGCAAGGCTTCTCTGATGATGCTAACCTTACAAAAAGCCCGGAAATACGCCACTTTTCAGCACTTATTTATCCTTCCTTGACAGCAAACAGACCGTCTCAACATGCGGTGAAAGTTATTTCTTATACTAAATAGCGAAACTATCACCTTTTGCGAAAAGGTTCATACCCCACTTAGGGGGTAGATTTTTACCCCTCTAAAATGCTTCCTAATGATTCCAAGCACAATCAATGCAAAAACCATTACCGCCATCATTTCTTAAACTTATACCACACCCGCAATCCGGACATGTATCAAAAACGTCATCGTATCCATCATCTTCGGTTTCTTCAGGTTCCCAATCAGCATCGAATGGATTAACATCCTTATCACTTATCCTTCTCGGCAACAGAGGATACCAACAATCTAACTCATTCCCTTTTTCAAACACATTTCCCCACCATAATACTATTGGACATGTGTTTGATATGTTTAAATCAGTAGCACAAAATGAGCCAAAACCAAATGAAGGTGTCAGATTATACCCTAAAGGATATAACCCCTTATGCTCTTGTATATCTTCTGTAATTGAAATCCCCTTTTTCAGAAATTCTTCTTCGACTATATCCCTATTTACTAAATTTGAAAATATTCCCTCTGTATATTGGTAACCAGCATTACGAAAACAGTAATATACTTTTTTACCATTGATTCCTTCCAACTTTTCAATATACGAACTAATCTCTGGTAATTTAGCCAACCTTGATGAAGGCCATAAACATTCCTGAACTAATTCATATGAAGTAACATTGTCAATTCTCGTAATTGTTTTGTTATTATGTATCTCTCGCCATCTATGGATATTTATTTTTATATTCTTGGCCTTGCATACCTTTTCTAATTCGCTTTTTGAAAAATCCATGCCGCTCCGACACGCAATCAAATAAATAACATCTATATGTGAACCCTTTGGTATAGTTTGCAAACATCGTTTTATATCTTTTCTCAGTCTACTTCCAGTGTATAAGCCATCATCCAAATATACATAGTAATTCTCTTGCCCCGGATTTCCAGTTCTTATACTACATCCATATTTTTTGTTTGCTTCATTTTTTAACATTTCGACTAACTGAGACTGACTTTTACCACTTTCTTGGATATCTAAAAAACATATGCCCTTGAATGGATCTGTATCTGTTGCGTTTTTATTTTCTGATTTCAAATAATCCATCATCTCATTTAAAAATAAACAAATCTTATCTATGTCAAAATACCACTCTTTTAAAATATGTAGAGTTTCCTCCAAAATTGTATCCTGAGTATTAGGATTAAATTGAGAAACCCATTTATGCACATGTTCCTGATTTATTTCTACCTCAACAGAAGACTGTCTAAAGCCCTTAATTATTTCTGCTATTTCTTTTTCCACTATATCTTTTTGCATTTCCAGCAATATTCCTCTTTTCTAATACGTTAACTTTCCTATTAAATTATTTGAAAAGTCAAACAAATTATCATAATGTATTATATCGATATCATCGGCTTTTTTTCGCTCACGTTTTATAATATATGTCTTATCTTGAAAATCCGACCTTCTTCCAGAAATAACAACATAATGAAACCGCGACATATCTAAAACATAAAATTCTTCTGGCAAATCAAGTGCACTATTCTTATGTTTCCTCATAACTTCGCCAAAAGAACTATAATTTGCCGGAAGCCATCTTCTCCAATCTTCTAACTGTGATATTCCATCCCTAAATTCTGCACCGAGTTGTCCATCCTTTAAGATTACATTTCCATACGGACTTTCCAATTCAATAAAAATAAATTCAAAACCTCCAGAACTTTTTCCCATAAGAAGATAATCAGCCTTATATGAATTACCCAGTTGAAATTCTGGAAATAAATATGCCCCATGATTTCCAATGTTAATCGAAAGCCCCCAAATAATAGAGCCTATTATATGATAGTATTTTTTATCCTTTATAAAATTCAATATGCTTCTTTCTGTACATGCTTCATCATTTAATAAAGAAAAAAATTCTTCATTCGCAACAGCCAATCGCTCCACATCGCGCAATTCAGCAACATCTAAATAATTATTAGGAAAAAGCGATTTACACATTCTTGCAGCTTTAGGATATGCCAAAAAATTATTGACCCTTCCGAATCCGCTTATTCTCTTCTCTCCAAACTTCCGGCCCGTTACCTTTTCATATTGTTGCTTTTCTGCTTCTGTCAAGCCTAAAAGATAATCTCGTTCATATAGCATATTCCACCTCATACTTATATACTACCTTTTACTATAAGTTTTTCCATCATTTCTTCCTGATTTAATCTACCAAACAGTATCTCTTGAATTTATATTTTATACTTCATAACAAACCAATGTTAGCAATTGATTATTATTCCTTCATGGAAATCCCTTTCATCTATATGTAATCCCATAATTCTTCAGGAAATCTTACAAGCGTCTTATTTTTTATTGTATCCGGTAGGGCTAACACAAATAATTTTCTCGCTCTTGTTGCGGCAACATAAAATGTTCTGATTTCTTCTGAATCAATTTCCTTCTTGTTAATCATATTACTTGTGAGTTTACCATTAGTGCTAACAATGAGCATAACAGCATCATATGTGCACCCTTTAACAGCATGTATTGTCGCATTCAAGTAGTCTTTTTTATATGAATCCGCAAAAAAAGTTTCTAATGGTTGTTCTAAAAAATCTTTTAAATTCTCATCTTTTACCCTAACCTTAGTTTTTACTTCTACTTCATTTTTACATACGATACAATTATCCGAAATAAACTTTTTAATCACACACACTATTTGCTTTTTCCATTCTTTAAGAGGCTCTGTAGATGCTGGTAAGTACGTGGACAGACTAAATATCAAATGATTCCATTCTTTAATGCTATATAGTTTCTGTATTTCTTTATAATCGACAACATTATCTTGATTATTAAAAATCATAAAATATAAAATTTTTTCAATTAATGATACCGTTTTCTCAATATTTTGTGTCCCTTTATAGTAGGTCGCCAGCGCCAATAATCTAGTAATTGGAGTCTGCCATAAATCCTTTATTCCCGAGTAATCCTTTCCAATTAATCCAGTTCGACCACGCGTTAATATTGCGACATTGTCAGATGATATACTAATTCCATTTTCATCACAAAGATTAAGAAATTTTTGAATTAATTCATTTTTCTCATCTTTTTTATATTTGACTATTGTCGGCTTTAGTGTACAATCTTTTGAAATCCCCGTAGCAATAGAAGCCTTGGATAAAGAAGAAAAAACTTTAGTCGCATTACAGATATTTTGCGAACACCGGAAATTTTCGTTTAACTCACTAGCATTCCAATCCTCATTGTTATACATATCCAAGAAAACCGATGGATCTGCATCCCTCCACTCATAAATGGCCTGATCTGGATCGCCTATCAACATTGCATTTTTAACTCCATTGTCAAAAAGGAGATTTAAAAGTTTCATCTGTTCTTCTGATGTGTCCTGTGCTTCATCTACAATAAAATAAGGAAATCTATTTACAACCAATTTTAATATATCAGGATACTGCTCAAGAACACTTGTTGCAATCATCAGTGCTTCTTTATATGTAACATAACCTTTAGCATAAGCACTTAGTTTAAATTTTTCGCATGGCCTTTTACTTGAAAATGGGCAATTATTAAATTCTCTTTTATCATCGTAAACTTTTCTATCAAACTCGATGTGAAAATCAATCGGATTACATCCGTTACTATAACATTCTTTTTTCCAAAAAAACGTATAGTACCGTTCAACAAAATCATTCTCAATAATAGATGGACGGGTTGAACATTTCATTAAAACTTGTCCAAAAGGCATAAAAATATACTGGGAAATAAATGCATCCAGTGTTCCTACAAAATGCGGATAAGGTAGAGTTTTCAATCCTGATATTTCCTGTATATTAGCAAGCAACTCATCTTTAGCCACATTTGTAAAAGACAAAATTGCCATTCCTTTATTTTTTTCTTTCCACAATTTATAATCATATACAACCTTGTGTGCGACTACAAAAGTTTTCCCACTTCCTGGACACGCTTTTAATATATTTTTCCCTTGCAGTCCAACTATCTTTTGTTGGGAATCTGTAAGCTGTTCAAACATACTTTACCTCATCAATCTATGATAGCATTAATCGCTTCGCAAATATAATTTGGTACTATAAAAGTAATATCTTGACGCTCTCCACTTACTATTTTACTTATTTCATTTGCTAAACGCTGTGCAAAACTTCCTTTGCAATCTTGGATTGCTACCCAAATTCTTAATGCTATCTGTTCTTCTGTTTCATATTCTAAATTCTCTGTTCCATCAGGATTTATAGGTTCTACTTTTTTCTCAATATTCTTTGCAATATCAGGGTGCTCGATATTTAAAATTTCAAGAAGCAAAGAAACGTTATCACCAATTTTGGCAAGTTCATATTCAAGGGTTTTTTCAGCTAATTTTACATGTATATCATTACCATCAAACGTTAATAATTTTTCTGCTCTATGCGATATTGAACCACTTTTCAATTTACTACTTAACAGTTCTACATCCATTTTACTATAGACTCGTTCTTCCTTTTTTATATGATATGGATCATCATTATTTGTACACCTATCATTGTCGGAAATAATAACACATGGAATATTTAAACTATCAGCATCTTTTCTTGTTATAAATAATTTTGCAAATGGTTCAAAAGCCACTCCATTAACATTCACAATCTCCACAGAATACTTATCAAAAGGTTTACCTAGTAATTTTGCAAATTCACTTAACAAAATTGCCTCACTTATTCCCTCAACAAACACTATTCTTCTAGCAAAAAACATTTGACTTTTTGTAACATCGAGATATCTTTTTAAATCCAACTTATCAGTATCATTCAATGCAGTATTTTTAATTGATGTTATACTGTTTTCATCATTTTTTGAATATAAAATATGTATACTATTAATATCCGCTTTTGCAACAAGTGTCGGAGAATGAGAAGTAATAAAAAGCTGTATCTTAGCATCTTCATTTGCTTTCTTAAAAAAGCCAAACAGCAAATCTAGCAGTTGTGGATGAAGATGTGCTTCGGGCTCCTCAACCAATAATATAGATATCTCTTCACTAATCGGTTTTTCCTGTAAATCCCCTAAAGAAGCTGCCATATGCAAAATATTATTATATCCTAAACCGTTTTGTGCTATACCTGAATTTACATTTTTAACAAGTTGAAGTAATCTATTATGAAGTTGGCGAAACTCCTTATATTGGAACATATTTTCAAGATTTACTGCTAAATACTTTTTATCTCCCAAAACAGTACAAATATTTTTTCCTTTAAATGTTTTTTTATCTATTCCCAATTCATTGATGATTCCTATCATTTGTTTCACAGGAATTTTAAGAAGCCGGTTGTCAACATAATCAATTCTCATTAATGATGCTATAGATTCAAACGAAGGAGAGATTAAAGAGACCTTAATTTTTTCCTGCAATTCATCTTTTTCTATATTTAGCAAATTTTTATTTATTATAGTCTCAACTGATTTAATAGATTCATCACCTGTGACATCTTCATTTGCCTTTTGAAATACAGTCATAATTCGCTTTCTATCTTCTTCAGTTTTAGCTATAGAATATAAAATATTGGCTAACTGACTATTCCTCGAGGGACGCAAGTCACTTTCAGCATCTCTTAGAGCCGCTAAATATAACAAATTTATATTATCAAAAATATCCCTTGGAACATTATTGAGTGCAGGACCACCTTTTATATCTTCACGTACTCTTTGAATTCCCTTTTTATCAATATACAAGGTATATTCAATATGTAATTCAGCTTTTGTCAAATCCCTTCCATTGGTCAACATATAAAACGCTGTCGCCTGATCTGATGTCAGTTCGTCAAAAAATATATCTATATTAATTATGTTTGCTTGCTCACCATATCTATCAATATGAAAATCTGAAGGTTTAATATATGCATTTTTCCTATAATTGCCTGCTGAGAGTGCTAATCGCAGAGCATCCATTATTGCAGATTTTCCAGAATTATTTTCTCCTAATATGATATTTACACTTTTGTTACAGTTTAATACTACCCCATCCGAACCAATAGTTCTAAAATTTTTAATATATACTTTTTCAATATACATATACTAACTCCATTCACACAAAAACTGTCATCAACTCTGCTTTCCATTTTACCACATTCTACTTGTGTTTACTATCTGAAAAAGAGCAAGAAAAAAAGGCCGATCAGGAATCAAAACTCCCAACCGGCCTCTTTTCTTACTCCTCTTCATTTTTGCATTCAATCTCGGTTCCGTCCAAGAACACCACCAGCAGCGTGCCATCCTCAAAGACCTTGATGTGATCCAGCGTTTTCAGCATAAAGTCCGTATCCATCTCCGTCAAAGGCTGCGCCCCATCCGTGTACTCTATGAACTTCTCCGCCCGGTAACCTTCCAGCAGATTCTCACTCTGCATCTGTTCCTTCCAGCGCTCCATAAAAGCTGCCCTGTTCTCAACCAAAGCATTCCAAGCCATCAGATAAGCCTTTATCAGCGTTTCTTCCTCCACATGGCGGTTGGAGCAGCCCATAACACCTTTTACTTTGTAACGTTCACTACACTGCCATATCTTCCGGTCAAATCCAGTGCTGCTCCGCCAGCCTTTCCGTGAGAAAACCTTATTGCAGCTTCCGCAGACTATTTTAGAAGCGAATGGATTGCTCTCTGGCCGGTGGGAATAGGAGTTTGTCCCATGCTCTTCCAGGTATTTTCTCCGGCGCTCTATTTCAAGCTGTACACACTCCCAAATCCGCTTTGGAATAATCGCTTCGTGGTCATCCTCCACATAATACATCTGGATTTCCCCTTTGTTCTGCGTCCGCTTCTTTGTCAAGAAGTCCACCGTATAGCTTTTCTGCAAAAGGGCATCTCCTTTGTATTTTTCATTTTCCAGCATACTCATTAAGGTTGTGGACTGCCACTTTGTTCCGCCATCCCAATTTCTAATTCCTTCCCGCTCAAAAATCCGCTTGATATAGTCCGCTGTTTTCCCATCCAAAAATTCCTGATACAGCCGCACCACAATCGGAGCCTGCTTTCTGTTAATAATCAGCTTGCCACTGCTCTCATCCGCATCGTAGCCCAGGAACCTCTTGGTACTCATTTTGTGCTTTCCCGTTTCAAACCGCCTGCGGATTCCCCATGTACAGTTCTCTGAAATGGAACGGCTCTCATCCTGTGCCAGTGAAGAAAGGATCGTCAGCAGCACTTCGCCCTTCGCATCTAGGGTATTGATATTTTCTTTTTCAAAGATAATCCCAATGCCTAAATCCTTCAGCTCCCTTACATAGTTCAGGCAATCCAGCGTATTCCTTGCAAAACGGGAAATGGACTTGGTAATAATCATGTCAATTTTCCCCGCCCTGCAGTCAGCGATCATGCGGTTGAATTCATCCCTCTTTTTTGTATTGGTACCGGAAATGCCTTCATCCGCATAGGTTCCTGCATATTCGTACAGAGGATTTTCGCTGATATAGTTCGTATAATAATTGACCTGATTCTCATAACTTAATAACTGTTCTTCTTGGTCGGTTGATACCCGACAGTACGCTGCCATTCTCAGTTTCTGCACTGTCTGCGCTGTTCCGGATTCCGCAGTCGAAATCTGTCTTGCGGGTATAACAGTAATGCTTCTTGCCATTTTGAACTACCTCCTCGACTACTGTCTGTTCCGTGATATTCAATCCTGCAAGGGCGGCATCATCAATGCGAATGCCCCTGCAGGCTTTCTTTCCTTTTTCAATGTAGGTACTGCACAGCCATTGAATTTTCTTGTTGTAAACCTGCCGTCTACGGAGTGTTTTTCCACAGAATGGGCAGATCAGCTTTCCGCTTAACGGATAACGGTTCTGAAATTTCTTTGTGCCGTCCTGTCCAATGTTTCTTTCCTTTTTCCGGTACTCTCTCATTTCCTGAACCTGTCCCCAAAGCTCTGGTGAAACAATTGGCTCATGATTTTCAGAAATGTAATAACTCTGTACCTCACCCCGGTTTCTACGGGTCACATTTCGCCGTGTGGGAGGCGTGTAATATTTCTGCAAATGGAAATCGCCTTTATATTTCTCATTGGAAAGCATCCCGCCAATCGTTCCGCTCTCCCACTGGCTGCCTGTCATGGTTTTGACACCGAGATAGTTCAGCAGATCAGAAAGTCTGCTGCATCCGATATTCATCAGATAAAGGTCAAACAGCAGCCTGACGATCTCCGCTTCTTTCCGGTTCACTACCAAATCCCCGTATTCGTTTTTGTCATATCCGCAAAACCGTGTGGTGTTAATCATCACTTCGCCACGCTCAAATTTCTTCTTTATGGACCATTTATTGTTCTCACTCATACTCCTGCTTTCTTCCTGTGCAAAAGAAGCGAGGACAGCAAGCATCATCTCGCCGTCCCTCGAAAGAGTGTTTATATTCTGTTCTTCAAAAAAAATACCGACACCCAGTTCTTTCAGTTCTCTTGCGAACTTCAGAACGGTGACGGTATTTCTTGCAAACCTCGATATGGATTTTGTAATGATAAGATCAAGTTCACCCGCCCTTGCCCGTTCCAGCATTTTCTGGAACTGCGGACGGTTTTCGCAGTAGCCGGAGATACCCTGATCTGCATATACCCCGGCAAACTCATATTCAGGATTTCCTTTAATCAATCTCTCATAGGTTGCTGTCTGATTTTCCAGCGAATCTTCCTGTCTCCGGCTGTCTGTGGAGACTCTGGCATAAGCACATACCCGCTTTTTTCTTACCGCCGATGCCGGAATCTGATTGATAATTCTTACCTGCATACCGCATCACTTCCTTCAAAATAACTTCCCACAAACTGCTGTATTCTTTCAAAAATGGGCTGTGCATCTTCAATCCTGTCCGTACACACCACTTTTACATTGTTCTTGCTGCAGACCAGCATAAATTCCATAAATTGTTTCCAGTCGCGGGCAATCGTAGCTGCTCTCATGGTAACCACAACATCAATCTTCTTTGCAGTAATTTCCGCTTTCAGCCGATTGAGTTCCTTCCTGTTCGGATCGGCTCCCGAAGCCTCTTCAAAGAATATCTGTAAATCCCATTCCTGCTTTCCATCAGCAAGAGCGTACTCCATCTCTTCCGCAGCCGTGGCAGCGTCAAATTCCTTTTCTGCCTTGCGGATGGAATAGGCCAGATCATAGAATTCCGCTTCGGCATCCGCTCATGCGGCTGGCATAATCCCCACGCAGAAGGCCGTCCACGTTGAACTTGACAAAATACTGTTTCTTTTCCTCCGCTGTCAGCAGGGAACGCATCATGGACTGCTCCCAACGTGACACCCAGGGGTCCAGGGTGTATTTCACAAACTCAAGGGACTGCTGCTCGATATTGGAAAAGCTGGACTTTTCCAGGTCACCGACCATGTGGGGCGGCACCCGGAAAATCCGGGCGATCTCATCAATCTGGAATTTCCTCGTTTCCAGGAACTGCGCCTGCTCCGGGGAAATGGAGATCGGTGTGTATTTCATGCCCTCCTCTAAGACAGCCACCTTGTTTGCGTTCTGGCTGCCGCCGAAGGTATTCTGCCAGCTCTCCCTTACCCTCGAAGGGTCTTTGATGGTTCCCGGATGCTCCAGCACACCGCTCGGCTGTGCGCCGTTGGCAAAGAACTTCGCCCCGTATTCCTCACAGGCAATCGCCATGCCGATGGCATTCTTCGCCATTGCGATAGGGGAGTAACCCACAAGGCCGTCAAACCCAAGCCCCGGAATGTGAAGCACCTCCGAAGGCGGCAGCTTGACGGTCGTTTTCTCATTGATGGGCGCATCATCCGTGCTGGTCATGTATTCGTAATACAGCCGCCCTTCCTCATCCCGGTCAACGGTCATCCGGTCCGGCATCAGCGGATACAGTCCGATAATCTCTCCCTTGCCGTTGCGGATGATCTGTGCGTAGGCGTTGCCCCAAAGGAGCAGATGCGTCATCAGTGTTTCCCGGAAGATAAAAGAAGTCATTTCCGGGTTCGGCTCATCATGGAGCAGGAAGTACAAAGGATGCTTTACCGCTTTCGCCTTGCTGCCCTCGTCCGTGTATTGATACAGATGAAGCGGCAGCCCCGCCACCGCTTCTGAGAGAATACGGACACAGCAGTACACCGCCGTCATCTGCATGGCGGAACGCTCATTTACCCGTTTTCCCGATGTGCTGTTGCCAAGAAAAAAGCTGTAGGCGCTGCCGGATGTCCGGTTCTTGGGGGCATCCCTCGCCCTGAATAATCCGCTCAAAAATCCCATAGATACCACACTCCCTCCTAAAAATGGGCAAAAGAAAAGCACCCGCCAGTATTTCAACTGACAGATGCTCACGCTTAAAACGATTTTGTTATTGGTTAATAGACTTCATCGAAATAGCCGATAAAAATGGACAGCCGCAGCTTTCCGTCCCGGATGGAAAACGTCACGTTCTCCGCCCGTTCTGCGATTTCTTTTAAGAGCGTCAATGCCTCTTTATCACAAAATTCAAAATGCTCCATGTAAAGGTCTATGGATGCCTCCCATTTCTCATAATCCACCACACCCCGGATTTTTCCTTCGAACTGCCGGACATAGGCATCACACTCACTCAGTAGGTACTCATAGTCTGCCTTTTCCTTTGGGACTATCCGTTTTGGGATTTTATCCATTTCTGCCTTGTACGCCTGGAAAAAGCCGGATTCCTTTAATACTCCGATACATCCACCCTCTGCTCCACCGAAAGGATAGGGGAGGCGCACTCCCGCCTCGCTTCTTCGATCTGCTCCACCACATAGGTCACATATTCCTCCACCGCTTCCAAAAGGTCATCCGAGTAATAATCCGATACCGGGCGGCGTGTTCTCCGTTTCAGGTATTTCTTAACAAGGTGTTCTGCCATAGCGTGTCCGGCAGTACCTTCGGCCGCATAGACGCTCTCCTCATCTGCGAACTGCTCCTCCAGACGTAAAGCCGGAGGACAGTTCAGATAACGCTTACTGGCAGATGGGGAAAAGCGGGCATGAGCGCCCATCAGAGTGCCTCCGCTTCTTTAAGAAGGGCGGCATAATCCTCCGGCTTGACACCAGACAGCTTCCCGGCATCATACTTCATCAGCAGCGCCTTGACCTCTTTGGTCTTGCCGTCCTGGGATTTCGCCGCCAGCACCGCACGGACATCCCTGCGGCACCACAAGCCCTGGTTCCACCACGGCCCGCCGCCTGCCAAGCTCCACCGCTGTTTCAAATAAAAGCGGCAGGTTCTTCGCCTTGCGGATTTTTGCTGGAATCCGCTCCAGATTTTCTTCATCCCCCAATATGTGTTCTACCTTTGCCCTTATTGGCCAATCCGGATTAAAGCCTGCGCCCCTCTGCGCCATATAGTAGGAAGGCTTCTGCGGCAGCGGCTGTATGTATCGAAGCCACGGTGACAGCTCGTCACAAAATCCCCGGAAATACCAGTCCAACATGGAATCCTTCTTGTGGTTCCGGTCAAAAAAGGCATAGATTCCCTTATACCGGCTGTTGTAAAGCCCGGTATGGAAACACGCACGCTCATTCTCCACATGGAAGAACTGCGATGCTCTTCTGGCATCCCTTGCTGAATTAAACTCAATGCATTGCTTGCGAAAAATAATATGTATGTATCGTTCAAGAATAGGGGTATCTATGTTCTTTGTCTCTTTGGCTAGCTTCTTAAACCGCCACGGCTCCGGCAGAGCCATCCTTGATAACTCGTCCAACTGCCCGTACCAATCCGGCACATAGGCAAAATCAAATAAATCTGTTGTCAACATCATAATTTCCTTTCATTCTCATTTCTTATAAACTTGAAAGCATTCTATTTCTAGCTTTACACTATCGCCATAAGCCAGAAAACGGAGGCCCTCTGTTCCTATTACAATCGTGGGGTTTCGTCAAAAAGCGACATAGAAAAACGCCAGGAAGTTTCCACTGCTTCCTGACGTAATGTTCCAGAATATAAAAATAGGTATAATAATGCTTGCATAATACGTAGCATCTTACATATGCAAAAGTATAAGACTCCGTACCGCAAGCTAAAATTTTTTTCGCTGTTCACCTGGCCGGAGCCTGTATCCTTTTACAAAAATAATGCCATCCATGATTTTCTCCTAACGGCAGGTCACAGATGGCAAGCATAATAAGCCCTGCTGCGAAAAGCCGTTTTTTTTATTGGTCCTCCCAACAGAGCTTTGCGTATTCTATTTTTCAAAATCGGTATAATCGTACATAAATTATCGGTACGATTAGGGAATGTAAAAAACCTAATCGGCACGATAGAATATATGTGAGGTGAATGATTATGCCTAAAAACAAATTAACACATTTGGGTAGCTGTATCCGTGCTGCAAGGCACAATTGCAAACTAACCCAACAGGAACTGGCGGACGATTGCCATGTGGCAATCAAGACCATCCAAAACATAGAGAAGGGACAAATGAATCCTTCCTTTGAAATCCTCTATCCGATTGTGAATCGGTTAGGAATTTCAGCGAACATACTGTTCAACCCGGACAGCACAGAAGATGAGGAGGAACTACAGCATCTCATCGGGAAATTCCAAGTGTGCAGCTCTGAGGATCGGAAATTTATGCTGAACACCGTGGACTGTATGATCGAGCAGCTACTCGCTCGCCAATCCAGGTCCGAAACGAAAGACTCTGAGTGAAACCAGCAGGACAAGAGTTCCTTGTTTTTGCTGGTTTCTCTCGTTTTCTGCCATTATAAACCACCGACTTTTGGATAGCTTATAAATAATCCAATAACTTAAAAATCTCTCGACATTTTTTGCTTGTCCTTTTTCTTACATTCGTAATATCTATATTATTACACATGTAAGAGTTAAAATCAAGTCCTTTTTTCATTTGACAGAAAGGTGGATATGGCTATATAATATTTTTATTACATCCGTAAGATTTAAGGAGGGATTTGAAATGAGCGATTTACCACAGATTTCTGAAGCTGAATTTGAAGTTATGAAAATCGTATGGAAACATGCGCCGATCAGTACAAATGAAATAACAGATAAATTATTACAGACCACAAGCTGGAGTCCGAAAACAATACAGACTTTAATCAAACGCCTTGTGACCAAAGGCGCTCTGACTTATGAAAAACAGAGCCGAGTGTTTGTTTACACCCCAGTCGTGAAAGAAAGCGAATACATCGGTCAGGAAAGTAATTCTTTTCTGGAACGATACTATGACGGGGATATCACTGCCATGCTGTCTGCATATATAGAAAATGACAGACTGTCTGAAACAGAAATAGACACTCTCCGCTCCCTTCTTTCAAAGAGGTCAAAAAAAGGAGGCAATTAACGTGGCTGATTTTATGATACGCTTTTTAATATGCAATGTATTTATCAGCGGTATCATCGGAATTCTTTTGATAGCCAAGAGGATATTCAAAAACAACCTTTCCAGCCGGATGCAGTATAATCTGTGGTTCCTGCTGCTTGGGTTGTTGGTAGTTCCCTTTATACCGTTCCGTTTAATCGGATTTCCTCAAATCTTCTCGTGGCTCGGTAGCCTGAGAAGTTCTCCATCTTCCAATACTGGAATTGCTATGGGAGAAACCATTGGGGCCGATCCAACCGGAAATGTAAATTGGATGAATGACTTTACCCTTTCTGTAAATAGCGAAGCTCCATCCATTGCCGGATACATATTATTAGGGATATGGATTGTAGGTATTCTTGCAATGATTATTTTGGTAATTAAATCCTCTCTCCGTTTACGCAACTTGGAAAGATCTGCACTTCCCCTTCAAAACAAGGAAGTCCGCAGACTGTATAATCATTGTTTAGAAGAAATGGAAATCCACAGAGATATTCCTGTTTACAGCACTGCATTCTTGAAATCCCCAATTATCGTAGGATTTTTGAAACCGTGTATTTATCTTCCGATTCATCTGATCTCTGATTATAACGAATCCGATATGCGGTATATGCTGTTACACGAACTGCAGCATTACAAGCACCACGATGCTATCGCCAGTTATCTGATGAACCTTGCCGGAGTGGTATATTGGTTCAATCCTCTTGTCTGGTACGCTCTGAAAGAAATGCGTAATGACAGAGAGGTTGCCTGTGACACCTCTGTTTTAAAGATGCTTGAAGAGGATGCTTACGAGGATTATGGCAATACTCTGATTAACTTTGCAGAAAAGGTTTCTCTTACACCTTTTCCGTTTGCTGCCGGCCTCGGTGGAAATATGAAGCAGATGAAGCGGAGAATTATCAATATTGCATCTTACGAGAAACCAACATTTATGAAGAGGCTAAAAGGTATGACGGCATTTGTACTGACTGCTGTTATTCTGTTAGGCTTTGCTCCTTTTATTTCTACATACGCAGCAGAGGTCAACTACTACCAATGGGACTCCTCTTCTGAGAATGTTTCCTATGTAGACCTCTCCACATACTTCGAAGAATACGAAGGCAGCTTTGTTTTATACGATTTGGGAAATGATGCATGGAGCATTCATGACATGAATTACGCTGCCCTGCGGGTTGCACCAAACTCCACCTACAAAATATATGATGCTTTGTTTGGTCTGGAAGAAGGCATCATTACACCAGAAGATTCCTTTATTGCATGGAATGGAGAAAATTATCCATTTGAGGTATGGAACACGGATCAGACCTTACAATCAGCCATGAGTGCTTCCGTAAATTGGTATTTCCAATCCGTGGATGAACAGCTCGGTGCTGCTGCTCTTTCCAAATATATTCAAAAAATCGGGTATGGAAATGAAAATATGAGCGGCGATTTCTCCTCTTACTGGATGGAATCTTCTTTAAAAATTTCTCCAATAGAGCAGGTCGAGCTTTTAACGAAACTGCATAACAACAGCTTTGAGTTCTCTCCTGAAAACATCAATGCTGTAAAAGATGCCATCCGCCTTTCCTCTTCTGATGCCGGAACACTCTGTGGAAAGACAGGAACTGGCCGTGTGGATGGCCAGGATGTGAATGGATGGTTTATCGGTTATATCGAAACCGCAGATAATACATACTTTTTTGCTACCAACATTGGTGCAGACAGCGATGCTACCGGAGGCAAAGCAACTGAAATAACCATGTCTATCTTGTCAGACATGAATATCTGGAAATAAAGAAATCGGGTAACAGTCAACTACACAAACTGACTCTTACCCGATTTCATTTATTTTTCGCCTGTTGCTTCATAATACTTTTCATTTCCGGTTGCTGACCATGATGTTTTGCCGCTACTAACCACATCTTTTGTAGATACATTATAAGCAAATATATCAAGCATCTCTGCCTCTGAGATATTCCATGAACCATCTACTTTTTTCTTACTTCTGTACCAAACATATAATTCACATTTTTCATTTTCCGAAAGTCTGTCATATACAAGAATTTCTATTATTTTCTCATTCTCATTTAAGATAACTCTGGAATTTCCACTCGCACTATATGATATCATAAAATCACATCCTTCGTCTGCGAAGTATTGTTGGTATATAGTACGGTATCCATCATATATTTCATCTGTTTCAATTAATGTCACATAATCACATATCGCAGAAATAGAAATATCATCCTCTTTCATATTTTTCATTATTTCATCCATTAAATCGTGTTGAATGACAAAATCATTATCTTCTGAACAAAATATTCTAACAGACTTTCGTGGTATCATTCCCTGCGATCCTGCTCCAGTTACATAGTTTATAATGGCAATCACATCCTTTTCACCATCGCCATCGATGTCTTGAAATCCAATCACCTCAACGCTGTCAAATGTTCCTATACCATCATTCTCTGTGCTATTATTTTCATAAAACGCCGGAAAATGATATATAATTCGATTATCTTTTGTCAGCACAAATGAAACATCTTCCTTATAGACATCATCAGAAGGCAGATAAGAGACAAATCGTACCTTTCCCCAATGGTCTAATTCTACCTCAAAGGATTGTTCCTGTATTACTCTGCCCTCATCCACTTCTTCCCCTATCACATAGTCTTCGTCTTCCTCGGTAATCTGTTGCATGTCTACTGAACCATCAAAATACAGATTAACTCGTTCATCCAACTGTTCCTCGCCTGACAGAATTACCTCTACATAGTCCTCATACCATGTAACTTTCCAACAATTACTTGTGATACTTCCACCGTCATTGTGCAATTCAAAATCTGTTTGAGATATCTTATCTTTGCCTTCCATAAGGATTAATCGTCCACTTGCTGAACCAAAAGGCCAGTCTGGTTCTCCGACCGCCTGAAGTGTCAATTCATATTTTCCATCCGGCGAAACAGATGTATCGCAAATTGTCTTCTTGTAATTTACCGTATACGAAATGCAACACCCAAATACTGCAATCACTGCAAGAAGCGAACCCATAATACACAGTACAATTTTCAAAAATTTCTTCATTGTTATAACACTCCTTTTTAATGTCAACAAATATCCAGTTCTTCCATTATGGAGTTTCCGCTCCTACATCCCGTTACTTTCTAACACATCTTCTATTGCATCAAATGCTTTTTTCGCAAAGTTTATCTTTGTATCACAAATTAATTCATCGTTGTCGCATATTTTTATCTCTGCAATAATACAGTCATTATCTGCTGTCTGTTCCGTATTTTCGCCTATGGTCATCCAAATGATCTCGACATTTTCTGGTGTTATTTCTCCCTCAGTCTCTACTATAAATTGCACTCCATCGAAAAAAGCCGCTTCTGATTCTGCATTTACGACCAGTTGATTTTCCTGTTGATATATCTCGACAGAATTATATCCCTCCTTTGAACTGGTAAGCAGTTCTCCATTATTTACTGGAACTTGAACTATTCCCTCAGAATCTCCTGTATTATTTCTAAATAAAAACACCGCACAGCACAACAATGCAATTGCAACAACTCCAATAATTATGCTTTTTCTTTTCATTGACTTCTCCTTTCTTTTTTCTTACATCCGTAAGATTACCATAGAACCCGAATATTATCAAATCATTTTTTCACCCGTAACTACTCTTTACGAATACGATATTGATAATTTGGTATATCTTGTATTCCGTCATTAAGGATTTCATTCCCCAAATACTGAAAACTGCCATCTTCTGCAAACCGCACTGTAAGTTCATGGGTTATGACTGCATCATCACAAACAACCATATCGCATACCGCCTCTACCGTCAATGTCACAGTTCCATCATCATTTTCTTTAATATTAACAACCTCCGGCAGAGAAGTCCCAAAGAAGGTAGGAGCATAATTGAAACACCCAAGTCTCTCCCAAAGATAGGTTTGTTTTTCCTCATCAAACGCTGCGTACTCCCGTATCTGCTCTGCTGTTATCGGAAGATACTCCATAATCAGACTTTCAAATTCTTCCTTTGGAATTCCATCTGGACAATCCTCTGAATTGAACTTATCTCCATATTTCATTGCATACAGATATTCATACATCCCATTGAAATCTAATTCTTCCATATGGTCTGCATCCCAATTCGAACATAAAATGTTATTGCCCTGATAACCAAGACCTCTCACGCATCTTTCTGACATTTCACGCTGTTCTTCTGTCATTGGCTTTACTCTGATCAAACAGCTTCCATCCACAATTTCTGTTACTTCCGGTGGCTCTGGTACACACAATTCATAGCAGAACCAGCCTTTCTCTGTATATTCCCACTCTTTGATTCTAGTGTGAGATATATAAGACATTCTCGACTTGCCATTCTCATTCCATACACTTCCTGCGCTTACAACATACATGTCTGTGCCATCATAAATAAATTTCATTCTACCTATGGCACCATCATCATGTATCTCGTAAATTACTATAGAACCGCTTTTCCCAGATGCGCAATCCTCAAGAAAAGAATCCACGCTTTCATAATTTTCCATATTTGAATAGGTTACCAATGTAACAACCGGATATCCCGTTTCCATTAACTTTTTCTGCAGTTCAAGAATGGTCTCATCATTTAAAACAACATTGGATGCAGTTCCTTTATCTGCCTCTTTGTAAATCTCATAAATATGTTCCATCATCGCTCTGCAGTCATTCTCAGCTTCCTTTTCTTCCTGTTCGTCCACCGGAAGTCCATAGCCCTTTTCCCACTGTTCTGCAGCCTCTTCCTCTGCACTTTTTATTTCCTCTGTGGAAGATACTTCTTTCGTATCTTCCACAAGAGATTCACTCACAATGCTATCTTCTTTTCCACAGGCACACACAAAACATCCAATCAAAAATGCCATAATCAGCAGAATGCTTTTTCTCTTTAATGCCATAATATCATCCTTTCTTTCTTGCTATTGGCGGCAGTTCCAATTCTACTTGTTCTATAGAATTGGAAAGGTACCTGAAAGTTCCATCTTCAAATGGCTGAACCACAACCGTATTCCGAAAAGCGAGATCGGAATTATAATCCGGCCATACTCCATCCACAATGAGCGTAATCGTTCCATCCGCATTTTCTGTATAGTCAACTACTTCTCCAAACGGCGGGTATGGGCTGGCATAAATCATCTCATATTCATAGCTGTTGCTTCTCTCATCATATCCACAATGCTCTCTCAACTGTCCTACAGATACCGGAAAATAGGTAGTCATTATCCTCTCGTATTCCTCTGACGGAATTTTCCAACCTTCCGTTTTCAGATTTTCTCCCGTATAAATTCGATAGATGTCTTCATACATACAAGGCATCAGAATATCTTCTACGTTACTGCTGTCCCAGTTTGTGACAAGCATATTATAATTCACATAGCTTAGTCCTGATATGTATTTCTCCGTCAGCTCCCTGCATTCTTCCGAAAGCGGTTCTATTCTCCAATACTGTCTCAAACTCGCATGTGCAATCACGTATTCATATGCGTAGATAAAATACCCTTTTTCCGTAAGATTAATTTCAGCCACATTACTTACCGAAGTTCCCTGTATCTCTGGCATACCGCCTTCCTTCCACCGAACTCCTATGTAATAGGTCTGTAACTGCTCTCTACGATAAATAAAGGTTACTGCCCCAAGCAGTCCATCCCTCTGCACTTCGAATACAGTAACCATCGAATCCTGCCCATTCAGATAATCTGCGTAAAAGTTTTCTATCTTTTCAGGGTTCTGCATATTGGTATCTTCTTCAACACTTACCAAACCTGCCTTCCCTAATTGCTCTACAACCTCTTTCCGTTGCTCACTTGTAAATTCACTAACACCGGAAGAATAGTTCGCAGCATCTGTAATTATCACATTCTGCTGCCGACAAAACCATATTCTGCAGTTGCTCCTTTTCCTCTTCCGAGATAAGGCAGTCACTGGATTGTGGAATAAACCAATATGCTGAATCTGCGGAAGTTTCCGTATCGTTTTCTTCTTCCGTTACCGTTTCACTGTCCTCGATTTCCACCGGAGGCTCCCATACTTCCTCTGCCACCTTCTTTTTTCCCGTATGCAGCCGTCCCCAACAAATCACTCCTGCTATTACCACAATCAGCAATATCAAAATCGGAAAGCCGCATCTCTTCAATAGCCATTTTACATCTTCCATTATTCGCCTCCGTACAGTTCTTCCCATTCCTCCGCTGTCAAACGTGGTGTATGCCATGTTTCCTCACTATTATCCTCGGAAGGTATAATTCGGTTGGAAACATATTGTACCCCGCCGTTCTCCAAAGGACGGACCACAACCTCGTGGGCATATACCTTTGAATTTCCCGAATGCGGAAATACCACATTAGCTGTAAGTGTAATTGTTCCATCACTGTTCTCCGTGAATCCAACCACCTCTGAATATGGATATTCCGGGTACTCTACTTCTTCAAACCCTCTCGGCTTATATTCATAGGTCAAATCCTCTGAATAATAGACCGTTTTGGATTGCAGCGTTTCACTATCGATATTGAAGTAGGTCATGATAACGCTTTCAAATTCCTCCTTCGGAATCCGGTAAACCGCACCGACTCCTAAATTGTCATCTGCGACATAAGGAACATATTCCCCATTTTCTTTTTGATAGAGAATGTCATACATATCGTAAAAATTCAGTTCTCCAAAATCGGCCTCACTCCAATCTACAATAAACATATTATTCTGTTCAAAACTAATTGGAGCGAGATACTTCCGAGTCAGTTCTCTGCACGTCTCATCCAAAGGCTGCACGCGCAATGCAGTGTTCTCTTCTACTCCGCTTAATGTAAGAATATATAATTCTTCCGAATACCATACTCCTGAAAACATCAGATATCCTTCTTCTGTATAGTTCCAGTATTCTGCCTGATAGCTTCCTGTTGTATTTCTTTGTATATTTCCGTTTTCGTACTTGTAATAGCTTCTGACCACATCTACATTTCCATCTTTTGTCTGCAAATCGTATTTTACAAAACCCGGCAAATAACTGACCTCAATAATGGATATTTCTGCCTCTTCCTTCGCATCTACCATTTCGTAGAATTCAACCACCTGCTCCGGCTCAGTCATATCAATCTGGTTTTTACTGTCAACTGCCGAATAGCCATTTTCTCCAAGACGATTTACAATACTACGGATTGTTTCCAAATCCGCTAATTTATTTTCTTCTTCTGCTTTCTCATAAAGGTCAATGCAGACGCTTATAATTTCATTTGCATCCTCCTCTGATTCTTTCTGAATAGCCTGAACATCTATTACCGTTTCCGAAACTGTATTTTCTTCCGGGGGTGCATCACTGCACCCCGAAATACTAAGTATTAATACAAAGTTAATTGCTGCCAAACCACTCTTCCAGAACCAGGTTGTCTTTCGTAACAACATATCCGCTTCCTCCTCTTCCTTTCACATCTTCTACCATGCTGATAATCAATATAGGACGTTCTACCGTATCTTCTGCTGTAAAAATTGCAAACCATCCTAATTCCGTACCCGAAGTATCATCCTTCGATGCCTTGATTTCTGCCGTACCTGTTTTTCCTGCTAAAAGAATGTCATCCCGATGGGCTGCATATCCAGTTCCATTAGAATCATTCACAACCTTCTTTGTTCCTTCCAATACCCGATTAGCTGTTTCTTCTGAAAACGCTTCTGCAATCCAATATTCAGCCGTCACCTCTTTTTGATAGACCAGATAAGGCTTTATGATGTTACCATCATTACAGAAAGCAGAATAAATACAAGCCATATGTAACGGATTCACCAAAACCTGTCCCTGTCCATAACCACTGTCAGCTAACTGTATTTCAGTTTCAATGCCCTCTGTATTAGAATATTGCGACTCTGCCATCTTAATCTCAAATGGCAGTTCCTCATTAAAACCAAGCCGTGTCAAAGAACTTTCCAACTCATCCGAACCAATCTTTAATGCTGCTTTTGCAAAATAAATATTATCGGAATAAATCAAAGCATTCTCTAAAATGACTGGCTCATACGCATGAAGCGTTGTTACATAATAAGACCCCCACGATGCATCCTTTTGCCAGCTCAAACCTACATTCCCATAATCTTCTGTTGGATCGATTGCTCCTGATTGTAAACCAATCGCAGCAGTAATCGGTTTGAAGGTAGAACCCGGACACCACACTTGCCGAAAACGATTATACATAGGCTTATCCTCATCCTCGTTCAGTGTAGTCCACTGCTCGCTAGACAATCCCATAATAAAATCATTATTGTCATAGGATGGAGTACTGACCAAAGCCAATACCTCTCCGGTATAAGGATTCATTGCCACCGAGCAGCTTTTATCTTCCTTAAACTGTTCGTACAGGGAAACCTGTAAATCGGCATCTATCGTAAGCTGAATGTCCTGCCCATGCTGTACCAGGATACAAGCCAGTTCCTCCTTCTCTTTACCTTCCGAATTTACAATGTAAATCCTGCAACCGTTCTGGCCTTTCAGTTCACTCTCAAACAAACCCTCCATTCCGCTTCTACCGATTACACTATTGGCTGTATAACCTTCTCCTGCATGTTCCTCTAAATCTTCCGCAGTAACGCTTTGAACATACCCGACCAAATGTGAAGCGGCTTCCCCTAATGGGTATTCGCGCACTTCAACATCAGATATCATCACTCCAGAAATTTCCAGCAACTTTTCATGTCTTTCCTTTTCTTTCAGCACCTCTTCGTCCGGTTCAATCTTCATCAACTCGATTTCTTCAACCCTCGGAATTGTTTTAATCGGTACAAAGGAATCATCCTTTACCCACTGTGCCGACAGCTTCTTTTCTATCGCTTCCGGTGTCGTTTCCAACAGTTCTGCAATCTGTGCGATTGCTTCCTCTTTGTTTTCCAACTTGCCTGGAACAATTCCAACCGAAGATGCTGTACCTTTTCCTGCAAGAACACGTCCGTTCCTATCCAGAATTTCTCCCCGTTCTGCCTGTGTAGTGGAAACTCTTACTTTATCTGTAGAAGTCAGATTTGGAAAAATCATGGAATCATCCCAAACCAACTTATATCCTTCTTCGTCCTTTAGGAAGATTGCTTCATTCTCAAAGCTGATAGTTCCTGCAACTGTATCAAAAGAAGTCTGGTAGGTTACCGTCATTTGCTCCTCATCATATGCAATAATCTGGACAGCCATATTCTGGACTTCTATACCTTCATAAATAGCTGAATTTCGAGTTACAAAATCCTCCTGACTGACATTTCCCGATGCCTCAATATGTAGCATCGCATACATTTCTTCATACTCCTTTTTTGGAATATGATCCATGTACTCCACCAGAAGTTCTTCCGGTGTCCTCCAGGCACTTTCCTTTATTGCCAACATTCCTGCCACGCATACTGCAGAAATTACCGCAGCTATTCCTATAACAGCAATCGCAATCCATAGGAGCCTGCTTCTTGTTTTCTTTCGCCTGTTTCTGCTTTTTCCTTTCTTCATATTGACCTCCATTCATTTTGCTTTGCTGATATGGTCATATTCTATTTTCAATGTACGCTACATCTTCAAAATATTACATTCGTAAGATTTTGAAGCAAAAAAATTTCTCTTTGCTGGGTATATCGTACTATGCATTCCTCCTCTCTTTTTATTACATGCGTAAGATTTCGCAACAAAAAAATTTCGACCGCAATCCTGCTGCACTTGTGTAAATATTACATCAGTAAGATTTATAAGTCAAGTTATCTTTATACAAAAAGGCTCCTGCCGGGAGGTATCATACATTTTCGCAAAAGTGATACCTTTTAGCAAAAGCCTATTATTCAGCAGAGTCTCAAAACACCCCTCTGCTACGATATTCAAATGGTTCATTCATAAGGCTACAAAATACACATCCATTTTCGCTCCTTAATATCCCACAAACCGCAGAAAATTAAGGTTTCTTTGAAAGCAGACAAACGGTTTCAATATTCCCCTGAACTTTTATTTTATACTGCATAGCGAAAGTACTCCGTGTAATTTTCAAAGTGGGGTAATGACTTTACCTCATCTACACTTTCAATTCAAAATAGATTATACCGTAGTATCATCGCTCAAAAGTAACATTTGCCTTATGTCGTATACATTGCCCGTTATATTATAATAAATAAATTTTTTATCATCTGGTGCAATCCATTCATTCTCGCGATAAAACTTAAAGTATGCATATGTAATAATTTTACAATCATTTTTATCTTTGAATTGCTCATAAATCTGATTGTTTTCAAAATAAATCGCTATTGCAATACGCTTATTTTCTTCATCTGATACAGTTTCCAGTTTGATACAAAATCTCCCAGTCTGGTACTCAGAAATTGATTTTATATATCCTACTACACAAATTGGATGATATACTTTTTTATTTGTCAAATATCTCAATAATCTACCGAAATCATTTTCGTTTTCCGAATCAAAATAGAAGTCTTTCCATGAAACCAAATAAGGAACGCCCTTCCTATCGTAATATTGTAAATTGATTTTATCCTCTAAATCTGAATTATCCTCAACCAACGCTCTAAGTTTCATTATCTGATTCATTGTAGACAAATATGCCGTTTTCTTCCCACTTGGAATATAATTATGCTGTCTTTTTCCATGTCCTGATTCATCTGCTAAATTCTTACTTCCCTTTTTAGCGGTATCTTGCGATATAAGCATTAACCTTACTACATATTTATTATCCCTTTTCGACATCAGTACATCGTCTGTGCAAGATGCGTGTATGTTTAATATCGCTCCATCAACCGTGTATTTACACCCTTTTTCATGTTCTTCTCCACGCCTTAAACGAAAATATTTTTGTATAATAATTTTTCTTTCACCTAAATCTCTTTCATGAGAATTCACAAAACTTATATCTGCATTACAATAATAACATTTCAGCTTTCCATATACTTTATTGACATCATATTCACTAATTTTAATTTCTTGCCCATTATACCTTGCCCGATTCATCTTTATTCCCATATGCCATACCTCTGTCTTTTAACCTATAATTGTTTGCCCATTGATACACTTCTTAAGAAATAAAATTCAAGATAACATACGGATTACTTTCATTTGATATTTCTCTAATTTTTTCTTTCCTTCCCATATACAAAAAATTCATAATATCATTGAATTCCGTTGTTTCCAAATCATCTCCTATTAGTATCCCTCTTGATTTATAATGCGGCAATGCACTTTCAAAATCCGAGTATAAAACACCTCTATTGTTAACCATGTCTCCTACTTCTACAATCTTCATTTTGCATAATATGTACATATTAGCGGGTGAAGTATTACGAATAAGTTCAGCAATCTCTATGCCCTTTTTTTCAGCTATCTCATTAAAGACCTTTTCCGTCACTGTTCCCATTTTGACTAATGCATTCTTCTCTCTTTCAACCCATTTAGTTGCTTCATCAACACTAAAAGCTTTCACCGTTGCCAAAACCAACTTATCAATGACTGAAACATTATCCGGGTGCTTTTTATACAAAAAAACTAAAACTTTATATCGTATTATAGGGGGAAGCATTGAAAAGGAATATAACACGTCATTTCTTGATCCAAATTCGTATTTTTCAAAATAGTTTATCAGCAGATATGATAGCATATCAAATAAACCATCTACCACATTATCAAAGTCCTCTGAGTCAAACCCCTCTAAATATTGCGTATGTGTTGACTGATTTCCTTTGCCACGAACAGTTTCTACTGCTGCTTCAATGAATTCATGGTTAGGCAATTTTTTTATTCTATTTTGAATATTCTTCGCACCTAAAGTTACCGCCTTATTTGGATCAACATCTAATATTTTTCGAATAACAACCTCTGCATACTTTCTGACAAAGGATATTTTTCCGCTAACAGAAGTATCCTTATAAAATGTATCTCCGATTAAATCCGTGACTAAGTTTTGATATGCGTTATTATTAAAATTACTCACTCTGACTTATCCTCCTTACCACCAATTTACTTTTGCGAAAAGGTATCCCTTTTGCCAAAATGTATATCAACAATTCCGAAAATCTTACCCCTGGGGTAAATCAGTTTCCGCACCACCATTCTGCGGAAACTGAAACACACATCCATTTTTGCCCCAAATCGGCAGAAACCTTTGATTTACTGGGCTTTTTTCGTCAGCAGACAAACTGTTTCAACATGCACCGTCCCCGGAAACATATCCACGCAGCAAATCCTCTCCACTCCATACCCGTACTCCTGCAGCATCTCCAAATCCCTCGCCAGACTCGTCGGCTTACAAGAGATATACACGATCTTCTCCACCCCGAAATCAATAATTTTCCTCAACGCCTTCGGATTGATACCATCCCTTGGCGGGTCGAGCACGATGATATCCGGCGTTTCCTGTACCAAATCTATCGCCTTTAACACATCGCCTGCAATAAACTCGCAGTTCGAAAGCCCATTCAGCTCTGCATTCTGCTTCGCTGCCTCCACAGCTTCCTCTACAATTTCAATACCAACGACTTGCTTTGCCACAGGCGCCAGCATTTGTGCAATCGTCCCTGTTCCGCTATACAAGTCAAAAATTACCTTATCTCTCGTTTCACCTACATAGGAGCGTGCCAAATCATACAGTACCTCCGCCCCCAGGGAGTTTGTTTGAAAAAAGGAAAACGGCGTAATCTTAAATTTCAGCCCCAGAAGCTCTTCGTAAAAGAAATCCTGCCCATAAAGAATTTCCGTCTTGTCACTCTGCACCACATCTGCCAGGCTGTCGTTGTATGTATGGAGAATCCCTGCCACTTTGCCCTCCAGCGGCAATGCCAGAATCCGTTCTGCAAAGTCCTCCAGACTGTGCTGTTCCTGGGTACTCGTCACCAGATCAATTAAAATCTCCCCTGTTTTCTCTCCTCTTCGCACCAGGAGATGACGCAGATACCCTTCGTGGGCCATTCTGCGGTAAAAGCTCATCTTATGCTCCCTGCAGTATTCCAGAACACAGGTAAGGATTTTTCCAAAATCGCCGCACACAATCTGGCAGTCCGGCACATTTACGATATCATAAAAGCTTCCCCGTTTATGGAGTCCCAATGCCAACGGGCCGTTTTTTATTTCATCGCCAAAGGAAAATTCCATCTTATTCCGGTAAGCAAATGCTTTCGGACTCCCCTTGATACCCTCAAAAACATATTCTCCGTGCACTGCTCCGTCCATCAGCGCTTTTACCTGCTGCTCTTTCATGGCAAGCTGCTCTTTATAGGAAAGGTTTTGGTAGGTACACCCGCCGCAGGTGCCAAAATGAGGGCAGGCGGGCTCTATTTCTACAGGTGACTTTTCCAGGACTTCCAGAAGTCTCCCTTCACACTTTCCTTTCCGGATTTTATTGATGGAAAGCCTGACCTTCTGCCCTGCCAGGCCATTTTTTACAATGATAGGCTTGTCCTCGTTTTCTACTTCTACGATTCCTTTATTTGGGAACACCACTTCCCGGATTCTGCCTTCCAATATCTGTCCTTTTTTCATATTCCGCTCCTCATATCAGTTCAGCCATACTCTAAAGAAGGCAGGTGCCCCATGGCATCTGCCCATCTGTGTGTTTTCGTTGATTATAATTTCAAAACCCTTACGGTATAACAAAATGAAACTGCTGTGATTACTCAGCCTTTTCCTCTTTGCTGTCTTCTTTCTTGGAATCTTCCTCGGAATCATCAAAATAATCATCAAAATCGTCCTCGAAGTCATCCTCGAAATCTTCCAGATAATCCGGGGTAAAGTAACGATATACGCCATATGCGATTGCTGCTACTGCAGTTACTGCGCCAATAATAGCCAGCACCCATAAAACAGTATTCTTTTTACTCTCCTCTTCTTTTCTCTGTAATGCTGCCAGAAAATCTTCCCACTTATTCATAGTATGCACATCCTTTCTAAGACACTCTGTTATGTCAATTCTTTTTCATAGTATAACACTAAAAAGAAAATATTACTATACAAAATCGAAATTTTATTCTTTTTTTGTTACTTGTATTATTGCATACGAAGTGAACAGCAGCACCGCACATATTTTCCAAAACCACGCATATATTTCATCATCAGAAGGAGGACAAGTGCATGACAAACCAAACGCCCATATCACAAGAAACCCGGCGCGGCCAAAACCAACTTGACGAAGCCAAGAAAGCCACGCCTATCGGAACATTCTTCCAACAACTGAATGATCCGCTAATTTACATTTTATTCGCTGCAGCCGCTATCTCTGCCATGCTGGGCGAAATCGGGGACACTGCCATCATTCTGGTGGTAATCTTCGTAAACGCAGTTGTAGGAGTCATCCAGGAAGGAAAAGCCCAGCGCGCCCTAGACGCCCTAAAGGAAATGACCAGCCCTACCGCACTCATAGACATAAACGGCATACCTACGGAAATCCCTGCCAAAGATTTGATTGTAGGGGACGTGGTTTACCTTGACGCAGGAAGGCAGGTTCCTGCTGATTTGGTGCTGACCTCCGTTTCCAGCCTGAAAATCGAGGAGTCCGCACTTACCGGCGAGTCCCTTCCTGTTGAAAAAGATACCGCATCTGAAAATAAGGCGTATATGTCCACCAACGTCACCTACGGCAAAGGAGTCGGGCGTGTGACTGCCATTGGAATGGACACGGAAATCGGAAAAATCGCCAAAATGATTAATACAGCCCCTACAGAAATGACCCCTCTGCAAAAGCGGCTGGGAGATTTGGGAAAAGTGCTGAGCGTGGTATCCGTACTTCTCTGTGTCCTGCTTTTCCTCATTGCACTGATGCAGAGACGGGATGTGATGGAAATGCTGATTACCGCTATTTCCCTGGCTGTTGCGGCGGTACCGGAAGGACTGCCTGCCGTCGTCACTCTAGTACTGGCGCTCAGCATCTCTCGGATGGTAAAGGTAAATACGATTGTCAAACGGCTGCCCAGCGTAGAAACCCTGGGTTCTGTAAGCGTCGTCTGCTCTGACAAAACGGGGACTTTGACACAGAACAAAATGTCCGTCACCCTCTGCTATACCAACGGCGAGCTTCTGGATGTTTCTACCCTAGCCCCCTCCCGGGATGAACATTTCCTGAACGGTTTCCTCCTTTGCAACGACGCCATCCTTTCCCCAGACGCCCGTCTTGGCGACCCTACGGAGCTGGCGCTGCTGGATATGGGAAACCTCTACCAGCTCTCCCGGAACCGCCTGGAGCAAACATACCCACGCATCCGCGAAATCACATTCAGCTCTGAGCGTAAAATGATGACCACACTGCACCGCAGCGGTTCCTCCACCGTTTCTTATACAAAAGGCTCGCCTGATGATGTTCTTGGGAAATCCAGCCAAATCCTATTAAATGGGAAAGTCCTCCCACTGACTTCCCAGAGGCGCAATGATATCCGCCGGATTCTTGACAGGCTTACTTCCCATGCCTTGCGTGTCCTTGCCCTTGCCATGCGGACTGGAGATTCCTCTCCTCAGGAAACCGACATGATTTTTCTGGGACTTGTAGGCATGAAAGACCCTATCCGCCCAGAAGCCGCAAAAGCTGTGCAGGATTTCAAAAAAGCCGGTGTCCGCACCGTAATGATTACAGGTGACCGAAGCGATACCGCGCTGGCAATTGCCCGGGAGCTGGGTATCGCCTCTGAGACACACGAATGTATGACAGGAAGCGATTTGCAGAAAATGTCCGTGCCGGAGCTGGCGGCAGCGGCATCCCGGGTAAACGTATATGCGCATGTCTCTCCGGAACATAAAATGCGCATCGTGTCCGCGCTGAAATCTATCGGAAAAACCGTGGCAATGACAGGGGACGGAGTAAATGACGCGCCTTCCTTAAAGACCGCAGATGTCGGAATTGCTATGGGAATCACCGGTACAGACGTTGCAAAGAATGCCGCGGATATCGTGCTGGCAGATGATAACTTTGCCACGATTGCAAAGGCTATTGCCGAAGGACGGAGCATTTACGAAAACATCAAAAAAGCCGTGCTTTTCCTGCTCTCCTCCAATTTCGGCGAAATTATTACCATGCTTTTTGCCATCATCCTGGGGCTAGCCTCTCCTTTAAAGCCCAGCCATATCCTATGGATTAACCTGATTACAGATTCTCTCCCGGCTTTAGCGCTGGGTACAGACAGGAATGATGCCTCTCATTTTATGAAGCATCCTCCCCGTCCCAAAAATGAAAGCCTTTTTGCAGAGGGCGGGCTGGCCTGCACACTTTTATATGGAGGGCTGATTGCTTTTATCAGCATGGTCGCTTTTCTTCAGCTTCCTATCAGTCTCCTGCTTGCAGGACACACAGACATTACCCTGCACTCCCTCCAGGCGCTGCTGATGGACGAAGGGATTCTTGCCCGCTCCCAGACCTACGCCTTTACCGTGCTCGGCATGTCGCAGCTCTTCCATGCCATTGGTATGCGGGATGTGGAAACCTCTGTTTTCCGCATGAAGCATTTTTCCAACAAACTCATGGTTTTCGCTTTTTTTACCGGAATCGGGCTGCAGCTCTTAGTTACAGAGATTCCATATTTTATCCAAATCTTCGGAACCTGCCACCTTACATTCTTTGAATGGGGACAGATGATATTCCTCGCCTCTATGCCTTTGCTGGTACATGAATTGCTGATACTCTTTGCAAGGAAAGAATCTTCCGGCAGACATGTTTCCTAAACATTTTCAAAGGGGCCGTGCATCCATTGCACAGCCCCTTATATCACACTTACTCTATATTGATTCCCTTTTCTTCTTCTTTAATTTCCCAGTGAATCAGGAATGTCAACGCTGCCCGCAGGGCAATGATTCCTGCCACGATACTAATCTCCTTCCATTCCCGCACAACCACGGTCCTTAAGATTTCACTTCCCAGCTTGAACTCCAGCCCCATCGCCATTCCCTTTGCCAGCGCAATCCTGGTATCCGGACATCGCCTCAGATATTTGTAAAATCCTACAATTCCAGACCAGATAATGATTCCCACGCCGATAAACTCAAACAGCAGGATGGCATAATTGACAATATCCTCCAGCGTCATTTCCAATAACTCCATACTCTTCCTCCTCTGTACTCAGACTATTATATTTTTTTATTCTATCATCCCACGCAAAAAAATGCATCTATTTTTTACTCTGCTCCACACAATTCATAATAAAATGCATACTGCTGCAGGACTCCTGCATACCCCCGGTAACGCTCAAAAGGGAACCCCTCCGGATAATGGTTCGTAAGCATGTCCTGGATATGCGTATCTATCGGAAACGCATCCACATGATGCAATGCAAACAGGCAGATACACTCTGCAACCTTGATTCCTACACCGGATAATTTCATCAACTCTGTTCTGGCCGCCTCATACTCCATTCGCGTCAGTGCACTTAAAGACACTACACCGCCCGCAACCATTTTCGCTGTATTCCAGATATATTTTGCCCGATAGCCGAGGCTGCATACGGCAAAATCATCCAGGCTTCGCTTTGCCAGGACATCCGCTGTCGGAAACGTGTAATATTTCCCCCCTCTGAAATCCTCTTTCTCCTCACCAAACTGCATACACAAAGACTCCACGCACTTCCTTATACGCGGAATATTATTTTGCTGCGAAATAATAAAACTCACAATCACTTCCCATAACTCCTGCCGCAGAATCCTCATCCCCTGTCCGCAGCGCACTGCCGCCGTCAGGTAAATGTCCTCTTTATCTACCGCATGTACCATTTTCTCATAATCCGTATACAAATCAAAATAATCTTCCCACCGTCCGGAAAATTCCTCTTCCGTGCAGGAAAAGGAAATCTCTTCCCCCACCTGCTCCATTTCCAGATATTCTCCAAATGCTGTCAGGCCATAACGGTTTTCTCCAAGCGGTTTCATGCGGAAACACTGCCCGGAATTACAGATTTTATGTAAATCAAATGCGGGAATTTTCCTTTTTATCATGTGTTATGCCTCCTGCCTTATTCCTCCAAATGTTCCAATCCCTGGCTTAAAATACTGCATACATGGTCATCCTGCAGGGAATAAAAAATAGTTTTCCCTTCCCGGCGGAATTTCACCAGACGGCTCTGTTTCAGTATGCGGAGCTGATGGGAAATCGCACTCTGCGTCATATTCAAAAGCTGCGCAATGTCGCATACGCACATTTCACTTTCCAACAGTACATAAAGAATCTTAATCCTGGTCGAATCGCCGAAAATCTTAAAAAGCTCTGCCAAATCATAGAGAAGCTCTTCATTTGGCATCTGGCTGGTAACAGCCTGAATGATTTCCGGGTGAGCGTGTATATAGTCACATTTTGGCGCTTCATTATTGTAAGCCATAGTAAATCTCCTTCTTTTTTGATTTCATCCCCTTCGTCTTGGAATGAGCCTTGACACGATATATTTTTATTATACCGCTATTTCGCCTCATTGCAAACATATAACTTTCTGCCATTTACACAGTCTTACTGTTCATTCCGTTCCCAGCAGTTGTACAGCCTTCTCCCTGTTTTTGTAAAATTCCATGATAATTTGTGACACATGGCTGAGCATCTTTTTTCGCTCTTCTTCTGATTTCACCATGCAATCATTATATATGTAGGTTGTACATTCCTCACTTTCGATTGTTTTTATTACCGGCATTTCACCACCTCCCCCTACAATTTATGATTCCATAACTTCTTGTGTGCACGTCTACAATGAGCGTTATTCTCATAAATTTATAAGCAGGAGATGATAAATTGAAAAAACAATATTTATATTCCGGTAACTATGCCATGTATTTGCGCAAATCCCGTGCCGACCAGGAGGCCGAAAAACACGGAGAGCTGGAAACCCTGGCCCGGCATGAGAAAATGCTGCTTGACACCGCCAGAAGCCTCAGCCTTTCTGTGGGCGCAATTTACAAGGAAGTGGTATCCGGGGACACGATTGCATCCCGTCCCGTAATGCAGCAGCTTCTATCCGAAGTAGAGCAGGGGCTTTGGGACGGCGTCCTTGTGGTAGAGGTAGAGCGCCTTGCGCGCGGGGACACGATTGACCAGGGGATTGTAGCTCAGGCGTTTAAATTTTCCCACACGAAAATCATTACGCCGCTCAAAACCTACGACCCGAACAATGAATTTGATGAAGAATATTTTGAATTTGGCCTGTTTATGAGCCGCAGGGAATACAAAACCATTAACCGCCGCCTGCAGAACGGGCGCCTTGCTTCCGTACGGGAAGGAAAATACACCGGAAACCGTCCGCCATACGGTTACGAGCGCGTAAAGCTTGAACACGAGAAGGGTTTTACACTCTCTCCTGTTCCTGAGCAGGCAGAAGTTGTAAAGTACATTTACCAGCTCTACGTATACGGACTTGACGGAGAGCAGATGGGTGTCAGCAAAATTGTACGCCTCCTCAACAACATGAAAATCCCCGCACAGACGCGCGCGGACTGGACAGCCGCCACTATACAGGGAATCCTGCAGAACCCGGTCTATATAGGGAAGATACGGTGGAACCACCGCAGACAGATAAAACGTTCCATTAACGGAAATATCGTCAGGGAACGGCCGCGTACAGAACAGTATGATTTGTATGACGGCCTTCATCCGGCTATCATTGACGAAGAGCTTTTTCAAAAAGCGCAGAAAATGCGCCGCAGGAATCCGCCGCGCCCTATAGGAGAGCATCTGAAAGTGAAAAACCCTTTGAGCGGATTAATTGTCTGTGCCGAATGTGGACGCAAAATGGTTCGCCGCCCCTACCAGAAAAAGGGCAAAGAACCCGCTCTGATTTGCCCATATACAAGCTGCGCAAACGTCAGCAGCAAGCTGTCCCTTGTAGAAGAAAAAATACTGGAATCTCTGGAAGAGTTCGTCAGAAACGATGTCCTTGATATTTCTGTCAAGACAGACGCTCCAAATCGTACGGCCGTCCTTGAACGCTCGCTGGAACAGCAGGAACAAACACTACAGAAACTGTATGTTCAGCAGGCTTCTCTGTACGACCTTCTGGAACAGGGCATTTATACAGCCGATATTTTCACCCAGCGTTCCTCTGAACTGAAAATGCGCATAGCCGACATGCGTTCCACCGTTGAAGCTTTACAGTCTGAGCTAGAGTCCGAAAAGTGCAGGGCACAAAACCAGTCAGAATACCTTCCCAAATGCCGCCGTCTGCTGGAAATTTACCCAACACTTGACGCGGCAGCCAAGAACCAGATGCTGAAAGAGCTCATTGACCATGTTGACTACCGGAAATCCGGTAAAAACAACCGGAATGCCGGAAAATCTGTTGCTATCGAGCTTCACATATACCCAAAGATTCCGCAAATTCAGGCTTTTCGATAAGGTCTAACCTTACTGTACGAACGAACTGGCGCATCTCGAAATCGTCTCTACCATCGTTCATCAGCTTACCCGCAACCTGTCGATGGAAGAAATTGAGAATTCCGGCCTTGGTCCGTACTATATTGACCACACAGTTGCTGTCTGGCCGCAGTCAGCAGCAGGAATTCCAGTAAATTCCTGCGAATTTCAGTCAAAAGGCGATCCTGTTACGGACTTGTTCGAAGACCTTGCTGCGGAACAAAAAGCCCGCAGCACCTACGACAACATCCTGCGCGTAGTGAAAAATACCCCTGAAGTGGCTGACCCGATTCGCTTCCTGCGCGCACGCGAGATTGTGCATTTCCAGCGTTTCGGTGAAGTCCTGGCTACCGTTCAGGAAGAACTGAACAGCAAAAACTTCTATGCTTACAACCCTTCCTTTGACAAACCGGCATTCTGCACCTGTGATGATGGGTGTGATAACGAATGAGAAAAGAACTAAATGAAGCGGCCGAACTTCTCCGTACCACCCCGCCGGAAGCATATGCTTTCCTTTATGGAAGCAGTGCGTATCCTGAAGTATCAGGCGCGGCTTACCTGTATCCACTCTGGAGCGGGACTCTGATGGTAATAGAAGTAAGCGGCCTTCCGTTTTCCGAAGCCTCCTGTGCAGAGCACATCTTTGGATTTCATATCCATGAAGGACGCACTTGCACTGGCACGAAAGATGACCCTTTTGCAGATACAGGCTCTCACTTTAATCCGGATGGCTGCCCCCATCCGGAACATTCCGGCGATTTGCCGCCCCTCTTCGGAAACCGCGGCTATGCCCTCTCTATGTTCTATACAGAAAGGTTTTTCCCGGAAGAAGTTGTCGGCAGGACACTGGTAATCCACGATATGCCCGATGATTTTAAGACTCAGCCCTCCGGTAATTCCGGCGCCAAGATTGTATGTGGGGAAATCAAAGAAAATGAGGACTAACTAAAAGATAATTTCCAGACTCTGGGCTGCCCGTCAAATAAACAGTTCGGAGTCTGGACGGTTGTGCAAAAAACAGGTCAACTATCTATAACTTCAAATTCCGCCAGCAATGCCTCCAGTTCTGCATCTCCCTGCAGAAATCCTTCACCGCCCAGTCCCTGCTTCCTGATGTTCTCTGCCAGTCCGGAACACATCAGCCGCTCTGCATATCCTTCCCTGTTCCTTTCTGGTATTTCTGCATAAAGCGGAAAATCAGATTTTCTATCTGAATTCCGCATACTTTCCAACATCAACCGCAAAGAAGCCAACGTTCTCTCTTTGTCCTTTCGGTAAATCGCCATCTGATATTCCGCTAAATATTTTGAATAATCCCACAGATTCAAACTCTCCACAATTTCTCTTATCTTTTGGACGCACAGCTCCGCCAGATTTTCTTCTTTCATATTTTGAAAACACTGCATCAGGGAAATCAATGTCATCCGTGCGCTGTTCGCATAAAACCAAAGAGACTCCTCCAACACACTCACTGCCTTCTTCATTTCTTTCCGTCTAATGTAAAACGCTGCTTTCAGGCTCCTCTTATCCACAGGCGTATCCGGAAGAGTATCCAAAAGTCCTTCTGCCTTATCAAATTCCTCCCGCCTGATATAGCGCAGGACAAGCATATTGTTCGCCTGATCTCTAACATTGTTGTCACCCAATTCTGCCGCCCGTTCGTACAGCCTTTCTATTGTATCTGTATATTTTTCCGCCTCTTCCACTGCAAGCAGTATCAAAGTCCCATCCAGAACTGCCGCCATACTACACAGCAGTAATGCGCAATTCGGAAATTCTTTAATTTTGTCCATCGTCATCTGGTATCCCGCGTAAAAGCCTTCATCCTGCATAATTCTTATTACCTTATCAGAAAATGAAGTAACCTCCTGCTCCGTAAGCTCCTGCTCAAAGGAAAACAGCGTATTCAAATCTATCTGCAGCAGGCGCGCCAGCGTAGGCAGCAGCGTAATATCCGGATAACTGATTCCCTTCTCCCACTTATGCACAGCCGGAGCGGTCACCCCCAGCCCATCTGCCACCTGTTCCTGGGTAAGATTCAGCTCCTTTCTCCGGTTTCTGATTATCTCATTTATTTTCATAAAATCCTCTCCTTATACTAAGTTTGGACAAAGTACTTTGTTAAAAACATTGTATCAGAAAATTCCTTTAAACACTATTGAATAACTGTTTCATTTGCCGTATAGCTTTTTTACCAGCGGTTAAAAAACGAAAAGAGGAGCCAATGCTCCCCCTCTCGAAATATCTTCTATATTTACTAATTCACGTGTATTTCCTGTTCTGTCTCTGGCTCTATCCACAGCTCCGGCTGCTTCTGTGTCCCTGGCTGTACCTGCGTTTCCGGCTGCTGCGGCGTCTCTGGTTCCGGCACAGGCAGAGGCTCCGGCTCTTCTTTCAGCGGTCCCAGCAAATCCTCAAGAACCTGCTCTGCCGTCATTTTCTGATAGCCGTCCGGATCCGTCATAATTGATTTTCCGCTCACATTCCAACGCATTTGGCAGAAATGGCTCAGATATTTCTCGTCTCTCAGCCGATGGCTGAACTTTTCACTCCACTTTGGAAAATACTGTTCCATATATTTCTGCGCCAGTTCTGCTGCCTCGCTCTTCGTCCTTCCATCTGGCGCTACCGTCCCTGAAAGCTGTACTCCCTGGCTTGAGGATGAATGCAGCGCCACGACGCTGCCGTCCTTGCACTCACCAATCACAATCCACACATGCCCGCAGTCACTACAGTCGCTGCTCATAATATCCCCAGGCTTGTAATTCTTCACACTTGCGCGCTTGATGTATTTCCCCCATCCCCTGGAGGCATAGTTCCTCGCCATGTCTTTTGCAGACATCACGTAACCATTATTTCCGCTTTTGGTATTCATGATATTATAAATCGTCCAGCCCACATACCCGGAACAGTCCAGCCCGTCATGCCGCTGATACTGCGTATTGATATAATTATAATCTTTTGTCTGGGCATTGAAAAAACGCGTCCATCTCTTGCTCACACCCATGCTCCGGGCCTCTGTGCTTCCTCCCAGACCGTCGGTGCTCCAGCCCCCGCCCCACACATAAACTACCTTTCCCAAAGGCTGTATCGCTGACTTCAAGTATTTCTTAATCGTAGATACCTTTTTCGTTTTCTGCTTCTTTGTCCGTAACTGAAGCCTTTTGCTATATTTGCTGTAATACGTTACCCCTCCGATTTTCCGGTAAGCCTTCACCTTAAAACGGTACAGGGTTCCTTCCGGCAGTCCTGACATACTGTGGGAGTTCTTTCTCGTTGACTTTACTCTGATGTACTGCCCCGCCGTACTGCTGTAACGGTACACCACATACCCGCCCGCCTTCGGCACTTTCTTCCAGGTAAGTTTTATATAATTTTTATCATAATCCGCTTTTAGCCCTGTCGGAGCCTTGACCTTTGCCGCCAAAGCCGGCTGCCCGATACACATAGCGGCAAAAAATACCAGGACAAATAAAAACACCGCCTTCCTTAGCCTTTTATACATACTCCCATTCCTCCTCTCGATGATAAAGCGCAGCACCCTTGCGCCTAAACTGCAGTCGTGCTCCCCAGCCCTCCGTTGCGGATATCTGTTACCTCATCATCCACTGTAATCCCATATTCCACAAAAATCCCCTGCATAAAGCCTGTTCCCTTTTTTACGCAGACTGTTTTGTTTTCATTCGTATCATTCGTAAGCTTTACAAAAATGTGGCCTTCGTTATCCGAATAAAAATAGTCGCTGTCAATAATACCCACCGTATTGTTAAGCTGAAGGCGGAATTTGAACCCCAGTCCGCTTCTTGGGTAACATTTCAGCACCCAGCTTTCCTCCATCTCCACCCGAATTCCCGTAGGTATCTTTATCGTCCTGCCAGGCGCCAGTACAAAATCCGACGGAGCGAAAAAATCATACCCTGCCGAACCAGCAGTCGCCCGCCGTGGGAGCTTGATTTCCTCATAAATCTTCCCGGCCTCTTCTCTATTGGAATCCGGGAATTCTCCCAGCCATCCTTCCGCAAACTGCTCAAAACTGACTTTGTGGAACTTTGCAATCCGTTTCATCTTTTCCCCTTTCTGATGTACCCTCTTGCTAATCACAATATAACACTGCTTCGCCTTTCACTAAAGACTTCTGCACATCTATCACCCTCTGGTTCGCACTGCCCCGCCAATGAAGCTGTGTATTTCTTCTGTCCCTCTCATACTCTCCGTCCACCATGACGTCCAGATACTTCACCAGGGGATACTTATTCTCTTTTTCCCAAAGCCCCCCTGTATACAGCCAGATTGTCTTATCCGGAAACTTTTCCCTGACTTCTCTTACCAGCCCTTCCACATCCAGACGATTTCCCGGATACAGCGGATCCCCTCCGCTGAGCGTCAGCCCAGAGACATAGCTTTTCTCCAACTCATCAAATATCTCCTGCTTCGCCTTCCTGTCAAAAGGCAGTCCCCCATTGGGATCCCAAGTAATCGGGTTATGGCAGTCCTTACAGCAATGGCTGCATCCGGCCACCCATAAAACCACCCGCAGGCCATCCCCATTCAGCATATCGTCCTTCGTTATATTATGATACCTCATTTATATCTGTCCTTTCAGCATGAAAACTTAATCCCTATATTTAGTATCTAACTATAGAGACAGCACATGATATTGTAGTGCCGTTTCTTATCTTATCACCTTCCCCCTGCCCCGTCAACCCAGAACAGATAAATATTCAGGGCAGGCATACGCCGAACCATTTCCCAATTGCAAGGGTCATGCCGACAGCCGAAAAAAGAAGGCCGCTTTCCCAGCAGCCCTCCCTCTCATATTCTTTTCAAAAATCTGGTTCTTATAAGTTCGCTTTGAAGAACGCCTCCAGCTCTGCACATGCTGTATCTTCATCATCACCGGATACTTCCACTGTCACTTCTTCCCCACATTTTACGCCTAATCCCATCAAAGCCATCAGCCTAGATGCATCTGCCTTCTTCTCGCCTTTTACAATCATAACTGTTGAAGCGTATTTTTTTGCTTCTTTCACCAGAATTCCTGCCGGTCTTGCATGGATTCCAACTTCATCTGTGATTACGTAATTAAATGATTTCATGTCTTTCTCTCCTTTTCCTTATGTTTTCGATATCTCGATATTTGGGAAATATTATGATTTCCTCTTATGCTCTGTATTATACATTGCCGGACAAGCAATTTCAAGACCCATTTGCCAGCTTTGGAAGGAAATGGACACCTGTGCCCATCGCGCTTTTATGGGCAAACCACTATCCCTTCCACATTCCGGAATTCTTCCGGACACTCGTCTGTAAGAATCGTTTTCCCTGAAAGCCGTGCAAATGTCACCGGGCTCACCACATGAAATTTCGTGTGGTCGCAGAGAACATAGGCTTTCCTGCACTGTGCTGCCGCAGTCTTTTTCACAAGGGCTTCATTTACATCTGGCGTAGTAAACCCGGCAGACCTGCTCACCCCATTCGCTCCAAAAAATCCTACAGTAAAATGATAGTCTTGCAGCATCAGCGCCGCCGTGGTTCCTACGACCGCCTCTGTGGAACCCTTCAACGTCCCGCCTGCCAGAAGCACACGGATGCCCCTGGCGGCAAGCCTCTGGGCATGGGACACCGCGTTCGTCACAAAAGCAGCTCCTGTTTCCTCCAGAAAATCCAGCATATAGCCTGTGGTCGTCCCGGCATCCAGATAGACAAAATCTTCCGCATGAATCAGCCCTGCAGCATACCGGGCAATCCGCATCTTCTCTTCCCGGCAGACCTCTGCTTTCTGCGCCACGGTAGGCTCCTGGGACAGCACGTTATTCTCCAGCGCCACAGCCCCCCCAAATACCTTCACCAGCTTTCCTGCCCTATCCAGCACTGTGATATCACGTCTCGCTGTAGATTCCGAAATATCCAGCAGCTCCGTCAGCTCACTTACCGTAATGCTGCGCTTTTCCTCAAGAAACTTTAAAATCATCCCCTGCCTTTGTTCTGATAACATCCTCTTCTCCTTTTAATACTACAAAATACCAAAGAATCCAGCCCCGCCACAAGCGGCTCATGAGCTGGAATCCCTGGGTATATATGTTTTATTCTGCCTCTTTTTTCAACACACCAAGCAATAAGGTCGACACCGCCGTTCCTGCTGCCAGCGCTGCCACATACATTGGCGCGTTCCCTACCACTGGGAATACAAAGATTCCACCATGCGGCGCCATCAGCGTACAGTTGAACAGCATGGACAGCGCGCCTGCCGCCCCTGAACCTGCGATACATGCCGGAAGCACACGGAGCGGGTCAGATGCCGCAAACGGAATCGCGCCTTCTGTAATAAATGCCAGCCCCATAATAAAGTTCGCCGGTCCCGACTCCCTCTCCTCTTTCGTGAATTTTTTCTTAAAGAGAATCGTCGCAAGTGCAATCGCGCACGGCGGAGTCATTCCTCCAATCATCACTGCTGCCATGATGTCATAGTTTCCTGCTGCAATCGCTGCCGCACCAAATACATATGCAGCTTTGTTGAATGGGCCTCCCATATCAACTGCCATCATTGCACCCAAAATTAATCCTAAAACTACTTTACTTGAACTTCCCATCCCTGTCAATCCATTATTTAAAGCTGTATTAATACCGCCCATGACAGGCTCAACCACAAATGCCATCAAAAGTCCCATAATCAGGATACCGACTAACGGGTAAATCAGCACCGGAGCGATTTTTTCCAGAAATTCCGGCAGATTGTCACAAATTTTACGGAGAAGAATAATTACATATCCCGCCGCAAAACCTGCCACAAGCGCACCCAGGAATCCGGATTTTCCACCTGCTGCAATCATACCCCCAACAAATCCAAGCGCCAGCGCCGGCCTGTCCCCGATTGCCATCGCGATAAACCCTGCAAGTACCGGAAGCATAAATCCAAATGCCACACCGCCCAGATTTTTAAACCATGCCGCCATCGGCGTAATCGTACCAAAATTCCCTCTCTCCGCCACATCCAGCGTATTCATATCCACATTCAGGCTGTCAATCAAGAACGCAATGGCAATCAGGATACCTCCGCCCACAACAAACGGAAGCATATGGGATACCCCATTCATCAGCTGCGTATAAATCTGATGCCCGATACCGCCGCTTTTTTTCGCTGTCTGCGGCGATGCAGGCGTTTTCGAAGCGCTGTGATAAACGAGTACATCCCCTGCAATGGCGCGCTCAAGAAGTTCTCCTGCTTTGCTGATTCCGTCAGAAACCTGGCACTCAATCACTTTTTTCCCGTCAAAACGCTCCATAGGAACCTGTGCGTCAGCTGCTACAATAATGCAGTCTGCCTCCTCAATATCCTTCGCTGTGAGGACATTCTTCGCACCCCCGGAACCGCGCGTCTCTATTTTTACATAACAGTTCTTTTCCTTTGCCGCTTTTTCAATCCCTTCTGCTGCCATATAGGTATGGGCAATACCCGTCGGACAGGAAGTAACTGCCAAAATTTTCACCTGTGAATCGTCTGCGGTCCCCGTGTCTGCGAGACGCTCATCGATACTTGCCGTCTCTGCATCCGCCTTATCAATGATTTCCAGAAATTCCTCTGGTGTCCCCGCGTTCCGAAGCGCTGCCTGAAATTCTTCATCCATCATCATCACAGACAGCTTGCTCAGCATATCCAAATGCACATTATCCTTCGTGTTTGGCGCCGCAATCAAGAAAATCAGTGTCACCGGCTCCCCGTCCAGGGCGTCGAAATCAACCCCATTTTTCACAACCATCGCCGCCAGCCCCGGCCTCTCCACCGCATCACAACGCCCATGGGGAATCGCAATCCCCTCGCCAATGCCTGTTGTCCCCTCTTCTTCCCGCGCATATACCTGCCTGCGGTATGCCTCTTCATCTTTAATCTTGCCGCTTTTCAGCATCAGGGCAATCATCTGATCCAGAGCTTCCTTTTTATCCTTCGGCGTTCCGCCAATCGCTATGCTCCGCTTATCCATCAGTTCCGTAATTCTCATATCCTGTTCCCTCCTCATTTACCTGTCATCTGCCCATATATATGTTCTATCTCTTCCCGCGTCGCCAGCCGTTCCGAAAATGCACTCGCACTCCCCGCGGAAACTCCCATGTAAAATGCATGCCCGTAATCCCGTTTCTCCATCCAGCCTGCCAAAAATCCTGCCACCATAGAATCCCCCGCGCCGACTCCATTTACCAGCTTTCCCTCCGGTGCAGGAGTTTCATATATCGTCCCGTCCTGCGCTGCCAGCACCGCTCCCTCCCCAGCCATAGACACCAGCACATTCCGGGCGCCCATTTCCTGAAGCCTTTTCGCATAGGGAACTGCCGACTTCCTGTCCTTAAGTTCCACTCGGAAGATTTCTCCCAGCTCATGGTTGTTCGGCTTCACCAGGAACGGCCGATACTCCAGCACATGAAGCAGCAAATCCTTTGTAGCATCCACCACAGCCGTTACGCCTCTGCCCTGCAGCCGCTCCAGAATCCGGCGGTAGATGTCATCCGGCATAGAGCTTGGAATACTCCCCGCAAGCACCAGCACATCCCCTTCTCCCAGCGCCTCCAGCTTATCCATCAACTCTGCCACCGCCGCTTCGCCGATTTCAGGACCGCAGCCATTAATCTCTGTTCCGTCAATAGATTTCAATTTCAGGTTGATTCTCGAAATACCCTCCGGCACCATGATAAAATCCGAATGGATTCCCATATTCTCCACCTGCCGGACAATCTCTTCCCCCGTAAATCCTGCCGTAAATCCTAAAGCAGTATTTTCAATCCCGAGATTTCCCAGCACCGTCGAAACATTGATTCCCTTACCTCCAGGCAGCATTAGCTCCGAATTTGTCCGGTTCGTCATCCCTAGTTTAAAATCCTCCACCGAAACGATATAATCCAGTGACGGATTGAAAGTGACCGTATAAATCATCTCATTTCCTCCTGTCTTGTTTGTAACTGTATTATATAGTCAAATTCATTCAAAGTCAATCATACTATTTCACAATTTTCTTAATTTTAACTTGTGCACCCTGCACAAATTTGACTTATTTTGACTGTTTTTAATTCACTTCCCTTTACTTGGGTTCTACAGCCTCTTATTCCTTTTTATTAGCTGAATAATCAAAAAAATACTTTGGGGCTCTGCATTTGCTGCAGAGCCCCATCTTATTTGCGGTTTATATACTTTCGATATTCTTCTACAGAACGGTTTACAATCAACTCCTCAGGAAAACTCAGGCTGTCCAAAAGCGGCTCTATATACCGAAAATTTGCAATATCCTCCTGAATATGCGCATCGCTCCCCAGAATAATCGGAGCCTCATATTCCATACACAGCTTCAGCATCTCACAATCATTCGGCTCAGCATTCTCCCGGAAGCTTTTCGGATTCAAGGAAGCATTATTAAGCTCCAGCAGTACCCCTTCCTCCTTAGCGGCCTTCACCACACGCTCATAGTCTACCGGATAGCGGCTGTCGTCCGGATGTCCGATAATGTTCACATAAGGATTCTTTATCGCCCCCAGCAAAGCCTGGGTATTTTCCTCTTTTGTCCCTGGTTTTATACAGGGAGTGTGCAGGCTTGCTATCACCACATCCATCGTTTTCAGCAGATACTCTTCCATATCCAGGCTGCCATCATATCCAATAATATTTGCCTCTGTTCCATGCATAACCTGAATCCCGCACAGTTTGCGCGGTATCATCCTCATATTCTGAAAATGATACTCATGGCAGGTACCGGGCATCGTCAAAGAATGCTCTGTAACGCCTAAAAGTTCCAGCCCTTTCTCCGCCGCTTCCCTGGCCATCTCATGCAGAGTACTATACGCATGACCGCTGGCTATCGTATGTGTATGTGAATCTAAAACATATTTCATAATACTGTATCGCCTCCCGTTAAAAATTCCCTGCTATTATAGCACTGTATATCTGCCCTTATATTCTTTGCTCTTTTCCACAAATCAGCGGCTTAAATACTTCTGTGATTCCTCTTTTGTCAGAAAAAACTTTTCCTGTAACTTTTGTAATATCGTACTGTCTGGTATATTCAAGTCTCTTAAAGCCGATATCATCCCAAAAATCCCCTGTTCTCTGCCCTCTTCTCTGCCCTCTTCTCTGCCCTTTTCTACATTCTCCTGATCCCTCATCAACAATGTCATATACTCATGCCTCCATTCTCTGTTCTTTTTGGCTTCTTTCACAGCTTCTTCCAATTTCTCCACATAGGAATCTACTGGCTTCTGTCCTGCCACATAATCCAGAAATGCCTTTAATTCGCCACTGACATCATCCAGTGCGCCATTTGCGTTCAAAACTATCTTTACCGCTTCGTCTCCCATTGAAATGCTATTATCTTCTTTACAAATACTTTTAAAGGTATAGATGTGTCTCTCTTTACCATATAGATCAAACGGACAAATAAATATAATATAGCTTCGGTTCAGCTTTTTATAATGCTGTCCTTTATCAATGAGTTGCAGGTCGATCATACTTTGATAGTAACGGCTCCTCTTTGGCAGTTCCTTCGTATCGCTTACCTGCATTTCTATGTCATAAACAACGTCTTTGTTATCCTTTACATACACGTCTAACCTGACACTACGGGCATCCATATCTACATTGATACTTTTCTGCAGTTCCGGATATTCGATGTGGTCGATTTCCAAGCCAGGCAGAATCCTCTGCAGTAATTCTTTGCACAGCTCTGGGTTCTGCATGACCTTACCGAATAGGAAATCATTGGATATACTTAATTCTTCCCAGTTTGCCTGTGCTTTTTGTGCTGGTTCCATGCTTTTCATTTTGTTTCGCCTGCTTTCTTTCACCTTCTCTACCGAAAACCACTGTCTCGTTCCTGCCTCTACAGTCTTCCCTGATTTTATTATACACAGTCTTTCGTCAAATTACAATAAGCGAGGAATCTGCTTTTACTTATGGTACGGCTCACGCATCATAATCCGGTATCCCCGATAAACCTGCTCCAGCAGAATCATCCGCATCAGCTGATGTGGAAATGTCATTTTAGAAAAACTCAGAAGATAATCCGCCCTTCCCAGCACTTCATCCGACAGTCCCAGCGAGCCGCCGATAACAAACACCAGACTGCTCTTTCCCTGTATCCCCAGGTTCTCTACCAGCTTTGACAGCTCTATGGAATCCAGCATCTTCCCCTGTATCGCCAGTGCAATGACATAATCGTCCTCCCTGATATATTTCAGCAGACGCCTGCCTTCCGTATGTTTAATCTGCATCTCCACAGCCTCGCTTGCCTTATCCGGTGTCTTTTCATCTGCCACTTCCACAATCTCCAGCTTACAGTAACGGCTCAGCCGTTTTGCATATTCGCCAATTCCCTGAACCAGATATTTTTCCTTTATTTTCCCTACGGCTAACAAAGTAATTTTCATAAATCCGCCTTTCTGTAATCCTACATCGAAAAAACAGGGATGGAGTTTTTCTCCATCCCCTTTTACATTATTCTTCGAAATCAATTGCCGTTCTATTGCACACAAAAGGACGTACATACGCATCCGCCACCTTCACATGCTCAGGATGTGCGGCATACACTTTCAAATCCTCTGGTGTGTTATGCTCTGTCAGCAGCACCATATCATGGGTACTGGACGGCAGCAAGTCTGTGACAAACTTTGCAGAAACCAATCCCGGTACTTTCCCTACCAATGCTCCCAGATGCTCAGCCATAGCCGCTTTCAACTCCGGCTTCTTCGCATCTTCCACATCCTCTTTAAAGCACCATGTTACAATATGTCTAACCATAAAGGCTCTCCTTTACTTATTCGATAAGAACTCATGAATGCCCTTTGCCGCAGCTTTTCCGGCGCCCATAGCCAGGATAACTGTAGCTGCGCCTGTCACGGCATCTCCGCCTGCAAATACGCCTTCTTTCGATGTCTGCCCGTTCTCCTCACTGGCAATGATACATTTTCTTTTATTCGTGTCCAGACCGATCGTTGTAGATGAAATCAGCGGATTCGGTGAAGTCCCCAGAGACATGATAACCGTGTCCAGCTCAAGCTCGAACTCTGACCCCGGAATTGCCACAGGACGCCTTCTGCCCGAAGCATCTGGCTCACCCAGCTCCATGCGGATACATTTCATTCCCCTGACTGCATCATTCTCATCTACCAGGATTTCTGTAGGATTCGTCAGCAAATCGAAAATAACTCCTTCTTCTTTCGCATGGTGAACCTCCTCCACACGCGCCGGAAGCTCTGCCTCGCTCCGCCTGTAGACAATATGTACTTCTGCTCCTAAACGCAGAGCCGTCCTTGCAGCATCCATAGCCACGTTGCCGCCGCCTACTACTGCCACCTTTTTGCCCCGTGCAATCGGTGTATCATAATTCGCATCAAAAGCTTTCATCAGATTATTTCTTGTAAGGTACTCGTTTGCGGAAAATACACCGTTTGCATTCTCGCCTGGGATTCCCATAAACATCGGAAGTCCTGCGCCGGAACCGATAAATACCGCCTCAAATCCTTCCTCTTCCAGCAGCTCGTCAATCGTTGTAGATTTGCCGATAATCACATTTGTCTCAATCTTAACGCCCAGCGCCTTTACATTTTCTACCTCAGCTGCTACGACTTCACTCTTCGGAAGACGGAACTCCGGTATTCCATATACCAGCACGCCGCCCGCCTCATGCAGAGCCTCAAAAATCGTCACATCGTATCCCAGCTTCGCCAAATCCCCCGCACACGTCAGACCGGAAGGGCCAGAGCCGATAACAGCTACCTTATGGCCATTCTTCTCAACGGAAACACTCGGCTTCACGTCATTCTCTCTTGCCCAGTCAGCCACGAAACGCTCCAGCTTGCCAATTGAAATCGGCTCGCCCTTAATACCGCGGATACATTTTCCTTCACACTGGCTCTCCTGCGGACATACGCGCCCACAGATAGCAGGAAGGGCGCTGGCCTCGGAAATAACCTGGTAAGCCGCCTCTATATTTCCTTCTTTTACTTCATGTATAAATGCCGGAATGTTAATGGATACCGGACATCCCTGCACACATTTTGCATTCTTACAGTTAATGCAGCGTGCAGCCTCCTCCATCGCTTCCTCTTTGTTATATCCTAAACATACTTCCTCAAAGTTCGCCGCCCTCACTTTCGGAGCCTGCTCCCTTACAGGAACTTTCTTTAATACGTCAGCCATTATTCGTCACCTCCACAATTTCCGCAGCCGCCATGGTGGGTATCGCCCTCACGCTCTTTCAACAGTGCTCTTCCTTCTGCTGTCTTATACATCTGCTGTCTCTTCATCGCCTCATCAAAATTAATCAGATGACCGTCAAACTCCGGTCCGTCTACGCAGGCAAACTTCACTTCATCGCCCACGGTCAGACGACAGGCGCCACACATCCCCGTACCGTCTACCATGATTGGATTCATGCTGACAATTGTCGGGATATTCAGTTTCTTTGTAGTCAGGCAGCAGAACTTCATCATAATCATCGGCCCAATAGCGATACAGACATCGTAGCTCTTCCCTTCCTCTGTAACCAGATCCTCGATAACCTTTGTTACCATTCCGCTTCTTCCATAAGAACCATCATCCGTGGTTATGTACAGATTTCCGGCAACCGCCTTCATCTCTTCCTCAAGAATAATCAAATCTTTCGTCTTAGCTCCTACGATAACGTCCGCATCAATGCCCTGCTCATGCAGCCATTTTACCTGAGGATATACAGGCGCTGTTCCCACGCCTCCAGCTACAAAAAGAATCTTTTTCTTCTTCACTTCCTCCAAATCATCCGTACACAGCTCAGACGGTTTTCCCAGAGGTCCAACAAAATCCCGGAAAGAATCTCCGGCTTTCAGCTTCGCAAACCGCTCTGTCGACGCACCAATAATCTGGAATACAATCGTAATCGTACCTGCTTCCCTGTCGTAATCGCAGATTGTAAGGGGCACTCTTTCCCCCTTCTCATCAATCTTTGCGATAATAAACTGTCCTGGCAGACAATGTTTCGCAATACGGGGTGCCTCTACATCCATTAAGTAGATAGGCCCTGTAAGCTGTTCCGCTTTTTTAATCAGATACATGACTCTCCTCCTGTTTTCTCTTAAAATGAATAATTACGCTGTTTTCAGTATAAAACAATCATGTCGAAATTTCAATCTAAAAATAATTGTCCTTCCAAACTGTCAGGACTCTTCCAGGTACTGTTCAAATTCTTCCATGGACATCAGCACTTTCCTGGGCTTTGTGCCTTCCTCTGGCCCTACCACGCCTGCATCGCAGAGCTGATCCATAATCCTCGCCGCACGGTTAAACCCTATCTTAAATACCCTCTGGAGCATCCCGATAGAGGCCTTTTCCTTTTCGATGATAAACTTCCCTGCCTCGGCAAAATGAGAATCTACCTCGCTGCCGCCTGCTGCCTGCTGAACCCTGGTTATCTGTTCTTCCACCTTATTATCATAGCCTGCGCTGCCGATGCCCTGCTGGGACAAAAATTCCACTACTTTCCCTACTTCATCATCCGACACAAACGCCCCCTGCACCCTGGCAGGTTTCTGGTAACCCTGAGGATAAAACAGGCAGTCCCCCTTGCCCAGCAGCTTCTCCGCCCCGTGCATATCAATAATAGTGCGCGAATCCACACCCGAAGATACTGCAAATGCAATCCTTGACGGCATATTTGCCTTAATCAGTCCGGTAATGACATTTACAGAAGGCCGCTGCGTCGCAATAATCAGATGGATACCTGCCGCCCTGGCAAGCTGTGCCAGACGGCAGATAGAATCCTCTACTTCTCCAGGAGCTACCATCATCAAATCTGCCAGCTCATCCACGATAATTACGATCTGAGGCAGCTTCTCCGGCTTGCCCTCCTCATCAATATCCTGAATAGACTCTATTTTCGCATTGTATCCTTTCAGGTCACGCACATTCAAATCCGCAAATTTCTTGTAACGCTCTGTCATCTCGGCAACGCCCCAGTTCAGCGCCCCTGCCGCCTTTTTCGGATCTGTTACCACAGGAATATATAAGTGAGGAATTCCGTTATACACACTCAGTTCTACCACCTTCGGATCAATCATGATAAGCTTTACATCCTCCGGTTTCGCTTTATATAAGATACTCATAATAATTGTATTGATGCACACTGATTTTCCTGACCCCGTAGCGCCTGCAATCAGCAGATGAGGCATTTTCGCAATATCTGTCACAACCACTTTCCCTGCAATATCTTTCCCTGCCGCAAATGCCAGGTTTGACGGATGATTCTGAAAATCCGGGGATTCCAAAAGCTCCCGCAGCATCACAGGACTGTTTTCCTTGTTAGGAACCTCAATCCCTACTGCCGCTTTTCCCGGAATCGGCGCTTCGATCCGGATGTCCGCAGCCGCCAGGTTCAGCTTGATATCATCTGCCAGGTTTACAATTCTGCTCACCTTCACGCCCTGTTTGGGAGCCAGTTCATACCGAGTGACAGAGGGCCCACAGCTCACATTTGTCACACTGACCTCTACCCCAAAATCGTGCAAGGTCTTCTGCAGCTTCGCGGCAGTCTCCTGCAGCTCCCGCCCTGCTCCCGCCACTTTCCCTTTGCCGGGTTTCTTCAGCAAGTCAATGGAAGGAAATACGTACTCTGGCGGCTGTGCCTGCACCTGTTCTTCAATTTCCTGCGCCACCGCCTGCACTCCTTCTTCCTGCTCCTCCTTTGAAGAACGCGGTTTCTTCTCCGTTTTCCCAGCACTTTTCTCCCGAACAGTCCCTTCAAAGTCCTCTGTCTCCATCAGCGGAACTTCTGCATACTCCTCTGATTCCTCCTGCCTGGAAATCTCTATATCTTCTTCATCTTCCAGTGAAATTCCTGTAAACCCTTCTCCGTCCTCCAGCGAGATCCCCATAAATCCTTCTTCTTCCTCCAGCGAAATTCCTGCTGATTCCTCTTCATCTTTCTGGAAACTTCCCGTAAATCTCTCTTCCTCCTGATGTGTGAATCCTGTATACATATCTACCGCTTCTGACAACGGAACCTCTATATATTCCTCCTCATCATCTCCATACAGTCCCTCTATCCGATAGGAAAGCTCTTGTTCCTCTACATCCTCTGCCGCCTCATCTTTTTTCGCCTCAATGCTTCTCACTGAAATAAACTCTTCGGGCATTTCCCGTACAGACTTACGCTTCTGGCGAGGCTTCTCCAGCGCAGCCGCTCTCTGTCCATTCCCTATAGAGCCTGTGCCTTCCTGAAACATTTCCGGCACCTGAATCTCCTTTTCTGGTTCAGGCTGTGCCGCTGCGTCCGTATCACTCTTCTCTTCAGCAAATCCTGTCCGAAGCATAATCTGATCCAGCTCTTCAAGAAGCTGCCTCTTTTCTTCCTCGAATTTTCTCGTGCGCTCTATCTGCCGCCGTTCTTTACGGATAGCCGCTTTCTCACGCCGCCGCTCTGCATCTCTTTTTGCCGTCTCATACACCCTGTTTCCACTGTTACGCATCCCGGCAAACAGTGATTTCTCTGTAATCAGAACCACACAAATAATACTCAATATAATCAAAACCGCATAGGCTCCTGCAATTCCTATTCCGGATTCTAAAGGTCTGCACAACAAACCTCCGATAATTCCGCCGCCTGTTTTCAGCTCCGAACTGTCCTTAAAATAATCAAAAAAATCCCGCGTCATATCATTGCCGTTTGTCACCAGTTCTGTTAATGCACAAAGGCAAAGCCACAGCACCAGGATAGCCGCAAACTTTATCCACGCTACCGTATTCCCCTTATTCGAAATCATAAATGCTACGGTAAATAAAAACGCCAGCGGCAGCAGATATGACAAAAAACCAAAAACTCCAAACAAAAAACTGCTGACTGCATCTCCAAGGATTCCTCCGAATCCAATATTGCTGATAAACATGAGAATAGCTAGCGCCAACGCCAGCCAAAGCATTACTTCGTCCCTAATCGTGATTCCTGACGCTGCCTTCACCTGGGTTCCACTCTTTTTCAAATCCGTTGTTTTCTTTCGATTTGCAGCCGCTTTTGATGCTGCGGGCTTCTTCTTTGGCTGAACTGATTTTCCTGTCGCTTTCTTTCCTGCCATTTTTTACTCCTCTCTAACTATTCAATCTATAAACCGCACAAACGGTCAAGCCAAAAATCAGCAGGACACCCATGATTCTATGGATTATCCTGCCAAAATACTTACAATATAAAATGGGCAGCTATTGCCGCTACGCCAAGCACCAGACAATAAATAGCAAAACCTTTGAATTTCTTTTTTCTGACTATGGAAAGCATCACTTTGATGCATACATATCCCACCAGTCCTGCAACAACCGCACCAATAATGCAGCATATTACCAGATTCCCTGTAATCTCCTCAGAAACTGCGTCTTTAATTTCCAGGACAGACGCTCCCAGCACTGCCGGAACTGCCATCAAAAATGAATACTTCACTGCAAACCGCTTATCAAACCCGCTGACAAGACATGCCGTAATCGTCGTACCGGAACGCGAAAGCCCTGGCAGTGTAGAAATTCCCTGTGCGATTCCGATAAAAAATCCATTTGTATAACTGACATCCCGCGGAATCTTCTTTCCGTCCTCCGTAAAATCCGCTATCACCAGCAGTACTCCCGTCAAAAGCAGACAGACACCGGGAACAATCAACGTAGCGCTTGCCGCTTCCACCAGACTCTTCGCCGCATACCCAATTACCCCTGTCGGTATGGTAGACACCAGAATCAGTACTACAAACTTTCGATAGTTGTTATGTATGATACGTTTATAGCGAAGCGCCTCATCATTCTTTCGGTTAGAAAGCCAGGTTTTGATATTCGCTGCTATATCTATACAAATACAGATGGCCTCCCGTATCATCCGCGCAATATCTTTCCGATAAGCCACAAACACAGCCGCCAGCGTCCCTACATGAAGCATGATATCAAACAACATGCTTCCTCCTGTATCAATCTCAAAGATATTCTGTGCGATTGCCAGGTGTCCGGAACTGCTCACCGGGAGGAATTCCGTTAATCCCTGTATGATTCCCAGAAAAATCGCCTGTAGTATTGTCATATTTTCCTCCTGAAGTTACTGCAACTTATATTTTATACGGATTTGATTCCGCTTCTCTTTATCCAAAACTTCTCTGTATAATACCCGCGTATATTGTAGCACATTTCTGCCAAATGTACAAACCGTATTTTTGCATAGAGCATAATTTCCGGCGCTATCCGCTTTCAAATTGTGGTTTGTCTGTGAGATTGCCGCTTACCCCGGAAATCTATGGAACCGATAGTTTCCGTGTTTACTCCGAACAGCCACGGAACCGATAATC
>JBCLQO010000018.1:0-54091 GCA_041223665.1 Lachnospiraceae bacterium 46-15
ACTCTCCTTTGAAATAAGTATGCGTGACCTAACGAAAAACTATTTAAAATTTTGTCTTAAATCATAGGACCATTATAACCTACGTCATCTAAGTTAGGATGCATATAATTATACTCCTTCTTTTTTATATTATTATAAAATGGATATGCTCTAATCCATTTATTGAAATGCTCTAAGTTTTTAACAATGGGCATTATTTCCAGATTATTGTCAAAGTTATAGTCAAATGTGATATCGGAAAGGAGATGTCCTTTCAATGTCGGCATATCCTATCTGGCGCAGAATATCCGTCTAAAATAAATTGCGATTTTAGTTTAGGCGGAATACACGCCTGTGGCTGAAAACAAAGGTTTCAGCGAGCAGATTAAGCGAGAGGAGAATAAGGTCTGAGTTATAAAAAAGCAGTAGCAGCTGTGATGTCGGCGGTGATGCTGGCGGCAGTTTTTCCGGCGGGGATGGCAGAGCGTACCAGGATAACAGCAGAAGTACAGGCGGCAGGCGATGGAAAGAAAAATTGCCGCTGGTATAAGATTGTAATTCCAAAGACAAGAAAAGTTTTCATTACCGCGAAGAGCCTTATCGGTTACAGATCGGAGATGGAACTCTATAAAAAAGGGCGGTCAAAGCCAATTGCTACAGGAAGCACAAAACTGATGTATATAGGAGAAAACGATAAATTTGCAAAAAAGTGGAGGTGTGTTATTTTTGGGGAGTATAAAAAGGCTGCATATGCGGTCTTTTTGTGCCGTAAAAATATACATAAAACTGCCGGGGGCGGTAAGCGTCATAAATATAATATAAGAAAAAATTGTATTAAACATTGCATTTTGTTATACTGAGAAAATAAGAGCAATATTTTCAGAGAAGAGGTGTGATCTATGGCGAGGATCGTTGGGATTGGCCATCAGGATTTTGAGGATGTTCAGAAAAACGTTGAATATGAGTATGACAGTTTTGCAAAAAATGTGTTAATTGGGGATGAGCAGCGGACAGTAAGAGTTTAAGGATGGAGAAAAGTATGGAAACACAGGAGAAACGGCATCTGGAACCAGGCACGGTGCTTGACGAACGTTATACCATTGAAAAAATATTAGGGGAGGGCGGTTTTGGCGTCACTTACCAGGCAAAGAACCAGCGTGTGGGAATTTCCGTCGCGATAAAAGAATTTGCTGTGCAGGATCAGAAAGCAAGAGATAAAATCCGGAAAGAAGCCCATATCCTGGGTGATTTGATAAATCTGGAGAATATTGCCAGGGTTATTGATTACTTTGAAGAAAATGGCGCCGCATATATCGTGATGGAATACGTGGATGGGATAACGCTTAAGCAGTATGTCAAAGACAATGGGAAGATGGATGCGGAAAAAATCTTCTGGATGATGATGCCATTGATGAAAACACTGGGGGCAATTCACAAACAGGGTGTGATCCATAGAGATATTTCCTCTGACAATATCATGGTAATGCCGGACGGCTCCCTGAAATTGATTGATTTCGGGGCGGCGAAGGCGAATTCTGTGTTGGCGGAGGTGACGCATTCTATCGTGCTGAAACAGGGCTATGCCCCCGTAGAACAATATTCCAGAGACGGGAAACAGGGACCGTGGACGGATGTTTATGGGGTGTGTGCGACAATCTATGAGTGCATTACAGGCAAGATTCCTACGGCGGCAACTCAGAGAACCCTGGGAGAAGCGCTGGAAATGCCGTCCAAACTGGAAATTGCAGTGGAGGGAAAGCTGGAGAAGGTTTTGGAACAGGGGCTGAGCCTGCGTCCAGAGGATCGTTACGCTTCCATGGAAGAACTGCGGATGGAGACAGAAAAGGCGCTTATCACGGAAAAGAAAAAGAGGATGTCGGGATGGATGGCGGTATCCTGTATGGCTGCGGGAGTTCTCTGCCTGTTGGCGGCTGTGGGGCTTTATTTTTATCTGCATCCTGAACTTTACCGTTTTCGCGGAATCGTTACGGAGACAGTGCTTTTCTGGCCGGATGATGAGATGACGGCGAATGGATATCTGGAGGCGAGACAGGCGATAGAGGATAAGTTTCGGATTCTTGCAGGAGAAGGGAATTATATCATGCAGGATAGGGAAGACGGCACGATAGAAGTGACGGCTCCCCTGGAGGCGTATCACGGGAAGGACGTCTGGGAAGTGTGCAGGGATTACATAAGCAGGCCTGCGTCACTCACAGCATATGGTTATCAGGACATATCTTCAGACGCCCTCTGCCGCATTGCGGAGAGTGATATTCTGGAAGTGCACTTGGAAACAGGGACTTTGCAGGGCATGGCTCGTAAAAAGATAGGGCTTCCCACGGAGGATGACTGCTATTATGCAGTCCTGACTCTTTCAAAAGAAAAGGCAAAAGAAGTACATAGTCTTGCGAATGAGGACGGCTGGCTGAGAATGGGTTGGAATATACGCGTGAGCGACTTGCTTATTTATAAGGATTGGATAGAATTTTATGTCAAAGCAGCCGCGGATGACGAGACGTTTTATCTGGTCTCGCAGGATCAGGAAGAGGTATTCCAGGAACTGCTTATCTATAATTTGACGCATCCGCCCATTGAAAAATCATTGTATGTAAGATGCGAGATACCCGCTGAGTGGGAAGAACCAGAAAAAATAGCAGGGGCAGGAGAGAACCAGCGTCCTAGAGAAGAATTTGAGAAAAACAGCATTTGTGTAAGATACGCCTGTTCGGACGAGTTATCAGATGGGGAGTGGATGGATATGACAGCCTGTTTTAAGAAACGTCTGGATGCGCTGGGAGTCCCATATGCTTTTGGAAATTCGCCGGGAAAAAGAGACGAAGTAGTTGTTATGTTTTCACCAGAGGGAATGTGCGAGGATGCTGTAGTAATGGCGGGATGGGGAAATGGACGGGTGTCCGTCAGCGATAAGTGGGAAACTGTATTTTCAGATTATGAAATGGAAGATATGGAGTTTTTGCCAGAAGGCCTGGGAAACTATGTGCTGAAAGTCTATTTATCGTCTTATGAACAGGGGCAGCTTTTAGAAGAACTGGAAAAAGCAGATGACAAAGAATGGTATTTGAATATAAACGGATACCGGATAGCAAAATGCAGTCTGGAAACGGATGTAGAGGAGGACGCCTTGCTGTTCAAGACGCTGTGCAGCTATGGGCAGCCTGGGATAACCGATGAGAATATTAGTATTTTAAGACTTATAAAGGAAATCGCGCTGGGACTGGAGATGCCGCAGTCATATTCGCAGGAAAGCGTCTGCTGGTTTGACGCTGACGGGAGGCTTGAGAAGGACATGGACGGAACGGGCATGTATTCGATGAAGCTGGGGGAGGAGCGGCTGGAAGAGGTTCAGGAGAAGCTGCAGGAAGTGATGCCCGGGGCCTCTGCAGAGGCGGATACAAAATCTACTTATGAATATCCGCTGCGGGTGCTCCTTCCGGCAGGCGAAGATTTTCCGGTATCTTTTCTGGAGGCAGTACAGAAAGTATATGAAGCCTGTGATTTGGGAAATGGCGACTATGATTTTATAGAATTTATCCAAAAAGATGAACACGGTGAAGAGCAGGCGGAATTTAGTTTTCATAAATGGAACCGGGGGATGTCGGGATATGCAGTGCTTACCGGGGAGGGGATGGAAAAGTATCTGGAAGAGATAAAAGACCTGGAGCAGAAAAGCGTGTTTTACCGGGAATTGGTGAATATGGAGAACCAGGATCGATGGAATGAGTGGAGATAGGAGAAGTTAGATAATATTCTCGAAGAATGTGGTTTTTACGTATTGGACAGTGAGAAGGAATTTGATGATTTTGTCCTCTATTACATGGATGCAGAAGATCCGGCGGGGTATCTGGTGGAAGAGGTAATGCGCTGCGCACAGATGGAGAAAAACTTTCCACTCTATAAAACATTCCTGGAATCCCGCAGCATAGAAAAAGAATGGGAGAAGCTGGGAATCTGATAGCGACTCCCCAATAAACCGCGATTTCCCCGTTGACTTTCTATACAGGATGTGCTACAATTACAAGCAATTTCACAAGGTAAACTGTTGAAGCGGAGATAACGGCAATGATGCCTTTACAGAGAGCCTGGGATGCTGAGAGCCGGGCAGGAAACAAGTTGTCAAATGGGCCGCTGAGGGTGCAGTCAAATGTGGTTTTCACAAAGTACTCTGCAACGTGTGGGCATACGTCAGTTGCCGGGGATATGTGGTATCCTGCTAAGTGCACGGGTGATACCGTGAATTCAAGGTGGCACCGCGGATAGTGTCGTACTTTCTATAAGCAGTACGTTATTCGTCCTTGACAGAGTAGTGTTATTCTGTCAGGGGCGTTTTTTGATTTGGGATTTCTCTGGCAGTCAGCGTTCAGGGAATTTTTTGTGCGAGGAGATAACGATTATGAAGGTTTTGCCGAGCCTTATATTCAGCAAAGTCCTGTAAGGTGTGTGGAGCTTCTAAATGAGGTCGGCATGTGTTTTTTCTTTGCACAGAAATACCATACCTCTATGAAGTATGTGGGAGCTATCCGAAAGGAACTCGGTTTCCGCACTGGTTCAACATTCTCAGTTCTTTGACTAATCCCGGTACGCCTGTGATGCAGTTTCTCGGCGTCTATGACGGGTATCTTGTGGAGCCGGCACAGGTGCTTATCAATCTGGGAATCAGGCGCGGCATGGTTGTTTACGGGCAGGATTACCCTTGCAATTATGAATGGTGAAAAAGGCTATAAGAGGAATGCCGTGTTGATGAATGCGGGGGGGCGGCGCTTTACATTGGGGGAAGGCTGGCAGTATGAAAGAGGGCGTCGCGCTTGCCGCTCATGCCGAGGAACGTGCTGCCCAGGCAAAAAAAGATACCGCCGGAGAAAATCAGCCGTCCTTATTTCCTCGCCGGAGGGCTGGAATCGGGAAATGTGGGAAAAGCAGTGAAACAGCTGGAACCTTATGCTGTCGATGTCAGCTCGGGCATCGAAACAGATGGTGTAAAAGATAAAAGAAAAATGGCGGCCTTTACAGCCGCTGTCAGAAAGGAAAACAGACTATGACAAATCCAAACGGACGCTTTGGCATTCACGGCGGGCAGTACATTCCTGAAACACTGATGAATGCGGTTATTGAACTGGAAGAAGCGTATAACTATTACAAAAACGAGCCTGAATTTAATCGGGAACTTACGGAACTTTTCAACGAATATGCCGGCAGGCCATCAAGACTGTACTATGCCGAGAAAATGACCCGTGATATCGGCGGAGCAAAGATTTACCTCAAGCGAGAGGATCTCAACCATACCGGTGCACACAAAATCAACAATGTGCTCGGTCAGGCGCTCCTTGCAAAGAAAATGGGGAAAACCAGGCTGATTGCCGAGACTGGAGCCGGGCAGCACGGCGTGGCAACGGCAACCGCCGCCGCACTGATGGGGATGGAATGCGTTGTCTTTATGGGGGAAGAGGACACTGTGCGTCAGGCGCTTAATGTGTACCGTATGCGTCTGCTCGGCGCAGAGGTTATCCCTGTAAAGAGCGGAACAGCCACGCTTAAGGATGCAGTCTCAGAGGCAATGAGGGAGTGGACTTCGAGAATTTCCGATACCCATTACTGTCTCGGCTCAGTGATGGGACCCCACCCGTTTCCGACGATTGTCCGTGATTTTCAGGCGGTTATTTCGAAAGAAATCAGGGAGCAGATTCTGGAGAAAGAAGAAAGGCTTCCGGATGCAGTTATTGCCTGTGTAGGCGGCGGCTCTAACGCCATTGGAAGCTTTTACCACTTTATCGGCGATGAAGGCGTAAGGCTTATCGGCTGCGAAGCGGCGGGACGCGGCATCGACACCTTTGAAACGGCGGCTACCATCGCTACCGGGAAACTCGGCATCTTCCACGGCATGAAATCCTATTTTTGCCAGGACGAATATGGACAGATTGCCCCCGTTTACTCCATTTCCGCAGGGCTGGACTATCCAGGCGTGGGCCCTGAACATGCGTATCTGCACGATATCGGCAGAGCTGAGTACGCCTCTGTAACAGATGATGAAGCTGTGTGTGCGTTCGAATACCTGGCAAAAACAGAGGGAATTATCCCGGCCATCGAATCGGCTCATGCGGTAGCTCATGCTATGAAAATTGCGCCATTAATGGATAAGAGCCAAATCATAGTTATCACAGTTTCAGGCAGGGGGGATAAAGACTGCGCCGCCATTGCCCGCTACAGAGGGGAGGATATCCATGAGTAATATTAGAAAAGCGTTTGAAAACGGAAAAGCGTTCATTGCCTTTATCACATGTGGGGACCCGGATTTGGAAACCACTGCGGAGGCTGTCAGGGAGGCGGCCAGGAACGGCGCCGATCTTATCGAACTCGGCATTCCATTTTCTGACCCGACCGCAGAGGGACCTGTCATCCAGGGGGCGAACCTAAGAGCGCTGAGAGCCGGCATTACAACCGATAAAATTTTTGAGTTCGTCCGTGAGCTTCGCCGCGACGTAAAAGTGCCGATGGTATTTATGACTTATGCTAACGTAGTGTTTTCCTACGGCGCAGAACGTTTCATATCTGCCTGCAGAGACATAGAGATAGACGGACTGATTCTTCCAGATTTGCCGTTTGAGGAAAAAGAAGAGTTCCAGCCTGTCTGCAAAACATACGGTGTAGATTTAATTTCCCTCATCGCACCGGCTTCCGAAAACCGTATTGCAATGATAGCAAAAGAGGCAGAAGGATTTCTGTACATCGTTTCCAGCCTCGGCGTAACTGGCGCGAGAAGTGAAATAAAAGCGGACCTCGCATCTATCGTCGAAGTGGTACGTCAAAACACCGATATTCCCTGCGCCATCGGCTTCGGTATTTCCACGCCTGAGCAGGCAGAAAAAATGGCGGCTCTTTCCGACGGTGTAATCGTTGGCTCAGCCATTGTCAAGCTGCTTGAAAAATATGGCAGGAATGCACCAAACTATGTCGGCGGGTACGTAAAGAGCATGAAGGACGCCATAAGATAAAACAGAGTGAAGTTCTTATACCCGCTTATCATAGATAAACACATCTGCAGCCGCGTCACCAGGAGGGGGAACAGAGCAGGAAAAGTCTATAATAAAATCTTTACAAAGGCGGAGGGGTTTCCGCCATTTCACGCCTGCGGTATTCCGCAGGCGTTGTTCCTACATATTTTTTGAATTTTTTATGGAAATAATCTACCGCACGGTAGCCGACCCTGCTGGCAATTTCATAGTTCTTGAGATTTTCCTGGACAAGCAGCCGCTTAGCTGCCCCGATACGCACCTGATCCAGATAAGCGTTGAAACCGATTCCCGTTGTTTTCCTGAAAAGCTTACCCAGATAGGAGCTGTTATAACCAAAGATAGGCGCCAGAATTTCCAGCGACAGGCGCTGGTTGTAGTTTTGCTGAATATAGTAAAGAATCTCGTCCATTACATTTTCCCCGGTAAAGCAGCCGACAGAGTTTGTCCATAGTTCAAACTGTTCTGTCAGGAACTGCATGATTTCATCAAGGGAAGATTTGTTTTCCAGCAGATCAATCGCTGCGGCATTGGAGAGAAAAGGGATTTCCGTACGCGAGGGCAGCAGCAGGATTTTCTTCTTCATCATAATATAAACGTTAGCCAGCAGATGCCTGGCAGCAGGAAGTCCGGCATCAGAATCCCGCAGGACAGTGTCCAGTTCTTTTAATGTTTGGGCAGTCATCGTGCGGTTATGGGATTGGATATAATGAAAAAAACGTTCTGCATATATGGCGGCGGTTTCATGGGCGAGAGCCGTTTTTAGTTCATCCACACCGACGGGTTTGCTCAGACAGAAGCTGATACCGCAGCGTTTCGCAGCCTGTTTCTGCTCGGGATTAGAAATTTCGCTCAGAAGAATGACTTTTCCGGTAAACCCCTGTGCGGAGCTTTCTCTTATGACCTCTATGCCGTTCTTTTTGGGCATACGGATATCCAAAAGCACGATGTCAGGTTTCTCATTCAGAATCTTTTCCAACGCATCTACGCCGTCCTCTGCCGTCTGGCAGAGAGAAAATCCTAACCGCTTCCAGTCAATTATAGATTTTAAGCTGTTTAATACGATGTGGTTATCGTCTGCAATCAGTACATTCATGCGTTTTCCTCACCTAAATTATGTAATGCCGATGTCAAAAGGATGCATGTGCCGTTTTGGAATCTGGCAGTCGGGGATGGAAGTGCCATGGTTTATAATATCGCCTTTAATAGTATAAACCATACTTATATACGTATGCAATGGAAAATTATAACTTTTAGTAGTGCTGGTTAGTTTTTACGATATATTCATCATAACTTTCAGTTTTCGAATCGCGGTTATTATCGTTTTTCTGTATATGTGAGCCTATGGACAGCGTAAAGAAACTGTAGTAAAATAAAAAAAAGTATACCATTGCCGGGCAACCGCCCCGCATACCAGAAAAAGGAGGTATTCTGCACAGGATGCCGTTGATGAATGAGATACCGGAGAGCTTCTGGAGTCTTTTCCGCTCTTACAACCGGGAAACGTATATAGAAGCTCTGTTGAAAATTAATGAAGAATATCAATACAATAATTATTTCCTGAGCCGTGAAGTTTGTATACAGGTGATAGGGAATTATTTTTCTGAACGCAAATACAGTATTATGAAAGAGGAACAAGAGACGGATGCGGATGTTCTGGAGCCTCCGGCAACCCGTATCCTGAACTGGCTGCTGCGCACGAAGTGGCTGAGGAGGCTTGAAGATTACAGCAGCGGTGTGACGAATATCGTAATCCCGGATTATTCGGCTGTGTTTCTTGATGCGTTTGAACGTCTTTCCGGGGAGGAAGAGGACACGGAAGTCTACATCCAGAACATCTATGCAATTCTTTTTTCTTACAAGACAGATCCCAGAAAAAATGAAAGGCTGCTGAATACAGCGCTGGTGAATACGAAGAGGCTGAATAAGGCCCTGCAGGATATGCTTCACAATATGGATAAGTTTTTCGCAAGCCTTCTGGAAAAAGACGTATACAGCGAATTGCTGAAAGAGCACTTGGAGGGATATGTGGAGGAAATTGTCAGGAAGAAGTACCATATCCTGAAAACTACAGATAATTTTTATATTTATAAAATGAGCATCAAAGGCTGGCTGCAGGAAATCAGGGAAAGCCAGGCAGAAGAAGCTGAAAGTGTATCAGCAAACAGCGGGCAGGAAACATCGGAAACTGAGGAGCGGATGCGCCGGGAGGAACAGAGGCGTGCCGGGGTTCTGGATTTGGTCAACCAGATTGAGCGGGGATTTGACGATATTGAGCACAGGATTGCCAATATGGACAGGGAGCATACCCGGTATGTACGTGCTACGGTGACGAGACTTAACTATCTTCTGAGCAGGGAAGAGGATATGCGGGGGCTGGTGGTGCAGATTTTAAACGGAATTGCCGTGAGCCCTGAAAAGCGCTTGAAGGCGGCGGCAGAGAAAATGAATTTTTCATATCTGAATGTCCTGTCCGAGAAATCTCTGTACAAAAGGCGGAAAGGGAGAAGATCGTTCCTGGAGGACCTGGAGCCGGAGGAAGAGGCACAGGAGCTGTCCAGGGAGGACGTGCTGAAGATGAACCGGATGAATAACCGCTACAGCAAACGGCAGATTGAGCAGTTTATCGAGGCGCATATGGACGGGGGACAGGCCGTGGTAGGAAAAGGCTTTGTCCAAAATGACGAAGAGTTTGAGAAGCTTATCCTTGCTTATGATTACGCATCAAAGAAGGGAAGCAGATATCAGGTTGCCGAAGAGAGTATGGAGCCAATGGAGGACGGGCGGTACAGTTATCCGGAGCTGGTGTTTAAAAGGAGGCCGCAGAGATGATAGAATATTATGATAATCTGATACCTGAGGAGCAGGAAGAGGTAAGCGGGGCAATCCAGCTTCTCTATAGGCAGACTTTTGTGCTGGAGAGAAAATATGACAGGCGTTTAGGAAGGATGCAGTTTAATAAGGAATTCCGGGCGTGCAGCAAGCATCTGGCATTTATCCGCAGATATTTTGAAATCAGTGGAATTTCTGTGCAGGAAAACAGCCGGACAGGGATTATCTATCTGCAGGGCGAGGCGGTTCTTGGGGACAAGCTGCCGAAGCTTACCACCCTTTATGTGCTGATTTTAAAGCTGATTTATGACGAGCAAATGGCGGCGGCTTCTACCAGCGTTCATGTATTTACCACGCTGGCGGATATCCATGAGCGTCTGGGAAGTTTCGGGCTTCTGAATAGGCAGCCTTCGCCTACGGAAGTGCGCAGGGCGGTTTCCATGCTGAAAAAATACCAGATTCTAGAGCCCCTTGATTTGCTGGAGGAATTAGAAGGCGCCAGCCGCATGGTTATCTATCCCAGCATCAATATGCTTCTGGTAGGAGACGACGCCAGGGCGCTGGTTGACACGTTCAGAGAAACGGAGGAAGAAGATGGAGAAGCAGAAATTCCAGGCATTATCGAGAATCTGCCTGAATAACTGGCATTATATAGAAAAAAGGGTTCTCTCGTTTTCAGAGGGTATTAATTTTTTTACCGGGCATTCGGGAAGCGGGAAATCTACTGTGATTGACGCTATGCAGATTTTGCTTTATGCCAATACGGACGGGCGGGGGTTTTTTAATAAGGCCGCGGCGGATGATTCGGACAGGACGCTGATCGAATATCTGCGCGGGATGGTGAATATCGGTGAGGATAATCGGTTTTCGTATCTGAGGAATAAGAATTTTTCCACCACGGTTGTCATGGAGCTGAAACGCACGGATACCGGGGAATGCCAGAGCATCGGCGTGGTTTTTGATGTGGAGTCCGCGTCGAATGAGGTGTCCAGGCTGTTTTTCTGGCACGGGGGGGCGCTGCTGCAGTCTTTTTACCGTACTGGGAACCGGGCGATGACCATTGATGAGGTGAAAGAATATTTGACGGCTCATTATGCGAAGGATGAGTATTATTTTGGACCGAGCAACGAGAGATTCCGCAGACAGCTGTATGAAATTTATCTGGGAGGGCTGAATGAAAAGAGGTTTCCTCTGCTTTTTAAGCGGGCGATTCCGTTCCGCATGAATATCCGGCTGGAGGATTTTGTAAAGGAATATATCTGCATGGAGCAGGATATCCACATCGAAGATATGCAAGAGAGCGTGATGCAGTATGGCAGGATGCGGAAGCGCATCGGGGATACCTGCGCGGAGATTGAAGAGCTTCAGAAAATACAGGGCGCGTGGCTTGAAGTGGCGGAAAAGGAAAAGACACAGAACTCGTACCTGTATTTTATGAATGCGTGTGAGGTACGCAAGCTGAAAACCCAGGCGGAGGGGCTTCAGGAAAAGATAAAGGCGTGGAGAGAGGATGGGGAACGGCAGCAGGAAATGCTGGGCGGCCTCGAAAAACAGATTCAGGAGTTGGAAGAGCAGATTCGGGATATGGTGCGGAAAATAGCTGCTTCCGGCTATGAGGAACTGAAAAGCCAGCTCCAGGCACTCAATGAAATCATGGAAAGGCTTGCTGTCAGCAAGGGTAAGTGGCAGCAGACGGCTGTAGGACTGAAAGGCTGGGAGGAGCAGGATATCACGCCGAACGCGGTGCTGTGGGATATCGGACGGTTTGCGAAGCACAGCATTTCAGCGGAACAGCTGGACAGGCTGAAAAAGTCCCTGGACGGGCTTCGGGCAGAGGTGGAAGAGCAGAGAAAGGAAGCAGAGAGCGAGCTTCGAGACTATAGCCGCCGGGAGAAAGAAATCAGGGAAGAACTCAGGCAGCTCCGGCAGGGAAAAAAGGCGTATCCCAAAGAGCTGGAAGAAGCAAGGCAGTACATACGCGAAGGGCTTAAAGAGCAGAACGGGAAAAATATTCCGGTGGAAATCCTGGCGGATTTGCTGGACATCCGGGATGATACATGGAGAAATGCTGTTGAAGGATATATGGGAAGCAATAAGCTCCTCCTGATTGTGGAGCCGAAATACGCCAGGGCAGCCATGGAGCTTTATCAGGAATTGGACAAGAAAAAATACTATCGTGTAGCGGTGCTGGATACGGAGAAGGTCATGGCTGCGGGAAGCGCCGCGCAGGAGAGTGCGCTGGCGGAGGAAGTGCTGACGGAGCTTCCTTATGCCCGCGCATATATTGATTTCCTGCTGGGGAATGTGATGAAATGCGATAGCATTGATGAGCTGAGAGAGTGCAGAATTGGCATTACCAGAGACTGTATCCAGTATCATAGCTTTAAATTGCAGTATATCAATCCGGAGCTTTATACCAGGCGCGCTTATATCGGCGAGGTGAGTATGCGCAGGCGCATCCGGCAGCTGGAAGATCTGCAGCAGGATATTCAGGAAAAGCGGAAGCCCTGCCAGGAGCTGGAGGAGTCCTGCCGGAAGATTCTGGGGCTGGAGCACCTTCCACGGGGGCTAGAGGAATATCTGGACTGGAAAAAGGATGTGGAGACCTACCCGGAAAAGGCAGCGCAGAAGAACCGTCTGGAAAAGAAGCTGGAAGAGCTGCGGCAGAAAGACATCAATCTATGGAAGCGGCAGCAGGAAGAACTGGAGGAAAAATGCCGGAAGGAAAAAGAGGCGCGGGATGCAATGCTCCGTCAGATAGAAAAGCAGGATGCCGAGCTGGAAGCTTTGAAAAGAGAGTATATCAGCCGAAATGAAGAGCTGACAGAAAAGGAGAAAAGTTTTGTAAAGGATGCGGCGCAGGAACAGAAAGTCGCAGAATTTTTCGGCGCCAGAGAGAATCCGAATTACGAGCGTCTGCAGGCGTCCTTTTTTGGAAAGGCAAAGGGGGCGGCGGAGGAAGCCGAGAAAGCCATGTCTGCCCTGCGGGAAATTCGCTTTGAATATTTAAGGAAGTATCCGAACAGGACATTTTCTGCGGAGGAAAAAACGAATCAGCCCTACGACGAACTGCTTTCCCATTTGCAGTATGGGGATTTGGCCGCGCTTTATCAGAAAGCCGACGAGCAGGCAAAAGAGGCTGTGTATCTCTTTAAACAGGATTTTATTTATAAAATACGCAGCGCTATTGAAGGCGCATACAAACAGAGGGATGAGCTGAATAAGATTATCAGCCAGATGGATTTTGGAAAAGACAGATATCGATTTGTAATATCTAAAAACCGGGGGGCAGACGGCAGATATTACGAGATGTTCATGGATGAAACGCTGGAAGTTAACCCTTCTCAGATAGCAGGCGGCATGGAAAATCAGATGAACCTCTTTACCATGTCCCATGAAGATAAGTATGGAGAGCTTATGCAGGAGCTGATTGCCGTATTTATCCCGCCGGACAATGCCACGGCAGAAGAACTGGAAGAGTCCCGCCGGAATATGGAAAAGTATGCCGATTACCGAACGTATCTGTCCTTTGATATGCAGCAGATTATCGAGGGAGAAGAGACAATTAAAATTCGTCTGAGCCGGATGATTAAAAAGAACTCCGGCGGGGAGGGGCAGAACCCGCTCTATGTGGCTCTTCTGGCGAGTTTCGCGCAGGCATACCGGGTAGGTATTGTCAGGACACGGCTGAACCCGACCATCCGCCTGGTAGTGTTAGATGAAGCATTTTCTAAAATGGATGCGGAGAAGGTAGCAAGCTGTATCGCGCTTATCCGGGGACTGGGCTTTCAGGCAATCATCAGCGCCACAAATGACAAGATTCAGAATTATATCGAAAATGTAGACAAAACCTTCGTATTTGCAAACCCGAATAAAAAGCATATTTCTATTCAGGAGTTTGAGAAAAAGGAATTTGCGCAATTAGAGGAGGGACTGGCGGATGAGGAAGGGGCTGATTGAGGAAATCACAAAAGGAAAAATGGAGAAATAAAAGCAAAAAGTTGTATTGAAAGACAGAGTGATGTATGCTAATATAAAAATATGAGGCACTGTTTGAAAAACGGCAGGCGGTTAGTCCTTCAACAGAGGGACTGAACCCTCTGATTACATAGAAATCTCTAATAGGGAAGTTTGTGAAAGGAGGGTAAGCTTATGAGTGATTTCGAGATACTTTATATCGTGTTGATGATGATTACCATTATTGTAACGATTTTAATAGCATATATAGAAAACACAAAAAAGTAACCGCTCAACTCTCCCAAAAGATTTGCGGTTACTTTTTGTAATCTAACAATAGGGACTAACCGTTTGTCGACAGTGTCTTTTTTTTAATAATAGCAGAGTTCCATAAGAATGTCAAATAAATTTCACATCCCCCGAGCCAGCACCATGCTGGCTGCAATTCCCGCCAGCGTAGCGATTAGCGCTCCCGGAAGGGTATAGCGCGTCTTTTTTACCTTTGCAGTCATAAAATACACAGACATCGTATAGAAAATAGTTTCTGTACACCCCATCATGATGGAGACCAGGTTGCCGAAAAAGGAGTCCGGACCATATTCTTTAAAGATATCGAGTGTAAGTCCGGTGGCGGCGCTGGAAGAAAACATCCTTACAATAGTCACAGGAACAAGCTGTGCCGGAAAGCCTATGTATTGAAGGAAATGTCCCAGAATATCTGAGAGCATATCGAGGAAACCAGAAGCCCGAAGGACTCCCACCGCTACCATAAGTCCAATCAGGGTGGGCATGATGCCCATAACGGTATGGAATCCGGATGCGGCTCCTTTGATGAAAGTCTCATAAACATTTTGTTTTATGAGCAGGCCGTAACCGATGACAATAAATAATATAAAAGGTATGATGTAAGTCGAAAGAAAAATCAAGAAGTCCATAGCCACACTCCGTCCAGGGTTCTGCTTGAAGTGTATGAGAAAAAAGAGATATGTATGCATAGTTTAGCAATCTGCTGTAAAAATAACGGAGAAATAGGGTATATGGGGCAAAAATGGACAAAATTCTGCTGGAAAAGGACTATACAATATGTTATCATGGATAAAACAGCTACAGAAATAATTTGGACATGGATTTGAAGGGAGGACGTATATGTTTAGAAAAAAGCTGAAACAGATAGGAGCCATGTTTCTTGCACTTTGCATGGTTTCCGGTACGGTATGCGTACCAGGAATAGGTGCGGAAGCGGCAGACGCAGCGCTGACAAATTTTGCCAATGGGCTGACTGCGCCAACGATTGCGGCGGGAGGCGCTGCGATTAGTATGCCAGGAAATCTGCCAACTGGCGCATCTATCCGGTTCTGTGCGGATTATGACCAGGTTATCGGTGAGGACGGGACGATCTACACGCCGCTGCAGACAAAGACGGTAAAAGGGTTTTATGAGGTGTATAAACTGGACGGGGACGGGGAAGTCAGCGACAGTGCAAAGTCCGCGGAATTTACGGTGTCGGTACCCGGGGAGTATACGGATGGTTCGAATGCGAATGCAAAGCCGGATGTGATTCCGGAGCTTCAGGAGTGGCATGGCGCGGAGGGCGGAAGCTTTATTGCCTCTGCATTCAGCAGGATTGTTGTAGGAAGCAGCGACCTGAAAGTCGTGGCCGATACGTTTGCGGAGAACTATAAGGATATTACCGGGATGGAGATTGGTGTGGTTTCCGGTACGCGCGATGACGCGAAAATGGGAGATTTTTACCTGACTCTCGATTCTGCGGATGAAGGGCTTGGGAAAGAAGGCTACCGTCTCTCTATCGGCGATGTGGCAGTCGTTGAAGCGGCTCAGCCGACAGGCGCTCACTGGGGGACAATCAGTATCCTGCAGATTCTCAAACAGACAGGAGGCAGTATTCCAAAAGGAGAGGCAAGGGATTATCCCAAATACGAGGTCAGGGCATTTAGCCTTGATGTGGGAAGGAAGCCCTTTAGCATAAATTCGATTTATGAGTTTGCAAAGAATATGTCTTGGTATAAAATGAACAGCTTCCAAGTTCATCTCAGTGACAATTTGATTTTTATGGAAGATTATAAGACGATGGCGGGAGGGGATGAGGATGCAGGACTGCAGCTCGCCCTCGAAAAGACATATTCCGGTTTCCGTCTGGAGTCAGGAGTATTGAACAGCGAGAAGAAATCTGCTACGTCGGAAGATGTTTATTATACAAAGGAGGAATTCCGCCAGTTTATCAAGGACAGCAGAGCGATGGGAGTCAACATCGTGCCGGAGTTTGATATGCCGGCACATGCACGGCCGTTTACGAAAGCTTTTCCGGAATATATGACGTCAAGCCCGAAAGGGGGACAGCATACATATACCATTGATGAATTAAATCTGGACGAGGATAAGATTGACGATACGATTGCCTGGGCACAGAGTATATGGCAGGATTATTTCGATGGAGAAGACCCTGTGTTTGATGAGGAAACCACGATTCATATTGGTACGGATGAATATCATGGGACAGGAGGAAACACAGGATTCCGTAAGTTTTCGGATGAGATGATTAAGTTTGTCCAGGGGACAGGAAGAAATGTGCGTATGTGGGGCAGCCTTTCCAATAAAGGCGGAATTAATGGAACGCCGAGGGTAACGTCTAAGGATGTACAGCTTAATATCTGGGAAACGGGTTCTTACGCGAATCCCACAGATATGTATAATGCGGGCTTTGATTTGATTAACACGCTTTATACAAATTATATAGTTCCTGGAAATACTGGTGCTGAGGGCAATTACGGAGATTACAGGTCTCTAGGGGCGATTTACAGAAACTGGAGGCCGAATGTCATCAGTAACTTTACAGCAAAAGCAGGGGATGACCAGATGCTGGGAGGATGTTATGCGCTTTGGCATGATAACATCGATACCCGCGCAAACGGAAATTCCGAGTACGATTCTTTTGTGCGCTTTCTTCAGCCGTTGCCTGCGTATAGCGCGAAGCTGTGGGGCGAGGCAAGCAAAGAATATGATGCGTTTGCAGAGCTTGCAGATAAGACAGGGACGGCGCCAGGCACAAAGATTATGTCAGAAGTTGATTCTATAGGGAAAGAGGCGGCAAAGTACACGTTTGATGAGTCAATGGAACAGGATGTCAGTGGAAATGGCTATGATTTGACGGAAATGAAAAATGTGGAACAGGTATCGTCAGATACAGGAAAGGCGCTGCAGCTTAAAGGCGGAGAAAGCTATGCGGAGACTCCATTAGATGTATTTGGTTCTGGTACATCTTTAACTATGAAAGTCAAAATGGATACAGACGCAGCAGGAGAGCAGATTCTCTGCGAGTCAAAGGATGCGTTTGGAACATATGGGACATACGCAGTGAAAGCAGTGCAGAAGAATACAGGGAAAGTTGGATTCTCAAGAGAGGGATATGATTATTCCTTTAACTATACGCTTCCGAAAGGTGAGTGGGTGGAATTAACGTTCTGCGGAGGAAATAATACGGCAGAGCTATATGTAAATGGAGAATTGGTGGACAATAATCCCGATATGTATTTTGAAAATCATCCGGACAGGGAATTGACTGCAGTCCTGCCTTCTAATATTAAAAAGGTAGTCACGCTGATGATTCCGTTTGGACGCGTCGGAAGCACGACAAAGAGTTTTAAGGGACAGATAGATTCTGTGATGGTTGGCAGGGAATTGGAAATCAATGATGAACGCGGTCTGATTCCGCAGAATGAGATGGAGGCGTCTGCCTGCTCTGAGGCAGATGAGAGCGGAAACGAAGGACCGGTAAGATTTGTATTGGACGGAAACCCCGATACGTTCTGGCATAGTAACTGGAGCAATGATTTGTCACTTTCTGATGAGGAGCATCATAAAGTTTCACTTACCTTTAAAGATGGAAATCCAAGGACAGTTGCAAAGCTGACATATCTGCCAAGGCAGGATCGCAATAACGGAAGGATTTTGGAATACAGGGTTATTGTGGAAAAGGCTGACGGGACGACGGTGACTGTGGCAGATGGGGAATGGGCAGATAATGCAAGCAGGAAGACAGCAGTGTTTGACCCGGTTGAAGCCAGGAAAGTTACTTTGAAAATAGATGAGTCTATCGGTGACAGTGTGGGTGTCCACGGGACAATAGCGGAATTAAATCTGTATGAGCAGACAGAGGTGTTTAATGGTGAAAAGCTTCAGGAAGAGCTGAATAAGTATGCGGATTTTAAAGAAGGGGAGTACACAGATATCAGCTGGAAAGCATTTATGGATGTACGTGAAACTGTGCTGGCAGTGATAAATAAAGCGGACAGCACGGAGGAAGAATGTCTTTATGCATATGGAAAGCTCCAGCAGGCGGCAGAAAAGCTGACGGTGAAACCGATAGAAAACAGATTGTTTGATGGAGTAAAAGAAGCAGAGCAGGCAGATGCGGAAGATTACACTTCTGCAGGATTTGCAGAATATCAGGCAGAAGCAGAAAAAGTTAAAAACATTTTAGGTAATCCGAATGCAACAGAGGCGCAGAAAACAGCAGCATGGAACAGCTTGGAAGCAAAGAAGGCGGCGCTCGTAAATATCAGCGAAATTAAGAAGGCAGTGGCAGAAGAGGCAGATGTGAGCGGCTGCACGTATGCAAGTGCAGAAACGTACAAAAAAGCTCTTGCCGATGCAAAGAATGTTCTTGCCAAACCAAATGCGACAAAAGCAGAGGTTGACACAGCCCTTGCAGCGCTGCGCAGGGCAGAGGAAGAGCTGGCTCCAAAGACCGTAGATGACGCGGCCATTATTGAGGCAGTGAAAGATGCGGAGAACCAGCTGAAAGATACCAGCGAATATACAGATGAATCCGTATCGGCCTTGAAAACGGCGCTCTCAGAAGCCCTGTCTGTCCTGCGGAATCCGGCTGCGGCACAGCCAGAGATAGATGCAGCCTTAAAGAAGCTGCGGGAAACAAAGCTGGTTAAAAAATCTTCCGGTGGAACAGTTCAGCCGAATCCCCAGCCAACGCCTCCAGGTTCCCAGCCGACACCGCTGCCAGAACCGCAGCCGAAGGTTCCGGCAAAGGACACAATAGCTGTGTCCCAAGACAAAGTGCTGGAGTTTAAGGTAACAAAATCCGATGCGAAAAACGGTACGGCGGCTGTGTCAAAGCTCAGGAATAAGAACGCAAAGAAGGTAAAGATTCCGGCAACAGTAGTAATCGACGGCTACACTTTTAAGGTCACAGCAATTCAGGCGAAAGTGTTCCAGAAATGTAAGAAGCTTGCTTCTGTAGAAATTGGTTCTAATGTGGCAAGTATCGGCTCTAATGCATTTTTTGGCAGCAAGAAGCTGAAAACAGTTACTTTGAAAGGCACAAAAGTACCGAAACTGTCAGGGAAAAAAGTATTTAAAGGAACAGCGGCAAAATGTAAAGTGACTGCGCCGAAGAAAATGTCAAAGAAACAGTTTAAAGCTTTGAAAACAAAGTTCAGGAAAGCTGGAATGGGCAAGAAAGCGGTATATAAGCAGAAATAGAATTTTTTGATAACAGTTTGGCTGGCAGTTTTTATAAACTGCCAGCCAAATTATTACGGGAAGATATGTAAAAGCGGAAAGATTTATGGACATATTCACGAATTTGTGTTAGTATAAATGAAAACATTTTGGTGAATTTTTATGTTTAACTAAGAGGAGGGACGATATGTTTCGAAAAAGATTTAAGAAGGCAGGCGCTTTGGTACTGGCAGTCTGCGTCACGCTTGGTTCCATACAGTTTCCGGCGCTGACGGCAAAAGCGGGCGATGAAAATCTGGCGCTCAGCGCTACGGCGTCTGCTTCCAGTACGGAAACGGACAATTTTCCGGCGTCGAAGGCGAATGACGGGAATGATGAAAGCAGGTGGGCGAGTGCAACAGGAGATGGGGTGCAGACGCTGCAGCTTGCATGGGACAGCGCGCAGACCATGAAGAGCTTCGTTGTGAAATGGGAGAGAAGAAACGCTACAGACTATGCGATTGAGACATCCGGTGACGGAAACAGCTGGACAGCGGTAGCCAACTTTACACAAAAGCCTGCGGAGAACGTACAGGAGATTACCCTGGATGCTCCGGTACAGGCACAGTATGTGCGGTTAAATATTAAAGCTCATGCAAGTGCCGGATTAGGGGAGGAAGTAAGTTATAATAATGTATCCGTTTATGAATTTGAGGTTTATGAGGGAGAGATTCCGGATAACCGCACAGAAGTAGAGAAGCTTCTGGATCGTGTGACTGCGCCGCAGGTTTCTGAAGACGGAACACATATTTCCATGCCGGAGCTGGGCGAGGGTGTAGACATCCGCTTTTGTGCAGACTATGAGCAGGTGATTGACGAAGACGGAAGTATTTATAAACCGCTTTCGGATAAGGCAGTAAAAGGATTTTACGAGATTTCGCTGAATGGAGAGAAAGTGAAGTCGGCGGAATATACGGTGTCGGTTCCGGGAAGATATGAGCCGGAAGAAAATGCGAATGCAAAGCCGTCCGTGGTTCCGGAACTGCAGGAGTGGTATGGCAGCCAGGGGCAGTTTACAGTTTCGGCAGATAGCAAAATCGTGGCGGATGAAGAACTGGCGGATGTGGCGGAGAAGTTTGCAGAAGACTATGAAAAAGTTACAGGCGCTCCGATTCAGGCAGTGACAGGCGGAATTAAAGATGTTTCCGCAGGGGATTTTTATCTGACCTTAGATACTGCGGAGAAAGGACTTGGCAAGGAAGGATATGTCCTGAAGATTGGAAATGCGGCGGCAGTAGAGGCTTCCGATGCAGTGGGCGCTTATTGGGGCGTTATCAGTATCCTTCAGATTCTGAAGCAGACACAGGGCGTAATTGCAAAAGGCATTGCCAGGGATTATCCGAAGTTTGAAGTGCGTGCGTTCAGCTTTGACTTGGGAAGAAAGCCCTTTGATTTGGATACGGTATATGACTTTGCAAGAAATATGTCCTGGTATAAGATGAACAGTTTCCAGCTTCATCTAAGTGATAATCTGATTTTCCATGAGGATTACCCAGATATGGAAACTGCAATAGCTAAGTCATATGCAGGGTTCCGCCTTGAGTCTGATAAGAAGAATGAAGAAACAGGTGTGACCCTGACGTCACAGGATATGTATTATACGAAAGATGAGTTCAAGGAATTTGTGAAAGATACCCAGACAAGGGGGGTGAGCATCGTACCGGAGTTTGACATGCCGGCGCATGCATTGCCGATTACGAGGGTATATGAGGAATATATGTCAAAGAAAGCGGGAGGACACGGCTGGCTGATTGAGGAACTGAATCTTGAGAATGAGGACTCCTTTGCATGGGCAAAGAGTATTTGGCAGGAGTATTTCGATGGGGGAAAGGACGCGGTATTTGCGGATATTGACACTGTCCACATCGGCACAGATGAGTATCATGGAACAGCAGGTTCCGTAGGAAAAGAGCTGTTCCGCAGGTTCTCGAAGGAAATGATAGAGTTTGTTCAGGGAACAAAAACGGGCGAAGGAAAGACAAGGACTGTCCGTATGTGGGGAAGTCTTACGAACAAGGCAGGTACCACTCCGGTTCCGTCGGAAGACGTGCAGTTGAATGTCTGGAATACAGGGTATGCGAATCCGCAGGTTATGTATAATCTGGGATATGACTTGATTAATACGCTGGAGGGACCAAATTATATTGTACCTGCTGCAGGATACTATAACGATTATATCAATGCACAGAATATTTATAACACATGGAAACCAAACAATATTGGAAATTTGAATGCAAGCGCAGGTGATGACCAGATTCTCGGCGGATGCTATGCGATCTGGCATGACAGCGTGGATACCCGCGGAAATGGTATTTCCCAGTACGATTCCTTTGACCGTTTCTATCAGCCGCTTCCAGCATATAGCGCAAGGCTGTGGGGTGAAGCGGAAGATAGGACATACGCAGAATTTAAAGAAGATGTGGAGAAGCTTGGGACAGCTCCGGGAACAAAAGTATACGGAGAGGTTAAGTCCGTAACAGGAACGGTTCTGGACTATACATTTGATGAGACGCTTACGGAGGATTCCAGTGCGAATGGTTATGATGCGGCAGACAGCAAGAATGTCACACAGGCAGATTCAGACAATGGCAAGGCGCTGAAGCTGAATGGCGGAGAGAGTTACCTGACCACCTCAGATAAACTTAATAAGATTGGGGGGGATGCAACCCTTACGATGAGAGTGAAGATGGATGCGGATGCTGAAGGCGAGCAGATACTTTGTGAATCAAAAGATGTATTCGGGGCTTACGGTACGTATGCGATTAAGGCCGTACAGAAGAATACCGGAAAGGTCGGATTTTCGAGAGAAGGATATGATTATTCCTTTAACTATACACTTCCGAAAGGCGAATGGGTAGAGCTGACCTTCAAGGGAGGGAAAGATACTCCGGATTTGTATGTAAATGGTACACTTATTGATAACAAGATGTACAATGAAGATGGCGAGCTGGCAACTGTTACAAAAGGAAATGGAACAACTATTATTTCCAAGAATAATAATCCGGATATTTATTTTGCAAACAATGAAACTACGGAACTGAGTACGAAGCTGGCAAAAGAAGGAATTACAAAAACAGCTACACTGATGCTTCCACTGGGGCGTATTGGAAGTACGACAAAGAGTTTCAAAGGGCTTATTGATGGAGTGACGGTGTCTTCTGAGAAGCCGATTACAGGCGATTACAGCAGCGCTGCGATTCCGCAGGGAGAAATGACTGCTTCAGGATGTTCGGATCATTCGGAGGGGCGCTTCCAGGCTGTATTGGATGGAGATACGACGACTTACTGGCATACAGACTGGTCCCAGGCTTCAGAAAAAGACAGTACGAAGGATCACGACCATTATCTGACGCTCACATTTAAGAATGATGCGGTAAAAACGGTTAATATGCTGAGCTATTTACCAAGGCAGAGTAGTACAAATGGACGTATTACACAGTACAGTATTGATATTACAAAAGCAGACGGGACTGTAGAGACAAATTATGCCAGCGGCACCTGGGCGGCAGATATGACAGAAAAGATAGCAGTGTTTGAGCCGATTGAAGCGAAGAGTGTGAAACTGAACATTTTAGCGGGCGAAGCGACTCATGGAACTGCTGCGGAACTGAACCTGTATTATGCAGATATAAGTAAAGATATGGTAACGCAAGCATTGGCGCCATATAAGAACTTGAATAGTTCGGATTATACAGTACAAAGCTGGGATGCCGTAACAGAGGCGATAGCAGTGGTAGAAGCGATTATAAACAGCCAGAACAGTACGCTTGAAGATACCTTTGTGGCTTATGGAATCATTCAGGGTCTGGACAGCCTGCTTGTACGTAAGCCGGAGGTGACAAGTATAGACACCTCCACGCTTCAGACAAAGCAGGAGGAGAGGACAAACGAGCTTAAGAATATAGATGAAAGTCTGTATACAGAAGAGAGCGTAGCGCTGCTTAAAGAATATCTGAAAGAGGCAGAAAAGATACTGAAGAATCCTGTGACGAAAGCAGAAGTAGCCGAAATCATAGGGAAACTTGACGTGACACTAGTAGAAAGACCGGCAGATATGGAGAGTGTTTCGGCGGCAGTGGCAGAAGCAGAAAAAGTGAATTTGAAGGAATATACAGCAGAGTCTGCTGCGGAATATGCAAAAGCTCTGGCAGATTTGAAAAAGATTCTGCAAAATCCGAATGCACTGCAAAAAGAGGCAAAAGCGGCGCTGGACGCTTTGGAGGCAGCAAAATCCAAATTGCAGAAAATAACTGTACCGGGACCGGGGAACCCAGAAAATCCAGGTAACCCAGGAAATCCAGGTAACCCAGGAAATCCAGGTAATCCCGTCAATCCGGATCCAGTGAAGCCGATTTTCCAAAATGGCGCTGAAGATAAGTCAGGCAATGGACGCTACCAGGTAATTAATTCCAAGAATAAGACTGCGAAGCTTGTGGGCGTAGTCAACAAGAAGAAAGCGACATTGAATATTCCTGCAACTGTTAAGATTGCAGGCGTAACCTGTAAGGTAACCGAAGTTGGGGCAAGCGTGATGAAAGGAAATACCAAGCTGAAAAAGGTAGTCCTTGGAACAAATGTCACTACAATCGGCAAACAGGCATTTATGGGATGTAAAAACCTGAAGTCCGTTCAGCTGAAAGGCAAAGCGTTGAAGAGCATTAAGTCAGGAGCGTTTAAGAAAACATCCGGGAAACTGGTTGTAAGCGCTAAGAAGATGAGCAAGAAACAGAAGGCGAAACTTTTAAAACAGCTGAAAAAAGCCGGAGCCGGAAAAAAGACAAAAGTAAAATAAACATGCGGCTGCTTTGCGGTGTACCTAAATAAAGCAAAGTACTTGACGTACACTCAGAAATGAGGTATGGTATAGAAGCAGATAAATATAATATTTTCTCTTATTCAGAGTGGTGGAGATACAAAGGATCTGTGAAACCACGGCAACCCCTGTGAGGAAGGTGCCAACCTGAGCGAGCAATCGAACAATAAGAGGATTTACTTGTCGATGGAGATAGGAGGTCCGCTTATGCGGACCTTTTCCTTATCCGTAAAGTTGATCTTTGGTGAATGAGAGAATATAGACATTAGACAAAGGAGGATTTCATGGAAAAATTATTGTTTACTTCTGAATCAGTAACGGAAGGGCATCCGGATAAGATGTGCGACCAGATTTCCGATGCGATTTTGGACGCACTGCTGGAGCAGGACCCGATGAGCCGTGTAGCCTGCGAGACGGCTATCACGACAGGGCTTGTCCTGGTTATGGGTGAGATTACCACGAAGGCATACGTGGACATCCAGAAAATCGTGCGTGATACCGTGAGGGAAATTGGCTACACCAGAGGGAAATATGGGTTTGATGCAGATACCTGCGGCGTGATTACTGCGATTGACGAGCAGTCCACGGATATTGCCATGGGTGTGGATAAAGCTCTGGAAGCAAAGGAAAATGAGATGTCTGACGAGGAAATCGAGGCAATCGGCGCCGGAGACCAGGGGATGATGTTCGGCTACGCGAGCAATGAAACAGAGGAATATATGCCGTATCCGATTTCACTGGCACACAAGCTGGCGCTGCAGCTCACAAAAGTCCGCAAGGATGGAACGCTGCCATATCTGCGGGCGGACGGTAAAACCCAGGTGAGCGTAGAGTATGACGAAAATGGCAATCCGGCAAGGCTGGATGCGGTAGTGCTTTCGACGCAGCATGACCCGGATGTGACTCAGGAGCAGATTCATGAGGATATTAAGAAGCACGTGTTTGACGTTATTCTTCCGCAGGATATGGTAGATGGGGAGACGAAATTTTTCATCAATCCTACAGGACGTTTTGTCATTGGAGGACCGCATGGAGACAGCGGGCTGACCGGACGGAAGATTATCGTGGATACTTATGGCGGCTATGCACGTCACGGCGGCGGCGCGTTTTCCGGGAAAGACTGTACGAAGGTAGACCGTTCTGCTGCGTATGCGGCGCGATATGTGGCAAAGAATATCGTGGCAGCAGGACTGGCAGATAAATGTGAAATCCAGCTTTCCTATGCCATCGGCGTGGCTCGTCCTACTTCTGTTATGGTAGATACCTTTGGAACGGGAAAACTTTCTGACGAGAAATTAACAGAAATCGTAAGGGAGAACTTCGATTTGCGTCCGGCGGGCATTATCAAGATGCTGGATTTGCGCCGTCCGATTTATAAGCAGACAGCGGCATACGGACATTTTGGACGCAATGATTTGGATCTTCCCTGGGAGAAGATTGACAGGGCAGAAGACTTGAAAAAATATATCAGATAGTTAGGTGCTTTGCTATGCCCGGGCTTAACCGCCCGGGTATTATACTATTTCTTAAAGCAGAACAATATTATTAGGAAAGGTACTGGCTGCCGTGTCTGCCGGGACAGGCAGAAGGAAGCCGGAGTGGTTGTCGATATGGATTATAAGGTAGTAAATGGGAAGCTGCTGCTTTCCGTGGAGGATGGCTTTCAGATTGAGCAAAAGGACTTCTGGGTGAAGGATGGGAAAATTACATTTTCAGCGGTAGATGGGGCTGAAGTGGTTGATGCGAAGGATAAATTTGTTATGCCAGGGCTGATTAACATGCACACACATGCTTATATGACGGTGATGCGTAATTATGCGGATGACGTGGATTTCGGTGAATGGCTGTTTCAGCGTGTCATGCCAGTAGAGGACAGGCTGCCGAAAGAAGGGGCGTACTGGACTTCGCTGCTGGCATTTTCTGAAATGATAAAGACAGGGACGACGGGCTTTGTCGATATGCACATGTTCCACAGGCAGTCGCCGCAGGCAGCGAAAGACGCGGGGATGCGTGGTTTTATCGGGCGCGGGCTGGTAGGTGAGGACTTGTATGCCGATGGCTTTGGAAGGTTCCAGGAAGCACTGGAAGAAAAGCGCGAGTATGAGAGCAGTACATTGAAATTTATCCTTTCTCCCCATGCAATCTACAGCTGTTCCGTGCAGATGCTGGAGCAGGCTGCAAAGGAGGCCGAACGGCAGGGAATGCTGAAGCAGATTCACTTGTCGGAGAGCGATACGGAAGTCAATGACTGCCTCAAGAAACATGGGAAAACTCCGGTGAAGCTGCTGGCGGATATCGGATTTTTGGACGAGAAAACCATCTTGGCACACTGTGTAAAGATGTGCTATAATGACTTAGATATTCTGCAGGCTTCGGGTGCGCATGTGGTGACAAATCCGGCCAGCAATGCGAAGCTGGGAAATGGATTTGCACCGATTTCGGAGATGCGTGAAAAAGACATAAATATCTGCATTGGCACAGATGGCACCGCCAGCAATAATACTTTAAATATGTTTAGGGAAATGGGTCTGCTTTCGTTGATACATAAAGGTATCAAGGGGGATTCCACTGCGGCGCCGGCACGGTTTGTTGTGAAAGCCGCCACGGAGAATGCAGCGAAAGCCCTGCATATGGAGAATCAGCTGGGAGTCATTCAGGAAGGCGCATGTGCGGATCTGATATTTGTAGATTTGAAGGCGGCGTCACTGTTCCCCAACAATAATATCCTTTCTTCGCTGTGTTATTCGGCAAATGGCTCGGAGGTGGAATCAGTGATGATTGACGGCAGGTTTGTAATGCGGGGACGCGAGCTTCTGACGATAGATACAGAGCGGGTATATTATGAAGTGGATAAGATCGTAAAAGAATATTTATAATGAAAAAGAAAGGAATAAAGAACGATGAGTATTATTAAAGATGCTTCCCTGGCGCCGTCAGGGAGAAAAAAGATAGAGTGGGTACGGGCGTCTATGCCGGCATTGACAGAGATAGAAAAACGGTTTGAAAAAGAGCAGCCATTCAAAGGGCTGCGCATTGCAGTGTCTGTGCATCTGGAAGCGAAAACTGCGAACCTCGGGCTGGTACTGGCAAAGGGAGGCGCAGAAGTTTATCTGACAGGCTGTAATCCCTTGTCCACGCAGGATGACGTCGCCGCAGCGGTAGCTGAAATGGGCGTTGAGACTTTCGGTATTTATGGCGTTTCGCCGGAGGAATACGAAGAGCTGCTGGTTAAGACATTAGAGTGCCGTCCGCATTTAATCGTGGACGACGGCGGGGATTTGATTAATCTGCTCGGCGGAAGATGCAAAGAGTATGCAGAGAACCTGATTGGCGGATGTGAGGAGACGACCACGGGCATACACCGCTTGAAGGCTAGAGAGAGGGAAGGAATTTTACCCTGCCCGATGATGGCGGTCAATGATGCGAAAGCAAAGCATTATTATGACAATAAGTATGGAACCGGGCAGTCGGTATGGACGGCAATCATGGATACTACGAATCTGATTGTTGCGGGTAAGACGGTTGTAGTTGCAGGTTATGGCTGGTGCGGAAAAGGAACCGCTATGCGTGCCAAAGGCATGGGGGCAAATGTGATTGTGACAGAGATAGACCCATTTAAGGCATTGGACGCTACCATGGACGGTTATCAGATTATGCCTATGGATGAGGCGGCAAAATACGGCGATATCTTTGTGACTGTGACAGGCTGCAAGGATGTGATTGTGCCCAGGCATTTTGAGGTTATGAAGGATAATGCGATTCTGTGTAATGCGGGACATTTTGACTGTGAGATAGATGTTGCGGCGCTGAGGGAAATGGCAGTGCGCAGCGAAGAACGCCGGAACAACATCATGGGTTACGAACTGGAGGATGGACGTATCCTGAATGTTCTCGGAGAAGGAAGGCTTGTGAACCTGGCCTGCGGAATGGGACATCCGGCTGAAATCATGGATATGTCCTTTGCAGTGCAGGCGCTGAGCCTGAACTGGCTGGTAAAGCATAAAGAAACACTTACGACAAGGGTATATGACATTCCGGATTCCATAGATGATGAGATTGGACGCTGTAAACTGGCGGCAATGGGACTGAAGATTGATGAGCTGACGCCGGAACAGCAGGCATATTTGTCAGGATGGGATGTAGAGTAAAGGTTTACTGGCGAGGATAAAGCGGCTGTTCATGCTGGCGTGAACAGAACCCCGGTTCAAAGTGAACCGGGGTTTTTACACGTATAAAAAACTTCAGAAACAGACTCCGCCATGCGCTGGCAGACCTACTTCTGCATATTCGCAAATTTTGTATAATTGGGCAGCCAAACCAGCTCCACAGTTCCGATAGGGCCGTTCCTCTGTTTGGCAATGATGATTTCCGCAATATTTTTCTTTTCGCTGTCCTTGTTGTAGTAGTCGTCACGGTAAATAAACATGACTACATCTGCGTCCTGCTCAATGGCGCCGGATTCACGCAAATCGGAGAGCATGGGGCGGTGGTCAGGACGCTGCTCAACTGCACGGCTGAGCTGGGAAAGGGCAATAACCGGAACACTCAGCTCACGGGCGACTTCCTTTAAGGAGCGGGAAATATCGGAGATTTCCTGCTGTCTGGAATCCGAACGTTTGCTTCCTGTCATGAGCTGGAGGTAGTCGATAATAATAATGCCAAGGTTATGTTCTAGCTTATATTTCCGGCATTTGGAGCGCAGTTCACTTACAGAGATACCGGGAGTGTCATCGATAATCAGGTTTGATTTTCCGATGATTCCGGCGCTTTCAATAAGCTTCGCCCAGTCGTCGTCACTCAGGTTTCCGGTTCGGATGGATTGGGAATCCACTTTTGACTCCAGGGAGAACAGTCGGTTGACCAGCTGTTCCTTGGACATCTCCAAACTGAAAATTGCTGCGGTCACGTCATTTTTAAATGCCATATGCTGGGCGATATTCAGAACGAACGCAGTTTTTCCCATCGAGGGACGGGCGGCAATTAGAATCAAATCAGAGGGCTGCATACCGGAAGTTTTATAATCTAAATCGATAAATCCTGTAGGAATCCCGGTAACGCTGCCCCGGTTTTTTGAGGCAAGCTCGATCTTGTCCAAGGCATTTAAGACTACGTCTTTGATGGGGACGAAATCCCCGGTGTTCCTTTTTTGGAGAAGGGAAAAAATTCTCTTTTCCGTGTCCTCCATAATGTCATCCACCCGTTCTTTGCCCAGATAACAGATGTTGGCAGTCTCTTCGGACTCCTTAATCAGCTTGCGGAGCATGGACTTTTCGTATACAATCTGTGCATACTGCCGCACATTGGTGGAAGTATACACAGAGCTGAGTAAATCTTTGGCGAATTCCAAGCTGCTGATTTCCGGCGGCACATCCTTCTCACGCAGCCTGTCCTGCAGAGTGATTAAATCCACAGGCGTTCCCTCGTTGTACAGTTCCAGTATCGTCTCAAAAAGGATTCCGTACTGGTGCTGGTAAAAGTCCGCACTGTCAATGATTTCGGAAGCAGCCATAATCGCTTCCCTGTCCATAAGCATGGAGCCAATCACAGACTGTTCCGCTTCCGGGCTGTGGGGGAGTACCCTTTTAATCAGTGCTTCTTCCATGGTTTAAGCTTCCTTTACGATAACTTTCAGTTCTGCCGTCACCTTTGGGTGCAGCTTGATTCCTACCGTTGTGGTTCCCAGAGCCTTGAGGGGGGTGGGAAGCAGGATTTTCTTTTTATCCAGGGTGTATCCGAGCTGAGACTTAGCAGCCTCGGCAATTTCCTTTGAAGAGACAGAGCCGAAAGCGCGTCCGCCCTCTCCTACTTTGATGGCTACCTGGATTTCCTTTGTGGCAATCTCAGCTGCAAAGGTCTTTGCGTCTTCCAGTGCCTTCTGCGCTACTTTGTCTGCATGGGCTTTCTGGAGCTTTAAGTCATTGATATTTTTTGGGGTGGCTTCCAGGGCAAGCTTTTTCGGAAATAATGCATTTCTTGCATATCCGTCGTTTACATTTACAGTTTCCCCTTTTTTGCCGAGAGATTTTACATCTTCTATTAAAATTACTTTCATTTTAAATCGCTCCTTCTTCTGACATTTTAATGAGTATATCTTTTAATTTTGTTCTTGCGTCTTCCAAGGTTACGCCGTCAAGCTGCGCTCCTGCAATATTTAAATGGCCGCCGCCTCCCATACGTTCCATAATAATCTGGACATTGACTTCGTCGATGGCGCGGGCGCTGATATAAATTCGTCCCTTGTATTCGGTCATCACGAAAGAGGCTTTTACGCCGATGATGTTCAGCAGTTCGTTAGCAGCCTGTGCGCCGACAACTGTGGGGCTTTCGAGCGCCTGGTTCGGCGGGCAGACGCTGATGGCGTAGCAGTCCCGGAATACCTCGGCATGCCGTACGACTTCAGCTCTTGCCTTATAAGAGGCCATATCATTTCGGAGCATCTTCCGCACCCGGGTTACGTCGGCTCCGCAGCGGCGCAGGAATGCGGCAGCTTCGAAAGTGCGCACGCCTGTCTTTGTGAGAAAGTTGTTGGTATCAATAATGATGCCTGCGTAGATGCAATCCGCCTCACGGCTTTTCAGCCGCACATTATCTGAGAAATACTGCAGGATTTCTGCAATCATTTCACAGGCGGAGGAGGCATACGGCTCAATATAAGAAAGAACCGCATTTTTTATTACTTCACTGCCCTGTCTATGGTGGTCGAGGACAACAATAGTCTTCGTCATATGGAGCAGCTGTTCACATTCTGTCATGCTGGGTCTGTTTGTGTCTACCACTACGACTACTGCATCATTGTTTACGATGGCTTTTGCCTCTGCATGGGTGACAAACATATCCTTTTCATAATCTGGGTTGTCCAGGAACAGGCTTACCCAGGGACGGATGGAACCGTTGATATCGCCCAGGACGATGTGTGCGTGCTTTCCCAGCATTTTTGCGGCGCAGTAGACGCCGATTGCCGCACCAAAGGAATCGATATCTGTAACCTGATGCCCCATGATGACGACCTTTTCTTTGCCGCCGATAAACTCCCGAAGCGCGTGGGCTTTTACTCTCGCTTTTACGCGGGTGCTCTTTTCCATCTGCTGTGACTTACCGCCGTAATAGGAAATATTTTCCCCGTCCTTGACTACGGCCTGGTCACCGCCCCTTCCCAGCGCCATCTCAATGGCAATCCGGGAAAATTCGCAGTTCTGGATGTAACCGCTCCCGTTGACTCCGATGCCGATGCTCAGCGTCACGTTCATTTCGTTTCCGATATTTACTGTTTTGACCTCTTCCAGAAGAGAAAAGCGGGAGGCTTCAAGGTCTTTCAGGCTTTTGTATTTTATAGCAATAAAATATTTGTCTTTTTCAAGCTTTTTCACCACACCGTCCAAGTCGGAAATATATTTTGTGATTTTCCTGTCAATCAGGGCCACCAGAAGGGAGCGGCGCACTTCCTCCACGCTGTCAAGGGCTTCGTCATAATTATCAAGGTAAATCAATCCGGCCGCCATTTTCTGCGCCTGGTTCTCACGCAGGCATTCGTTCAAGTCTGTGTTGTCGAAAAGATACATGGCAATCAGATAACTGCTTCCTTCAGGGATTTCTATGATATCCACGGACTTGTCCAGGATTTCTACAGAAATCTTGCGGAACTGTACCCGGTAGTCTCGTCCGTTGTGGGTGATTTCCACAGAGTTATGGCTGCGCTTGGAGGGCAGCATCCCAGGTTCGATTTCGGGAAACGGAGTCTGGATGTTTTTATGGTAGGTCTTGTCTTTTCCGATAATCCTGCCGAACTCGTAATTCATCCAGATAAGCTTTCCTTCGCAGTCCAGCAGCGCATAAGGAATATCAAATTCCTCCAGCAGTTTTTTCTGCACCTGCCCATACTGGGTGGCGAAATAAATCATTTCATTCATGATGTTAGGCTTGTAGTGGAGCAGGAGAACCAGCGCAATAATAAAGTAGACTACAGTAAATGCCGATACTACCAATCCTGCTTTTATATTTATGCAGTATACTAAAAAACCCATAAGGATTAAAAAAACCGTCATAATCAGCGGCCACTGCATATATGACTTGAGCTTTCCGTTGAACTTTACTTTTTTCTTGCCGTTCATGCCGCTCCTCCTCGTATACGGGAATGTATATCTATAACTGTACGGCATTTTCCATACAGCTGGACAATTATATTTATCATAGCATTTTTTGGCGGGATTGGGAAGTGGTTTTTCACAGAGTTTCATCCGAAATATTTTGGCTTTCCCCGGCAGCGGTCAGGGAAAGCCAAAAGAGGATAGATAAATATTTGCGGATTTCAGCGCCATCCGCGGCAGTTCCTGTGGCGGCATCTCCGGCGGTGCATTTCCTGGAACAGCAGGACGTCTATCATATCGCCCAGCCAGTTTTTTCTCGGCGGATAGCGTCTCCTGGTTTCGCGGTTCATGGCAAGAACTTCGTCTTTATCTTCGTCTTCTGGAAGTTCGTATTTATCTTTTACTTTATCATAAATGCTATTCCGTATTTTTCCCATCATTACCCTATCTGGATATTCGTCAAACATGACGCTGCCATCGTATTCCATTTTATCACATTCTTCCTCTATATAAGGAAGAATTTCCTTTGCTGCGTCCGGATACATTTCTTTTAACTTCTGCATATCTTTATCGCTTTCCATTTCCTGCCAGAGCGTCTGGGGGTATCCTGGCATCTGGTAGTAGGGCATTTCTCCGTTCGCTGCCGGCTGTGCTGCAGGTGTCCTCTGTGGAGGAAGTGTGTTTCCGTTTGACGGCTGCCAGTTATCCGGAGTTCTGGGCTGCCACATATCGGCATCCCGTGTCTGAGGCATATTCATTCCCCTTGGCTGCGCCATGCATGGACAGGTACCGTATTCTGGCTGGATTTCCATGCCGTACCCTGGTGCATAGCCGCTTCCTCCTCCCATGTCATATTCCATTTCCTGCCGCCTTACCGGGCAGCCTGCACATCTGTAATATCCCTGATAATTCATGTGATTTTTCCTTCACAGGCATTTTATTACATTATATGAAGTGCGGCGGCAGAAGGGAACTGCTATTTTAACAAAAAAAGAGGATGTATATGGTTATAAAAATTTCAATTTCCGGGTTGTGGTTTTGGGACAAACCCATTACAATAGAGGAAAAGCATTTTATGGGGCATCTGTCCCTTTGAAAATAGGGAGATTTAAAAGCAGAATGGAAAAATTGCAGAAAATTTTAAATGAGTGCCTGAATGGAAACCTGGTGCATATCGTGCTTAGCGGCGCCAGGAAAAAAGAGGGTATCCAGAAGATAAAGATACGTCCTATCGCTCAGAAGGGGCAGCTTTTGTTCCAGGCGTCGGAGCAGCTTGGGAAGCAGGAGCTGCACAGGAACTATGGGAAGGAAGAACTGGAACAGGTTCTGGTGCGGCATCTGCGGGAAGATTTTAAGCAGATGCAGATGCTTACCACGAAAGAAAATATATCTGTGCTTGCAGGAAAAAAGGGAAATATCACAGTGAAGAGAAAACGCCGGCAGGAGGAAGGACGCGCGGCGGATTTGTCCCATGACAGGCAGAAACGGTACATTCTGGAGGAAGGGGCAGCGGTGCCGTTTCTGGTGGATTTGGGGGTGATGACGCCGGAGGGGAAAGTAGTGAAGGCGCGGTATGATAAGTTCCGGCAGATTAACCGTTTCCTGGAGTTCATTGAGGACGTCAGGCCGCAGCTTGATGAAGGGCGGGAGCTAACGATTATTGATTTTGGATGCGGAAAATCTTACCTGACATTTGCCATGTATTATTATTTGAAAGAACTGCAGGGACTGGATATCCGGGTAATAGGACTGGATTTGAAAACAGAGGTTATCGAGCACTGCGGGCGGCTGGCAGAGAAATACGGCTATGAAAAGCTTACGTTCCTGGCGGGAGATATCGCGTCCTATGAGGGCAGCAGCGCAGTAGATATGGTAGTGACTCTCCATGCGTGCGATACGGCCAGCGATTATGCACTGGACAAGGCGGTAAAATGGGGGGCAAAAGTAATTTTGTCGGTGCCGTGCTGCCAGCATGAACTGAATGGGCAGATACATAGCAGCGTACTTGAGCCGGTGCTGAAATACGGGCTTATCAAAGAGCGGGTGGCGGCATTAGTCACGGACGCACTGCGGGCAGGGTATCTGGAGGAGCAGGGGTATCAGGTTCAGATACTTGAATTTATTGACATGGAGCATACGCCTAAAAATATCCTGATCCGCGCGGTAAAGACAGGGGGCAGAAAGAAAAATGAAAAGCTGGATGCCTGTGCAGAGTTCCTGGGAGTGGAACCTCTGCTGGGCAGGCTGCTGAAGCCATAAGGGGAGGCACATAGGAATGGTAAAAAAAATAATGATAAGGGCAGGAATACTGCTGCTTATATTTTTTGTAGCAGTATTTGTATTTGGAAGGATTATCAACCGGGGGACGCCGGATTCTACGCAGGAAATGGGGGAGCCATCCCTGCCGTTGGTCTATGTCCTGGAGGAAGAAACACAGATTAACAGTCTGCATGGCCATGTGAAGGAAATGGATGTAATGGCGATGCGCGACGCGCTCACGCCGATTAGCAGCGAGCGTACGCTTACGATTCAGATTCAGCCTTTCCAGCGCCAGGTGAGCGGTGTAAGCTTTGAGGTGCTTACCTCCGACGGAAAGACTTCGATGGAAAATACAAAAGTAACGAAAATCAAAGAGGGTGAAAAGTATGTGACGGCTACCCTGGAGCTGCAGAATAAAATCCTGATTAACACAGAGTATATGCTGAAAATCGTGGTTACCTCTGGGAACCGTGACATTTATTATTATACCAGGATTATCCGCCAGGATGGGCTGAATGCGAAGGCGTATATTGATTTTGTCACTGAGTTTTACCAAAACTGTCTGGAAGGGAACGATTTAAATATTGAGGAGTTTGTGGAGCCTGATCCTGAGGCAGACAATTCTACCTTTGCGCATGTCAATATCCATAGCAGCACGTCCCAGATGATTTGGAAAGGGATATCACCGAAGCTTTATTATGCGCCGGTTCCGAATATCTGTGAGCTGAATGAAAATACAGGCACGATTGTCCTGGACTATATGATTTCTGCTGTTGACGAGAATAACCGCATGGAGCTGTACCGGGTGTCGGAATATTACAGGATGCGCTATACCGACTCCAGAATACTCCTGCTGGATTTTGAGAGAGATACCAGCGAAGTGTTTGACCCGGAAGCGTCTATTTTAAGTGAAAAAGGCATTATTCTGGGAATTACCGGGCGCGATGTGACTTATAAGAATGATTTGAAAAATAATTTCTTTGCCTTTGTACGCGAGGGCACGCTGTGGGGCTATGATGTGAGTGCGAATAAACTGGTTCAGGTATTTAGCTTCCGTCAGGAAGGGAAATCAGATTCCAGGGATATGTATAACCGGAACGATATACAGGTTGTCAATATTGATGAGCAGGGAAATATGTATTTTCTGGTTTGCGGTTATATGAACCGGGGAAATCATGAAGGGGAATCCGGTGTGGCAGTTTATTACTATGACGCGGGAAGCTCGGTAGTGACGGAATGTCTGTTTGTGGATACGAACCAGGCATTTTCCCTTCTGAAACGGGATGTCAAGTCGCTGGCATATGTGACAAAAGACAGAAATGGTTTTTATCTGCTGGTCAATGAAGAGGCATATTTCGTTAACATGGAGAGCAGGCAGGTGGACAAGGTGATTTCCGGGCTGGCCTACGGATGCTATGGGGCATCCGCGTCAGGAAGGCAGTTTGGATGGATGGATGGTAAAGACCCGTATGATGCGACGGCGATTACAATCATGGATTTGGAAACCCATGCCATGCGGAAAATTACCTGCGGTGAGGGGCAGCGCCTGAAATTTTTGGGATTTATGGGAGAGGATCTCGCCTATGGGCTGGCTGACACCGAAAAGATTGATATTAGCCATGAGGGAAGTGAAATTTTCCCGATGCATCAGATATTGATTGTGAATGAAGCTGGGCAGACGGTAAAAGACTATACGCCCAAAGACTGTTATGTATCTGAGGCAGAGATTAAGGATGGCCTGATGACCCTTAAGCGCATCCGAAAAGCAGGAGGCGGCTACCAGGAGGCTTCTGAGGATCAGATTGTGGGAAGCGCCGCCAGCGAAGAGACAAGTTTCGGGCTGACGACGGCAGTTTCGGAAAGGAAAAAGGAAATTCATATCCTGAAAGTAGGTACTGCGTTAAAGACGGCAGAGCCCCCCCGTCTTATCAAATGCCGTCAGCGGATATTTGAGGGTTCGAAAGAGATTATTCTTGAGCCAAAGAAAAAGTCCGAGGATCTTTACTATGTGTATGCGAAAGGATGCCTGGATGGTATCTATACTTCCGCAAACCAGGCAATTCGCAGAGCAGATGAGATGCTGGGCGTTGTGGTTGACGGAAAACAGCGGATGGTATGGGAGAGGGGAAATAAACAGACAAAGCTGGATTTGAATGTCAAGACTTTTCCAGAGGTGTTCCGGGAATATAAACTGGATGCGGCGGCCATACAGTCAGAGATGAATCAGAAGGTTCTGGATCTTACCGGATGTACGTTGGAGCAGGTGTTGTATTTTGTGAGCGCCGGAACTCCAGTGCTGGCAAAAACGCCCGATAGGGTGGTGATTATCGGCGGCTACGATGAGTACAACACCAGGCTTTTGGAGAAGGGGGATGAAGAGCTGACCTACGCGGGATTGCAGGACAGTAAAGATATGTTTGAAGAGGCGGGGAACGTGTTTATCACGTATCTTGACCCGATTACAGAATAAAGGAGAAAGGCTCTGGAGTTAAAATTCAGAGCCTTTCTCCTTTCAGCAGGCAGCAGGGCGCGGATATTTGGCGAATGCCGCGAGGTAGTTTTATGCAATCGGCATTCCTGCCACGAAAGCATACATCAGCACGAAATGGCAGATGCTTCCGCCCATCACGAACAAATGAAAGATTTCATGAGAGCCGAAGGAAGGGTGCATGGAATTGAAAATGGGCAGCTTCAGGGCGTAAATTACACCGCCGATGGTGTAGATGATGCCTCCAGCCAGAAGCCAGCCAAAAGCGGCGGGAGGGAGGGCGTTTACAATCTGGGTAAATGCCAGCACGCATACCCAGCCCATGCCGATGTAAAGCACGGAGGAAAACCATTTTGGGCAGGTAATCCAGCAGGCTTTTACTACGATGCCCACGAGGGCAATCGCCCATACCAGAGCGCAGAGCATGTATCCTGTCCGGTTATTCAGCACAATTAGACAGACGGGTGTGTAAGTGCCTGCAATCAGGATAAAAATCATCATATGGTCGATTTTCCGTAAAATACGGTTTGCCCGCTCGGATAAATCCAGGGAATGGTAAATCGTGCTGGCGGCGTAGAGAAGAATCATGCTCAGGATAAAAACAGTGAGTGAAATCAGGTGAACGCAGTCAGGGTCGCTGGCAGCCTTGATAAGAAGCGGGGGTGCCGCAAAAACCGCCATCATCATGCCGATAAAATGGGTAATCGCGCTGCCAGGGTCTTTTAATTTTTTTGATGCCGTTTTGATTTCTGTTGCCATAATGATACTTCCTTTCTTATTAAAATTAAATGCATTAAGACGATAAGTAGAGTTAATAATACTTCATGTAGTTTTAAATACTATGTCATGTTATGGATATATTATACCTATAGAATGGAAAATGCAAGGGTTTTTTAAGAAAAAAGTTCGTTGTAGTTTACGGCAGATAAGGTTATAATTAAGAAAATGGTAACAACCCGGCCTATGGGCGGGCAGTTACAGAAAGTGCGTATTATTTGAGGTGAGTAAAGAATGACAAATCAGGACTGGTCAAATTTAGGGAATGACATCAGGAATCTTGTGCAGTCTGCAATTGATTCTCAGGATTTTCAGAAATTAAATGAGACAATTAGCCGGACAATTAATCAGGCAGTGGAAGGAGTCAGCCAGGGGTTATCTTACGCAGAGGAAAAGCTTAATGAAGCGAATCAGAAAGGAAAGCACCGCTGTGTGCAGCCAGGACAGGATATCCGCGAAAAGAAGAAACAGGATATGAATCAGATGATGCCCGTAAGAGGAAATGCGCTGTTTAAAAGCACAGCTGGAACTATGGGAGGGGGTATTGCGCTCTCCGTAAGCGGCTATACACTGGCCGGGGGACTTGGCATTGCCATGATGGTTTTGCTGTGGGTAGGGATTCTGGGAGGATTTTCTGTACCATTGAAAGTAGCAGCAGCGTTCCTGCCTTTTACGCTTGCCGGCGGCATTTTAGGAGGAATGGGAACACGGATGATGAGGCGGGTGAAACGTTTTCGGACCTACATAGGGAATTTCAGGAACAGGAGCTATTGCTCACTCAGGGAACTGGCGGTGTCGGTAGGAAAATCAGAGAGCTATGTACGCCGGGATATACGGGACATGCTGCAAAGAGGGATGTTCCTGCAGGGACATTTGGATAAGCAGGAGACCTGCCTGATGGTGAGCCATGAGGCGTATGATATGTACTGTACGGCACAGGCGCAGCTTGAGGAGCGGCAGCGGCTGCAGATAGAGGGGGAAAAGGAGAGACAGAGGGCGGTGTCCGAGCCTCTGGATGCAGGGGATAAGCTGGGACTGCCGGAGGCGGCGCAGAAGGTCATCCGCGAGGGTGAGGAATATCTCAGGAAAATAAGGACATGCCGGGATGCCATTTCCGGCCGGGAGATAGGGGAAAAGATTTCTCGTATGGAACTGATTGTGCAGAAAATTTTCCAGAGAGTGGAGAAGCAGCCGGAGCTTGTGGATGAGCTGCATAAATTTATGGGGTATTATCTGCCAACTACCGTAAAGCTCCTGGAGGCTTATCAGGATATTGCCGCCCAGCCTGTTCAGGGCAGCAATATCCTTTCGGCAAGGGAGGAAATCGAGGGGACGCTGGATACCATTAACCAAGCATTTGAAAATCTTCTGGACAGCTTTTTTCAGGACAAAGCGTGGGATATTTCTTCAGATATCACCGTGCTGCAGACAATGCTGGCACAAGAGGGCTTGACAGGCACAGATTTTAACACACGCAATACGCCGTTGAACAGCTAATATTATTGAAATGGGAGGATGACATGAGAGAAGAATTTAAAGATTTTCAGGAGGCGCCGACACTGACGTTCCATCCATTTGAGGAAGAGAAAGCGTCTATACCGGCGGCAGCAGCGCCGGAAAAACCGGCAGAAGCTCCGGCTTATGAGGAGTCCATTTTGTCAGAGGAAGAAAAGAAGATGGTGGAGGACTTCTCAAAACAGATTGATTTGCACAATTCCGGCATGATTCTGCAGTATGGAGCAGGGGCACAGAAGAAGATGGCAGACTTTTCGGAGTCTGCACTTGAAAATGTGCGTACGAAAGACTTAGGCGAGGTTGGGGACATGCTTACAAACGTGGTTGCAGAGCTGAAAAGCTTTGACGCCGTGGAAGAAGAGAAAGGTGTTTTTGGCCTCTTTAAAAAAGGCACAAATAAGCGGGGCGCCATGAAGTCTAAGTACGTAAAGGCGGAAGCGAATGTGAACAAAATCACCCGGGTGCTGGAAGGACATCAGGTTCAGCTTATGAAAGACGTGGCAATGCTGGACAAGATGTATGAACTGAATAAAACTTACTTTAAAGAACTGTCTATGTATATCCTGGCGGGAAAAAAGAAACTGGCTCAGGTAAGGGCAGAGGAATTGCCTGCGCTTATGCAGAAAGCCGATCAGTCAGGGCTTCCCGAAGATGCCCAGGCTGTACGCGACTTGGACTCCATGTGCGGACGCTTTGAGAAGAAGCTTTATGATTTGGAGCTGACCCGCCAGATTTCCCTCCAGACAGCGCCTCAGCTCCGTCTTATACAGGAGAATGATACTACCATGGCCGAAAAAATCCAGTCCACGCTGGTGAATACGGTACCGCTCTGGAAAAGCCAGATGGTGCTGGCTCTGGGCGTGTCCCATGCTTCCCAGGCGGCAAAAGCCCAGCGGGAAGTCACGGATATGACAAACGAACTGCTCCGCAAAAATGCCCAGACCCTGAAAATGGCTACCATTGAGACAGCCAAAGAGTCCGAGCGCGGAATCGTAGATATCGAAACACTGAAAGCAACAAATGAATCTCTGATTTCTACTCTCGATGAAGTGCTCCGCATTCAGCGCGAAGGGCGCGAAAAGAGACAGGCGGCTGAGATAGAAATGCGGAAGATAGAAGGCGAACTGAAAAGTAAGCTGCTGAGTACGGTAGGAGCGCGGTAGACGGAACGCAGAGGGTGCGTTTTCAAGAACCGGTTGTCCAGAATGATGAATGCGGGAATTTATAGGGAGGGGCGTTTATACCCCCTCCCGTTCTACATATTCCATTACCCCGTCATCCAATCGGTACACTGCATCGCATAAAAACGCAATGTCTTCGGCATTGTGGCTTGCGAGAAGAATTGTTTTTCCCTCTTCACGCATCTTTATAAATAGTTTTCGCATATCCTCGACGCCCTGCGCGTCCAGCCCGTTCATTGGCTCGTCCAATATCAGGATATCAGGATTTTCTAGTATTGCCTGTGCGATTCCAAGCCTCTGACGCATTCCCAGGGAGTATTTGCTGACATGTTTCTTTGATTTTACGTCTAAGTCTACCATTTTCATTACTTCTGCTATCCGGGATTTGTCGAACGTTCCGCTGACCAGGCTTAGAAGTTTTAAATTTCTGTATCCGCTTAGATTTGGGAGGAATCCCGGTGTTTCTATGATGATTCCTATATTGGAAGGAATCTCACATTTCTTGCTGATTTCTTTTCCATTTATGATGATTTTCCCCTGTGTTATTTTCAGAAATCCGCATATGCATTTAAACAGCACCGTTTTTCCGCTGCCATTCCTCCCTATGATTCCATAGATTTTTCCACTGCCAAAAGTAACAGAAACTTGGTTTAGAGCCTTTTGACTGCCGAACGTTTTGGTTACGTTTATAACTTCAATAATTTTTTCACTCATACGGCCTCCTAGATTGTAGGCATTGTCTGAATTGCCTTTTTTTCAAATGTTTTATACGAAACAAAAATCAGGATGATATATGCTGTTATGAAGAAAACGGCGCCATAGATAAAGGAAGGATATCTGGAATACTCCCTGAAATCCAGCCGCAGGATATTCATCCAAGTCGGAGGAAACACATAATATCCCCAATATGCATCAGAAAAATTGATTGCCAGGAACGGGGAGAATGCTAGGATGGCGCCAGCCGTAATTCCGGCAACACGTTTTGCAAACATATTGACGGTGTATATCACCAGCCCGACGAGTATTCCGTTCATACAAGACATCACGAAGGAATATCCCAGTGCCTCAAAAGGTGAAAATGCAAGCATAAGATTGTAATCCATGCGCATTGTTCCCAGTGTCTGGGAAGCGTTTGTTTGTGCCAGCGTTCCGAGAATGGTTCCCCACTCGTTTTTCAAATAAATATATGGCATCAAGAGAATCATAGGCATGAGCAGTACGGCTCCAAAATAAAGGATGGATATACTGATGATATACAGAACCTGCCCCCAATACCAATTTTTCCTCCCAGTCCTGATTAATATAGAAAAGGTATTTTCACAGAAAAACGGTGCATCACAATATAATAGTACAATTCCTAACAGCAATATCATCTGGCAATAATAGCTCTGGACAAAGAAAGGGAACATCCAAGGCGCGGCATTGTAACCGGATGTTTCTGCCAGTGTCCTGATTGGAGCGATTAATTCCTGCATGAATATAAAGACTAGAAATAATGCAATATAGATCCTGGGATTTGCGAGACTCCGTTTCACACCTGCCGCGCATACCCTAAAGGACTGCTTTATATTTTTCACCATAAATCCTCCTATAAAGCGCCCACACAAAAAGAACAGAAAATGCAAGAATACCAATTCCATAATATCCGGCTGTTGCAAGAATGTTTTTAATGGGCGTTTGATTTGCGAAAAAGCCATCATACATATAGTTTGTCCAACACAAAATATCCGGCAACCCTAAAAAGTCTATAATATAGAGAGTAAAATAAAAGGAAAATAGCGGTGCGCTATACAGCACAAATAAATTTGTCGTAAATGCTGAAAGAAAAAGGACAACTGCGGAAAGCATTGCTGCACACATTGCTTCCGGTATGGAACTTGCAATATAGAACAGCATGGAATTTTTGCCAGACGCAAGACTGCTGAAGGGATTTCTGTAAGTCTGGAGAAAAAAATCCAGTTCTTCCTTCCCTTGTGGGAAAGCAGGCTGTGTGAGATGCGTAAGCAAGATAAACAGCAGGTATCCAGACAGCACCATAAGGATGGCGGTCAAAGCGCTTACTAAAATTTTGGCGATGCAATAGGAAGGAAAATTACTCCTTTTAAGGTTATACAGGAGATACTTGTGCTTCATGTCGGAAGCCGTACTCCCGGCATGAGGAACTCCAGATAAAAGTATTGTTAAAAGAGAGATTCCTCCAAGCCCGTCCCGCATGATATAAAGATAATAAACGGTGGAAGCAGGCGCTGATTTTATTTCATCAAATACATTTATATATTGTATAAAAGCAAAGAGCAGAATCGCAAGATAAAGATTTGGTGATACTGCCGCCCTGTATAGTTCTGCCAGTACAGCTCTTTTTAATTTCCTCATAGCCACTCCTTTAAGGAAGAACCTTTTCTTTTTTGCCGTCTATGGTATAATATACCGCTATCTCATACTGGTTGTCCCCATCTTGTCCTTTCAGTATGACCTCCCAAACAGGAATAAGTTTTAATTCGCTTCTTCCACGTCCTTGGGGTTCTGGTATATATTTTACACCGATGTTGCTGATTTCCAGTTTTTCGTCTGACATTATGCTTTCATACTTGGCTTTCAATTGGTTTAAAACCGTATCCAAAGGAGCAATCTCCACGGTATCTGAGATTTCGCCCGCATCATAAACGGCTTCCACTTCTATGCCGATAATTCCATCCTTGGAATAAAAGACGCGTATGCCCCCGCCAAAGACAAAAAGATAATCATCTATGAGATAGCCTTTCTCCAAAACAGGGATAGAGTCTACGGACACGGTCAAATCAAATACATAACACGCATCGCTGTCTTTCCATTCTCCGCGGTATAGCGCTTTGCCCTTTTTCAGGTCGTCTGCAAAATATTCATATGCGGATTGTTCTTTCTCAGCCTCTTTTAAAGATTCCTTCTCCATATAATATGTCTTTTTCCATTCCGGGCGGGAGATTCCCAACTCTTCTAAGATTTGGAATGTATGTTCTAAAGCCTGCTCCTCCGGTTCAAAAGTCAGTGTTTTTTTACTTTCAAATAAATCCTCCCGGAATAAATAGCTATAAAATTCACATGCTTTTGATTCATAATAAATCATATGTCCAATATTAAATGACGCATTTTCGTCATTGTAAATCGCAGTTTCCAGTTCTGTGCCAAACACATTTTCCGTATGGTATGTATACTGCTCTGGCTTCAGTTTCGGCTCTAGGATGTTAATTACCTTTGTTTTGTCAAATTCACGCATGGCTGCATTGTATACGGCGATATTCTTTTCGTCCTCATCCAATTTGGCAGGGAGATTGATAACGGCGTCTATGCTGATGTTATCTGTTAAGACTCCGGAAACTCTGTTTGATTTTATGGTGTAATCTGTAGTTTCTGCCTCTGATAGCTGACTGTTCCGCTGCTCTTCGCATCCAATAAGGAAAAGGCTTAGAATTAGAAGGGGAAATAAAAGGATAAGTGCTTTTTTTTTCATGATACGTTTATGTAATCCTTTCAATATAATCATTTATGTTTATCTTTTGGGCATCCTTTATAGTCTTTTATGCATTTAATGGATTACCACGAGTAAGTAATCCATTTTTCAGAATAAAATATAAGAAAATTCAAATCTAATATTGGTTGTATCAATATACATATTTTTTACTGTTTGTTATTAGGATTTTATTATGGGCACCATACTCCATTTAAATACACTGGGTATTTGGAGGCAGACTCAACATTTCCATATAAAAGATAATATGCATTACTAACAGCCCGTCCACTTTGATATTGTACTGTGTATCTTCCATATCCATATTGTAATGGACAAAGAAAAGTTGCATGTTGCGCATCATTTGTTCGTACTCTTGTGTTGATTTTAGCATTTGTAATAGTCATATTGGAAGTTACATTATTCATGGTGACAATTTGGGGAGTTATGTACGCAAATTTATCACCATCTGCTCCCTTTTTTGCTCTTCCCAAGGCGGAGGGAATAGATGAATTATCCCTGAAAGTAAAACTGAAATTTTTGTTTGCTGCTAAGACATTCATATTGGATACAGCAAGAAGTGATATTAATAATAATGCTATTTTTTTCCTCATACTTTTTCCTCTCTTTACTTTATCTTATATTAACATCCTTAACTCGTATTTAGATGCTAATTTTTAATTTTCTCTACAACATGACAAAAACTAACTATAATGTAAATATAATGTGCTAATACTATTTAATCATATTATTATATATATGTCAACATGGAGTATTCTATAATTTAAATTTAATAATTACTAGAATATAAATAATAAAAAGACAGAAGTAGATTTGGCTTCTGTCTTTTTATTATTTAATGCTGTTTCATTATATCAAATTTTCCCGAAGGAATTTTTCTATCTTATCGAAAGGAATGATATCCATCCGGTCATACAGGTCTGTGTGAACAGCGCCTGGTATAAGGAACAGCTCTTTATTATCCCCTCTAAGCTTTTCATACGCGTCCTTGCTGAAATAGCAGGAATGAGCCTTATCCCCATGGATGAGAAGCACGGCGCTGCGGATTTCATGGCTGTACTGCAAAAGCGGCATGTTGAGGAAGGACAGCGATGAGGTAACGTTCCAGCCGTGGTTGGAATTTAAAGAGCGCGCATGATATCCGCGGCTGGTCTTATAGTAGTCGTAATAGTCTTTGAGGAAAAACGGCGCATCGTCTGGAAGCGGGTCAGTAACCCCGCCTGCCGGTTTATACGAACCGTTTTTATAATCTTCCGTTCGCTGTGTATTTAAGGCTTTACGTTTTTCATAGCGTGCTTCTTCGCTGTCTTCGGAATCAAAGTAGCCTTTTGCATTGACGCGCGTCATATCATACATGGTAGAGGCGATGGCTGCTTTAATTCTTGTGTCGATTGCCGCGGCATTCAGAGCCATGCCTCCCCAGCCGCAGATACCGATGATGCCGATTCTCTCAGGGTCAGCGTTTTCCTGGACGGACAGGAAGTCCACGGCTGCCTGGAAATCTTCCGTGTTGATATCTGGAGATGCCACATATCTCGGCATACCGCCGCTCTCTCCGGTAAAAGAAGGGTCGAAGGCAATCGTTAAAAACCCACGTTCAGCCATGGCCTGTGCATACAGCCCGGCAGCTTGTTCCTTAACGGCTCCAAAAGGGCCGCTCACTGCGAGGGCGGGCAGCTTGCCTACGGTATTCTTTGGTTCGTACAAATCAGCTGCCAGGGTGATGCCGTAGCGGTTGTGGAATGTGACCTTACGATGGTTCACCATATCACTTTTTGGGAAAGTTTTGTCCCATTCATCTGCTAAAATTAATTTTTCTTCCATTTTAAAAACCTCCTTGTCTCCCGCAGGCAGTAAGCCGTGTACGGGAAGATTGACATTCTGCTTTGTTTGTGATATTTTAATCCTAATACCTAAACCTGACTTTAGGTCAAGAAATGTTTTTTGAAAAATTTGTGAACGTGAGGAGAATTAGTATGTATACAATCGGCCAGGTATCCGAGATGTTTCATTTACCTATTTCTACACTGCGCTACTATGATAAAGAAGGTTTGTTTCCAAATATGGAACGCTCTTCCGGCATCCGCAGGTTCGGGGAGAGGGAAATCGAAGCGCTCCGGGTCATTGAATGCTTGAAAAAATCAGGTATGGAAATCAAAGATATAAAGATGTTTATGGAATGGTGTGCCCAGGGAAGCAGTACCTATGAGCAGCGGAGAGAGCTTTTTCTCAAGCAGAAGCAAGCAGTGGAGGGCGAAATCCGCAGGCTGGAAAAAGTACTGGATATGATTCGTTTCAAATGCTGGTATTATGAGCAGGCGATAGCGGACGGCAGTGAGGACCGGCTGAGTGAAATGCTGCCGGATCATTTGCCGGAGGAAATACAGGCTTTTTATAATCATGCCCATGAAAGCTAGAAAGGCAGGACAATGGGAGAACACACATATACAAAATAAATGAATTCTGAAAACCTATTTGACAAATTCGCAGGCAAGGCTTATCATAAAAGTACAATTTGACAAAGCAACGGGGAGCTGGCGCGCCGGCTGAGAGGAAATACGAGCGGATTTCGACCCATGAACCTGATACGGATAATGCCGGCGTAGGAAATGAGAGAACATGTGCGCAATGAGTGCAGAAAACAGGGGGCGTTCCGTCAGGGACGCCCTTTTTGCCGTAAAGGGGATTACCCGAAAAGGGAAACAGGAGGAATGTATGGATTACACAACACAGATGGATGCCGCAAGGAAAGGGATTGTTACCCCCGAGATGAAGGCTGCGGCGGCGAAAGAGGAGATGGATGTTAAAGAACTGATGGAGCTGATGGCAAAGGGACAGGCGATTATCCCGGCGAATAAGCGCCATGTATCTTTAAGCCCTGCAGCAATTGGTTCCAGGCTTAAGACGAAAATTAATGTAAACCTGGGGATTTCCAGGGACTGTAAGGACATGGATGTGGAAGTGGCAAAAGTAAACAGCGCCGTGGCAATGGGGGCGGAGTCGATTATGGATTTGAGTTCCTACGGAGATACCCGGACGTTCCGGAGGAGGCTGACCAGCGAGTGCCCGGCTATTATAGGCACCGTGCCAATTTATGATGCGGTGGTGTATTATCACAAACCGCTAAAGGAAATCACCTCCCAGGAATGGCTCGATATTGTGAGGATGCATGCGGAGGATGGGGTGGATTTTATGACTATCCACTGTGGCATTAATAAGGAAACTGCCGGGAAATTTAAAAGGAATAAGCGTCTCACGAACATCGTGTCCAGGGGCGGTTCCATTATTTTTGCATGGATGGAAATGACGGGAGAAGAAAATCCGTTTTATGAGCATTATGACGAGATTCTGGATATCTGCCGGGAATATGACATTACTATGAGCCTTGGGGACGCGTGCCGCCCGGGATGCTTAAAGGATGCTTCCGATATTTCCCAGATTGAAGAGCTGATTACCCTGGGCGAGCTGACGAAGCGCGCTTGGGAAAAGGATGTTCAGGTGATGGTTGAGGGGCCGGGACACATGCCTTTGGATCAGATTGCGGCAAATATGAAAATTCAGCAGACAATCTGCCAGGGGGCGCCGTTCTATGTGCTGGGGCCTCTGGTTACAGATGTGGCACCGGGGTATGACCACATTACGGCAGCGATCGGAGGAGCGGTAGCTGCGACATACGGCGCATCGTTCTTGTGCTATGTGACCCCGGCTGAGCATCTGCGCCTGCCGGATTTAGAGGATGTAAAAGAAGGAATCATTGCTTCACGGATTGCGGCTCATGCGGCGGATGTGGCGAAGGGCATTAGGGGCGCTGTGGACTGGGATAACCAGATGAGCGAAGCTAGGAAGAAGCTGGACTGGGAAGGCATGTTTGAACTAAGCATCGACCCGGAAAAGGCAAGGCGTTACCGTGCGTCGGCAAAGCCAGAGAAGGAGGATACCTGCAGTATGTGCGGGAATTTCTGCGCTGTGAAGAATATGAACCGCATCCTGGACGGTGAAATCGTAAATATTTATGATGAATAAGAAGGTGCTTACCATTGCGGGGTCGGATTCCAGCGGCGGAGCGGGCATCCAGGCAGATTTAAAGGTGATGTGTGCCTATGGAGTTTACGGAATGAGTGTGATTACTGCCGTGACTGCCCAGAACACCTTGGGCGTTCAGCAGGTGGAAGAGCTGCCGCCGGAGGTTGTAGCGGCGCAGCTTTCCAGTGTGCTGGAGGATATTCGGCCGGATGCAGTGAAGATTGGAATGGTGTATTCCAGAGAAAATGTAGAGGTGATAGGCGAAGCAGTGGAACGCTGGGGGCTGGAAAATGTTGTGTTGGACCCAGTGATGGTTTCCAGCAGCGGGCGTGAGCTTCTGCGGCCGGATGCGGCAGAAGCGATGCAGGAAATCTTGTTTCCGAAAGTTACGCTGGTTACGCCGAATGTGCCGGAAGCGGGGAAGCTGGCTGGCTTCCTGAAAGATTCCTTAGCGAAAGAAGAGGTGCAGGACTGCAGAAAGCCGATAAAATTACTGGGAGGCATAGAAAAGGGACAGGATAGAGATGCGGGATGCCAGGAACAGGTGACAGAAATTTCCGGGAAGGAAAGAGGCGGCGGAAGTGTTTTCTGGACAGAAAGCATAGCGCGTATTTTTTCTGAGCGCTGGCACACCGCTTTCCTGATAAAAGGAGGGCATCGCAAAGATGCGCCGGCCGACTACCTGTATGACGGAGAGAAGGGCGTCTGGTTTCCGGGCAGGCGCGTGGAGACACGGCACACTCACGGTACGGGCTGTACGCTGTCATCCGCGGTTGCCTGCAATCTGGCAAAAGGATATTCTTTGGAGGAATCCGTGCGGGAGGCGAAAATATATCTGACAGGCTGCCTGGAAAACAGCCCGGGAATCGGGCATGGGCATGGAGCGCTGAACCATCTCTGGAAAATGGAGATAGAAAATGGGAAGAGATGAGCTAAGGAAAGTAAGGACGCGGCATCCACAGCATGGATAGCAGGGAATGGAGGATAGGCAATGATACATGGAACAGGAAAGAGATGGCTGTACTTGATTACAGATTTTTCTTACGGGAAGGAGAAAATCTGCGAGGCGCTTAAGGCGGGCATAGATTTTATCCAGCTCCGGGAGAAAAATATTTCTTCCGCGGAATATCTGCGCCGTGCACGGCTGCTGATGGAATGGGCAGAGCACTCCAGGGCGAAGGTTATCATCAATGACAGGGTGGATATCGCCATGCTCTGTGGGGCGGACGGCGTACATCTGGGGCAGGAAGATATTCCGGTGCGGGACGCGCGCAGGCTGCTCGGTGAGGGAAAGCTTATAGGAGCTACGGCAAAGACGCCAGAGCAGGCGGGTGCGGCGGAGAAAGAAAGCGCGGATTATCTCGGCAGCGGGGCATGGTTTCCTACGCACACAAAGGAAGATGCAGTGCCTATCACTGAGGAAAGGTACAGGCAGATTTTGGATGCGGTGCAGATTCCCAATGTGGCGGTGGGAGGCATCACAGCAGGAAACTGCGGGCGGCCGCTGGAATGCGGGTGCGACGGCCTGGCGGTTTCCGGCGGAATTATGAAGGCAGAGGATATTTCGGGCACTATCAGGGAATTCCGTAGAAAAATGGGCTGAAAGGATTTGGAATGATAAAATTAAATGGAAAAGAAATGGAAATATCTCCAGGAACGACCGTGGAGCAGATGCTTCTGGCAGAAGGATTTACGCTGCAGCGGATAGCGGTAGAGCGGAACGGGAAAATCCTTCCGAAAGCAGAATATGCAGCTATCACTGTGGAGGACGGGGATGTATTTGAAGTGGTAAATTTCGTGGGTGGCGGCTGATGGAAATACGGAGGGTTTTAACGGAGGAAGAAATTGACGCTCTGCTGATAGAGCGCCACGGGCTGGAGAACCATCGGAAAATGAAACACGCACACGCTGCAGTCGCTGGGCTTGGAGGGCTCGGCTCCAATATCGCAGTAATGCTGGCGAGGGCTGGAATCGGAAGTCTTCATCTGGTGGATTTTGATAAAGTAGAGGGCAGCAACCTGAATCGCCAGGTTTACAAGATGAAGCATCTGGGTATGGACAAGACGGAAGCGCTTACAGGGGAAATCCGTGAGATAAATCCTTATATAAAAGTGGCTGTGGACACGGTGAAAGTAACGCCGCAGAATGCGGCAGAAATTTTCCGGGGGGACAGGCTGGTCTGCGAGGCATTTGATATGGCTGAAAATAAGGCAATGCTGGTGAATACTCTGCTGGAGGAACTGCCGGAAACGATTCTCGTGGCGGGGACTGGTATGGCAGGATATGGGAGCAGCAATCTCATACAGACGCATAAAAGGATGCGGCGGTTATATATCTGCGGGGATGGAGTCAGCGATATCGCGGACGGAGCCAGCCTGATGGCGCCCAGGGTGGCGCTCTGTGCGGCTCATCAGGCGAATATGGCGCTGCGGCTGATACTGGGAGAACGTGAACCCTGAGACGTGCGGCAGAAGCAGGCTTCCCATGCGCAGATTGTCCAGAGCAGCAGTTCGCAGGAAATTTACGGGAGTCTATGTTTCCTGTTTGAGCGGCTATGTACACATGACTTGATACGGAAAAGAGGAGAGGACATGAAAGACGATAAATTGATTTTAGGAGGACATGTATTTAACTCCAGATTTATCCTGGGTTCGGGAAAATACAATCTGGATTTGATTAAAGCGGCAGTGCAGCACGCAGGGGCGGAAATTATCACCCTGGCAGTACGGCGTGCCAACAGTGGAGGCGAAGGGAATATCTTGGATCATATTCCGGCCGGGGTGACGCTGCTGCCGAATACTTCCGGCGCCAGGAATGCGGACGAGGCGGTACGTATCGCCAGGCTGGCACGGGAGCTGGGGTGCGGGGACTTTGTGAAAATCGAAGTTATCCGTGACACCAAATATCTTCTGCCGGATAACCAGGAGACGATTCGGGCTACGGAAGTCCTTGCAAAAGAAGGTTTCGTAGTGATGCCGTATATGTACCCGGATTTGAATGTGGCAAGAGATTTGGTAAGCGCGGGAGCAGCCTGCGTGATGCCGCTGGGTGCGCCGATTGGTACAAATAAAGGTCTGGCTACAAAAGAGTTCATTAAGATTCTGGTAGAAGAAATTGATGTGCCGGTTATTGTAGACGCAGGGATTGGCCGGCCTTCACAGGCATGTGAGGCGATGGAGCTTGGCGCAGCGGCAGTCATGGCAAATACCGCTATCGCTACAGCGGGAGATATCCCGGCTATGGCAGAAGCGTTTAAAAAGGCGGTTGAGGCTGGACGGAGCGCATATCTGGCAGGCATGGGAAGAGTGCTGGACGGGCGCGCGTCTGCATCTTCTCCGCTGACGGGATTCCTGGCAGAGTAGGGGGCGCATAAGTATGGAAAACAGATGGAACCATATGGAATACATGGAAGGAATGGAAATCCTGGAGTCGGATGTGATGACGCAGGTTCTGGCAGCCATGAATCAATATAACTATGAGAAATATACAGCGGAGGATGTAAGGCTGGCATTGGCTAATGATATCCGTACGCCAAAGGATTTTGGGGCGCTGCTCTCTCCGGCAGCGGCTCCGTTCCTGGAAGAAATGGCACAGCTCGCACAGCAGGAGACACGGAAGCATTTTGGAAATTCCGTGTATATGTTCACACCGATTTATATCTCGAATTATTGTGAAAATTACTGCATTTACTGTGGATTCAATTGCCGCAACAGGATTCAGAGAGCGAAGCTCACATATGAGGAAATTGAGAAAGAAATGGAGGCGATAGCGGCCACCGGACTTGAGGAAATCCTGATTCTGGTGGGCGAGAGCCGGAAGCAGTCGGATATCGAATATTTAGGGGAAGCCTGTAAGATTGCCCGCAGGTATTTTAAAATGGTAGGGCTTGAGGTGTATCCAATGAACAGTGATGAGTACGCATATCTGCACAGATGCGGTGCAGATTATGTTACAGTATTTCAGGAAACTTACGATTCCGATAAATACGAAACCCTTCACCTGGGCGGACATAAACGGGTATTCCCCTATCGGGTAAATGCGCAGGAACGCGCGCTGATGGGCGGCATGAGGGGCGTGGGATTCGGCGCCCTGCTGGGACTGGCGGACTTTAGGAAGGATGCGTTTGCCACAGGAATCCATGCCTGGCTGCTGCAAAGGAAGTATCCCAAGGCGGAGATTGCATTTTCATGTCCAAGGCTCCGCCCGATTATCAACAACGATAAAATCAACCCGAAGGATGTGCATGAAGCACAGCTTCTTCAGGTAATCACGGCTTACCGGCTGTTTATGCCCTTTGCAGGAATCACGATTTCGACAAGGGAAAGCGCCCGGTTCCGCGATAACATTGTCACGATAGCGGCGACAAAGATTTCCGCAGGGGTGAGTACAGGCGTGGGAAGCCATGTGGAAGAGCTGGAGGACAAAGGAGACGAGCAGTTTGAGATTGACGACAGCCGCGGCGTAGAGGAAATCCATCAGATGCTTCTGGAACGTGGGATGCAGCCGGTGATGAATGACTATGTATACGTTTAAAGATATGCTGGCGGTGACGAACCGCCGCCTGTGCAAAAGACCATTTTTAGAACAGATTGACTGGCTTGCATCCTGCCGCCCCGCCGGTATTATCCTCAGGGAGAAGGATTTGAAAGAGGAAGAATATCAGGCTTTGGCGAAAAAAGTGCTTGCCATATGCGAAAGGCATGGGACTTTGTCTATCCTTCATACCTGGACAGAGTGTGCGCAAAAGCTGGGATGCCCGGATATCCACCTGCCGCTTTGGAAGCTGCGGGAAACTGCCGGAAGGCTGGAGGGATTTCGGAGAATCGGTGCTTCTGTGCACTCTGTGGAGGAGGCAAAGGAGGCATGTGCGCTGGGGGCTTCCTACCTTACCGCAGGACATGTGTTTCTGACTGACTGCAAAAAAGGAATCCCTGCGAGGGGACTGGACTTTTTAAAGGAAGTGTGTCAGGCGGTTTCTATCCCTGTCTACGGCATAGGCGGTATTACGGAAGAAAATGCCGCTTCTGTGCTGGAACAGGGAGCGGCAGGGTACTGTGTGATGTCGGGAGTGATGAAAAATCTGTAAGCCGAAATCACAGTCGCTTTTTCAGGGAAAAAACCGTTGGTACAGCCTGTGCGGAACACTTTAATATTTTATTGTGGGACATAAGACTGTTTTGTGTCCAGGCACAGATAGAAAACCCGTGTGCAGATGGTTTCAGGAATCTGCACACGGGTTTTCTATTAAAATATTCATCAATCTTTCTGCAAAAGCGTCTGGCTCTGCCAGAGGAAAAACAGATAGAAAAGAGACGCTCCGATAGATATAATAACCGTCACGATATTTCCCAGTTCGGACGTAAACATCGTTTCAGGCGCACCAGAAGTCAGCAGCAGGATGCGTGCGATAACCAGAAGATCATAGAACAGGAAAATCTTCCAAATCAAAGAAGCACGCTGGGAAAGCGCAGGGTTCAGGCGTTCAAGCGCTTTGCCTGTAGTGGTGCAGATACAGTAAAGCATGGCAATGTGCGGTACATAGAAAGCCATCTCAAAGAGCGCTGTGACATATGTCGGTACGTGGCTGATGTAAGAATAGCTTACCAGCAGCGCCGTCAGTACATAAACTACAGAAAAAATAAAGGCGGGCTGGTATTTCGGTTCTGCCTTGAACATATTGTACAGGGCATAGATAGAAATAAAAGATGAAATCACAAGTGTTATGGAGCCTAAAGCGGAAATAGCGGATAAAAGGCTGAAGAGTTCAGCGAAAAATAAATAGTAAAGTCCTTTTCCAATGGCTCTGTTCTGGGTTTTGTTGATGCTTTTCATTTGAATAGAAGCTCCTTTCTGGATGGCAGGGGCAGTCCGCTGCCGAGTATTGATAATAGTATAACACACTTATGGACGAATGGGGGAAAATCTTAAAAATTGGCGGTACAGGCACATAGTGTTTCAAATATAAGAGAAAATAGAAGGTTGAGAATTGCTATTATAAAAGAAGCTATGGTATAATTCATATATCTTTTAAAACGAATTGCTCCTATGTCAAGATTTAGTACAAACTAAAATGAGATATTCAATGAGTTAGCTTGCAACCTTTTCATACAGTTGTTCA
>JBCLQO010000019.1:0-50591 GCA_041223665.1 Lachnospiraceae bacterium 46-15
ACTCTCCTTTGAAATAAGTATGCGTGACCTAACGAAAAACTATTTAAAATTTTGTCTTAAATCATAGGACCATTATAGTTAGATCTTCTTGTTTTACCCGTGATGCAGTCGTATTTGCCGAAAACCAGAATGTCATGATTGATTTGATTGATGGTGATGCTCTGCATGATATGATTGTTAGAAGTGCAGAAAAATATGAGCAAGAAAATTACCGCCGTTGGTAATCGGTAAAAATGTATAATGTGCATGGGAGCAGTCACGAGAAATCGCGGCTGCTTTTTTGATGCCCGAAAGGAGGACTTTATGAGCAGAGAACCGTTTGAAACCATGCCCGATGTGATGGATGCAAAGCAGCTTGCTAAAGCGTTGCAGATTTCCAAAGCGGGTGCGTACAACCTTTTGAATGAACCGGATTTTCCAACCTTGCGGATCGGCGGGCGTAAATTGGTGATGAAAAACGAGCTTGTGGAATGGCTGAAAAGCCGCACAAGCCGAAAAGTGTGAAAACATGGTCAAGAGCCAGAAAAGTGGCAAATCAGCTGATGGCGTGAGACGGAACATACTCCGCATTATTTGGAGTGTTTCTGTTGAAAAATCGTATCGCTATTTCAATTCAAGAGCCGAGAAAAATTTGCGAAAAACAGGAGGTTTTATGAGAACAGGACTTACCAAGAGAGAAAAGACCACAGCCATCTATTTTGACGAGTATGGCAGCATGATCGAGGTGCAGACCCACAACACCGATCTGAAAAAGCGGCTGACCGCATTTGCGAAAGAGCATCCACAATGCTGCCGCCAGATTGACGATGACGAGCAAGGCGGGCTGACCTTTGAAATTGAGAAAGGCAGGCTGAGTTTTCGGCTGACTGCGCCGTACAGTGAGGAACGGAAACAGGCAGCAAGTGAATGGGCGAAAAAGAACGGCATTGGGACGCTGTAAAATATAAAACAACAAAGGGGTGAACGCCTATGAGGAAATAACGAACAGGAGGATTTTGTTTGAGTGTATATGGATATATTCGTGTGAGCAGCAAGGACCAGAAAGAGGATTGACAGCAAATTGCCTTGAAAGAGGTAGGTGTTGAGCACCAAAACATCTATACGGATAAGCAGTCCGGTAAGGATTTCAACCGTCCTCAGTATAAGAATATGCTGCGAAAATTGAAAAAAGACGATCTGCGCTATATCAAGAGCATCGACCGCTTGGGCGAAACTATGAGGAAATTTACAGCAATGGCAGATTCTAACGAAAGAGAAGGGCGTTGACATTGTGGTGTTGGATATGCCGTTGTTGGAAACCTGGCGAGGCAAAGATCTGATGGGGACATTTCTCTCCGATATTGTGCTGCAGGTACTGTCCTTTGTGGCGGAAAACGAGCGCACAAACATCAAACAGCGCCAAGCCGAAGGCATTACCACTGCAAAAGAGCAGGGAATCAAGTTTGGCAGACCGCCCCTGCCTTTGCCGGACAACTTCTAAGAGGTACACAAGGCGTAGCGCAGTAAGAAAATAACCTTGAAACAAGCAGCGGAAGCCTGCAATATGTCGGTAGGCACATTTTTATGGAAAGGCGAGAAAATTTGAAAATGTGGCTTGAACAAAACGATGCCCTAATTTGTGAAAGTGTACTTTTACAAATCGCAAAAAAGTTACAAATGACGCAGTTGATTTCCAGCTCAGCGCCTTGAAAAATGCCGAATTTTGGAGTAAAATGTTTGTGTATATATTTCAATGCCCGAATTTACAAAAGTACACAATAAAAAATCGAAGGAGGTGGTGTCATGGCAAATATAGCCGATATCATCAAATATGAAGGCGACAATAGCACCTTTATATGGAAGCATCCTTGTGAAGATTTTAATACAACCACACAGTTGATTGTCCATGAATCGCAGGAAGCTATTTTCTTTCTGAACGGACAGGCACTTGATTTGTTCGGCTCGGGCAGACATACGCTGGAAACGCAGAATATTCCTCTGCTGCGGCGTATCATCAATATTCCCACCAGCGGAGAATCGCCATTCCATTGTGAGGTTTATTTCATCAATAAAACTGAACAAATGGCAATTCGTTGGGGAACAGACAGTAAGGTGCAATATGTAGAGCCTACTTACAAGTTCCCTATTTCTATTGGTGCCAGCGGCGAGATGGCGCTCTCCGTTAACGATTCCAGAAAACTTCTTGTGAAACTGGTCGGTACGGAGCGTGTTCTTGATCGGCAGCAGCTGACCACCTATTTCCGCAGCATTTTGATGACAAAGGTAAAGACTTACATAGCGCAGACCATGCGAGCCAATGCTATTAACATTTTTGAGATTGACGAAAGCCTTGAAACATTCTCTGCGGATATCAAGGAACGCTTGATTCCCGATTTTTTGGATTACGGTGTAAAGCTGAAACGCTTCTATGTTACCACCATCGTCAGACCGGACGGCGATCCGCAGTATGAGAAATTCAAGGAACTGCATTTCCGTCAGTACGCCGATATTGCAGAAGCAAAACTTCGTCAGCAGACCGATGTGATTTATGCTCAGACCGAAGCGCAGAAGGTAGTTATTGATTCTCAGGCACAGGCTACCAAGCGTATGCAGGAAGGCTACACCTACCAGCAGGAACGTGGCTTTGATGTGGCGCAGGACGCAGCTCGCAACGAAGCCGCCGGACAGTTCTCCAATATGGGAATTGGTCTTGGAATGATGGCAGGCGTTGGCGGCACTGTCGGCGGTATGGTCGGTGGTGTGGTGTCGGACGCCTTTGCGGGCATAGGTACTGTCCAACCCCAAACTGCTGCGAATAAATTCTGCGATCAATGCGGAGCCGAGTTGACGTCAGGAGCCGACTTCTGTGATGAATGCGGTGCACCGCAGGTACCGTCTGACACTTGCGCAAAATGTGGCTTTAAATTCATTAAGCCCGGTAAGTTCTGTCCGAAGTGCGGCACGAAAAGGGAGGGCTGATGATGAAAAAGAATAGCACAAAAGGGTATGCAATTCTTGGGATTTTGTTTGCACTGGTCAGCGTCATCACTTTTGCTGTACCAACGGTAAAAACAGCAACATTCTGGATTGCCTATGTATTTACCGCTGCTGCATTTGCAGCACAGATCGCCATTTGGAAAACCGCCCTTGGCAAAGAGGAAACATTAAGAAGTAAATTCCTTGGTATCCCAGTCGTACACATTGGCATTGTATATTCAATCTTTCAAGTAATTGCATTTGCTGTGTTCCTGTTTGTGCCGACGCTTCCGGTGTGGAGCGCAATCGTGGTATGCTCCGTTATCGTCGGCATCTCTGCGGTTTGCATGATCTCCGCTGATGCGGGGCGTAACGAAATCGAGCGAGTCGAAGCAAAGGTAGAGAAGAAGGTTTTCTATATCCGGGAACTGCAGACTGATGTTGAATTGTTGGCGAATAACGAAAGCAACGCTGATGTGAAAACGGCTCTTACACAGCTCGCAGAGAAAATCCGTTTTTCCGATCCAATGAGCAATGAGCAGTTAGCGGATTTGGAAAACAAAATCTCCACCAAGGTTGCGGAATTGAAAACTGCTTCTAGTAAGTTGGAGATCATAACCGAACTCAATTCGCTTTTGGATGAGCGAAATAAAAAATGCAGGATTTTAAAATAGTGAGGAGGAAATATAATGGCAGCATTAGTTTGCGACCTTTGCGGTGGAAAACTTGTTATGGGAGCTGGCGGTATCGCCGTGTGTGATAGTTGTGGCATGGAACACAGCCCAGACAGAATGAAAGAAAAAATCCAAGAGGTAAAGGGCGTTGTTCGTGTTGACAACACTCATATGGTTGATAATTGGATGAAAATGGGCACTTCTGCTGCACAGGCAGGTAATAACAAAGAGGCCTATGAGTACTTCACCAAAGTTATCGAAGTTGACCCCTCTAACTGGAGAGCCATTTTTGAAAAGGGCAAAGCGGGAGCTTGGCAGTCGACGCTTGCTAATTTGCGCATTTCTGAACTATATCAAGGTATCAAAATGGCGTTGGAAATCATTGAAGGTTTGGCTTTGCCCGAAGAAGAACTTGTCAGTATCAAAAATGAATTCGCAGTAGCCTTGTTCAATATCAACAATGCCATCACAGATTTGATGGATCAAAACCTTACAAATCTCGATGACAAGTATTTTGATGCTCACTGGGATCAAATGTGGAATACACGTCAGCGCTACATAACTAATGTAGCACAGTTGGAAGATGCCCTCACTTTGATTGCTGATTTTACAGATGACTTGTCCAAGAGCAATGTTGTTGAATTCAAGAAACGTATGTGTAGTGACCTTCGCAATGCCTGTAGCTCTATCCAGTATTGGACAAGTTATTCTCAAGACAATTTAGGATACCTTGGTTTTAAACCTACCAAGAAACAGCAATATTTGGATAAATATTGGCAATTGGTGGACGAAATTCGTGAAGTCGAACCTTCTTTTGGAACTGAAAAATGGTCATATCCCGATCCCTTTGGTCCAGGCCTTCATATGTCCGACGAAATTTTCAACTACTGGAAAAAGAAAGACGCTGAACGGCAGGAGAAAAAAAGAAAGGTCGCAGCTAAAAAGCGATTTGATGATTATTGGGCAGAACACGCCGATGAAAAAGCGCAGTACGAAGAAAGGCTTCGTGCTATTGATGCTGAAATCAAAGGCTTGCACGAAACTGCTGCTCAGTATGATGCAAGAATCTCTGACATTAGAAAAGAAGAAAATGTGCCTTTGCCCACTGAAAGCCAGTTGGCTGAAATGAAACGGCAACAAGCAGACCTTGCTAATCAAAAGGGTAAACTTGGTCTGTTTTCCGGAAAGCAGAAAAAAGAACTTCAAGGGCAAATTGATATATTGCAGTCACAGATATCTACGTTTGAGGAATCCGTAAAGCAACAGAAAAAATCTATGCAGAATGATATTGCGGCAAGAATTGCTCCAATAGAAGCTGAACGCAAACCTTATCTTGATAGAATTTCTACCCTCGAAAATGAAAAACGTAATATTAAAGCAGAGTTGACAAGGGAAAGATAAATGAAATCCCTTTGTAACAAAGGGCGCACTTCTATACAAGGGCAAGCCCTGTATCGTGCGCTCTGCGAGGCAGGCAGCCCGGACGATTGAAGTCCTGGCTGTTTTGCGTCACTTCGTTCCGAACAAGGGGCTGCACCCCTTGCGCCGCTGTGCGGCTATCCCTGCGCACTTTGTGATTGGCGCAATTTGCTGACGCAAACAGCACCACTCACAAAGTTTTGAATATGCACCCATGACCGTTTACCGACTTTTCGGTAGGCGGTCTTTTTATATCCCCACATCAAAATTAAGGAGGTTATACACTATGGTAAAACAGAAAACCATCCCCGAACTGGAAGCCGAGAAAGCGAAAAATGAACACAAGCTCTCGCAGCTCCAACACAAAAAACAGCAGCTTGAAAACCGCATCATCTACTACGAAAAAGGAGAATGACGCGAGCGGGCACACCACCTTATCACCCGTGGCGCAGCCATTGAAAGCGTGGCTCCGCTAACAAAGGCTTTGAGCGAAACCGAGTTTTACGCCTTTGCGGAAAAAGCTCTTGCCGTCTCGGAGGTCAAGGGCTTGCTCATGGAAGCGGTCAATGAACACAACCGGGCTGAACAGAAAGAGAGGTGTTGAGTATAGCACTATATCATTTTCATGTGACACAAATCAAGCGCAGCGCAGGACAATCCGCTATTGCGTCTGCAGCCTATCGCTCCGGCGAAAAGCTGCACAGCGAATATTATGGAGAGGACAGCGACTACACCAAAAAGGGCGGTGTGATCTGTTCGGAAATCCTGCTGCCGCCCCATGCTCCGCCTACTTTCTCTGATCGAGAAACGCTGTGGAATGAAGTAGAGAAAGCAGAACGGGGAAAGAAAGCGCAGCTTGCATACAGCTTTGACATTGCTTTGCAGAACGAGTTTTCCATGCAGGAGAACATCGAGCTTGCAAGGCAATTTTTATTGGAGCACTTTGTGAACTGGGGCATGATAGTGGACTTTGCCGTTCACTCTCCCGACAAGGAGGACGGCGGCATTTCCAATCCACACTTTCATGTCATGTGTCCCATCCGTCCTCTGGACGAACACGGCAGATGGGGCAACAAGCAGCGGCGGGAATATCTGTTGGACGAGCATGGTGAGCGCATCCGGGATGAAGCAGGAAACTATGTGTTCAACGCTGTGCCGACTACCGATTGGGGCAGTCCAGATACCTTGGAGCGTTGGCGGCAAGCATGGGCTGAACTGTGCAATCAGAAGTTTGCAGAAAAAGAATTGTCCTGTCGGATCGACCACCGCAGTTATGAAAGACAAGGCATCGACCAACTGCCCACCGTCCATGAGGGCGTGACCGTCCGAGCTATGGAAGCAAAGGGCATCCGCACCAACAAGGGTGATCTCAACCGCTGGATCAAGGCGACCAACGATCTGATCCGCAATCTGAAAAAGAAAATCCCTGCGCTGCTTGATTGGCTGAAAGAAGCGCATGAGGAATTGAGCAAGCCGCAAGCTCCAAATCTGGCGCAGCTTCTCAGCGAGTATTACACCAATCGCAACGCCGGGGCTTGGAGTCAGAAAGCAAAGATCGGCAATCTCAAAGAGTTCAACGAGATTTGCAATTATCTTATGCAGAATAAACTCACAACGCCGGAAGAATTGCAGGAGCGTGTGTCTGTGTTGAGTGACCGCATCGACACTTTGAAAAACTCCATGCGTGGCAAATCCGACCGCATGAAAGAGTTGGACGAACTTCTCCGCATGGTGCAGTTTTATACTGAGGGTAAGCCCATTGCCGACAAATTGGCGACCATCAAATGGAAAGTCAAGCGGGAGCAGTTTATGTCCGAAAATGAAAACGCACTCCGCCTGTATCACATGGCAGAGCGCAAGTTAAAACCGCATTTCAAGGATGGCAAGCTGCCTATCACCGCATGGCGCAAAGAGCGTGACCGTCTGGAACAGGAGTACAAGACCGGGCAAGCGGAGCTTTCTCCCATCCATGCGGAGGTGAAAAAGCTCTGGCAGATCAAATACAAGGTGGAGCAGGTCATCCATGAGCAGGAGCGCCAGAACGCCGCTACACGGCAGAAAAAGCAGGAAATCGAACACTAATCTTTACACATTTTTAGGAGGCACTTATGAGCAAGAAGAGACCATTTGAGCAGGAAATCGACCCGGAGCTTTTAGCAGAGATCGAGGAATGGGAGCAGCAGGAGCATGACGAACCGGAGGAATATTTCTTCTCCAATCCAAACCCCTATCTCAAGCCCGCACCACTGCCGCCCGACCATCCCCGGCATCATTTCTGGTTTGGCGAGGACGGACACATCCATGTAAAGAACATCTCCGCTTTCTGGCTGCCGGAGTTCACCTTGCAGAAAGAAATCGACGGTACGCTCTACACCGTCACGGGTAGCTATGACGGGACAGAAACGCTGGATAAGAAAATGGAGCGCATTATGGCTGAAAAGTTTACACAAAAGTTGGAGGATTCCGAATGACAAATTCACAGACTCTTGATACAATAGAAGCAACCAATCCTGTACTGGCAGTTGCCCCTTTGAAGGAGGAAACAGAAATGTTACGGGCAACTGATAAAATCACCGCGCTCTACTGCCGCCTTTCCGTGGAGGACATGAACAAAAACGGCGGCAAGGAGGACGAATCGAACTCCATACAGAATCAAAAAATGATCCTGCTCCAATATGCGAAGGAGCACCGCTTCCCTAACCCCACTTTTTTCGTAGAAATGTAAACACGAACTTCGATACAATCTGATTATTCCTATACATTTTGATTTTCCCTACCCTCGGTAGGGTTCATTTTTTATATGTGGGGTTCATTTTCGGAGAGGGGTTCAAATGACAGAAAAAGGCACTCCGCAGAAAACGGAGTGCGCTGTGAATTACATTTTGATTTCCGTACCGTTCTTGAAAGTGAAGCGGATGTCGTCTTTGGTGTAAACCGTCACGCAGTCAATCATGCTGTACCAAAGTTCATCGGTAAACTCTGTGATGGCATCCTGCCTGGCAAGTTCCGAGAGGAACTGCTCGACCATTTCTCTGTGAGCCTGTTTCTCGGCAATCGTCTGTTCCACTTCTTCGAGGCGGGCTTTGGTGCGGTCAAACCGTTTTGCAAGGCTATCGTAGCGTTTTTGGTAATCGTCCTGATTCTGCGCCACACGAGCGTTCTCGGCGATGCATTGCTCAATCTGCTCCGCAACCACATTCATCTCAGCCTGCAAGCCTGCCCGCTCCTGCGTAAGAGCGGAGGTGTCAAAGACCGTATCCTTGATCGCTTCAAAGTCGGCAATCAGGTCATCCTTTTCAGTAAGGAGAATGTTCATCGCTTTGATGAAACGCTCTTTGATTTCCGCCTCTGTGACATGAGGCGTTCCACATTTGCAGTCCCCGTCGAATTTGTGATTGCATTGCCAGATGAACTTTCTGTACTTGTCATTGGAGTGCCACACCTTCGAGCCGTACCAGCTACCGCATTCCCCGCACTTGATCCTGCTTGAGAAAGGGCTGATGCACAAACGCATAGATCAGATAGGCGAAAGGATTGTAGCCGAGTTTCTGCAAAGCCCTACGCACCTCATAGCGGATATCCACACTTTTCGAGCAGGAGATCTCGCCGGCCACGATGATGCGGTGCCGTGTCGCCATGACCTCGCAGGCTACGCGGGAGGACTTGTCCTTGTACAGACACGCATCGAGGATGTACCGATGCCAGGTTAGCCTTGGGGGAATGTTCTTGTCGTGGTCTTATCGCCGCAAATAAATCCTTTATGACCGAAAAATGTCCACAACGCGAACGTCTGATTTGACAAACGGACACTTTTATGCTATAATTTATACAGCGTGTTTTGCGCCCGGCGTCGCGTCGTTCCCAACGCTGATGTCATTATAAAAAATGGGGTATTCGGGTTTGGGGATGGTTTGGTACACCGTGGTTCACCGTGGTACAAAATCCGAGAAAGGATGAGGAATATTCGTGGAGTTTAAGGATTTCTTTTCAATGATGAAAAATCGAATATCTGATGGCTTGGACGTGCCACGCTTCTTCCGGGATTTGGTTGCGATGATCACTGATGTTACCGAAGATGAATGGGATACGCCTAAGGACCCATCGTCAAAGCTGACAAAAGAAAACACGCTCCGCACGTATGCAAAGCGTGATATTTCAAAGAAGTTTGCACAGAGTATTGTCTACAAATTATCGCCGGAGATGTTCATTGAATCTCTCGAATCAAGACCCAAGGCAGTCTTAGCCTTGCTTGCGGATGATTATAAAAGCTATGACCCGACCGCTACGGCAGGCAATATCGCTGAAAAGCTGGCAGATTGCTTCGTGGAGATTATTCGCAGAGCGGCCGGGCTTGTTCAAAAAACGGAACTCGAACGGCAGAAGCTGATGCAGCAGGCATTTGAACTGAAGAGCAAGTACGGCGATTATTTGCGGGATGAGGCTGACAATATTTGTGCTTTTCCTGGCTGCGGCAGACTGCTATCCACCGCAGATAGCGGACGAGTAGCATATACCTATGAGGTGGCGCTCATAGATAAAAATAAAGAGCCGAAAGTAGATAACCTCCTAGCTCTTTGTCCGATGTGTCATGCGACCTATTCTATTGATGACAGCAAGAAGCTGTGCAATGAACTACAGGGTGTCAAAAAGATATTGATTGCACATAAACAGAGTATGCGCCTCTTGGACGGAATGCCGCTTGAAAAGGAAATAATAGGCGTCATCTCGAAAATCAAGAATCTGAAAGAAAAAGATTTGCTTGATCCTTCGCTTGATCCGAAGGATATACGGGAGAAACTTGTCCCGGATGACAACCTCGCATTGTTCAATACCGTAAAAGGATATGTCGATACCTACTATGTCACGCTGAAGGAAATCATAACCAATGCCGACAAACGCGGAGAAATAGACTATGACGAAGTACAGGATCAGATGAAGGCCATCTACAAACGCCTGAAGAAGGCAAAGAAAACGAATGTCGAGATTTTCAACGAGATATCAGAAAAGGTACATAAGGTCAGCCTGCAAGAGGACATTTACTGTCAGATCGTAGTGGCGTTTTTCATAGCGAAATGTGAGGTGTACGATGCAATTACCAAATAAGCTATATTCCTATAAAAATAGCACCTTATCGCTCATACCGATAGTGCTGGATGAGATAAAAAACGGCCCGGTGGCGGTTAAAGTTTTGTATGAGCGGGTAAAGCCGTCGTTGAAAGATGCTACGGATTTTATCTCGGTTATGGATTGCCTGTATGCGCTGAGGGCGGCTGATCTAAACGATGAAGGTGAGGTGTTCATATGCTTATAGAAATGAAATCGCCTGCCTTTAAAAAGCAGGGAGAGGAACGGCCTCCGATTCATTTTAAGGATGGCTTGAATGTTGTTCTCGGCAAGGAAGACGGTGCCATGTCTATCGGCAAGTCGTCATCCCTGCTTGCTATCGATTTTGTCTTTAGCGGAGATACCTATATCAAGAGTGATGGCGTAAAAAAAGAAGGTCATCACACAATCTTCTTTGCTTTTGAGTTTGACGGAGAGAAGTTCTATTTTGCCAGAAATACGGGCGACAGTAACACGATTTTTATTTGTGATAAGAATTACGAATTGACCGGCGGGCAGTATACCAAGGACGAATATACGACATGGCTCAAAGGAAAATACCATCTTGATTTTGTTGGTCTTTCTTTCCGCATTGCACTTAGTAGCTTCTTCAGAATATACGGAAAGAAAAACACGGATGAGCTTAATCCGCTTCAAGGCATCCCCGGTCAGAATATGGACAAGTCGATATCATCCATAGTGGCCTTATTCGATCGCTTCAAAGATATCGAGGAGTTCAAGGCTAATGTGACAGAACACAAACGGAAACTGGATGCCTACAAAGAGGCTCGGAGATATCAGTTCATTTCAGACCTCGTAGGCGGACAGAAAAAGTATGAGGAGAACCTTGCTATTATTCGAGACTTGGAACTGCAGCTTGCTACGCTTATGGAGGAAGCTGAAAAAGGTCATTCTGAAGAAGAAATTGAACTAAATAAGAAAAAAGCGGCTTTAACAAATGAAAAGCTGACCATAGAGAATGCCATACATTCCAAGGAAATGAAGCTACGTCTGGTGAGCATGAGTCTGGAATATGGACTGTACCCCACTGAGGCGGACATGACAGCTTTGCAGGAGTTCTTCCTTGGTGTTAACTTGCGGAAACTGTACGAGGTCGAACGCTATCACCAGAAACTTGCCAAGATACTGGATGCGCAGTTTACAGATGAGAAAACAGCAATCGAGGGAGAAATAACTGGTCTTAGACAGCAGCTCGATGGGATCAATGCTCAAATAAAGGAACTTGGCTTTGTTGGCAATATTTCAAGAGAATTTCTTGACAGGCACTCGGCTCTTAAAGCCGAGATTGATGCTCTTAAAAACCAGAACCAGGCATTCCTTACACAGAACGAGTTGCAGGCGGCAAAGGCGAATGCCGATGCAATACTGAAGCGCAGCATAGAGGACATTCTCCAGGAAATCGAGGATACGCTGAACGCAAAGATGAAGGAGTTTAACGATTCCCTGTTTACTACCAAGAAGAAACCGCCTCATGTACACTTCAATGCCTATAACAGCTACAAATTTGAAACTCCCGATAATACCGGAACTGGTTCAAATTTCAAAGGTATGATTGTTTATGACCTTGCTGTTCTGTTCACAACTGCGCTACCTGCACTTGCCCACGATTCTTTGCTGTTTAAGAATCTCGGAAAAGATGTTGAAGACGGAATCTTCCGTATATACAACAGTACAAAGAAGCAGATATTTATTGCTTACGACAAACAGGGCGATTGCAGACCTGAAACCCAGAAGATTCTTGAAGATAATTGTGTATTGAGATTGTCAACTAATAACTGTGAACTATATGGAAGGTCATGGGACACGGAGGAATAAAACAAAATGAAGATGAGTTATAACAAGCTGTGGAAGTTACTGATTGATAAGCAGATGAAAAAGTCTGATCTGCGGAAAAAAGCAGGAATCAGCTCTTCTTCACTCGCCAAGCTCACCAAAGACGAGAATGTAACCACAGAGGTTCTTTCAAAAATTTGTCAGGAACTGAAATGTGATGTTGCTGACATTATGGAATTCGTTCCAGACCCGAGTCCAGAAACACCGGACGGGACAAGCGAAGGAGAAAAAGAGCCTTCCGAATGAAATCAAAGAATGACGAGGAAACTATATGCCAAAGATAGATGCGCAATATAGCTACAATTTCATCGACCTCTTTGCGGGTGCCGGCGGGCTTTCGGAAGGGTTTCTTCAGGCTGGATTCAAACCTGTCGCGCATGTCGAAATGAATGAATTTGCGGCTAAAACGCTTGAAACGAGAAGTGCCTATTATTACCTGAAAGGTACTGACAATCTCGGTTTATATAAAAAGTATGTGTCCGGGAAAATCTCACGCGACGATTTTATGAAGCAGATTCCTGCTTCCATAACAAAAACCATCATCAATGAAACAATGTCGGACGAGACGCTCCCGGCAATCTTCAAAACTATTGATGGAATAATGAAAATACGAGGCATCACAAAAATCGATGTCATTGTAGGCGGTCCGCCCTGTCAGGCATATTCTTTGGTGGGCAGAGCGCAAAGCAGTCACATGGAAGTGCCGATGGCGGAAGACCCTCGTAACTACTTGTACAAACTGTATGCACGTTTCTTAAAACGCTATCAGCCTCGTATGTTCGTTTTTGAAAATGTCACGGGTATTGAATCGGCCAATGGCGGAGCTACCTGGAAGAACATTCAGAAATACTTAAAACGAGTGGGATATGAAATCGAATGCCGTGAACAGAATGCCCACACCTTTGGCGTACTCCAAAACAGACGCCGAATGATTATCGTAGGCTGGTTAAAGAAAAGCGGTCTGAAATATCCCGATTTTCTTGAAATCAAAACGGACGCTATAGTAAATGACCTCTTTGCTGATTTGCCAAAGTTGCATCCCGGCGAGAGTTCAGATAAATACGCAAAAACAAAGGCCACAAGCTATGTTATGGAGTCAGGAATACGGACGAAGGATGACGTGCTGACTCATCACAATTGCCGTCCGAATATAGATCGGGATATAAAGATTTACAGACGGGCGGTTGAACTGTGGAACGATGGGCATAAGCGCCTGAATTACAACGACCTCCCGGATGAATTGAAAACTCACAAGAACAGACATTCATTTACGGACAGGTTCAAAGTTGTTGAGGGCGATGAATCGTGCTGCCATACTATTTTGGCGCACCTTTCAAAGGACGGTCATTATTTCATTCATCCTGACATTGAACAGAACAGATCGATTACCGTCCGTGAGGCGGCAAGAATACAGTCCTTCCCGGACAGCTATTTCTTTGAGGGTCCACGCACATCGCAATTCGTCCAGATTGGAAACGCTGTGCCTCCGATGATGGCCAAAGGGATAGCGATGGGTATTTTTGAGCAACTGTATAAAGGAGATTCAGATGGAAGGTAACCTGCTGCTTGAACAATTCAGCAGATATAAAAAGCTGGAACTTGAGGCTTCTCCGTTCCACTTCCTTTTGGATGCAAATATTGAATTGAATCCCCATCAGATCAATGCGTTCTGCGCGGCTATCCAGGCGTTGAAAACAGGCGGCATTGTTTTGGCAGATGAGGTTGGTCTCGGAAAGACCATCGAAGCCGGACTTGTGCTGAAATATGTTCTTGAGTCCGGCGCAAAGCGTGTCTTGATTGCGCTTCCGGCATCCTTGAGAAAACAGTGGGAACTGGAACTTGAGGATAAGTTCGGCTTGGAGTCGGTGATACTTGACAGGCTGACTGTGGAAAAAGATAGTTCTGACTGGCGCAAGAGGCTCACTGATAATAAATCTGTCCGAATTGTTCTTACCTCCTATGATTATTCATCCAAGCTGATGAAACGGTTCCCGGAGGTGAAGTGGGATTTTATCATCATCGATGAGGCGCATAACCTGAGAAATGTATTTCATGGCACTAAACGTGCAAAGAATCTGTATGAACTGTCAAAGGGCATATCGAAGATTCTGCTGACCGCTACGCCTCTTCAGAATTCGCTGACAGACCTTCACGGGCTGGTTTCCTTTATCGACCAGCGGATTTTCGGCAGCGAGAAGGTCTTTAACAAACGCTACATCGAGGGACAGGATTACTCTGACCTTAAGCGTGAGCTTTCGCCGGTTCTTTATCGGACGCTCCGCAAAGATGTGGCAAAGTACATGAATTTCAAAAAGAGAACCTGCAAGACGGTGGATTTCACCCTGTCGCAGGATGAGATTGAATTATACCAGCGGGTAAACGACTTTTTGAAGCGTGAGCTGCTGTATTCCATACCGACCTCAAACCGCGGGCTGATCATCCTTGTTATCAGAAAGCTGCTTGCTTCTTCGAGTTTCGCTTTGATAGAAACCTTTGAAATTCTGAAGAACAGACTCGAAAAGCTATACGAGGGCAGCAAGTCTGCAAATGCACAGGAAGGCTTCGACCTTTTCTGGAGCTATGTGGAGGATGAAATCGATGAATCAGGCTTTGAGGAGACAGAGGATGAAGATACCATTGTTCAGAAACAGTTCATCCAGGCCGAACTCAATGAGGTGAATATCATCATTGATGTGGCAAAGCGCATCAAGACAAATGCAAAGGTCAATGCGCTGAAGACTGCCATACAGATTGCATTCGACTACCAGCAGGAACAAGGAATCCCGCAGAAGGTAGTAATCTTCACGGAATCAAAGCGTACACAGAAGTACATAGCCGCAGAGCTTCGTAAGACAGGATTTGAGGACGAGGATATTCTCCTCTTCAATGGTGATTTTGATGACACCATGACGAAGGAAATTTACAAGGCATGGCAGGTCAAGAACTTCGGCAAGGCAAACTATGGTCGCAGCGTGGAATATAAACACGCCATCGTGGATTACTTCCGCAATAACGCAAAGATACTGATTTGCACGGACGCTGGTTCCGAAGGTCTGAACCTTCAGTTCTGCAACACGGTAATCAACTACGACCTGCCGTGGAATCCGATGAAGATTGAGCAGCGTATCGGCCGTTGCCATCGCTACGGCCAAGAACATGACGTTGTGGCAATCAATCTGTTGAATACACAGAATGCCGCTGACCAGCGTGTTTACGATATCCTCTCGAAGAAGTTTGAACTATTCGAAGGTGTCTTCGGCGCATCGGATATCGCTCTTGGCGCATTGGAGTCAGGCACAAGTTTTGAAAAAATGGTATTGCAGATTTATCAGACCTGCGACACCACGGCGGAGTTTAAGAAAGCCTTTGACAAGCTGGATCGCAAGCTGAACGCAAAGCGAGATAAGAAAGCAAGAGAACTCCGCTCCCTTCTGCTTACCGAAAGCAGCGGCGCAAAAGAACAGGCGCTTGACGCCACAAAGTCTGATATCGCAAGGTATCTGCACGATGTGGAATACTGGAGTGCTTTTGACGAGCCGGAGGTTGACGGCGGTCTTCATTACTGGAAGGTCGATAATTGGGGAGAAAAAGTCCTCGGATCGCATGGAATCCTGTTCATAGGAGCCTTCTGCGATTCCTCAAAACTTCTTTTCCCGGTATTGTTGCTTTGTGATGAGAAAGGAGCCTATATAGACTTTGACGAGGCAGACCTTGTTCCCGAACTGGAACAGATCGACGATATGGATGTGCGTTATTTCACGCCGACAGAATCCGAGATGAAACTCTATCAGCGTATTTACGACAATCTGACCGCGGAGATGGTTAAACGCTATCAGGAGCAGTCGGAATCGATCAAAGCCTATAACCGCAGAAAGATCGAAAACTGGGAGCGTATTCAGATGGAGCAGCTGATAGCGACATACCAGGATATGAATGCCGAGATCGATGTTCTAAGGGAAGAAGAACGAGCCTCAGACAACTTCTACGAGAAGATAGACATACGAAAAAAGATAGCCGAGAAGTCCAAGGCACTTGAAAAGCTGCAGGAGTCTTTTCACGAGAAAGGTACCGGCTTCAAAGCCGAGGGCGAACGGGAAATCGCAGAGTTTGAAAAACAGTTTGATATTAACCCGATTCTGTTGGTTAACATCGTGCTGAAGTTTTAGGAGAGATATTATGCAGAAAAAAGGAAGATTGGAATTAGCATGGGTTGGAAAGTATGAGGATAAAGCAATCGAACCTCGTATACTGCTTGAGGATGTGAGCAAGTCCTACGGAGACCCATCAAGTGAAAATATGTTAATCCACGGAGATAACCTAATTGCATTGCAAGCTTTGCAACAGAATTTTTCTGGAGAAATAAAATGTATATATATTGATCCCCCATATAATACTGGAAGTGCTTTTGAGCATTATGATGATAACTTGGAGCATAGCATATGGCTTAGCCTTATGAGAGAAAGGCTTATTCTTCTTCGAGAACTATTATCTGAAGAAGGAACAATATGGATTCAGATAGATGACGAAGAACAGGCATATCTAAAAGTTCTTTGTGACGAGATTTTCGGTCGTGGAAACTTTGTAAATATGATTTCCGTAAATATGAAGAATATTGCTGGAGCTTCTGGAGGAGGCGAAGATAAAAGATTAAAGAAGAATTGTGAATACATCCTAATATACGCCAAGGACTATTCGCTTCTTCCTCTGTTCAATGGTCCATATGTTTACACTGAGATGTCAGAACTGATTCAGCAGTATCTTGATGAAGGGAAAAGCTGGAAATACACATCTGTTCTGGTTAATCCTGGAGAGAAAGAGTATATTGGTTCAACCGTTGATGGGGACGGGAATGAAATAAAAGTTTTTAGAAGAATCGGTGTGGAGACACTATCAGTCAATCAGCTGGCAAAAAGAGAAGGATTGACACTAAAAGAGGCTTATCAGAAATATGGAATAAATGTGTTTCGTACCACGAATGCACAAACCTCGATAAGGACAAGAATTGTAGATTATCGTAGAGAAAACGCTATAACGGATCAGGTACTTTCCATCGAGTATGTCCCAAGGACAGGAAAAAACCGAGGTAAGGTTTATGAGCAGTTTTACAAGGATGATGTCTGCAACCTTTTTGTTTGGCTTAGAGATACTTCGGAAATCATTGATGGAGAACTGTACAAAAAAGATTTGCAAGGTACCTACTGGGATATGAATGCATGGATGAAAAATCTTACTAAAGAAGGATCTGTGGAGTTTGGCAATGGAAAAAAGCCAGAGCAATTAGTACGACAGATATTAGAGATGACAACATCACCAGGTGATTGGGTTCTTGATTCATTTTTGGGTTCAGGAACGACTGCAGCAGTAGCCACTAAAATGAACAGGAAATGGGTTTGCATTGAACTTGGAGAACACGCCTATACTCATTGTAAAGTTAGGCTTGACCGTGTGATAAATGGTGAGGATTCTGGAGGAATTACCAAGTCTGTTGACTGGCAAGGTGGCGGTGGATACCACTTCTATGAGTTGGCACCGAGTCTTCTCGTGAAGAATGACAAGCTGCCGATTTATCAGATCAATCCTTCCTACACCTTCGAGATGCTCTGCGAGGCAATCTGTAAGATTGAAGGATTCCGCTATAAACCGCAGGATGTGTTCCACGGTCATTCTTCGGAGAAGAGGTTTATTCACATCACTACGGAATTCATTAACGCCGGATATATAAAATCGCTGTCTGCGCGGCTTGCCGAAGGTCAGTCGCTCCTGATCTACGGAACAAAAGTGCAGTCGGATATGGTCTTGCCCGATAACATCGAGGTCAAGAAGATTCCGAAAGACCTTCTGAAAAAATGCGATTTTGAAAGCGAGGTGCAGTAAATGTCTGAGATAGTAAACAAGATCAAATACGCAATGAGCCTGAGAACTCCACAGGAGGAGGCTCTCTCTTACCTCGATGCCATTAGTTCGCATTGTGATTACAAGAAGGATAGCAAGGATGTTATTGAGGCAGCCGCATCGGAGTACTGCGAGAAACAGCGCAAGGTCAAAGCCGGGTTTGAGTTCCCGTCCTTTTGTTATGCTATGGCCACGGGTATCGGAAAGACCCGTCTGATGGGAGCAAGCATCTATTACCTGTACAAAACGAAGGGCTACAAGCACTTCTTCATTCTTGCGCCCGGAAACACCATCTACGAAAAGCTGCGCAAGGAGTCCAATCCAAACCATCCGAAGTATATCTTCAAAGGACTTGAGGCAGAAATTGGTAGACCGAAGGTTTACGATGGTGAGAATTATGATACCTATCCCATAAAGTATGACCAGATGACTCTGATTGTTGAAAAGACTTCTGATATTCAGCTTTTCATTTTCAACATCGGGAAAATCTTTAACAGCAAGACTGACACGCAGTTCAATTTCCATAAGTTTAAGGAAACGCTGGGTGCCTCCTTTGCCGATGTATTGGCACAGTTTGACGACCTTGTTATCTGCATGGATGAAGCGCACCGTTATTATGCCCCGGCTTCAATGAAGGCGATCAATTATCTGAAGCCAGTTCTCGGACTTGAGTTTACCGCCACGCCGAAGACCACATCGAATGTAATTTATGCCTATGATCTTGCTCGTGGCGCGGTCGAGGGATATCTGAAGATTCCTGTCGTTATGGGACGCTCCAACATGGCGGGATATAACCAGGACGATATCGAGGAGATGAAAATCCGAGACGGTCTTACGCTTCATGAGCATCGCAAGGCTGTGTTGCGCGAGTACTGTAGCGAAAACGACCTCGATTATGTAAAGCCGATTGTCCTTGTAGCCTGCAAAGATACGGATCATGCCAAGAAAATCCGCGCGTTGATAGACAGCAATGATTTCCAAGGTGGAAAGTATAAGGGCAAGGTTATCGAAATACATTCAAAGCAGACTGGCGAAGAGTCGGAAGAAAACATCCGTCTTTTGCTCTCTATAGAGAGTGCTTCTAACCCGGTTGAGATTGTTTTGCACGTTTACAAGCTGAAGGAGGGCTGGGACGTCAATAACCTCTTTACGATCATTCCGCTCAATGCAGCAAAGAGTGATATCCTCGCTATGCAGACTATTGGTCGTGGTTTAAGACTTCCATTCGGAGAACAGACCGGCAACGAGGACTTGGACTCTCTTGATATCGTTGCCCATGACCACTACAGAGAACTCGTGGACGAGATTAAGAGCAGTGATATCTTCCGTTATCGTGATCTTGATAAGGCAACTGTGGAGCCTTCGGAGTCCGTAGGTGTATCTGCTACCGTAGACGATGGCCAACTTTCTCTGCTGGATTTTGCGATTACCGCATCCGGCGTGAAGTCCTTTGCCGAGGTCAGCAATCCGAAAACGCAGCTTGAGATTTATCAGGAATATGTGAAGAACTTTATGGCTGCGCAGAAGAAGGACAAGAATGAAGACCCAGGTCAGATGACCCTCTTTGACCTTCATCCTGAGATGCTTTCCGGCGACTCTGCCGAGACAACGGCTCCTGCACAGGAACAACCGCAGGCAGCTCCCAGCGGTAAACCCGGCAAACAGCCTCTTACCAAGGATGAGTTTGTAAAGGCGGTTTCGGAGTATTCGGCGAAAGCTATCTCTGTCCCGAAAATCCTCGTGCAGACCACTTCGGAGGTGAAGTTTAATCGCTTCGAGGTGAAGCGCACAATCGCTGACTTTGAAGTGGCTATGGCTAAGATTGAGCGTTTTGACGCTATCAATCAGCAGCTTCTTTCTGTCGTGGATGCGCAGATTCTTGAAGTCAATGACGCCATGAACACTCTTGCTTGTATGCTCCTCGATTCCATCAGCGAGTTGTCTTATGACGATGCGGATTTTGTTATTGACGTGGTTGAGCAGTATTTAAGCCAGATACCCGGAGATGAAGAAAACAAGCGGAGAATCGTTCGCCGCTATGCTTCTTTGATCGTGGCCGATATCCGCAAGCAGATTTATGAACATATGGACAGGAAGACGCAGGATGTCCACATCATTCAGAAAGACCTTATTCTGTTCCGTAAGTTCGTAAAGAACGTCAAAGAGGACGGAAAGGTTAAGTATGATAAACCGTTCTCTGACAAGAGCAACATCAAGAAGTATCTCTTTACCGGCTACAAGAAGTCATATTATCCGGCGAATGCTTTTGACAGCGATACGGAGCGTCTGTTCTCCATTATTCTGGAGGAAGATCCGGATGTTATCCGTTGGATCAAGCCGCCGCTCAATCAGCTTGGCTTGTTCTGGAAAGCAGGTCAGCAGTATAATCCTGATTTCCTCGTGGAAACAACTGCGGGAAAATTCATGGTCGAGGTTAAGGCTCTGAATGAAGTGACATCAGATGAGGTCGTATCGAAAGCAAGAGAAGGCATAAAGTGGTGTCGCTTTGCTTCAACGGCAGACCCGGATCATAAGCCTTGGGAGTACAAGCTGATTTCAGATGACAACATTCATCTTGGTAATACCTGTAAATATACACTCGGTACGGCTCATGCCGTGAAGGAGGAGGCATAATGGCTGACAGATTTAAGTATTCGGAGGTCAGGCAGAAAATCATTGATGCCATAAGAACTGACCTTATCGGTCCCAGAGAAAAGGAAGAGGTTCTTGAAGAGAATCCACGCTATGCCTATCTCGTGGGTATGCTCGATATTCAGAGCGATGACGAGGATTACTCTGGCGCCGGAGAGCAGGAAGTTGATGCTGATATGGCATTTGAGGATGGCGAGGATTTTACGGCAGGCGAGGATGATGACAACGAGCCTATATCCACCACACATTTTCAGCTGCCGTCCTCTATCGGTATCAGTTTCTACATCCAAAGCGATACAGAGAGTATCAACTTGGATGTGACATGGGGAGACTATGTAAAATCCTCTGAAAAATATACCGGTAAGGATGAAAAAGAACACAGCCGTGCTATATATACGCGCCAGCCTATGGAAGAAACGGTTCGTGTCCAGTTTAAGGATTTTACACGAACAAAGGATTACCAGCTTGTTTGCGACTCCAATGTTCATGTTCATGTGTCCCGTATTCCTTTGAAGGGAGGATATTCTCTTGTAACGGCATATGTCATTAACAAGAGAAAGAATCCTGCCAACAGTGCAGAAGCCATTATGTTCCAGGTGGAAATCAAGGCTTATGCGGAGGACGGTTCTGCCTCGTTTATCGCAGAGCATATTTGTAGAGAGATACTTGCCTCCGATGAGTTTTATTTTGAACAGCGCCCGATCATGGGACGCGGACGTGGCTGCGCAGCGGTGTGGGATACCCCGGTTGATGGCAGAACAACATATGTGAAATCAGCGTTTATACCCGAATATGAATTTCCGGGTGTCAGCGCCGCTTTGGATGGATTTGACCGATACTTTTTCTCGACATTTACCATGTCAGTAAAATCAAAGAAGGCAGAAACTATTGGTAAATTGAATACACTGGCTGACTCTTATGAGAAGTGGATTAACTCTACGCTTCTCGGAAACGCAAGAATGAGCAATCCCGATTTTAAGGATAAGATCGGCAACAAGGTCATTGACCGCTGCCAAGACGCTTTGAAGCGTATCCGTGAAGGCATCAGCATTATTGAGAAAGACGACACCTCATTTGAGGCTTTCTGTTTCATGAACCGTGTGATTTTCTTGCAGAATAGTATCAAGGGCTACGCAAAGAAGCACGGTACAGGGACAGAGTGCAATTTCCAGGATTTCATTAATCCGAAGAATCCTGATAACAACTTCGGATGGCGTCCGTTCCAGATTGCCTTTATTCTGATGAATCTTGCGGGAATCGTTGATCCGAAGCATAAAGACTGTGAGGTTGTTGACCTGCTTTACTTTCCCACAGGTGGCGGTAAAACAGAGGCTTACCTTGGGCTAATGGCATTCGTTATTGCCAACAGAAGACTCAGAGCGTCTGATGGAGAGGAATTCAATCGAGATGGCGGCGTGACCGTTATGCTCCGATATACGCTCCGCTTGCTCACCACACAGCAGAGAGATCGTATTACAAAGATGGTGCTTGCAGCCGAAATAATCAGACGGCAGGCATACCCGCAGTTTGGTAAAGAGCCTATCAGCATCGGCTTCTGGGTAGGAGGCGGAGTAACGCCTAACAAATTTGATGAGTTTATTGAAAAGGCTGATAATCCACAGGCAGCAAGAAGTGCAAGGAACCATGTATATAAGCAGCTTCTAACCTGCCCGTTCTGCGGAAAGCCTCTCAAGGAAGAGAACTTTAACATTGACACTGACAAGAAGTCCATCGAGATTTTTTGCTCTGATCGGGATTGCCAGTTTTACAGATACAAAAACGACAGGATACCAATCCCGGTTTATCTTGTCGATGAAGAAATATACGCCAAGTGTCCAACCATTATTCTTTCGACCGTTGATAAGTTTGCGCGCCTGCCTTGGGATGTGAATACAAATGCACTTTTTGGCAGAGTGGACAGGAAATGCAGCCGAGATGGTTATGTTACGATTGGAGCGGAACACGGCCGCCACAACAAAACAGCTTCTTTGCCTGCGTCAACGATGGTAAACATCAGACCGTTCCTGCCACCGGAACTTATTATTCAGGACGAGTTGCATCTTATCACGGGACCGCTTGGAACAGTTTACGGTGCCTACGAAACGATTATCGAGGATATGTGCATCCATGATGGCATTAAACCGAAATATGTCGTTTCAACGGCTACAATTAAAAATGCGGAGGCACAGACCAGATGCCTTTACGCAAGAAAGAATACGACGCAGTTCCCTCCGAATGGCTTTGAAATTGGGGACAGTTTCTTCATCAGAGAGATTTCCGTAGATGATGATCCGTTCCGAAAATATGTGGGTGTATGTGCGCCCGGTCAGTCTGTCAAGACGGCATTGCTTCGTGTTTACGCAATAATTCTGCAGGCTGCTTATACATACTCCCTGCAAGAAGAGTACAAGGACGTGATTGATCCGTACTATTCTTTGGTGGGCTACTTCAACAGTATCCGAGAACTTGGTGGTGCCGTCAGACTTTTGCAAGATGACATTCCGAAGAGGATTTATCGTATCAAGAATAAGTACGGCTTGGATAAACAACGGTATCTGAACCACAATGTAGAGATCACTTCCCGTATGTCCTCATATAAGATACCGGAAAAGCTGAATCAGCTTGAAACGACCTGTGCTTCAAAAGACTGTCTGGACACAGCCATAGCTACAAATATGATCGCCGTTGGTATGGACGTTGACCGCCTTGGACTGATGGTGGTGACAGGTCAACCAAAACAGAACTCGGAATACATCCAGGCGACAAGCCGTATCGGTCGTGCTTTCCCTGGACTTGTGGTCACACTCTACAATGCGTATCGTCCCCGTGACTTGTCGCATTATGAGAATTTTACCGGCTATCATTCGCAGCTTTATCGTTTTGTCGAGGGAACAACGGCGACTCCATTCTCTGCCAGAGCAAGAGACCGTGTTATGCATGCGCTGATAATATCCGCAATACGGTTAAACTTCCCGAATATGGCAAACAATCCGGATGCGGCAGCTATCGGTTCATTAACTACGGAGCAGCTTGACTCTGTGAAGAAGCTGATCATTGACAGGCTCAACATCATCAAGCCGTCAGCACGAGCAGATGCAGAGGAAGAAATAGACCGCTTCATTGACTGGTGGAAACTGCAGGCGGCACAGACGAAACCGCTACGGTATTACGTTGTCGGAACTGAACGCTATAACAGGTTGATGAATCCGTATGACCAGCCACACGATGAGAACGAAAAGGCCACGCTTCGTTCTATGCGTGAGGTCGAGAGTTCTGCGAATATGTTCTATTACACGGAGGATTGACATGGCTTTTGATAATAATAAACTTGGAGAGTTACGTCCAAACCAAATTATAACCACCTTTGGCCCTGGATCGGTAGTTGATGCAGTCAAGGACTCGGTTACAATTCTTGACATCTCCTACTGGAAACAGAAAGGACAAAAAATAATCGATGGCAGGCTTGCGTCATACTTAGGCGTCGATTGCTTCTATATGCCTCGAACAAGTTTCTCGGGTGATGTTCCGGTTGTGACCTTCCCGTACTGGCATGTATGCTCTAATCTTAAGTGCGGAAAGCTGTTTGATGCCAGAAAGTATTTTGACCTTGATAAGTATCTCAAGTACGGTGTCACCTGCCCTGAGTGCCATCGTCCAGCCTATTCGTCCCGTTTTATCACAATCTGCGAGGATGGACATATGTCGGATTTTCCTTGGAAGTGGTGGGTACATAGAGGAGAGTCTGATTGTAACGGCACCTTAAAGATGTATTCGACAGGTAATACTTCTACTCTTGCGGATATGTGGGTAGAATGCTCCTGCGGTGCTAAACGGAGCATGAGTGGCGCAACACAGCGAGATAATTTCGACGGTGTTGCCTGCCCCGGTCACCATCCGTTCAGACCGAATGTGAAAAACCATAAATGCAACAAGCCTCTCATCCCATCACAGCGTGGTGCATCTAATGTTTACTTTGCTGTGAGCAGGAGTGCGATTTCTATCCCGCCGTGGATTAATCCGTTGTACAACCTGATTGATGAGCATTTGCGTGACATAGAGCTTGCAAAACAGCTTATGGGTGATGATGGAATAACCAAAATATATGAGATGTATTTCTCTGCATATTCAAGGGATGAATTTGATGATGCGCTTGAGCGGCGCATGAGCAACATTAAAGAGTTCACTGAAATAAAGCAGATGGAATACAATGCCATCACGCACCACAATGATCCGGCATATCAATCAAACAAGAAGCACTTCAAGGCTGAGGAGGATGCCTTGCCAGGATATTTGCAGAAGTATTTCAGCCGCATCATCCGAGTGACCAGATTGAGAGAGGTTCGTGTTCTTCTTGGATTTACAAGAGTAGATGCCCCCGATCCGGATGCTGATGAGCAGCCGAATGTTGTGGCCTTAAGCAAGGGAAAGCAGGAACGCTGGCTGCCTGCAGCTGAAGTAAACGGCGAAGGCATCTTCATAGAGTTTAATAAAGAAACGCTTGTAGCATGGCTCAACTCACCTGCGGTGAAAGGCTTGTCAGAAAAGTACTCTGACTCATACAGAGAATTTTGTGAGTCCAAAGGCTGGACAATCACGGTAGTAAGGAATGCCGTTTATGTTCTGATGCACACTTTTGCTCACTTGATGATTAAGCAGATGTCTATGTCATCTGGATATTCTTCTTCGGCTATCAGAGAAAGAATTTACTTTGGTGATAAAATGGCAGGCATTTTGCTATACACAGGAAGTTCCGATAAGGAAGGTTCACTTGGCGGATTGGTTGAACTCGGCAATATCGATCAGATGACTAATCTCATGAGGGACGCTTTCCAAGAGGCTCTTGTTTGCACAAATGATCCGGAATGCATGAGTAATTTGCCGGCTGGCAAAAACTCAAACGGAGCTACCTGCCATTCATGTTGCATGATATCTGAAACGGCGTGCGAGAACGGGAACAGAATGCTTGACAGAGGCCTTGTTGTTCCTATTCTAGGACGTGAGGAATGCTCATATTTTAAGGAGTTAGTAGGTGACCTATGCCAGGTGGAAATCTAAACAAAGAGATATTTTTAAATACGGTCAAAAGCGATGCAGCCAATGGTACGGCAAATGCAGTGTCGATGCTGAAGCGAAGCTGTCCTGAGTTATCCGATGCACATTGCGAGGACATCATAGGAACAATTATCGGTGCAATGAATATGTCAGAGGCAGATAAGGTATCCCTTGTGGTCACGGCACCTCCGTCTTTTTCTATCAGTGCGAGAACTACAATGAATGTGGTTCAGTCCATGATAAACGGAGCGGAAAGAAATATCCTGATCACTGGATACTCTTTATCCTCATACTTTTCAGAACTGGTCGATACAATCGTTCTAAAAAGCCAGCGTGGTGTATTCGTGAAGTTCTTTGTGAATGACATTGATAAGAAGCCAGGATTTGACAAGATATTGCGATACAAAGGGCGGTTCTTGAAAATCTATAACTACCATCAAGAAGATGATAAGATGGCTGCGCTCCATGCAAAGGTTATCTCGGTCGACCAGCAGCAGACTTTAATAACATCTGCGAATCTGTCCTATCATGGGCAGCAGGGAAATATAGAACTCGGTACACTGATAGAGTCAAAACAGATTGCAAAGCAAATAGATGATGTATTTACTAAGCTGATTTTTTCAAAAATATTCAGCGAAGTGTAAATTGGAGGTGTCAAACATGAGTGAACAGCAAGGAGTGATTTACATCCTAACCAATCCGTCCTTCCCAGACTATGTGAAGATTGGATATGCGGACGATATTGAGAAACGGCTGCAACAGCTGAACCGTAGTGAGTGCATTCCGTTTGCTTTTCGTGTGTATGCCACCTACGAAGTGAATTCTCGGCTTTCCGATTTGAAGATTCACTCCATCATTGATAAGCTGAATCCGAATCTCCGCTCGATTGATAATTTCAACGGACAGAAACGAGTCCGTGAGTTCTATGCAATGTCTCCGCAGGATGCCTATTCCATACTGGAGGCAATCGCAGAAATCCACGGATGTACCGATAAGCTAAAACTTATACCGCCAAGTGCAGATGATGTTGCGGCAGCCGATACTGCGGAGGATATTGAGGAGCAAAAGAAAGAGCGTCTTGCTCCGTTTGCATTCTCGCTCTGCCAGATTCCCATCGGAGCGACTATCGAATACTGCAATCGTGCAGATGAAAAGTCAGGACTGACCTGCACGGTAGTCGATGATCATAATGTAGAATATGATGGCAAGAAATGGTCTCTTTCCGCTCTGGCGGCAATGCTCACACAGAGCAAATGGGGTGTTGCCGGGCCACGCTATTTCAAGTATAACGGTGAGTGGCTGAACGATATCCGTAAACGCCTCGGCGTGTAAACCTTTTGATTATTTCTAATACATTTTGATTTTGCCTATATCTTTTGATTTTCCCTCGGAGGGGTTCAAATCGAGGGTTCACAGGGGTTCAAATTCTCACGGGCAGAGTCGCTGAATAACTGAAAACAGACATAAAAAAAGAGGGCTTCCGGCGGAGCAAAACCGCTGAAAGCCCTTGTTTATTGGAGATTTCCCTTGTATCAAAGACAGCGTTTACATAGACGATGGGTACAGTGGCACGAACTATGACCGCCCCGGCTTCCAAGCTATGCTTGCGGAGATCGAGGCGGGACAGGTGGCAGTCTGTATCACCAAAGACTTATCCAGACTGGGACGAAATTCCTCGTTGACCGGGCTTTATATCAACTTCACTTTCCCGAAGTACAATGTGCGGTATATTGCCATCAACGACCACTTTGACACCATCGACCCCAACAGCACAGACAGCGATATTGCCGGTATCAAAAACTGGTTTAACGAATTTTTCGCCAAAGATACCAGCCGCAAAATCCGGGCTGTGCAGAAAGCAAAGGGTGAGCGTGGTGTACCGCTGACCACCAATGTTCCGTTTGGGTATCTCAAAGACCCGGAGGATAAAACTAAGTGGATCGTGGACGAAGCGGCGGCTGTGGTAGTCAAGCGAATCTTCAAGCTGTGCATGGAGGGACGGGGACCGATGCAGATCGCAAAGCTCTTGCAGGAGGAAAAGGTGCTTAATCCCACCGCCTACAAGCGCAGGGCGGGTATCAAAACCCCAAGCCCCGAAACCGATGATCCCTACCATTGGAATACCAACACCGTTGTTCACATTCTGGAACGGCGGGAGTACACAGGCTGTACGGTCAATTTCAAGACCTACACCAATTCCATTTGGGATAAGAAGCAGCGGGAAACGCCACTTGACAAACAGGCGGTTTTCTACAACACCCATCCGGCGATCATCGAGCAGGAAGTCTTTGACAAGGTGCAGGAGATCCGGCAGCAGCGTCACCGCAGAACGAAAACGGGCAAGAGCAGTCTGTTCTCCGGCATGGTTTACTGTGCTGACTGCGGCGCAAAAATGCGGTACTGTACCACCAATTACTTTGAGAAGCGGCAGGATCACTTTGTATGCGCCAACTACCGAAGCAACACGGGAAGCTGTTCGGCGCACTTTATCCGGGCTGTTGTTCTGAAAGATTTGGTCTGGATGCACATGAAAGCGGTCATCTTCTATGTGACACGGTATGAGAAGCACTTCCGGGAGGTCATGGAGCAAAAGCTCCGCCTGTCCAGCGAGGAAGCCATCTGTGGACACAGAAAGCGTCTGGCACAGGCCGAAAAACGGTTGACGGAACTTGACCGCCTGTTTATCCGCGTCTATGAGGACAACGTGGCTGGGCGTATTACGGATGAACGGTTCTCCATGATGAGCAGGACCTATGAGGATGAGCAGACGCAGCTCAAAGTGGAAATTCAGAGCTTACAGCAGGAAATTGAAGTACAGGAACGACAGATTGAGAATTTGGAACATTTCATCCAACGGGTACACAAATACGAGGATTTGGATGAGCTTACCCCTTACGCTTTGAGGGAACTTGTCAAGGCGATCTGCATTGAAGCACCTGACAAGAGCAGCGGCAAGCGGCGGCAGAACATCCGCATTTCCTATGACCTTGTGGGCTTTATCCCAGTGGAAGAATTGATGAAACAGGAAACGGCATGACCAAAGCCATGCCGTTCCTGCAAAAATGCGATATTACTTTCTTACGCCCCCCGGCCATTTTGCCGGGGGGCTTTTGTATGGAGAAATTTGTATGTGCAGAAAAGCTTGTGCTCTGGTTAAAAGTATGTTAAAGTTTTGTCAGTGGGTATGCTTTAACAAAAAGTTGCAAATGGAGGATGAGCTATGAGAGGAATTTATACATCTGTAAATAAAATCAGGCGCCAGGTCTTTACAGAAGTGGCGCGGTTCGCGTATGAGGGAGGAGATTACACAAAGTTTGAGGACGTGCCATATAAAATTATCAAGGGAGAGATTGCAGCTTACCGTGACAGCGTATTTCTGGAACGGGCAATTGTAGGCGAGCGGCTCCGTCTTACCATGGGGCTTCCGCTGCGGAAAGCGGACGAACATGCGCCGATTTCCGAGGGGCTGGATGAGGCGATGAAGCCGGAGAAGTATTATGAGCCTCCATTGGTAAACATCATTAAGTTTGCCTGCCATTCCTGCCCGGATAATAAGGTGTTTGTTACGGATGCCTGTCAGGGCTGCCTGGCTCATCCGTGTAAAGAAGTCTGCCCGAAAAACGCGGTGGAGATTGTGAATGGGCGTTCGGTTATTGATGAAGAAAAATGTGTAAAGTGCGGAAAATGTATGCAGGAATGCCCATATGGGGCAATTACGAAGCTGGAACGTCCCTGTGCCAAAGCCTGCGGGATGGATGCTATCCGAAGCGATGAATTTGGCAGGGCGGATATTGATTATGATAAATGTGTTTCCTGCGGTATGTGCCTGGTGAACTGTCCTTTTGGCGCAATTGCGGATAAGAGCCAGATTTTCCAGACGATCCAGGCGATAAAGAGCGACGTTCCGGTGTATGCGATAGTGGCTCCGGCGGTTTCCGGGCAGTTTGGACCAAAGCTTACGCCAGATAAGATGAAAGCGGCATTCCGGGAACTGGGGTTTGCGGATATCGTGGAAGTAGCGGTAGGCGCGGATTTATGTACGATTGCGGAGGCAAAAGAGTTTATCAAGGATGTGCCTGAGAAGCAGCCGTTTATGGCTACATCCTGCTGTCCGGCATGGTCGGTGATGGCGAAGAAGCTTTTCCCGCAGTTTGCGCCTTATATTTCCATGGCGCTGACGCCTATGGTGCTGACTGCCCGGCTGGTGAAGCAGGAGCATCCGAACTGCAAGATTGCATTTATCGGTCCCTGTGCGGCGAAAAAGCTGGAGGCAAGCCGGAGAAGCATACGCAGCGATGTGGATTTTGTGCTGACCTTTGAGGAGGTCATGGGAATGTTTACGGCGAAGGAGATGGATTTTGACAGTCTGCCGTCAGAGGAATTCTTTACAGAGGCGAGCGGCGACGGGAAAGGGTTTGCCATCAGCGGCGGCGTGGCGTCCGCAGTGGTGAACTGCATTAAGAAGCTGGAACCCGCCCGTGAAGTTAAGGTTCAGAGCGCAGAAGGGCTGAGGGAATGCCGGAAGATGCTGACAATGGCAAAAGCCGGGAAACTGAACGGCTATCTGCTGGAGGGCATGGCGTGTCCGGGCGGCTGTGTGGCGGGGGCAGGAACCCAGCAGCCGATTAACCGTTCCAAGACTGCAGTGACGAATGACAAGAAAAATGCAAAATTCCAGAGTGTGATGGACAGCGGATATAAGGAGCATCTGGCAGATCTGGAAGAGTGATGACGGAAAGCATGGGCAGTACGGAGGAAGGGCAGATGGAAATAGATATAAGGGGTGAGCTGTTCCGCCTGGCAGAGCCGGAATACCAGAAGTTTAACAGCAGGCTGATACCCAATATAAAGCCGGAAACAATGCTGGGTGTACGGCTTCCGGCTCTCAGAAAGCTTGCCGCAAAGCTGGCAAAGGGAGATTGGAGGACATATCTGGAGACAGCCCAGAATAAGTATTATGAGGAGATCATGCTCCAGGGCATGGTAATTGGCTGCGCTAAGATGGAGTTTGAAGAACGGCTGTCTTATATTAAGTGGTTTCTGCCGAAGATGGATAACTGGGCAGTGTGCGACAGTTTCTGCAGCAGTCTGAAAGCAGTAGGCAGGTACACAGAAGAGATGTGGCCATTTATCCGGAAATGCCTGGCAGATAACAGCACATATGTCATCCGCTTTGGTGCGGTAATGCTGTTGGATTACTATATGGATGAGGCTTGGATAGATGAGGCGCTGAAACTGCTGGATGAGGTCAGGCATGATGATTACTATGTGAAAATGGCGGTGGCGTGGAGCATATCTATTTATTATGTGAAGTTTCCGAAACAGGTGATGCCGTATCTGCTGGAAAACAGCCTGGATGATTTTACTTATAATAAAGCACTGCAGAAGATTACAGAGTCACGAAGGATTGGCAAAGAGGAGAAAGAACGCATCAGGCAGATGAAGCGGAAAGTATAGCGGGAAAGGAAAAAAGTGCTAGACTAATTTGTCGATTTGTGAGAGAATAAAAGCAAGTATGACATGGGCATTTCATGTCCGGTGTATACATTAGTCATTTATAATTGAAAGGAGTCTTAAAATGATTTATTCACGTGAAGTAGAAGAAATGTGTCCAGTGGCACAGGGCGTTCATCATGGCGCTGCTCCAATCCCAGAAGAAGCAAAATGGGTACAGGCAAAAGAAGTTAAAGACATTTCCGGTCTGACACATGGCGTTGGCTGGTGTGCTCCTCAGCAGGGCGCATGTAAGCTGACATTAAATGTAAAGGAAGGAATCATTCAGGAAGCTCTGGTAGAAACCATCGGATGTTCAGGCATGACACATTCTGCAGCTATGGCTTCTGAGATTTTACCGGGACTGACAGTCATGGAGGCTCTGAATACCGATTTGGTATGTGATGCTATCAATACCGCTATGAGAGAGCTGTTCCTTCAGATTGTATACGGAAGAACACAGAGTGCATTTTCAGAGGACGGGCTTCCGGTAGGCGCAGGTCTGGAGGATCTTGGAAAAGGGCTCCGCTCACAGGTTGGTACAATGTACGGAACTTTGAAGAAAGGTCCCCGTTACCTAGAGATGGCAGAAGGCTATGTAACCGGTATCGCTTTGGATGCAGATGATATGATTATCGGTTACCAGTTCGTAAGCCTTGGCAAGATGACAGACTTCATCAAAAAGGGTGATGATCCGAACACTGCATGGGAAAAAGCAAAAGGTCAGTATGGCCGTGTAGCAGACGCTGTTAAGATTATTGACCCGAGAAAAGAATAATTGTAGAGGAGGTAACGGGAAATGGCTTTATTTGAATCATATGAAAGACGAATTGACAAAATCAATTCTGTTTTAAATAGTTATGGAATCGCTTCTCTGGAAGAAGCTGAGAAAATCACAAAAGACGCTGGTCTGAATGTATATGACCAGATTAAAGGAATCCAGCCAATCTGTTTTGAGAACGCATGCTGGGCATATATCGTAGGTGCGGCTATCGCAATCAAAAAAGACTGCAGGAAAGCAGCAGACGCAGCAGCAGCAATCGGTGAAGGGCTTCAGGCTTTCTGTATTCCGGGTTCCGTTGCAGATACCCGTCAGGTAGGTCTTGGTCATGGAAATCTGGGCAAGATGCTTCTGGAAGAGGATACAGAGTGCTTCGCATTCCTGGCAGGCCATGAGTCCTTTGCAGCAGCAGAGGGCGCTATCGGTATCGCTGAGAAAGCAAACAAGGTTCGTCAGAAACCGCTGCGTGTTATCCTGAACGGCCTTGGAAAAGACGCTGCCCAGATTATCGCAAGAATCAACGGATTTACATATGTCGAGACAGAGTACGATCCGTATACAAATGAAGTAAAAGAAGTATTCCGCAAATCCTATTCAGAGGGACTTCGTGCGAAAGTAAACTGCTACGGCGCAAACAGCGTTCCGGAGGGCGTTGCTATCATGTGGAAAGAGGGCGTAGACGTTTCCATCACAGGTAACTCCACAAACCCGACACGTTTCCAGCACCCGGTAGCAGGCACTTACAAAAAAGAGTGTAACGAGAAAGGGAAGAAATACTTCTCTGTAGCATCCGGCGGCGGCACAGGACGTACCCTGCATCCGGATAACATGGCAGCAGGTCCGGCTTCCTACGGTATGACGGATACTCTGGGACGTATGCACTCCGATGCACAGTTCGCAGGCTCTTCCTCTGTACCGGCTCACGTAGAGATGATGGGTCTGATTGGCGCAGGAAATAACCCGATGGTAGGTATGACTGTGGCTGTAGCTGTATCCGTGGAGGAAGCGGCGAAGGAAGGGAAGTTCTAAATATACTTTTCAATATTATTGGTTAAGAAATGCAGAGAGTACCGTGACTTTGAAGGTTGCGGTACTTTTTTGGTGGTGTGCCTGGCAATAGGATGGCTGGCACGTTCAGGAAAATGGAATGGCATGGAGGTATTGGTATTCAATGAGTAATATTGCTATTTTGGTTGGAAGTATGAGAAAAGGAGGCAATACGGATTTGCTTGCACGGGCATTTGCAGAAGGAGCTTGTGAGAATCATACGGTAGAGGTAGTATCGGTTGCCGATTATAAGGTCAATCCCTGTATCGGCTGCAATTCATGCTTCATGAGGGAAGGAAAGAAATGTTTTCAGGATGATGACATGGATGAGATATATGAAAAATTAAAGACAGCAGATATTGTAGCAGTGGCATCTCCAGTGTATTTTTATGGCATCAGTGCAGAACTAAAGGCGGTGGTAGACAGACTGCACACGCCTATGAGAAGCGAGTTTCCGGTTAAAAAACTTGCGCTGCTATTGGTGGGAGCTGCAGAGCTGCCTGAATTGTTCGATGCAATAAAATTACAGTATCAGCTTATACTCGATTTTTTCCATTTGGAAAATGCGGGCATGGTACTTGTAAGAGGAGTTAGGGACAAGGGTGACATAAAAGGGCATAAGGCATTAAAGGAAGCTTACGATCTGGGCTTGTCTATTGTATAATGAAATATATAGCTCTTAAAATTTGTGACTGGCGTAAAACATATAGGAATGAAAGAAATATACGATATTGCCAATGCTGAATCATACAGGAAAGGCAACAATGGAAGGGAAAAGAAAATGGTTGATGTATATGTGGCAAGTGCTTTTGGCAAAAACAATAAAGGTGGAAATAGAGCGGGAGTAGTTTTAGATAGGCCAGACCTGACATCTGGCCAAAAGATGGAAATAGCAAAGAAGATGGGATATTCTGAAACTGCTTTTGTTTCAGATTCTTACATGGCGGATTTTAAATTGCAGTATTTTACTCCGACAGAAGAAGTCCCGTTATGCGGTCATGCTACAATAGCAGCATTTTCTGTTCTCAATCTATTGAATATGTTAGACAAACGAGATTATACCATAGAAACGAAAGCTGGGATTTTTGCTATTCAAATAAAGGAAGATGGTTTGATATTTATGGAGCAGAATTGCCCGGCATATTTTGATGTTTTAAGTCAGGATATATTTGCGGGATGTATAGAGAAAGGCGTTATCGACTGTGGTTTTCCGATACAAATAGTTTCAACAGGATTAAAGGATATTATGTTACCGGTTGCTTCTGCGGAACATTTAGAGAAATTGTCTCCGAATTTCAAAAGGATAGCAGAATTAAGCAAAGAAAAACAAGTAGTAGGGATTCATGCTTTTGCTCTGATAAAGGAATCTGATATAACGGCAATATGCAGAAATTTTGCTCCGTTGTATGGGATTGATGAAGAAGCAGCAACGGGAACTTCAAGCTGCGCTTTGGCATGTTATCTTTTTAAATACTACGAAAAGAGAACACAATATATTTTTGAACAGGGGTATAACATAGGAGAAATTTCACGGATTGTGGTAAATATCTCATATCACATGGATAGAATTGATTCGGTTTATGTTGGAGGATATGGATATTTACTTGGCAAATTTGCATGGAATGGTGTGTAGACAGGGAGCCTTTCAAAATCCATAATCCATTCCTCCATTTTATGAATATTAATGTTTTGTTTAACTAAGGATACTTTATTGCCCAATAATTCTTTCGGGTGTTTCTTTAGGAACAGGCATAACATCCATATCACTATGTGGTGATTTAATTTTTCAAACTATGATATCCATGCCATCATAGGCAAATAAAATATTATCCAGTTCATTGTAATAGCCATATGATTTTCTCCATATTTCATCTTTCAATGGCGTATCTATAAGTTTCGTTCCATCATTTAATATACCATCATCAGAGACCATGCTTATAATCAAAATATCTGCATCAAAATATAAATCATTATGAGCAAAAGGTTTCGGATTACAGCAGGCATAGATAACCTTTTTTTCATCCTCTCTTATAACATAAAAAGTGATATTTCTGCTTAGACTATTGTTAATGATTTCATCTGCTAAAACTCCTTTTCTGTATGGTTTGGTTTCTGCGGGGTATCTGCAAGCAATGTATCAGCAGGCTGTATGTATATGCATCATCGCCTTTGGTCTTTTTGCCTTTTCATAGCAGCTTACCTCACATAAAATGTGTGTTAATCATCATTCCCAAGAATACTATACCTGCAACGGCATAAAGACTGTTTACAATCAAGCAAACCTTCATTAAATTGTTTTGAGCCTTTGCCTTGACATAGAAAATGATTGTAAGTATACCACTAAAAATCATAAGTGCTGCGTAACAGGCAATCATTATTTCGGCAACAGGTGACTTCAATGCCCAGTCAAAAGTTCTAAGTGGTAAAATGGTCCATGGCACAAAAAGCATAATGATGCTGACAACGGGTAAAATTTTGTTTTTCATAATAATTATCTCCTTTCAGCCTGCCCAAAACGGATGCAGGAAATGCCCAAACATATAATTGTGAGAATAACGGCAACAGGTATCCAAGGTATAAGCTCCACCTGCGCTGTGTTAAGATTTGTGGCAAGTTTTCCGTATTCCGATGTGATAACGAAAAACGGATATGACATCGGATAAGCAAACCACATCTTTGTGTTAATTATCAATACAGATGGCACAATAGACGCCAAACCAATACTAACGGAGAATATTGGCGTCTGAATACATACAGACAGTGTCCAGAAAAATGCAAGCATAGGTATTGCGGACAGAAATATTAATCCAATTTCTTTTGCAACAAACAGCGGCGGCAGAATAAAACTGTAATCCTGTGTCCCTGAACAAATAGCGGCGCTGATATAATACATACCCGCCATCATTAAAATTTGTGCTGCCGCTAATGCAAGCAAAACAGCAAACTTAGCCAGACAGAGCTTTGCTGTACTAATTGGCAATGCGAGCATTTTCAGAATTCCTTTATTTGCCGTTTCTGTTTGACTTAAAAGAACTGTTCCGACTACCATGCTTGCAGGGAACATAAACCATGACATTCCCATAAAACCTTGAATAAAGAAATTATTTTCTGGAGAAATACCTTCCGATTGCATTCCAAAATTCATATGAGCATTTAAAATGGACGGTATCCAAAGAACAACTGTGGCAACAAGCAGAATTAATAGTATCTTTGAGCGTTTTATTTTCTTAAATTCAATGCCGATAAGTGATAAAAAATTCATTCAAATGACCTCCGTATCTTGATAAGTATCAGCTCTGTCAGACCAAGAACTATAAACTCTGCAACTGCCGCATAGATATAATGCATTACCTGTGCCGTATCAGTACCCGCAAATATCTGAAACGGTGCCGCAAAGGGAAAGAGTGAAAGAATAAAATTATCTGTTGGCAGCATTGTTGCAGTAAAAATGCAGACAACATCAATACCGAGTGATACCCACATATTCTTACAAGCTTCCGAAATAAGGAGCGATAAGATAATGCACGGCAGCATCAGCAGAAATGCATACCCAAAATTTTTACATAAGTCGCTCCAAAAACCGTTTCCGATTTCAAACCAATGATACGAGCAAATGGCGGTTGCTCCTGCTTCTATTACAAGCACTAAAACATTCATAAGAATTGTCAAAATCGCTTTTCCATAGAAAATGAAACTTTCCTGGATGGGGAGCGATTTCATTTTCTGTATAGCATTATCAGCATATTCGATATGATATAAAAGACAAGCCCCCGCTACAACAAGCAATACATTCAGCATCGCCATCATCTGCCAGTTTGCACTCAACAGAATTTGAATGGGAGTGCCTTGCTGTGGAATATACATTTCTGAACGGACAGCCATATTGACAACAGGAACAGTCGCTGCCAAAATACCGCCGCCTATAAACGCCGCCCAAAAGCCTGTTCGTCTTACCTTTTTACATTCCAGAGAAATGCTCATCTTACAGCACCTCTTTTCTGATTATCAGCATCAATCAGAGCGAGGAAAGTATCTTCAAGATTATCAGTAGGGTACCCTTTGGATGCGGCATTAAATTTTAGCTCGTTAAGCGTTCCCTCAAACAGCAGATGCCCATGATTTAAGATACCGATATTATCAGCCATCAGCTCAATTTCAGACAGCAGATGTGACGATACCAAAACAGTACAGTCGAATTTCTCTGGTAGAGAGTGGATAAGCGTTCTGATTTCGTGGATACCCACAGGATCAAGTCCATTTGTCGGCTCATCCAAAATCAAAATCGGCGGTTTCCCTATCAATGCACTTGCAAGCCCCAGTCTCTGTTTCATTCCAAGAGAGTACTTTTTTGCAAGCCGTTTTTTAAACTGCGTCAGCCCTGTAATTTCAAGAGCTTCTGATACAGAGGACTTTGGAAGCCCCAATATCTTGCGGATAATTTCAAGATTCTCTTCACCGCTTAAATTTCCATAAAAAGCGGGGGCTTCAATAAATGAACCTACTTCTTTCAAAATTTCCACTCTGTTATCGGGGTACTTTTTTCCGTCAACCGTAAATGAACCGCTTGTAGGTTTCGTAAGTCCCAGAAACATTTTCATTGTGGTTGACTTTCCAGCACCGTTCGGACCGAGAAATCCATAAACAGCACCTTTCGGAATATGCAGATTGATATCCGAAACTGCGGTAAAATCGCCGTACGATTTTGTTAAATTTTTAGTTTCAATGATATTCATTGTGTTTTGCTCCTTTCTGCTTTCCTGCATTGCATTTTGGGCATAATGGTATACCCGAAGGGTGCTTCTCATCATTGCAAATACATTGTACTTCCTCAACCTTGTGATAACCTTCTCGCGTCCTTACATTTACTTTACATTTCCCAAGAAAATAGAAAAAGACATATTTCTATAGTATAATAGGAGAGCACAAAGGAGGTATCTGTATGGGCTTTGATTATTTGAAACAAAAACGTATTTTACTTGTCGATGATGAGCAGGAGCTTTTAGACATGGTGGTATCTATTTTAAATGAGGATGGATTTCAAAATATTCGGACGGCAAAAACAGTAAAAGAAGCAATTATTATTTCAGGAGCTTATTGTCCAGAATTTGCAATTCTTGATGTAATGCTCCCCGATGGCAATGGTTTTGACCTTATGGAACGGCTGAAAAGCGTGTCAGATTATCCTGTGCTGTTTTTAACAGCCCGTGGAGAGGATGATGATAAATTTCGTGGCTTCGGTCTTGGGGCGGATGACTATATGGTAAAACCATTTTTGCCGAAAGAACTTTTATTCCGTGTCAATGCAATTCTTCGCAGAAGTTACAAAGACGAGGAGCCCATCGTAAAGCTGCATGACAGTGAAATTGACTTTGCCTGTGCAGAAGTCATAAAGAACGGGGAGAAGCTTTCGCTTACAGCAAAAGAACACGATATTCTTGCCGCTTTATATCGGAATGCAGGACGAATTGTTGCGATTGATGCCCTGTGTGAAGCCGCTTGGGGAGACAATCCTTTTGGATATGAAAATTCGCTAATGGCTCATATCCGCCGCATTAGAGAAAAGATTGAAGCGAATCCATCGCAGCCTGTTTCTTTGGTAACGATTAAAGGACTTGGGTATAAGCTCATTGTGGAGGGCAAGTGATATGAAAAGCGTACCTAAAATGATACGGCGTTTTGTGGGTATCATGCTTCTGTCGTCTGTTTTGCTTATTGTTTTGAACTTTGCACTGTTAGCCATATATACAGCAAGTCAAGCGCCAAATGGCTCTCCTTGGGCAATGGCTGAGGAGGTCGCTGATAACTTGTCGCAGAATGATAATGGATATGTTTTGTCCGAGGATGCAGCACTTGAGTTAAAAAGAGCTGATGTATGGGCAATCTTCATTGATAATGCAACAATGAAAGTAGTGTGGCAGACGGATAATCTGCCACAAACCGTACCTGTGTCCTATTCTATTGCGGACATTGTAAGCCTGACCCGTGGCTATATAGATGGGTATCCGACATTTACAGGAGAAGCAGAAAATGGATTGGTCGTGTTAGGCTATCCGAAAGACAGCTTTTGGAAGCATATGTGGCCGAGCTGGGATTATAATTTAATCGCTAACCTGCCTAAGACAGTCCTTTCTGTTTTAGTGATAAACATTACAATGATTTTTATTATCTATGTGATTGCCAATTCCAAGCTGTTAAAATCGGTAAAACCAATTGTAAGTGGGATACAGTCTTTGCCTACAGCGGAAGCTGTTCATATAAAAGAAAAAGGATTGCTGTCCGAACTTGCAATCAGTATTAACAAGACCTCAGAAATTTTGCACTCTCAAAACAGGCAGCTCCGCAAAAAGGAAACTGCAAGGGCAAATTGGATTGCAGGGGTATCGCACGACATACGCACACCGCTGTCAATGGTCATGGGTTATGCAGGTCAGTTGGAAATCGATAAGCGTTTACCAGAAGATGGCCGTCAAAAAGCTGCGGTTATTGTAAAACAAAGTGAGCGTATGCGGAATTTAATCAATGACCTTAACCTTGCGTCCAAATTGGAATATAATATGCAGCCGATAAACCCTACAAAACAAAATGTAATTGCTATCGTTCGACAGGTGGTTGTAGATTTTATCAATATGGATATTGACGATAACCATCCGATTGAATGGGAAACAGACGAAAATTTAACCGTTTGTCTTGTGAATGTTGACAAGGAATTAATGAAACGGGCTGTAAGTAATCTCATTCAAAACTGTATCAACCATAATGAACAGGGCTGCCATATCTATGTCAGCGTTACGGCTGAGAACAGCAGATGTACTGTTACCGTTGCCGATGACGGCGCAGGCGCTACAGATGAACAAATAGAACGGCTCAACAATTCTCCTCATTATATGGTTTGCGATGATAATACATCAGAGCAGCGTCACGGTTTAGGATTACTCATTGTTAAGCAAATTGTGGCGGCACATGGTGGTATAACCAATATCGGGCATAGCTCATATGATGGTTTCGCTGTTAAACTTATATTGCCAATACAGAAATAAAAGCAGAGCCAGTGAATTTGATGCGAATCTGGTGCGTGTTCAGCCCATTGCCCGAATGTTGCAGGTGTAAAAGAACGGACAGTGGTGACACATTCTAAAAGTACGGAGACGGAACGGACATTAGCCGATATCATTTTCCTTTCATTCATTGTAAGTGTTTTTTTGAAACGCCTTATGCTATGATACAGGCAGAAGATAGGAGGTGTTTTTGGATGAAACAGAAAATACTGGAGATTGAAGCATTGAGGAAATATTACGGAAAGCGTGAAAGCCAGACAAAAGCGCTGGACGGGATTACTTTTCAGGTGGTATCCGGTGAATTCCTGGGGATTATGGGAAGCAGCGGTTCCGGAAAGTCTACGCTGCTAAACTGCATTGCTACTGTGATAGCGCCTACAGAGGGACGCATTGTGATGAGAGGGACGGAGATTACATCCTTGAAAGGGAAGAAGCTGGCAGAGTACAGAGGCAGGAAGGTGGGCTATCTGTTTCAGAATTTTGAGCTTCTGGATAATCTGACAGGGCGGGAAAATATTCTGATTCCGCTTTCCCTGCATGGGATACCGGAAAAAGAGAGCAGGAGCAGGCTTGGGGAACTGGCGGGATACTTGGAAATTGAGGATATTCTGGATAAGTTCCCATCCCAGATGTCAGGCGGTCAGAGACAGCGGGTGGCGGCGGCCAGGGCGCTTATTTTAAATCCGGAAATTATTCTGGCGGATGAGCCGACCGGGGCATTAGATTCTCGGAACGCCAGGACATTGATGGAAAAACTGTCTGGGCTGAACCAGGAACAGGATTCTACGATTTTGATGGTAACGCATGATTCGAATGCCGCTAGTTACTGTACGAGGATACTGTTTATACAGGACGGGAGAATATTTCACGAACTGAGACGGAGGCTTCCAGAGGAGACGCAGCAGGAATTTTATGAAAGAATTCTGCATGTTATGGCACAGTTGGGAGGGGGAAGCGCAAATGTTCTTTGATTTAGTACGGCGGAACAGCAGGCGCAGCAGAAAGGAAAATAGCCTGCTTTTTGTTTCCTTACTGGTATCGATTGTATCTTTTTATATTATTCTGTCACTGTCAAAACAGGATGTCATGGTTTTTTTGAGAAAGATGGAAAGTGATGCAGTAGATAAGCTGATGGCGTTGATTCCGGCGTTCTATGGCGTGACGCTGTTTATTTTGTTTTTCCTGATTTATTTTGCCAGTAGATATCAGTTGGAGCGGAGGAGCCATGAGCTTGGTGTTTATCTGATGCTGGGAATGCGCAGGACGAAATTGTTCCTGCTTTTGATGGCGGAGGATTTGTGGGGCAGCCTTTTATCCCTGGCACTGGGGATTCCGACAGCAGTGCTGGTTTCGGAACTTATCAGCCTGATTACTGCCCGGCTGGTGGGAATCGGCATCCTGGGGCATCAGTCGGTATTTTCTCTGGAAGCTATCGGGCTGACAGTTGCAGGATTTCTGCTGATAAAATGTCTGGCGTTTGTCCTGCTCAGTGGAAAAATTGCCGGGAAGGAAATCGGCAGGCTCCTGGCTTCTGCACCGGATGGTGCAAAGCGTCAGCTTCCGGCAGGAATCTATCTGGCGGCGCTGGCGCTGGGAATGCTGCTGCTTGGCATGGCTTACCATCTGGCGATTCGGGGGATTTCCTGGACTTCTATGGGGAGAATGGGGGTTACGATGTTTCTGGGGATTCTTGGGACATTCCTTTTGTTTTACGGACTGCGGGTGGTTTTGGGATTTCTGGCGGAATGGCAGGGAAGAAAGAGGCTGTGGGTGTTCCAGTTCCGTCAGCTGCAGGAGCAGGTGATTCATCAGTCTGCATCCCTGGCAATAAGTTCCCTGCTGATTCTGGCAGCGATGTGCTTTTTTGGTTACGGTGTGGCCATCACATGGAGCCGGAGCGCAGGCGAAGCCCATATACTTGATTATACGTTCAGCGTGTGGGAGGATGAGGATGTAGAAAAAATTTTAAAAGAAAATGGACTGTCAGGCAACTTTGAAGAGCTGTTTGAGATGAACGTTGGTTATGTTCGCGTAAGAAATCAGGAGGTTTCTGTCAGGATGCCTCGTGTTATGGAGCTTTTGGAGGATGCCCCGGATTCAGAGGAAAAAGAGGTACTTTTGAACAATCTAGGGTATGCGGATTATCCGCATGTCATTTCTCTGTCAGGCTATAACAGGCTGCTGAGGGCGGCAGGGCTTGAAGAAATCCAGCTTGGGCCCCGGCAGGCAGTTGTTTATATGGATGAAGAGTTTACAAATGCGGCACGGACGGAACTTATGAACCAGGTTCTGAGTCAGGAACCGGAAATAGAGGCGGCAGGAGATGTCTGGCATATAACGGGGACGGTGCAGAGCCGTAATCTGGTCGTTGACAGTTCTATTACGCTGTCTTTTGCCCTGATTGTGCCGGATGAGGATTTTCAATATTTGACAGGGGGCGAATATGATACCTACTGGGATGCGATTCTCGCGCCGGAGCTGGTAGAGAGTCAGGGACTGATGCAGGCGATTGCTGCGGTAAATACAGAGCTGGGAACAGTGGGCCTTGCGTATGAAAGCTATCTGCAGAATATGGGGCGCCAGTTGTTTTATGTGGTGGCTGCCAGCTATTTGACCCTGTATTTGGCGGTTATCTTTCTGATTGTAGCGAATACGGTTCTGGGTGTACAGTTCTTAATGCAGCAGCAGAAAACAGGAAAGCGTTACCGGACGCTGGTACGGCTGGGAAGCAGCTATGAGATGCTGTGTGCCTCTGCCCAAAGCCAGATACGGTGGTATTTTGGGCTTCCTACGCTTGCAGCGGTAGTCAGCAGCCTGTTTGGTGTACGTGCGCTGTTCCGTGGGATGCTGCCCTCCAGTGTCCAAAATGAGACGGCAGGACTTCTGATGATTGCATTGGCTATGATTTGCCTGCTTTGTGTGATAGAATGGTGTTATCTGAAGGCGGCTTCCAGAGCCAGCAGCCGGTATATCCTTACGCTGATGGAGCCGGAACGGGAAGAATAGAAGAGGAGGGACTGCCTGTGAAAAAGATTGTAATTGTAGAAGATGAGCCGTTTATGCGGGAAGAGCTGGAACAAATCTTTCAGAAAGCCGGATATTCCGTGACGACGGTGGCTGATTTTTCCTATGCACTGCAGGAAATTATGCAGGCGGTTCCGAACCTTGTGCTCCTGGATTTGAATCTGCCGGGAGTCAGCGGTTTTCAGATTTGCCGGGAGCTAAAGCAGAAGAGTACCTTTCCGGTACTGGTGCTGACATCCAGAGATCAGATGAAGGATGAGCTTCATGCTTTTAATTTGGGAGCAGATGAATATCTGACAAAGCCGTGCCGGAAAGAGCGGCTTCTGGCGCGGGTATCCAATCTTCTCCGCCGTTATGAAGGGCGCACAAACCTGCTGGAAGGACCGGGATTTCTGCTGGACGAACAGACATATACTTTGTATATTCATGACAAATCGGTCGTCCTGCCGAAAAATCAGGGGAAACTGTTGGAAATATTCCTGCGGCACAGAGATGAAACAGCTACAAGAGACATGCTGTGTGAGGCGCTGTGGGGAACAGCAGAGTATATTGATGAAAATGCGTTGCAGGTGAATCTCACCCGTCTGAAAAAGACTATGAAAAAACTGGGTATCTGCCAGAGGATAGAGCCAGTCCGTGGAATCGGCTATCGCATGACGGCAGATGCGGAAGAGTAAAGCTTTCAAAGCGCGGTTTAATGGGGCGTAAGCGAACCGCCCGCCAAACCAGAATAGGGGTATAAGTTATTTTCATGAAGGAATGGAGAGTAAGAAACGCAGGGCTTTTTATGTGAGCATTGGAGGAAAAATGAAGCAATGTATAAGATATTTTCGAAAATATGCCCTATGGCTGGGGCTGCTATTGGGAGTGGATGTTATATCGGCGCTGATACTCTGGCTTGCGGATGTGCAGGCATTCCGGGTTCTGGCAACTGTAATAGTTTTAGGAACTGTCCTGCTGTTTCTGTTTATTTTGTGGATACTTGGCCGGGCAGAGAGACGGAAAGAGCAGGCGTTTCTTGATTTTCTGGAAAGTGGAGACAGTTCTGCAGAGGAAGCAGTCCTGCGGCTGGTTAGCGCTCAGGAAGGGGAAATGATACGAAGCATTGCTACGGTTCTGAAAGAAAATCAGGCGCGGGAGAAAGAGCTGTCAGGACGGATCAAAGATTACGAAGAATATACAGAGGCATGGGCGCATGAAATCAAAACACCAATTTCACTGCTAACATTTCTAATGGATAACCACCGGGAGGAGCTGCCGGAGGGAGTCAGCCGAAAACTGGATTATGTTAGGAATCAAATGCAGGAGTATGTGAACCAGATGTTGTATTATGCCCGCTTGAAAAGTGCCGGGAAAGACTATTTGTTTGAACCACTCTCTCTGTCAGAGTGTTGTGAAGAGGTGCTTGAGAACTATCGTCCGCTTTTGGAGGAAAAAGGATTTCAGGTGCAGCAGGATTTGGGAGAGGTTTTAGTGTTATCTGACAGAAGGGGGCTGGACTTTCTTTTGAGCCAGTTCATCAGCAATTCTATTAAGTACTGCAGAGCAGCAGGAACACCGAAGATTTGGCTGAAAGCCAAAAAGGAAGAAGAGGGAATTTTCTTTTGTGTCAGGGATAATGGGATTGGTGTCCGGAGCTACGAGATTCCGTTTTTGTTTGAAAAAGGCTTTACCGGAGATACAGGGACAATACGGAAAAAGGCGACGGGCATGGGGCTGTATCTTGCAAAAGAAATCGCGGATGATTTGAAAATTGCCCTGGATATCCGGACGGAGTGGCAGAAAGGATTTGAGATTACGCTGCGTTTTTCGGTTATCGTTTTATCAGAATTTCAAAACGAGCCGTTCTGTTTCTGATGTCTGTTTCAGCTCGTCTGTCAGGCTTTTCAGCCAAAGGTTTTCCTGTTCGGAAAGCTGAGAAGTGGTATCCCAATGTCTTCCGTATATTGATTATCCCTGCAGTTTAAATGCGGTAAATTGTGGGTGTAACGGCGGCATTTTTTTAGATTGGATGCGGGCATGTTGATGCCCAGTCAAGAAAATTGCCGACTTTTTTTCTGTTTGTTCTTAGAAATGACAGGTGCCATGTAACTTGCAGCTCCGGATCATCTAAAGGAAGCAGCGTTCTGTGTGCTCCGTCATTTCTCAGAGCTAGAGACAGGGTTGAAATTGTGGCCAGAAAATTTGTGGTCTGAATTAAATACTGTGTAATATTGAAATCATTTTTTACAAGTGTAATCGGCAGGTTGTTTTCAGAGATAATCCTGTCAATCTGCGCAAGGAAATATCCGCCAATCTCCGGATAAAGAAGGGGCTGTGCGGGAATGTCTTTTAAAGAAATACTTTTTGATTCGAGTAGTTTGCTGTTATCAGGAAGGGAGAGGAAAACCCTGTCTGTCAAAAATGGCAGGCTTTGGATACGTGTATCCCGAATTTTACAGGGAGTGATGACAAGGTCGTAGGTTCTTTCTGTCAGAAGCTTTACGGGGTCAGTATTTTCATACAGTGCATCTTTCAGGGTAACGTCCGGATATGCAACGGAAAATCTTGGGACAGAGAACCAGCATACACCAGGATCGCAGAATGCTGCCGAGATAGATAAGTTTTGTTGTGCCAGGTCTGCCAGATCGGTTTTCATCAGTTCTACGTCCAGTTCTTCCTCGAACCTTTTCAGCATGGCGCTCATGGCAGGCTGGGAGATATGCAGTGTCCTGGCGGCTTTTGTCAGGGAGCCGCATTCGGCAATGATTTTAAAGTATTGAAGCTGTGTAATGTCCATAGGAGCCTCCTTTTAGCATAAACAAATGCTTATGCACTATAAAAATAATCGAATGTACATTTGCAAAAAAATCCATATAATTAGAATCAACAAGAGAGTTTCTGTGGATAGTCTTATCATAGCATAAAAGAATACTTATTGTAAGTCCCCGCAGAAGCATATTTAAAAATCAGGAGGTAAGATGATGGAATTTGCAACGTTGAGCAATGGAGTGAAGATGCCGATGGAGGGCTTTGGGGTATTTCAGGTACCGGAGGCGGCAATCTGTGAACAGGCTGTCAGTGAGGCATTGGAAGCAGGGTATCGTCTGATTGATACAGCGGCGGCGTATTTTAATGAAGAAGCGGTGGGGGCAGCTATTAAAAAGAGCGGAATCGCCCGTGAAGAATTATTTATTACAACGAAGCTTTGGGTTCAGGATGCCGGATATGAAAATGCAAAGAAGGCATTTCAGATTTCTCTTGATAAGCTGGGGCTTGATTATCTTGACCTGTATCTGATACATCAGCCGATGAACGATTATTATGGTTCTTGGCGCGCGATGGAGGAGCTGTATGAGGAAGGGAAAATCCGCGCAATCGGTGTCTGTAATTTTTACCCTGAAAGACTTGCGGATTTATGCCTAAATGCGAAAATCAAGCCTATGGTTAATCAGGTAGAGCTTCACCCGTTTTTTGCACAGACAGGTGCGCTTGCGAACATGAAAGAGTTTGAGGTACAGCCCGAAGCATGGGGACCGATGGCAGAGGGAAAGCATGGAATCTTCACGCATCCGGTTCTGACGGAAATCGGTGCAAAGTATGGAAAAACTGCCGCGCAGACTGCCCTTCGCTGGAACACACAGAGAGGCGTTGTGATTATTCCGAAGTCTACACATAAGGAGCGAATGGAAGAAAACTTCAATATCTGGGACTTCAAATTGAGCAGCGAAGATATGGCGGCAATCAGTGCCCTGGATCTGGGACACAGCGAGATTATAGACCATAGCTTGGCGGAAACGGCAAAGTTCCTGAATGGCTGGAAGATTCATGAGTAAAGGAGCAAAGCAGTTTAGGAGTAAACTTTCAAGTATGTTAAAGTGACGCAGTAAATGTGTCAGAAGGAGGAAAATGAGATATCAAAACGAAACGGAATTTAGAGAAGTAAATGTATTTGGCAAGGGACAGGATAATGTGAATTTTGCACAGTATTTTACAGGTGCGTCCTTTTTGAACCCTTTGACGGAGCCTGGAAAATCTCCTGTGTTCCTGGCAAACGTGACTTTTGAGCCGGGCTGCCGCAATAACTGGCATATTCACCATGCCACAAAGGGCGGCGGACAAATTTTGATCTGTACGGCAGGAGAAGGCTGGTATCAGGAGGAAGGAAAAGAGGCCGTAAGCCTTACACCGGGTACTGTCATTACCATTCCGGCAAATGTAAGACACTGGCATGGGGCGAAAAAGGATAGCTGGTTCAGCCATATTTCCGTAGAAGTACCTGGAGAAGAAACTGCAAATGAGTGGGGCGGGCCGGTAACGGATAACGAGTACGGGAGTCTGGAGTAAGAAAAGCATGTGATTCATATGGAAAGAATTTGTTCAGTGTGTTTGATAGACACTGTATTTGCAGGCGGGCAAATCCCGCCTGCCTTTTAAAGTTAATCCCTGCACTTGAAATCAAGAGGGCTTTCAATCAGTGATGCCACCTGGAATTCATGCCTGTGGCCGTCCTCGCAGTCCGTATATGCTTTGGCAAAATGAACATGCTTTCCGCCGCCGACTTCAATGGCGCATGAGGATTTGCCGCAGAATTCATGAAAATGGCCATCCGCAAAATCTGTGCGGAATTTTACTTCATGGACATGGCTGTTTCCTTCACGGATTGCCTCACCAGATACAGTACAGAAGCGATGGTTATGACAATCACGGCAATCGCCTACCGTGGCAGTACTGCCAACGATTTCATGGACATGTTTCTGTTCTTCACACTCAGGTGAATAAGACATATTTCTTTCTTCCATGAGAGACTCCTTTCTGTGTGTCGTCTCTCTATTGTATGTCTGCGCCGCAAATATGTGAAAACTTTACCTTTGTTTGCAGGGAAAATGTCCATCAAAAATGATGTTCCTCCAATGAAAAAAGTGCGCAGTCCTGGCTGCGCACAAGAAATTAAAATTTAAAAGTATCTTTCAGGCCGACCCAGAGCTGGTCTTTTTCACTGAGATTCAAAGGAGTTCCATCCTCCAGATGATAGCCTTCGGCAGAAGCGCATCCTGGATAAGCTCCTGTAAGCTGTGGCCAGTGAATACCGATTTCAGGGTCATTCCAGGCAAGTCCGCCCTCATCATTGGGGTGGTAGAAGTCCGTGCATTTGTAGCAAAATTCGGCAATATCAGAAAGCACAAGGAATCCATGTGCAAAGCCTTCCGGAATGTAGAACTGCTTTTTGTTTTCCTCTGTAAGCTCAATGCCGAACCATTTTCCGTAGCTCTTGCTGCCGCTGCGCAAATCCACTGCTACATCAAAGACAGAGCCTTTGATGACACGCACCAGCTTTCCCTGTGGGAAATTTTTCTGGAAATGAAGCCCCCGGAGCACGCCTTTGGTGGAGCAGGACTGGTTGTCCTGTACAAACTCCATAGTAAGTCCTGCCTCTTCCATATCTTTCTGGTTATAAGTTTCGACAAAATATCCTCTGGCATCTCCGTGGACTGTGGGAGTGATGACGCACAGCCCTTCAATGCCGCCCACATTTTTTTCTACTGTAATCTGTCCCATTTTTTCCTCTTTTCTGACGCATTTGCTGCGTCACATTTTACATCTCCTCAAAATTGAAATCTTTTAAATAACGGTTCAGGGCATCTTTCCAGTCAGGAAGGGGCGTAAAGCCGTTTTCCGTAAGCTTGCTCTTATCCAGGCGGCTGTTGAATGGCCTCGCCGCTTTGGAAACGCCGTATTCCTCCGTGGTTACCGGGGTTACGGTAACGCGTTCATATTCTTTGTGCCCCATATCAGCGGCTTGCCGGAAGATTTCGGTGGTGAAATCATGCCAGCTGATGTAGCCGCCTTCATTCGTTGCGTGATAATACCCATATTTTTCCGTTTCAACCATATCCACCAACAGCCGTGCCAAATCATAAGTATAGGTAGGCGTCCCGATCTGGTCGCTGACCACCCGGAGCTGTTCGTATTTTTTACCCAGGTTCAACATGGTGCGGATAAAATTCTTACCGTTCTTGCCAAATACCCATGCGATTCGAATGATGAAATACTTTGACAGGGCTTCCGACACAGCCAGCTCGCCCGCAAGTTTTGTCTTTCCATAAACGTTTAAAGGTCTGTAGTCCTTACAGTCCGGCAGCCAGGGGGCAGTTCCCTGACCGTCGAACACATAGTCTGTGGAAATATACATCATTTTGATATCCAGTTCTTTGCAGACCTTGGCGATATTTTCTGTACCTACGGCGTTTACCAGGTGAACCTTCTCCTGATTTTCCGCTTCCTCGGCGGCATCTACGGCAGTCCAGGCTGCACAGTGGACAACTGCGTCAGGAGCTGCCTCACGGATTACGGTATTCACAGAAGCGGCATCCGTGATATCCATTTCCTCAATATCTACGCCGATGGCTTCATGGTTTCTTTTTCGAAGCTCGTTTACTACGTCATATCCGAGCTGTCCTTTGACGCCTGTTACAAATACTTTCATTTTAACAGCTGCCTCCTTCCTTAGCGGTTGCCATACATTTTTTCATAATAATTCTGGTATTCGCCGGAAATGATGGTTTCCCACCACTCCTTGTTGTCCAGATACCACTGAATCGTCTTTTTGATGCCGTCCGCAAACTTTGTTTCCGGAAGCCAGCCAAGCTCGCTGTGGATTTTTGTGGGATCGATGGCGTAGCGCATATCGTGTCCTTTCCGGTCTGCTACATAGGTAATCAGGCTTTCCGGCTTTCCAAGCTCTTTGCAGATTAATTTTACAATATCAATGTTCTGCATTTCATTATGCCCGCCTACGTTGTAGACTTCGCCTACACGTCCTTTGTGGATAATCAAATCAATGGCTTTGCAATGGTCTTCTACATAGAGCCAGTCACGGACATTTTCGCCCTTGCCGTATACAGGCAGAGGCTTGTCGTTCAGCGCATTGGCAATCATCAGCGGAATCAGCTTCTCCGGAAAATGATAGGGGCCGTAATTGTTAGAGCAGCGGCTGATAGATACCGGAAGCCCGTATGTCCTGTAGTATGCCAGAACCAGAAGGTCGGCGGCTGCCTTGGAGGAACTGTAGGGACTGCTGGTATGAATCGGCGTTTCTTCGGTAAAGAATAAATCCGGACGGTCAAGCGGCAAATCGCCGTATACTTCATCGGTAGAAACCTGGTGATAGCGCTGGATGCCGTATTTGCGGCAGGCGTCCATCAAAACGGCGGTTCCCTTGATGTTAGTGTCAAGGAAAACTTCAGGGTCTTCAATGGAACGGTCTACATGGCTTTCCGCAGCGAAGTTCACTACGATGTCCGGATGTTCTTCTTCAAATAATTTATATACGGCATCGCGGTCGGTGATGCTTATCTTTACAAAACGGAAATTCGGATTGTCCATAACAGGCTCCAGAGTTGATAAATTTCCGGCATAAGTCAGGCAGTCCAGGCAGATGATCCGGTAGTCCGGATACTTGTCCAGCATGTGAAAAATAAAGTTGCTTCCGATAAATCCGGCGCCGCCGGTAACGATAATTGTCATAGTATAGTCTCCTCGTATTATAAAGTAGTAGTGTTTATAGTCCCTCTCCAAGGACTGTATGCTATACTGTTGGAGATACTGTGG
>JBCLQO010000020.1:0-49815 GCA_041223665.1 Lachnospiraceae bacterium 46-15
AAGCCCAAGCAGTCTGAGATACGGTAGCATAAAAGAATCTGTATGAAAAAAGTTGCCAACGATTACTTGACAGTAACATAGTCGGAACGGACGTAGAACGGGGATTGTTTTTCGTAATTGGGCATGGTATAATTTTTCCAGTAACAAGCCGATACATCGCGACTTAAACAGGGAGGTAACAAAAATGGATTATATTAAAATGCTACGCGAGGACAGTGACTTGTCGGATTTGCTGTGTGATGTCTGCGATATAGAGGTTCTTCCAGAATTCAAGACACCAGAGGACGAATTTGGTCACTTGACTTATAATATCTCTGGGAAAACATTTGCCAAAGAAGGCAGTGGAAGTGAATATATTTTACTGGAAGACGGCTCAATAGGTTTTTGGGGAAGTGAAGGTGAATGTGGCAGAATAGCGGATAATCTAAAAGAGTTTTTTGAATTCATGGTAAATTGTCCCTATTGGTCGGATTATTTAGATGAAGATGAATATCAAGACAGGGATGGTCTTAGTGAGTTTGCAAAAGAAGTTTTTGAGGAACACATGGAAAACGCCGAAGATATTGACTTTAATTTGCCCGAGGCTCAGCAGGAATTAGCAGTTCGTTTAGGAATAGAGATGAAAGCGGATGCTGTAGATATATTGATGCGGTTTTATCATTGCACAAAGCGTGAACCTCGCTTTATTTCGACATATACAGAAAATGATGGCAGTACGCATAGTGGTACGGGTTCATTGTTTGACCGCTAAATAGTATCTTTCGTAAGAATAGAAACGTAAATATAACTTCCGGCTTATCGGTCTAATAAAAGTCCAAAACAAGGCGACGGTGACAGGCATTGTCTATCCCGCCGCCTTGTCTGTTATCGTTCCATATCCTGCGCCTTGCGGGGCTGCTGTTCCTGCTGCAAGATACTGTAAACGTTCTTTCTGATTTTCTCCGCTTCTTTCACTTCCTCTTTCAATGCTCATTGGTATGATTTTATTGTCCTGGTGGGGATAGAAATATGTGAGGAGGCTTACTCATTTCAAAGGATTATCCATATGTTTGAAAACGTGGATGAAAATATGCTGGATATGGTGAGTGCGGAACAGATGGTGGAAAAAGTAGTTGGTTATATTTGGAATGTATGCAGTACACATGTGGAAAAATAACGTAGTAAAAGATAAATGTACCCCTAAAAGTATAATAGGAGCCATAGTATTGTCGAATTCTTGGAGGAATAAAAGGCGCTCCGGGCAATGGCATGCCCAGAGCGCCTTCGATTTCTAAAGGGTTGCCGGTTAGTTATCTTCCGGGTTTCCGTCTGTCGTATAAACCTGGCGTTTTTTCGCCATTTCATCGCTTGCGAGGTATTCGTCGTAAGTAGTAATCTTGTCAATTATTTTTCCGTTCGGAAGGATTTCCATGATGCGGTTTGCGGTAGTCTGTACAATCTGGTGGTCGTGTGAGGCGAAGAGCAGCACGCCGGGGAATTTAATCAGGCCATTGTTCAGCGCCGTGATGGATTCCATATCCAGGTGGTTCGTCGGTTCGTCCAGAAGCAGTACGTTTGCGCCGGAAATCATCATTTTTGAGAGAAGGCAGCGCACTTTCTCACCACCAGAGAGAACTTTTACTTTTTTCACACCGTCGTCTCCGGCAAAAAGCATTCTTCCAAGGAAGCCGCGCACATAGGTGGCGTCTTTGATTTCGGAAAACTGGGTCAGCCAGTCTACAATCGTCAAATCGTTGTCAAATTCCTCGGTATTATCTTTTGGGAAATATGCCTGGGAGGTAGTGACGCCCCATTTGAGCGTGCCCTCGTCAGGTTCCATTTCACCCATAAGGATTTTGAAAAATACGGTTTTCGCCTGTTCATTTCCGCCTACAAAAGCGACCTTGTCGTTATGTCCCAGCGTAAAGGTGATATCGTCCAGGACTTTTACTCCGTCAATGGTTTTTGAAATGTTTTCCACCATCAGGATTTCATTTCCGATTTCACGGTTGGGGCGGAAATCAATATAAGGGTATTTACGGCTGGAGGGTTTAATCTCATCCAGCTCAATTTTCTCCAAAGCTCTTTTTCTGGAGGTCGCCTGCTTGGACTTGGAAGCGTTGGCGCTGAACCGGGAGATAAATTCCTGCAGTTCTTTAATCTTTTCCTCCTTTTTCTTATTCGCCTCTTTCATCTGACGAATAAGAAGCTGGCTGGACTCATACCAGAAATCGTAGTTCCCGGCATAGAGCTGGATTTTTCCATAGTCAATATCTGCGATATGGGTGCAGACTTTGTTGAGGAAATAACGGTCGTGGGACACGACAATCACGGTGTTGTCAAAATTAATCAGGAATTCTTCCAGCCATTCAATTGCGTTTAGGTCCAGGTGGTTGGTCGGCTCGTCCAGAAGAAGGATATCCGGGTTGCCGAACAGGGCTTTTGCCAGCAGGACTTTCACTTTCTCGTTTCCGTTTAAATCCTTTATCATGGAATAGTGGAGCTCAGTATTTATCCCCAGTCCGTTTAAGAGCATGGCTGCGTCTGATTCCGCCTCCCAGCCGTTCATTTCGGCAAATTCACCCTCAAGCTCGCTGGCGCGGATGCCGTCTTCGTCCGTGAAATCCTCCTTGGAATAGATGGCTTCCTTTTCTTTCATGATATCGTACAGCCTGCGGTTACCCATGATAACGGTATCCAGTACGGGATATTCATCGTATTTAAAGTGGTCCTGCTCTAACACGGACAGGCGCTGTCCGGGGGTGAGCGCGATAGAACCGCTGGTAGTTTCCAGTTTGCCGGAAAGGATTTTCAGGAATGTGGATTTTCCGGCGCCGTTAGCGCCGATCAGCCCATAGCAGTTTCCTTCTGTAAATTTAATATTTACATCTTCAAATAAGGCTTTTTTGCCTACACGGTATGTTACATTATTTGCACTAATCATATTTACCTCCAATGGCGCATTTTGGGCGCCTGATTTGTTATGCGGCAATACCATTGTAACCGATAATATGGAAAATGCAAGGAAAATTAGTATTTTTGTGGTTATTGCTTTTTGAGATGTTCTGCATTATAATTGTTTTTGTTTTAGTAAGAAGATATTTAAACGGCTGATTTGGTTAAGGTGAGGCTATGCGGTTATGGGGTGAGAAGCCGTACCGTTCCCTGGACTATCATCTCAGGGAGCGGTATGGGGAAAAGATTTATAAAGTTTCTTTAAACGGGGGCATGACCTGTCCGAACCGGGACGGGACGCTGGGGAGCAGAGGATGCATTTTCTGCAGCGCGGGAGGCTCCGGCGACTTTGCCGGGGATGCGGCCATGTCTGTTACAGGGCAGATTGAAGAACAGAAAGCAGGGATTTCCAGAAAGTTTCCAGCAAGGCATTTCATCGCATATTTCCAGGCATATACAAATACCTATGCGCCTGTTGGATATTTGGAGCGGATTTTCACCGAAGCGCTCGCCCATCCGGATGTGGTGGGGCTCTCTATCGGGACGCGGCCGGACTGCCTGCCGGATGATGTGCTGGAACTTTTGGCAGCGCTGAACAGGGAAAAGCCTGTCAGCGTAGAGCTGGGACTCCAGACCATTCATGAGGAAACGGCTGCCTTTATCCGCCGGGGATATCCGCTGTCCTGCTTTACAGAGACAGTGGAACGTCTGAGAGGAGCCGGGCTGGAGGTGGTGGTTCACACGATTCTGGGACTGCCCGGAGAGTCGAAGGAGGATGTGCTCCAGACCATGCAGTATTTGAACAGTCAGGACATTCAGGGAATCAAGCTGCAGCTTCTCCATGTGCTGAAAGGGACAGATTTAGCCGGATATTATGCGTCGCCGGGATTTCATGTGCTGACCCGGGAGGAATATATTGATATGGTTATCTGCTGCCTGGAATCTCTCTCACCGGATATTACCATTCACCGCCTGACTGGGGACGGGCCGAGGGCGCTTCTTATAGAGCCGCTTTGGAGTATGCGGAAACGGGAGGTGCTCAACCAGATTCACCATGAAATGAAGGTGCGCCAGACATGGCAGGGACGCTGTTTCACAGGAAAGGAGTAAGCGATGGCAGAACCACATACGTTATACAAATTGATTATTCTATATATGCTGAAAAAGGTGAATTTTCCGCTTACAAATACACAGATAGCTAACTTTGTGCTGGAGCAGGGGTATACGACGTATTTTACCCTGCAGCAGATTATCCATGAGCTGATAGATTCCGGTTTAATCCGGCAGGAGAAAATACGCAACACTTCCCAATACCATATCACAGAAGCCGGGGAAGAGACGCTGGCGTACTTTGGAAAGAAGATTTCCCGTGCAATCCGGGAGGACATAGACCAGTACCTGAAAGAAAACAGCTACCAGCTCCGCAATGAAGTAGCGGTTACGGCGGACTATTATAAGACAACCGAAGGGGAGTACAGGGCGGAATGCAGGGTGAAAGAGCGGAACTCAGATTTAATCAGCCTGTCCCTGACTGTGCCGCTGGAGGCGCAGGCAGCGGCTATTTGCAGCCGCTGGAAAGATAAGTGCCAGGATGTATATGCATTTTTAATGAAGGAGCTTATGGAAACATGAAAATAGAGCATATTGCCATGTATGTAAATGATTTAGAGTCAGCAAAAAAATTTTTTGCAGACTATTTAGGAGCAGTTTCAAATGTTGGATATCATAATACGAAAACGGATTTTCGTTCGTATTTCTTGAAATTTGATGATGGTGCAAGATTAGAAATCATGAATAAGCCCGGAATGCTGGATAGTGAAAAAAATCTTGCCCGGACAGGCTACATCCATATAGCATTTTCTGTCGGGAGTAAAGAAAAGGTGGATAGTTTGACGCAACAGTTAAGAGAGGAAGGGTATGAGGTAATAAGCGGACCAAGGACAACGGGAGACGGCTATTATGAAAGCTGTGTCGTTGGGATTGAAGGAAACCAAATAGAAATTACTGTTTAACCTTTCAATTGGGATGAAGATTAAAAATTTAGTAAATCTTTCAAGTATAAGCTTTAACGAATGTGCCTCTAAAAAAGGCTATCGTTAAAGCTTATATTATTTAGAAATATCGAAAACGGGACAATACTGGCTAAGAAATTTTCGCCGGATTTACATGTACCATGATATGTTTAATTTTTGGAAAATCCCGTTCAATATCATCGTGTACTTTTTCTGCGATTTCGTGTGCTTTCTGGAGGGTATAAGAGCCGTCCACCGCAATTTCTAAATCTACATAGATTTTGTTGCCGAAAATGCGGGTCTGGAGTAAATCAACCCCTTTTACCTGTGGATTTTTCATGGTGCAGGCCAAGATTTGCTTCTCTGTTTCCCCATCACAGGAATGATCCACCATTTTGTCAACGGCGTCTTTGAAAATATCATAGGCAGCTTTTAAAATAAATCCAAAAATTACCAGGCTGGCGATGGAATCCATAACGGGAAAACCAAGCCTCGCTCCGGCGATTCCAATCAATGCGCCTACGGAGGAAAAGGCGTCGGAACGGTGGTGCCAGGCGTCGGCCATCAATGCGCTGGAATCAATTTTCCGTGCATGAATGACGGTATACCAGTACATAGCTTCTTTACTGATAATGGATACAATTGCCGCGGCCAGGGCAAACATTCCCGGTATCTGCAGTTTATCGTGAGTACCCGGAAGAATATTTTTCAATGCTTCGATTCCAATTCCAAGTCCGGTAAGGAAGAGAACCATGGCCAGAATCAGAGCCGCCACGCACTCCAGGCGTTCATGGCCGTAAGGATGCTCTTTGTCGGATTCTTTTGAAGCAAGTCTAATGCCAATCATGACAATCACTGTGCTGAATACGTCCGATGCGGAATGGACTGCGTCGCTTATCATAGCACTGGAATGTGACAATATTCCCGCCAGAAGTTTAAGAATAGAAAGAAACAGGTTTCCTAAAATGGTAACGATGGATACTCGGTTTGCTGTTTTTTGAAAATCACCGCTCAGGGCGGGGTTTGTGCCTGTGGTACGTTTGTTTTTTTCCATATAGATGCCTCCCCAATTTAAAATACCCATGGAATCAGTATTAACAAACATTTGTTTATTTGTCAATACCCAGAATGAAGTTATCAGGCTGCTGTTAGCACTCAATTGAAATGAGTGCTAATTTTTCCTTGACATTTTATGCAGGGCGTATTAAACTATGCTTTAAATGATAGAACATAAAAAAGAACAAAGGAGTGTGTGCTATGAGCAATCGTACAGGAAGTTTATCCATTAACAGTGAAAACATATTTCCAATCATAAAAAAGTGGCTGTATTCAGACCATGATATTTTTGCCCGCGAGCTGGTGTCAAACGGATGCGATGCCATTACGAAGCTGAAAAAGCTGGAGATGATGGGAGAGTATACGTTTCCGGAAAAGTATAAAGCAAAGATAGAGGTTGTGGTAAATCCGGAAGAGAAAACCCTGAAATTCATTGATACAGGACTTGGTATGACGGCTGAGGAAGTGGAAGAATATATTACACAGATTGCTTTCTCGGGCGCGACGGATTTTCTGGAAAAATATAAGGACAAGGCGAATGATGATGAGATTATCGGCCACTTCGGACTCGGCTTTTATTCTGCATTTATGGTAGCTGACGAGGTGCATATTGATACCCTGTCTTATAAGGAGGGGGCGTCTCCGGTACATTGGGAGTGCGACGGCGGCACAGAATATACGATTGACGATGGCAGCAGGACGGCAGCCGGCACAGAAATCACGCTGTTTTTAAATGAAGAGAGCCTGGAATTTGCCAATGAGTACCGCATGAGGGAGGTTCTGCAGAAATATTGTTCCTTCATGCCGGTAGAGATTTTCCTTTCCAATGCAAATGCAGAGCAGCAGTACGAGACAATCGATGAGAGCGAGCTGACGGAAGAGGATGTGGTGGTTGAGCATATCCACGAAGAAGCAAAGACAGAAGAGCAGGAGAACGAGGACGGGGAGAAGGAAATCGTCGAGATATCCCCTGCGAAGGACAAGGTGAAAATTAATAAGCGCCCAGTGTCCATCAGCGATATCCATCCACTCTGGACGAAACACCCGAATGAGTGCAGCGATGAGGAATACAGGGAATTTTACCGAAAGGTATTCTTGGACTATAAGGAGCCGCTGTTCTGGATTCATCTGAACATGGATTATCCGTTTAACCTTAAAGGAATCCTGTACTTCCCGAAAATCAATACGGAGTATGATTCGATAGAGGGAACGATTAAGCTGTATAACAACCAGGTATTTATCGCGGACAACATTAAAGAAGTTATCCCGGAATTCCTGATGCTTTTAAAGGGTGTTATTGACTGTCCGGACCTGCCTTTGAATGTATCAAGAAGCGCACTCCAGAATGATGGATTTGTGAAGAAGATTTCTGAATATATCTCGAAAAAGGTAGCGGACAAGCTTTCAGGAATGTGTAAGACTGACCGTGAGAATTACGAGAAATACTGGGATGATATTAGCCCGTTTATTAAATTCGGATGTATTAAGGACGGCAAATTCAGCGACAAGATGATGGATTACATTCTGTACAAGAACCTGGAGGACAAGTACCTTACATTTACAGACTTTGTAGCTGAAAATAAAAAAGAAGAGCCAGAAACCGAAGTTGTGGAGGAGAGTAAGGCTGAGGCTGAGGGTGCAGAAGAAGAGAAGCCAAAGACAAAGCTTTACTATGTGACGGACGAGGTACAGCAGAGCCAGTACATCAATATGTTTAAAGAGCAAGGCATGGACGCGGTGCTTTTGAAACACAATATTGATTCTGCATTTATCAGCCATGTGGAGCAGAAGCATGAGGATGTGAAGTTCCTGCGTATCGATGCGGATGTGACAGAGAGCATAAAGGAAGAAATTTCGGAAGAAGAGCTGAAAGAGGAGAAAGACACTTTGACAGAAGTATTCCGCAAGGCTTTGGGCAGGGAAAATCTGGAAGTGAAGGTAGAAAAGCTGAAAAATGAAAACATTTCTTCTGTGATGACGCTTTCCGAGGAAAACAGAAGGATGCAGGACATGATGAAGATGTACGGCATGGGCGGCATGGACCCGAATATGTTCGGCGGACAGGAAACACTGGTTCTGAATGCGAATAATAAGCTGGTACAGTACATTTTTGAAAATAAGGATTCGGAGCATGTGCCGATGATTTGCGGGCAGCTTTATGATTTGGCGATGTTAAGCCACAAGCAGCTTGCACCGGAGCAGATGACGAAGTTTATTACCAGGAGCAATGAGATTTTAGCGCTGCTGGCGAAATAGGACATGTAAGCAGAGAACAGCCGGAGGGACAGAACCTTCCGGCTGTTGTTTTGGTATTGAGGGGAATCATTCTGCCGGAATTTCTTTTGCATGAAAGAATTTCCGTACCATCTCATCCCAGGCGTGCTCCAGGGATTTGTCCATTGTAAAAAGATTCAGGGATGTACCGGTTATACAATGGAGAGAACGCCCGTCATAGTGCAGGTTCAGATAAAGCCCGCTTACATCTGAGGGGGAAAGGGCAACTCCCGTCTGCTGCAGGAGCTTTTCTGTATTGGCGATGGAAAGCTGAAAGACGATTTTAAAGTTTAATGGAGTTTTTTTCCCTTTGATGAGTTCGAGACAGAAAGGGCGCATCTGTTTCCAGTAGGAATAGGGCTGGCAGAATTCTTCATTTTCCAGTTCATCAGAGGAAAAGTAGTCCTTCTGCAGATGTCCGTCAATCAGGAAAGTGCCGAACGTGGTGATGGATGCTTCTGTGAGATAGAAGCGGTCAAAGGTATCATGCAGCAAAAGCTGGGACATGAAGTCTTTGACATTTAAAATGTGAAGTGAAATCATAGTTATTGTCCTCGTTTCAGATAGTATCTTATATGTAATCCAGTATACACTGAAAAAAATAGAAAGGAAAGAGAAAACTCCCTATACAAACGGAAATATTTGTGTTATGATAACGTAGTATTTGAAACTACATAGAAGAATTGCAAGGTTGCTTTTTGTGTTATGGATAGATTGAAGAAGTGGAGGGATAGTTTTCATGAGTTACAGGATAGTAATTGACAGTTGCGGGGAATTGACAGAAGAGATGAAGAAAAGCGGGCATTTTACATCTGCGCCGCTGACGCTCCAGGTAGATGAGCATACAATCATAGATGATGAGACGTTTGACCAGGCAGATTTTTTAAAGAAGGTGGCTGCCAGCCCGAACTGCCCCAAGTCCTCCTGTCCTTCGCCGGAAGCTTACAGGGACGCCTTTGACTGCGGCGCGGACCATGCATATGCCGTAACGCTTTCCGCGGAGCTGAGCGGCTCATACAACAGCGCTATGCTGGGAAGGAACCTTTACCTGGAGCAGCAGCCGGAGGCCAAGGTATATGTATTTAATTCCTGCTCTGCTTCTGTAGGCGAGACGCTTATCGGACTGAAAATACAGGAATGCGAAGAAGCCGGAATGCCTTTTGAGCAGGTGGTGGAAACCGTGGAAGCATATATCGCAGGGCAGGATACCTGGTTTGTACTCGAAAATCTGGAAACCCTGCGCAAGAACGGAAGGCTGAGTACTGTAAAAGCGCTGGTGGCTTCCGCATTGAAAATAAAACCGGTGATGGGAGCTACTCCGGAAGGGACGATTATCCAGCTTGGGCAGGCACGGGGAATTAACCGGGCAGTTATGCAGATGGTTGAATTGATTGCTGCAAAGGTGGAACGGCCGGAAGAGAAGGTTTTGGCGATTTCCCATTGTAACTGTAAGGAAAGGGCGAAGATGGTAAAGGATGCGTTGGTGGGAAAGGTTGGCTTTAAAGATATTATTGTTTTGGATACTGCGGGGGTCAGCAGTATGTATGCTAATGACGGAGGGGTTATTGTAGTTGTTTAGTTACTGTTTGCATGGAAACGGGCATTTACTTGGAGTGGATAGTTACATGGTTTGACAAGAATTTTTACTTTTTTTGAAATGTTCGTGCAAAATTCACAATTATGTAGTATACTTGTCTCAAGAGGGAGCCTCTGCGCTCTAAAATAGAAATTGGGTTAAGGAGTGTATCGTATGAGTCAGGCAAAAGTTGACCGTTATAAAGAGGAGAAGAAAAACCGGAAGAAACTTATAAAAAAAGAAAAGCGTCAGCAGCGGCTGGTAAAGTTCTGCGGAGTTCTGGCGGCCATAGTAGTGGTTGGCTGGATTGGATACTCAGGCTACAACAGCTTTGTGAAGGACAGCACGGCAGCGGGTAAGACCTATAGTGTAGACACAGCAGCGATTGACGATTTCATGAGCAATCTGCCGGGAGAAGAGACAGAAGCAGAGTAAGATATGACAGAAAAGCCGCCGTGTGATGTGGAAGAAACATCACACGGCGGCTGCTTTTTAGTTAAAGTATACCATTTCTTCAGCCAGGGATTCACAGGGAGTCACCTGTTCTGCGTAGAGCACGGGGCCCTGCCCATGGTAAAAATCAGAGTATTCATAAGCCACCCTGGCTGTCACTTGTACCCATTCCCCATGTTTTAGGTGAACGGCAAGCGGAGTTTTGCACAGATATCCAATCATCTGTGTATCGTCGGCACAGCAGGTCATGGCTTTTCTGCCTGGAACAAAATATTCGGCTTCTTTTTTACGGCTTTTCATGGCGCGTGCCTTGAAGCGGACAGTCTTGCCTACGTAACGTTCCGGGTGCTCGTCCATATCTACATAAAATATGCCATAGTCCATATCGGCGATTTCAATAGGGCTGCCGTCCATATCATAAGGGACAGAATCCTCAAATAAGTCAATAAGTTCGCCTTCATCGTTTTCAAAGCTGATTTCGCACGAAGGATTCACGACTTTCAGTCCCCGGCGGTAATCCGTCAGCGGGTCATTTGCTTTGCAGCGGTTAAAAATCACCATGTCTGCGTTCCGCACCATTTCCGAGAAAACAGACTGCATATTGCTGCGGTAAATCTGGTAGCTGCTGCCGTCAACCAGAACGATTTCCTGGGAAATTCCCCAGCCGAGGGGGAGTTTCATGCTTCGTAGTGTCTGCGTACCCCAGAGAGGGTTATATTCCAGGAGCACACGTTCCGGGTGGTATTTCCTGTGCAGCGTGCGCAGGTATTCGAACGTAAAATCAGAGGGTTCTTCGATAATCTCCAGGACAGTGTTGTATTTGAGAAGTTCCTTTTCATCAAACGCTTCCTCACCTTCTTCGCAGGTAATCAGAAGTGTAAGCTCATCAATCTGAAAGTAGTCCTGACGTATCGTAAAATTTAAAAAAGAAGTTTTCCCGCTTTCTAATATACCGTTTATCAGATAGACAGGAATGGAAATGTTAAAATCACTCATAATTGTTCCCCCACACTTACTTTGCAGACCATAAAGCTTTCAGCTTGTCCTCATCCATCTGGGAGCCGATGACGCAGATGCGCCCAGTGTACTCAGGATTTCCGCTCCGGATATTGAATTCACCCGGAACCATGTCAAAATACGCCCAGGTTCCGTCCGGGGCTTCCAGCATTCCCTTGGCACGCAGAATCATACCGAAGGAATTGTCCTCAGAGAGAGCTTTGAGAATAGATGTAATTTCTTCACGGCTGTATTTCCGGACGGTTTCAAATCCCCAGCTTGTAAATACCTCATCTGCATGATGGTGGTGATGCTCATGTCCGTGGCAGCCGCAGGAACAGTTTTCACCGTGCTCATGGTGGTGTTCATGATGGTGTTCGTGTCCGCAGTTTTCGTGGTGTTCATGGACGCAGCTTTCGCCGTGTTCATGATGGTGTCCGTGGCCGCAGTTTTCGCCATGTTTATGGTGGTGTCCGTCATGATGATGGTGTTCATGTTCACCGTGTTCGTGCCCGTTATGACTGTGGCAGCCGCAGGAACAATTTTCACTGTGTTCATGGTGATGTTCTGCTTCTCTGTCTATATGTGTGAGGTCGGTTTTCACGCCTTCGATGGTATCCAGGATTTTCTTTCCCTCAAGGTGTTCTACCGGTGTGGTGATGATGGTTGCGCCCGGATTTAAATCCCGGATAATGGAAATTGCTTGTTCAATTTTATCTGGCGTGGCTTTTTCCATGTCGGTGCGGCTCAGGATAATGGTTCCGGCGGCTTCCACCTGGTTTTTGAAGAATTCGCCGAAATTGCGGAGGTACATTTTGCATTTTAATACATCTACTACCGTTACGGCACTGTTGAGAACGGCGTCAGAATCCAGATTTTCAACGGCATGGATAACATCGGAAAGCTTGCCCACGCCGGAGGGCTCGATGATGATTCTGTCAGGATGGTATTTTTCAGTAACTTCTTGTAATGCGGTGCCGAAATCTCCCACCAGGGAGCAGCAGATACAGCCGGAGTTCATCTCTCGGATTTCGATGCCTGCATCCTTCAGAAAGCCGCCGTCAATGCCGATTTCACCAAATTCATTTTCAATTAGGACAATCTGCTGTCCTTTAAAAGCATCCTGCAGCAGCTTCTTAATCAGCGTAGTTTTCCCGGCTCCCAGAAAACCGGAAATAATGTCAATTTTTGTCATAATTTTCACTCCTTTTTTATAAAAGAGGACGAAGGAATCCCTTCGCCCGTTCTTTTGCAGTTCTTTCTGATAAATTATACTACTGAATTTATTTTCTGTAAACCCTGAAAAATTAGAGGGGATAGTTTGCGGAAACAGGTGAGCTGCAAATCGGAATTTTTTTCTGAAATTTTTCTGAACTTGCTTGTATTTGTCCCCGTATGAGCCTATAATCGTAGGGAGATTTAGAGACATGAAGAGCAGAGTCTAAACGGAGGGGATTATATTTATGAAAAAAAGAACAGTGTGCCTGATGCTTGCTGTGTGCCTGTCTATTGCGGGATGCAGTGCAAAGAAGGCGGAAGAGACGCAGGAAGTTATGAAGCAGGAGACGCAGGCAGAAACGCAGACGGAGACAGAAACCGAAACCGAGACAGAAACGGAAACTCAAACAGAGACAGAGACGGAAACGCAGACGGAAACAGAAAGTGAGACGGAAACCCAAACAGAGGCAGCCGCGGCATCCTGGGAGGTAAATACGATAGTAGGCTCGTTGGTAGACATAGATTTACAGCAGCTTACGGTGTTGTCGGACAATGGCAACGAGATTATTTTTCCGATAGAAAATGTGGAGCTGGATTTTCGGGGAGGATTCCGTGTGGGCAACCTGGTATCGGTGCAATATATGGGAGAAAAGCTGTATGCGGATAATCGGGATACAGACGTTGTGGTTCTGCGGGCGGCAGATTCCGCAGATGTGCAGGAACTGAGCGAACAAGAGAGTGAGACAGAAAGTAAAAACGAATCAGAAACCGGGACAGAGCCGGAGAGTAAAAGTGAATCAGAAACCGGGACGGAGAGCGAAAGCGAACCAGAGAGCACAGCAGAAACGGAAAGCAGTACCTCAGAGTCTGAGTCGGAAAGTACTGCAGACGATGATGCTGAGAAAATAAAAAATACCAAGGGAAAAATCAAGTCCATAGACCGCAACAGCATGACCATTGCAATTACAGGCAGCAACAAAGAATGGACATTCGGAATTATGAATACCCGGATGTATTTTGCAAAAGGCATGAAGAAGGGACGGAATATCGTGGTGTCTTATACTGGGGATATTTCAGATAGTGAGCAGAACATTATTTCTGTTATAGATTTCCCAAGCTTTGAAGAAATGGCAGATGCGAAGGAAGCCGCCGAACAGCCAGAGTCTGAGACGGTAACGGAAACAGAAGCTGAAAGCGGGACGGAAACAGAAAGCGGAACAGAGAAGGAAGCTGAGACGAAGAAAGAACCGGAGTCGAAAAAGGAATCCGAGACGAAGAAAGAGACAGAGAGAAAGGCTGAAGAATAAGATGGTATTATTTATAGAATATCCAAAATGCACGACATGCCAGAAAGCAAAAAAATGGCTGGATGCCCACGGAGTGGAATATGTATCGCGGCATATCAAAGAGGAAAGGCCCACAGAAGAGGAATTAAAGGCGTTTCATCAGAAAAGCAATCTGCCGCTGAAACGTTTTTTCAATACCAGCGGGCAGAGCTACAGGGCGTTGGGGCTGAAAGACAAGCTGCCGGAAATGACGGAGGAGGAGCAATATGCTCTTCTGGCAGAGGACGGGATGCTGGTGAAACGTCCGTTAGTGGTGGGGGATACATTTGTACTCACAGGTTTCAAGGAAAAAGAGTGGGAAGAGTATCTCGCGTAGAAGAAAGAGGCAGGAAATGGGAGAAAAGCTAACAAGAAGTGATGTAAAGAAAATTGAGCAGGAGATTGAGCATCGGAAGCTGGTGGTGCGCAAAGAAGCGCTGGAGGCTGTGAAAGAAGCCAGGGCGCACGGAGATTTGAGTGAGAATTTTGAATATCACGCGGCGAAAAAGGATAAAAATGCAAATGAGAGCAGAATCCGTTATCTGGAGCGTATGCTAAAAAATGCCCAGATTATTTCAGACGAGTCCAGGCCGGATGAGGTAGGCATTAATGATACGGTGGTGGTCTACTGTGAGGATGACGATGAAGAAGAGACTTACCGCCTGGTTACAAGTATCCGGGGAAATTCACTGGCCGGACTGATAAGTACGGAGTCTCCTATTGGGAAGGCAATTCTCCGTCATAGGGTAGGCGAGCGCGTAACCGTCAAAGTAAATGAAAACTACAGCTACGATGTGGAAATCCGTTCGATTACAAAGACCGGGGAAGAGGATACCGACCAGATACGGCGGTTTTAAACATTTCGTTCAATGTCATAGCAAAGAAATAGAAGCATGAACAGCTTCTATTTTTTTGCGAAAAATTAGGGATGAGAAACAGATTTTCGCGGCCTTCTAAGTGTCCATTTAGGGATATGCGGCGATTCCATAACTCATATGGTTATAAGAATGCTATAGGCACATCCGTTGCTTTCAGCCGGATAAATTTACATTTTCCCTATTTTTGTAAATTGTATTTGGGAACAGTTTTGGTAAAATTTATCCTGTTGGAAGTAATAACCATAAATGACAGGGGCTGTGAGATGACTGGCGAGATAAAAGGAATTGGGGCTTATGTGCCGCACAATGCAATAGATAACAGGGAGCTGGAGAGATTTGTGGAAACCAGCGATGCGTGGATTTCGGAGAGAACGGGAATCCAGAGAAGACATATCGCAGTGGAGGATACTACGGTTTCTATGGCGGTAAAGGCATCTAAGAGGGCGCTGGAAGATGCAGGCATGGACGCGGGAAAACTGGATTTGATTATTGTATCTACGATTTCACCCATAAGGATTATGCCCTGTACGGCTTGTGAAGTGCAGAAAGAGATAGGAGCCGTAAATGCAGCGTGTTTTGATTTAAGTGCAGCATGCAGCGGATTTGTTATGGCTTATATCACGGCCTGCGCTTATATTGAAAGTGGTATTTTCCGGCACATCTTAATAGTGGGAAGCGAATGCCTGTCAAATCTTACAGACTGGAGCGACAGAGGAACCTGCATTTTGTTTGGGGACGGAGCGGGGGCGGCGGCGGTTACGGCAGCGGAGGGAAGGAAGTTTATTCCGGCAGTTTATTCCGACGGAAACCAGGGAGACGCACTGACTCTGCAGAGCAGGCATGACTGCAGTCCTTTTACCGAAGGCCAGAAAGATTATGGCAGCAGAGAATATTACATGCAGATGGATGGGCAGGCGGTATTTAAGTTTGCAGTAAGAAAAGTGCCGCAGGTTATCGAAAAAGTTCTTTCCAGAAACCGGATGGAGAAGGGGGATATTAAATATTACATTCTTCATCAGGCAAATAAAAGGATTGTGGAGGCTGCGGCAAAACGCCTGGAGGAGCCTGTTTCTAAATTCCCCATGAATATGCAGGAGTACGGGAACACATCTTCTGCGAGCATTCCGATTCTTCTGTACGAAATGAAAGAACAGGGGCGGCTGTGTTCCGGCGACAGGATTGTTCTTGCCGGATTCGGCGGCGGGCTTACATGGGGAGCGGTGATTGTCACATGGAAGTAGATTTTAAATATAAAAATGAAGAGGAGAAAAGACATGTTTGAAGAAATTAGAGCAATTGTAGCAGAAAATTTAGGTGTAGAGGAAGAAGGGATTACCATGCAGACTTCTTTTAAAGAAGATTTGAATGCAGATTCCCTTGACTTGTTTGAAATGGTAATGGCGCTGGAGGAAAGCTTTGGCATAGAAATCCCTTCTGAGGATTTGGAGAAGCTGCAGACAGTGGCGGATGTTATGGAGTATATTGAAAAGCATCAGGAATAAGTAAAGGCAGGGCAGAGATATGCAGACAGAATTAACTAGGCTGTTGGGAATCAAATATCCAATCTTCCAGGGAGGAATGGCGTGGGTAGCGGAGTATCATCTGGCCGCGGCTGTATCCGAAGCTGGAGGGCTGGGAATCATCGGTGCGGCAAACGCGCCCGCTGAATGGGTCAGAGAGCAGATTCGTGAGACGAAGAAACGGACGTCGAACCCATTTGGGGTCAATGTGATGCTTATGAGCCCGCATGCGGAAGCTGTTGCGGAAGTGGTTGCCCAGGAGGGCGTGGCGGCAGTAACTACTGGCGCTGGGAATCCGGAAAAATACATGGATATGTGGAAAGAAAAAGGTATCAAGGTAATTCCAGTAGTTGCTTCCGTGGCTATGGCGAAGAGAATGCAGCGATGCGGCGCGGACGCGGTGGTGGCAGAAGGCTGTGAATCAGGCGGACATATTGGAGAAAGTACGACGATGGCTTTGGTGCCGCAGGTGGCAGATGAAGTGTCTATTCCGGTAGTAGCGGCAGGAGGAATCGCGGATGGAAGAGGGATTGCGGCGGCGCTTATGCTGGGAGCAAAGGGTGTACAGATCGGGACGCGTTTTGTTGTGACCGAGGAGTGTCAGGTACATCAGAACTACAAAGACAGGATTGTAAAGGCCAGGGATATTGACACCCGTGTGACCGGGCGGAGCACAGGACACCCGGTGCGGACTCTGAGAAATGAAATGACAAAAAAGTATCAGGAGATGGAAAGCGCGGGAGCTTCTCTGGAAGAGCTGGAGTATCTAACCCTGGGCGCGCTGCGCAAGGCGGTTCAGGAGGGAGATATCAGGAACGGAAGCGTAATGTCCGGGCAGATTGCCGGGCTGGTCAGGGAAGAAATAAGCTGCAGGCAGCTGATTGACAGTCTTGTGGAAGAAACGGATGCTTTGCTGAAGGGAGCAGGGACATATGTGTAAAACAGCGTTTATTTATCCGGGACAGGGAGCACAGAAGGCAGGAATGGGCGCTGATTTTTATGAAAACAGCAGCTTAGCCAGAAGCTTTTTGGATAAGGCGGAGGATTGTCTGGATTTTGATTTGAAACGGGTATGTTTCCAGGAAGATGAAAGGCTAAATAAGACAGAATATACACAGCCGGCCATGGTTTCTGTGTGTCTCGCGATGACGCTGGAACTGACGGCGCGGGGCGTGGAGCCGGATATGACGGCAGGGTTGAGCCTGGGAGAGTATGCAGCTATTGCTGCTGCGGGGGCTTTTGACGGTTTGGACGCCGTCTGCCTGGCCAGAAAGCGCGGGATTCTTATGCAGAATACGGTTCCGGCAGGAGAAGGGGGCATGTGCGCCATACTGGGGATGGAGACAGGAGCGGTTGAAAAGATTCTTCAGGAAACAGAAAATGTGGCCATAGCGAACTATAACTGCCCGGGGCAGATTGTGATTACAGGAAAGACGGAAAACGTTAAGGAAGCTGCGGAGCGGCTGAAAACGGCGGGGGCGAAACGGACAGTTCCCTTAAACGTCAGCGGTCCGTTCCATTCGCCGCTTCTGGTTCCGGCAGGCGAAGAGCTGAAAAAGGAAATAGGGAAAATTTCTATGCATCCTTTGAAAATTCCCTATGTGGCGAATGTGACAGCGGAGAAAGTAGAGAGTACAGACAAAATATGCGGGCTGCTTTCCAGAGGGGTATCCTCCCCGGTGAGGTGGCAGCAGAGCATGGAGTATATGATTGCGGACGGTGTGGATACCTTTGTGGAAATCGGACCGGGAAGGACGCTCACCGGATTTTTGAAAAAAATTAATAAGGAAGTATCTGTGTATCACATTTCCACATGGGATGACATGGAGAAAGTTTGGGGCAGATTATGTTAAATGGAAAAATAGCGATTGTGACGGGAGCATCCAGGGGAATCGGGAAGGCAGCTGCCCTGGAGCTGGCAAAGAGAGGCGCGGCTGTGATTGTGAACTACCATGGTTCCAGGGAAGCTGCGGAAGCTGTAGTAAAGGAAATAAAAGAGAAAGGCGGCGCGGCAGAAAGCTATGGATGTGATGTGTCGGATTATAGGGCATGTGAAGAATTCATACGCTGGACGGCAGAGAAATATGGCGCTGTTGATATTCTGGTAAACAATGCAGGGATTACAAGGGATAACCTTTTGATGAAGATGACGGAAGAAGATTTTTCCGCCGTGATTGATACAAACCTGAAAGGGACATTCCACACGATGCGGTTTGTGTCCCGGCAGATGTTAAAGCAGAGAAGCGGACGGATAATCAATATGGCTTCGGTGGTAGGGGTTACCGGAAACGCGGGACAGGTGAATTATGCGGCTTCCAAAGCGGGAGTTATCGGCATGACAAAAACGGCGGCCAGAGAGCTGGCGGGACGCGGCATCACGGTGAACGCAGTCGCTCCGGGATTTATTGAAACAGACATGACAAAGAAACTGAGCGAGAGAGTCAGGGAAACAGTGATGGGGCAGATTCCCCTTGGAAGGTTTGGGAGCCCGGAACATGTGGCGAAAACAGTAGGTTTCCTTGCTTCGGACGATGCGGAATATATCACCGGGCAGGTCATCCATGTGGATGGCGGGATGGTGATGTAATATGTGGCCTGTGCAGGAAATGCACAAACTGCGTGAACAGTAATTGAAAATGTGCCAGAAATGAGGAAAGTATGAAAAGAAGAGTTGTTGTGACAGGAATGGGGGCGGTGACCCCTATCGGTAATACTGTGTCGGAGTTCTGGAAAAGCATCCGGGAGAAAAAGGTTGGGATTGGAGAAATTACCAGATTTGATACTGCGGATTATAAAGTAAAGCTTGCGGCTGAGGTAAAGGATTTCAAAGCGGCTGACAGGATGGATTTTAAAGCGGCAAGGCGTATGGAGCTGTTTTCTCAGTATGGAGTGGCTGCAGCGAAAGAGGCGCTGGAGGATTCCGGTCTGGATATGGCAAAGGAAGACCCTTTCCGCGCAGGCGTGATCGTCGGATCTGGAATTGGCAGCCTGCATACGATTGAGGAAGAGTATGGGAAAATTCTGCGGGGAAAGGTGAACAGGGTAAATCCGCTGATGGTTCCCCGCATGATTTCAAATATGGCAGCGGGAAATATTTCTATCCAGCTGGGGCTGCGTGGGAAATGTACAAATGTGGTAACAGCCTGTGCGTCGGGAACGAACTGTATCGGGGATGCTCTGCGGGCAATTCAGTATAATGACGCAGATATTATGTTTGCGGGCGGCGCAGAGAGCTGCATCGACCCTACGGGAGTAGCCGGCTTCCAAGCGCTTACTGCTCTTTCTACAGAGACAAATCCCCTCCGGGCGTCGATTCCTTTTGACAAGGACAGGAAAGGCTTCGTGCTGGGAGAGGGCGCCGGAGTTGTAGTGCTGGAAGAGCTGGAACACGCCAGGAGGCGCGGCGCTCATATTTATGCGGAAATCGCGGGCTACGGCGCTACAGGAGATGCCTTTCATGTGACCTCTCCCTGTGAGGATGGGAGCGGCGCGGCAAAAGCTATGGAGCTTGCCATGCAGGAAGGCGGCGTCCTGCCGTCACAGGTAGATTATATCAATGCTCATGGAACAGGCACGTACTATAATGATTTATTTGAGACAAGAGCCATCAGGAAGGCATTTGGGGAAGCAGCAGAGCAGGTAGTTATAAATTCTACGAAATCTATGACAGGGCATCTGCTGGGAGCGGCAGGCGGCGTAGAATTTATCGTATGCGTGAAGTCCATAGAGGAGGGCTACATCCATCAGACGATGGGGACAGAAGCCACGGATGAAGAGTGCAGCCTGAATTATGCGATCGGCGCTCCGGTAGAAAAGAAACTGAGCTGTGTGCTTACCAACTCTCTGGGATTTGGCGGACATAACGCATCGCTTTTGTTAAAAGAATATAAGGATGAAAGAAAGGCTTGACTGATGGAATTTGAAAATCTTTTAAAACTGATAGAATGTGTTTCAAAATCAAAAGTAGACAGTTTCTGCTATGAAGAGGGCGGGACGAAAATCAGGATGAAGAAAAGCGGGGAAAAGGTGCAGGTAACTGCTCCGGCGGCGCCGGCATCAGGAAAGGAAGAGTCTTCGGAGGTCGAAGCAGGCACGGCTGTTGTGGAGGGGCGGCAGGTCAAATCACCGTTGGTAGGAATCTTTTATGCGGCTCCCGCAGAGGATGCGCCGCCTTTCGTAGCTGTAGGCGATACGGTCAGAAAAGGGCAGACGCTGGGAATCGTGGAAGCGATGAAGCTCATGAATGAAATTGAGTGTGAATGTGACGGAGTCGTAAAGGAAATTCCGGTGAAAAACGGAGACGCTGTGGAGTACGGACAGACGCTGTTTGTCATCACGCCTGCGTCCGGGGGGACAGGAGGAAGCGATGAAACATTTGGATATTAATCAGATAAAAGAAATCATTCCGCACAGGCATCCGTTTCTCCTGGTGGATTTTATTGAAGATTATGAACCGGGGGAGTATGCGGTGGGGTATAAGTGTGTAACATACCGCGAAGATTTCTTTGCCGGGCATTTTCCGCAGGAGCCTGTCATGCCGGGAGTGCTTACAGTGGAAGCGCTGGCGCAGACAGGCGCGGTAGCAATTTTGTCCCTGCCGGAAAATAAAGGAAAAACGGCATATTTTGGTGCGATTAATAAATGCAAATTTAAAGGGAAAGTAGTTCCGGGAGATAAGCTGCGCTTAGAGACGAGAATTATTAAGAAAAAAGGCCCGGTGGGTATAGGCGAGGCATCTGCTAGTGTAGACGGAAAAGTTGTTGTAAAAGCAGAGCTGACATTTATGGTGAATTAGGAGAGAATGGGCATGATTAGGAAAGTTCTTGTTGCAAACCGAGGGGAAATCGCGGTGCGCATCATCCGGGCATGCCGGGAGATGGGGATTGAAACCGTTGCTGTGTACTCGGAAGCAGATAGGGAGGCGCTTCATGCAAAGCTTGCGGACGAGGCCATATGCATTGGCCCGGCGGCGCTTGCAGACAGTTATCTGTCTATGGAGAAAATCATCAGCGCGACGGTGGTATCAGGTGCGGATGCCATTCATCCGGGCTACGGTCTTTTGTCGGAAAACAGCAGGTTTGCAGAGCTGTGTGAAAAGTGTAATATTATATTTGTCGGACCGCCTTCCGGAATCATCGCCAAACTGGGAAACAAGCAGGAAGCGCGTATGACAATGAAGAATGCAGGCGTTCCGGTGATTTCCGGAAGTGACAATGCAGTTTACGAGGTGGCAGCCGGGCTGGAAGCAGCCAGGGAAGCAGGATATCCGGTGATGATTAAAGCGGTGCTTGGCGGCGGTGGAAAGGGAATGCGGATGGCTGGGAACGAAGCCGAATTTGAAGCGAATTTTTATCTTGCCCAGACTGAAGCAAAAAATGCTTTTGGAGATACGGCGATGTATGTGGAGCATTATCTCACACGGCCGCGGCATATCGAGGTTCAGATTCTGGCGGACAGCCACGGAAATGTGATTCATCTGGGAGAACGGGACTGTTCCGTTCAGAGAAATCATCAGAAAATGATCGAAGAGGCGCCCTGCGCCGCGCTGTCAGAGAATCTCCGCAGCCAAATGGGAGAAACGGCTGTCCGGGCGGCTAGGGCGGCAGGGTATGTGGGTGCGGGAACGATAGAGTTCCTTTTGGAGAGAGACGGAAGTTTTTATTTTATGGAAATGAATACCCGTATTCAAGTAGAGCATCCGGTTACAGAATGGATTACAGGGATTGATTTGATAAAGGAGCAGATACGGATTGCGGCGGGAGCAAAGCTGTCCTATGCACAGGAGGAAGTAAATCTTGCAGGGCACTCCATTGAAGTACGGATTAATGCGGAGAAACCAGAAGAAGGATTTCGCCCGTGTCCGGGGACGGTCACAGGACTTCATCTTCCGGCCGGAAAAGGGGTGCGGGTTGATTCTGCGATTTACAGCGGCTATACGATTCCGCCTTTTTATGACTCTATGATTGGAAAAATCAGTGTGTGGGCAAAGAGCAGGAAAGAGGCCATCCGAAAAATGCAGAGTGCGCTGGGAGAGATGATTATAGAGGGTGTAGATACAAATATTGACTATCAGTACGGCATCTTAAATCATTCGGAATTTCTGGCAGGGAATGTGGATATCGGATTTCTTGAAAATATGCAGAGGTGATGTGAATGGATCTGGATCATGTATTTAAGAAAACAAATAAAAGATTTTTTACTGCGAGAGGAAAAAAGCCGGAAGTGCCAGAAGGACTGCTTTGTAAATGTAAGAAATGCGGCGCGGTCATTGTGGCGGAGGATGTGCGGAGAGACTATTACGTGTGTCCAAAGTGCAGAGGATATTTCAAGGTAAAAGCCTATGAGCGTGTCAAACGCGTGGCAGACGAAGGAAGCTTTACCGAATGGGACAGGGAATTTGTAGGCGGAAACCCAATGGCGTTTCAGGGATATGAGGAAAAGCTTGCAGCTGCAAGGCTGAAGACTAGGATGAAAGAGGCGGTAGTGACTGGGAAATGCCGGATTGGCGGCACGGAAACGGTGCTTTGTGTTATGGACAGCAGGTTCCTGATGGCCAGCATGGGGAGCGCCGTGGGTGAGAAAATTACGAGAGCCATAGAGAGGGCTACAGAAGAAGGGCTTCCGGTAATCATTTTTGCATGTTCCGGAGGCGCCAGGATGCAGGAGGGAATCCATTCGCTGATGCAGATGGCAAAAACATCGGCAGCGCTGAAACGGCATAGTGACGCAGGGCTTTTATATGTTGCCGTATTGACAGATCCTACTGCGGGAGGCGTCACAGCCAGCTTTGCTATGGAAGGCGATATTATTCTGGCAGAGCCAGGGGCGCTGATTGGCTTCGCAGGCCCCAGGGTTATTGAACAGACGATAAGGCAGAAGCTGCCCAAAGGGTTTCAGAGGTCGGAATTTCTTCTGGAGCATGGATTTATAGACAGGATTGTAGAGCGGGATGAGCTAAAAGATGTACTTGGCAGTATTTTACGGATGCATGGAAAAGGAGGGCATTCTTCATGTCCGGCAGCAGCGGGTAAAAGCGTGTCTATTCCCGCAGCGAAAGAAATCCGTCTGCAGGGGAATGCTGCCTGGGAGCGTGTACTGCGCTCAAGAGATAAAAACAGGCCGGTAGGCAGTGATTACATTGACAGTCTGTTTGAGGAATTTTATGAACTTCATGGGGACAGATGCTTTGGGGATGATAAAGCAGTCATGGCGGGACTTGCATATTTTCATGGAATTCCGGTGACGGTCATCGCCCAGGAAAAGGGAAAAAATACTAAGGACAATGTAACCCGCAATTTTGGCATGTGCTCACCGGAGGGATACCGGAAAGCCCTGCGCCTGATGAAGCAGGCAGAGAAATTCGGAAGGCCAATTATCTGCCTGGTAGACACGCCAGGTGCATTCTGCGGGCTGGAAGCCGAGCAGCGTGGACAGGGAGAAGCCATCGCCAGAAATATTTATGAGATGTCAGGGCTGAAAGTGCCAATCCTCTCTATTGTCATCGGGGAAGGCGGAAGCGGCGGCGCTTTGGCGCTTGCCGTGGCTAATGAAGTGTGGATGCTGGAAAATTCCATCTATTCTATCTTGTCTCCCGAAGGCTTTGCAAGTATCTTGTGGAAAGACAGCAAGAAGGCGCAGCAGGCGGCGGAGGTAATGAAGCTAACGGCGAGCCACCTTCTGGAAGCAGGAACCGTGGAACATGTCTTTGCAGAGCCGGAGGATTTTTCAAGGGATAATCTGGCGGAAGTGACCGGACAGATGGAGCTGAAAATCCAGGAATTCCTAGACTGTTATGGCACAATGGACGGGGAAGAGCTGTGCAGCCAAAGGTATGGACGCTTCCGCAGGATGTAGAAAGTGTGGGAAAACGAAAATGGAATCTTTGAAAATAGGGAATTTGATTTTGAAAAAACCGATTTTCCAGGGCGGGATGGGAATCGGCGTCAGTTTATCAGGACTGGCCGGAGCAGTAGCAAAAGAAGGCGGCGCAGGGACGATTTCTGCGGCGCAGATTGGGTTTATGGAAGAGGATTTTGACGAGAATCCCCTTCAGGCAAACCTGCGGGCTATGGGAAAGGAATTAAAAAGCGCGCGCGCAGCCGCGCCTGGAGGCGTTCTTGGCTTTAATATCATGACCGCGATGCGCCATTATAAAGAGTATGTCATGCAGGCAGTAAAGCTTGGCGCAGACTTTATCGTATCGGGAGCCGGGCTTCCGGTGGAACTTCCGGCGCTTACAGGGCGGCATCCCACAAAGCTAGCGCCGATTGTTTCAACGGAGAAATCAGCCAGGGTGATTCTTCAGTATTGGGCAAAAAAATATAACCGTATACCTGATTTTGTGGTAATAGAAGGGCCAAAGGCTGGAGGGCATCTGGGATTTACCGAAGAACAGCTGGAGGGATTTTCCGGAGATAGCTATAAGGCTGAAATCAGAAGAATCATAGAAAGAATTCGTCAGTATGAAGAACAGTTTAGGCAGAAAATCCCGGTAGTTCTAGGAGGAGGAATCAGCAGCAGGGAACTGTCCAGCCAAGCATTTGTCCTGGGGGCAGACGCTATCCAGGCAGCCAGTAAGTTCGTTACAACAAGAGAATGCGACGCTGCAGAGGCGTATAAAAAAGCCTATATAGATGCAAAGAAGGAAGATATCATCCTGATAAAAAGCCCTGTCGGGATGCCGGGAAGAGCAGTTAGAAACCGATTTGCAGAATACGTTATGCACGGTGGGAATATCTCTCCGAAAAAGTGCCGCCGCTGCCTGAAAAAATGCAATCCCGCTGAGATACCCTACTGCATCACCGAAGCGCTTATCCGCGCAGTGAAAGGGGATACGGAAAACGGATTAATCTTCTGCGGCGCAGACGCATATAAATCAGACAGGATAGAGACTGTAGCAGAGGTTATCAATGAGCTGCTTCCATAAGGGCGGCAGGTGTGCTATGATATACCGCAGATAGTTGGCCGGTTTCAAATCGCAGCAGCCTTCCCAACAAACCGGAATTGGACGCTGGCAGTTACTATAAATAATGATATCCTTCGGAGGGAAGCGCAGATGGCAAATTTATTTTCAAAGAATTATAATAAAAGGACAAGATTTACCAGGATGTGCATAGGTGAGGCTGTGTTTGCCCTCATGGACAAAAAGGAATACAGTGCAATAAAGATTTCGGATATCGTAAAAAAGGCAGGGGTGTCCAGGATGACTTTTTATCACTATTATGAAAGTAAAGAGGACGCGCTGGCAGACTTTTTTCATGAGATTGTTGCGGGATATGTGAGGGAATGTATTTCTGGGAAAGAGAAGTATGGGAAGTTCCATGATATGGAAAGTATTATACATGCGTTAAAATACTTTGACCAGTATGCCGGATTTATTCTGAAACTGGTTCATGCGAAGCTGTACTATATTGTTATTGACGCTATGAACGAATATATGATGAACCGGATTATGCCGCATTATAAGATTCCGGATTACGAGTTATATTTTTACGGAGGCGCGCTGCTAAATGTGTTTCTTATGTGGCAGGAGAAAGGAAAACAGGAATCTGCTGAGGAGATTGCCCAGATGATTGCCGCAGGCATAGCACATTCCTGAGAGAAGCGGGCTATTTTGTTGTTTTCTCCATTTTTTTCAAAAGGATATCTATATCGATGGGTTTTGTCAGGAAGTCGTTCATACCGCTTGCCAGCGCCCGCTCTCTGTCTTCCTGAAATGTGTTGGCGGTGCAGGCGTAAATCATGACGGATTTGGCGTCAGCCCGTTCCATTTTTCGAATCTCCATGGATGCGGTGCAGCCGTCCATGACAGGCATCTGCATATCCATCAGGATAATATCAAATTCACCTATTGCCGAAGCAGAGAACAGTTCCACAGCTTCCATGCCGTTTTCTGCATGGGCGGTTTCGAAGCCTTCCATTTCCAGAATTTCCAGCAGGATTTCTGCGTTCAGTTCGACATCCTCGGCTACCAGGACTTTTACCGGGCAGTCATTTTCTTTATCCGCAGCCAGCGTATTGTTCCCAGAGGTATTTTCTGCTTCATGTTGTTTCAGGTAATCTGGGATATCTTTTACAATGACAGAGGGAATCGTGACGGTGAAAGTGCTTCCGACATGAAGTTCGCTCTCCACAGTGATATCGCCGCCCATGGCATTTGCCAGCAGTTTGCTGATTGCCATGCCAAGCCCGGTTCCTTTCACTCCGTTTGCATTCCTGTTCCTTTCCTGGCTGAAAGGGTCGAAAATCTGAGGGATGTATTCTTTTGATATGCCGATTCCTGCATCTTCGCACTGGTAAATCGTGGTCACATGCATATCATCTGTTTTTTCTTGGTTTACGGAAAAACGGATATATTTGCCTTTCGGTGTAAATTTAGCGGCATTCCCTATAATATTCATCAATATTTGTTTGGTACGGGTGGCGTCACCTTCAATGTAAGATTCTGTCAGATTTTTTTCTATAATAAATTCCACACCGCGGTTCTTGATATTGTCTGCCTGCATGGAACAAATCTCATCAATCAGTGTAGGCACTGACAGAGGCTCATTTATAATATCAACCTTGCCAGCCTGGAGTTTGGACATATCCAGGACATCGTTTACCAGCGACAAAAGGTAATTTGCCGTGCTGTGGGATTTTTTCAGCCATTCTTTAATCTGCGGCTTCTGGCTGTCATCGTCAATGTTGGCCAGGAGCAGATGGTTCATACCGATTAGGCCGTTTAAAGGCGTACGTATCTCATGGCTCATGTTAGAAAGGAATTCCTTTTGGGACTTTGCCTTTTCCGAGGCTCTTATGGTTTTCAGCTGATATCTCATCACTACCAGCAGCGTACCGATTATAGTCACGATGCAGATTGCCAGCATGACCATGCTCATAGTGACAAATGTCTTAGTCTGTTCCATGAAAACTTCTTCGTTTACAGATATAGTAAAGTACAGGCTTATCTCATTCCCAAACGGCATGAAATAAAATAGCTCCCTGTACTTTTCACCTTCATGAGAATGATAAAAGCCGAAGGTTTCCAGGTTTTTAAGCCGTTGCCGGACTTCCTCATTTGTCAGCTCAGAATCCTGGGATTCCGACAAATGTTTAAACAGGTTGTTTCTTTTATTCAGGTAAATTTCCTTGTTAATATTTACGATGTAGTCACCGTTCATATCAATAAGGGCGCTGTGTCCGCGGGTTTCCCCGTTTTTGATAAAACTGTCAATAACCATGTTATCCCGGATGGATGAAATGCTGCTGATTCCGACCAATGCCGACATTTTCTTTCCGCCAATTTCGGAGTCTTTCAGCCGGATGCCATAGAAGATGTTTTCTTTAGCTTCTTCCACGCTCTGGATGCTGTTGTCAAACCGTGCGACAGCCTTTTCCGTGCCATTTGCAAAATACGAAAGGAAATCCTGCCCGCCGTTTGCGGCGTGGTCACCGGGAATACAAGCAGCATACTTATCTGTATAGATAGTGCCGTCCTCTGCGATAAGATAGACATGTGAAAATCTGCTGGAAGCGCGTTCCAGATTTAAGCTCATCTCAATATCCTGAGGTGTTCTGCAGTTATAGTAAAAAAAACGTTGATGGATTTCATTTAAATCCTCCCAACAGGTTTCAATGTATGTCTGGATAGCAGTCTTATCATGTTCGGCAATTTCGCTGATTGAACGAATGATATTATCCGAGATTGTCCGATTTAGCTGTTTAATATAAAAAAATGTGGCAAAACAGACAATCGCCAATGTAGAGACCGTTAGCAGAAAATAAAAAGATTTACGTTTCTTTTCCACTTTTATACCTCGTGTCTGCTCTGTTTGAGCTGGTGAAACTTCAACTTAAGATTAACAGGAAGTCATCATTTCCCAAAACAAATGATGCTTTAATAGTATATCATTTTTATGGAAAAGTCTATATTTATTTGTGTCTGTTTATTGTGGCAGGAGGGTTTTCAAATTCCTGTTTGCCAGGGAGACACGGAAACAAAAATAGTACCAAAATACAAAAATAAATCCATATGATTTTGTGCACTTTTTTTCTATAATTTGGGAGAATAGTTATGTCTTGCTGATACTTTGCACATCTGCCGCTGGTAAATGGCAAAGTAAAGATACGGGAAAGACAAAAAGAGAGGAGAAATGTGTTTATGGACGGGAAAAGAATCTTTAAGAGTGTTCTGTCAATGGTTCTTTCGCTTGCAATGGCGGCAGCGTTATTGCCAGTCAATATGTTTGGCGGCACAATGAAGGCATATGCTGCATCGGCAGATGTTCCGACAGAAGAAATAGCGTTGGGTGAGCGGAAAATCAAGATTAATGATGATTGGAGGTTCTGCCTGCTGGATAAAGCCAGGGAGATAAATAATACTCTGGATGCTGCGGCAAGCCAGCTGAATTATACGGAAAGCGGTATCTGGGACACAGTACAGCTTCCTCATGACTGGAGCATTTACCAGCAGTTCAGTGACAGTGAAGCAAGGGCGGCGCAGGGGTCTCTTGCAGGCGGTACCGGATGGTACAGGAAGACATTTACGCTGTCGGATGATATGAAGGGCAAGAATGTCGTTCTTCAGTTTGACGCAGTCCAGATGGTCAGCCAGGTATGGATTAACGGTCATGACCTGGGTAAGCAGTTCCTGGGATACGTGACTTTTGAGTATGATATTACAGAGTATCTTCGTTATGATGGACAGGAAAATGTCATTGCGGTAAAGGCGTATTCGAGCAAAAACAGCGCCCGCTGGTATGCAGGAGCCGGAATCTATGGAAGCGTATACCTGATTGCGACGGACAAAGTACATGTCCCGGTAAACGGCGTGCATGTGGCGACGGTTGTGGAAGAGGACGGCAAATACATACAGCCGGATTTCCATACAGAACCGGATATGGATGTTTTAAAGCAGAAATCCACTGTCAACGTGCGCACCAGTATTGAGAATAAGACAAATGAAGCGGCTGTCGTGTCGGTGAACTCGGTGGTTTACAGTAAGGAAAATCCGGAGGCTGCGAAGAAACGCGAGGATAATATACAGGTTCCGAAGGGCGAAACAGTTAAAGTAAACCAGTTAATTGACATTGCAAATCCGGAGCTCTGGAGCGTGGATGACCCGAATTTATATTGGGTAAAAACTGAGATTATCCAGGATGGAGAAGTGATTGATACCCTCGATACGCGTTTTGGTATCCGTTACCTTTACCTAAATCCGGGGTCTTACGATGCGCCTTATAGTGAAGATAATACGCTTGGCGGGCTTTTTATTAATGGAGAATATACGCGTATAAACGGAATGTGTGAACACCGTGATCTAGGTGCGCTCGGAATGGAGACGTATCAGGCAGCGGTTGACAGGCGGATACGTAAGTTAAAGGCAATGGGTGTAAATGTTGTGCGCTGCGCCCACGATCCAGTGTCGCCAGAGTATATTGAGGCTGCCGACAGGCTGGGCATGCTTATTTTTGAAGAGGGCTTTGACCAGTGGTTGAAAGCGAAAAATGATGATGATTACCACAATTATTTTAATAAAGCGGCAGATGGTACGACAACTGTATTTGAGTATTCTGGCGCAGATGGCCCGGATACGTATATCAATTGGGTGCATCCGGAATTGGAGCCGAACTGCGTACGCGACATCCAGGCGATGGTAGACAGGGATAAGAACTCCCCATCCATCTTCTTATGGAGTACCGGGAATGAGATTTATGATTCATCTGACGGACACGGAATGGACACGCAGTGGCTTTTGTCAGCGGCAATTAAGGAGATTGACTCTCTGGACAATATTCCTTATACGAATGTTATTAATACGGAAACGAACCGAACCATCCGTCCGGAGCCGGAAGAAAACCATGCTGCGCTTCCAAGCGCGGAAAATAATTATAAGACAGATTACAGTGTCAGGGGGGGAAGCAGAGGCGAGGAAAAATATGAGACGTACGGTGCACGCTACGGCAGGCCGATTTCTGCAGCCCCGCCGACATGGGATCAGGGCAGCAATAAGGTTACCCGGGATAACGGGTTTATTGACAATATGGCAATGGCTGACATTGGCGGCCACAATTATTCCAGGGCTACGAATCAGTATAACGCACATAAGACAAGGTATCCGAATGCGAGTGTAGTCGGCACAGAGACGGTATCGGCGTTTTATACCAGAGGCGTATACAATATTGAAGATTATCAGGGGGCTAATGAAGAAGGCGGACGCTGGGCACATGGCAGCGGTTACGCTTCTGAATGGCCGTATAACAAGAATTTCACATCGGCAAGTGTATCCATCCGTGAGCACAGGGATGATATGATGCCATTTATGTTTGGTGAAATGGTTTGGACGGGGCATGATTATCTGGGTGAGCCGACGCCGCATAGCAGCCCGTCGAGAAGTTCTTATTTTGGAATTATTGACACAGCGGGCTTTGAAAAAGACGCATTTTATATGTACCGTTCCGCATGGACGGATATTCCGACGGTACATCTTCTGCCGCAGAAGTGGAACTGGGATATGGGAACGCAGGTGCCAATCATGGTATACACGAATGCGGCAAGCGTGGAAGTATTTATCAACGGCAAATCTATCGGTGTCAAAGAGTACGACAGGGATACGGCAAATCCGGTTTACTTAGACTATGGGACACATGAGTATCAGGCGGGTGAATTAAAAGCGGTTGCAAAAGATAAGGCTGGAAACGTGATTGCGGAGGACATTGTATACACGGCTGGAGAAGCGCAGTCAGTAGTGCTTTCCGCAGAAAAGGCATTTATTAAAAATGATGGAAGCGATCTTTTATACGTAGAAGCAACGGTTGTAGACAGCGCGGGCGTTATGGTACCTACAGCTGATAACAGGATTACGTTTCATGTCGAGGGCGGCGAGATTGTAGCCTTGGATAACGGCGATCCCAGGGACAGGGAACCGTTTAGAGGGGTAAATAATCACAATAACAGCAATACCAGCGACAACAGGAAAGCATTTAATGGGAAAGCCCTTGCGATTATCAAAGCAGAAAAAGGTGCGGAGAATATCGTGGTAACTGCGAAAGCAGACGCATCTGGTGGACAGATTGTTTCGAATGTACTGACGGCCGGAGCTGTGGATGAAGTCGGAGACGGAACGAAAGTCCAAACGTATACATTACCGGAGGTTACGACCGGAGCCGGTGTTTCACCGATTTTGCCGGAAACAATTGGCGCTGTCTATGATGATGGGCTGATTCAGGAGTATACAATCGATTCCTGGGATGGCATGGATGATGTAGATTTGAATACGCCGGGAAGCTACACGGTATATGCGGTTACTTCTGAAACAGGCGAACGCGTAAAGACGCAGGTTCATGTAAAAGAGATTGCGTCGATTGACGAGGTTGAAGTGACTACGATTGCCGGTGTTGAACCGCCGCTTCCGAACTTTGTGACGCTGCATTATAAGGGGGGTGAGACTGGTTCTGCACAGGTGGAATGGGAAGCGGTAGCTCCGGCTTTGTATGCAGAGGAAGGCGTCTTTGACGTGACAGGAAAAATCGGACCGGATAAAACAGTTGATGCGGAAGTCATGGTTAAAGAAATGACTGCGATTGAAGATATTGAAATCAGTACCGAACAGGGAGTGCTTCCGGCGATGCCTACGACGGTAAACGTGGAGTTTACGGATGGCTCGAAAGAACCGTTAGGCGTAAAATGGGATATCTCTGAAAATAACGTGAAATCAGCGGGACAGAAGAAGATAACGGGTACGGTGCTGAATTCTGAAATGAAGGCAGTTGCGTGGCTGAATGTCAGCACGGTAATCTATGCCAGCGATTTGGATTATCAGACAACGACGCCGGATAAGGTATTTAAGGACGCTATGTCCAACGGGGAACGCCTGCAGGCGAGAGGTATGCAGGGCGGGCCAGGTGAAGTATATGATAAAGGACTGGGAACACAGGCGCCTGCAGAAATCGAGATTGACATTGCGGGCAAAGGCTATGAACGTTTCCGTTCTTATGCAAACTTAAGCCTGTTAAAAGGCGGCGTAGCCGCGCCGGGCGCAGTTGCGTTTGAAGTGTATTTAGACGATGAAAAAGAACCCGTATTTTCCAGCGGAGATATGGACAGGGCAAATGAAGCAGCGCTTGTAGACATTGATGTTACAGGAAAATCCAAAATCCGTCTGGTAACAAAATCAAGGTCAGAAAATGTAGAAGACGATTTGGCTGACTGGGTAAATGCAAGATTCCTTTCGGCAAATGTCGTAATTGATGAGATTCTGACGCCGCAGCTTTATACAGCGAAAGTAAATGAAAGTCCCCAGCTTCCAGATACGATACAGGCGTCTGTTCCGGGAATCGAGGAACCAGTGGAATTTAATGTAAAATGGCTTACGCCTGTTTCCGATGCAATGTTTACTTCCGGGAAGGTGCAGAAGGTTTATGGACGTGTGGAAGGCGCCGCAGATAAACTGGTCGTATTCAAATATATGACAGATTATAGTGAAGCCTGTAAAGCGGACGGTTTTTCCGGCAAGATTGGTTCCTGGAGCGTGACGGAGACATTTGATTATCCGAATGTTGGCCGTGGACAGAAGGTGAAGTTTGGTGCGATGGAGCTTACGCCGAGGCTGATTTATTCTGGAACCTCCAATATGCTTGTGGAAAATGTAGGGAATTACGGGTTTGGATATGGGATTTACCCGGATCCAAGTAATAACGACAGCGTCGTATTTGCCGCACCGGACTTAAAGTATTTCCAGATTCGGAATGTGGCGAACACAGCAGATAATGGAAATAATGATGTATCCAATAACAATAGTTTCAGTTTTGAAACTTCCGTTGACGGTGAAAACTGGACGGCCTTTACTGAATTTACCAAAGGCGGGATTTTGCCAGGCACCGGGCAGGGGGGCAGTGCATGGGCGCAGAGGAATTACACTTCCAATGAAAATGCCCAGTTCCCGGCAGGCACGAACTTCCTGCGTGTGATCTATCCGAATGGCCAGACATGGAAGTTTAACATGACGCAGATTGTATTAAAAGGCGGCAGCGCAGATGATGCGGAACGTGCAGACATGGCAGGCTTTGCGATCGGCGGATATGCGGGAACGATAGACCAGGAAACAAAGACAGTCAGCCTTCCAGTTCCGGCCTCGCTTGACATAACGTCAATAGAACCGGAAATAACGATATTCCCAGGGGCATCCGTAAGCCCTGCAGGAGCGCAGGATTTCACCAGTCCGGTTACGTATACCGTGACAAACGGAGGGGTGTCAAAGGAATATGTCGTAACGGTAAGCAGAGGGGTGAACGTTTCCTTCCATCCATATGGGGGAACGATAAACGGCAGCCCACAGGAGATTGTAAACTTTATCCCACAGGGAAGTACCGTTCTTCCGCCCGCTGCGCCGGAAAGGGAAGGCTATATCTTTGGCGGCTGGACGACAAACCGTGCAGGTAAGGAAGCTATGCAGGTGGAAACCATGCAGCATGAAGAGGATACGGTATTTTATGCAATCTGGAACAAGGATCCCCATGTTGCAGTCAGGACAAATGCGGATGCATCAGGAAAGACCTGGCAGGATGAGAAAAATACAAATTATGGTTCAGATACACCGCTTTTGGCACGGCAGCCTGGGAATACCGAAGAGTATGGGCAGTTCGGAGAGACATTTACAAACACCAGCACGAGTGACGGGACGGATATGAAGACGATGTTTATCCGTTTTGCAGTGGGCGGCTTAAAAGCTCAGGAAGTAAAATCCGTGAAGCTGTCACTTCACTATCAGGGAAGCCGTGATAACAACACGGCAGCGGTTAAGCTTTTAGCGACAACTGCAGGCTCCGACTGGGAAGAGAAAAGAGTAACATGGACGACAAGACCTGCGCTGTTGGATGCAAGCAATGTTGCAGAGTCTGCAGAGTTTACGCCAAGGCAAAGCGACAGCCAGACGGTTGAGCTGGACGTAACGAAGTTCTATGAGGCTTTGGCGGAAGGGGAAGAGCAGATTACATTTGCGGTTACGGCTAATTCAAACGCTACGGATTATCAGTTTACATCCAAAGAGGGTGCGACAGGTGCAAATGCATCCAAGGCGCCGCAGCTTGTGTTCGAGGTGGAAAAAGAACCGGACTATATGGTAACGTATGACTTAAACGGCGGGCAGGGCACTGCGCCAATCCAGCCAACTCTGGATGCCGGTACAGGATTTTCTGTGGCAAAGGGAAGCAGTCTTACGGGACCGGATGGCAAAGTGTTTGCCGGATGGAATACAAATGCAGACGGTACGGGAACATTCTACCGGGCAGGAGAAGAAGTTGTAATGACGGCAGCGAACCTGACATTATATGCAGTATACAAAACTCCGGTAATCCTTACGCCAAATGACAAGTCTGTCGTAATAGAAGGCAATACACTTGATTTAAGCACGCTGGGACTGTTTGACATAGATGCGAATGCAGGCAAAACACAGACATACAGCGTACTGAGCGGCGGAACCGGCAAGGGCCGTGTAGATAAAACCGATGGTAAGACATTAACAGTTTCCAGATTCGGAACAATCCGGATTAAGCTGGTTACGTCGGAGACAGATACTCACATGAAGGGCGGGGCTATCGCCATGCTGACAGTGGACAGAAAGCGCGAGCCTGTGACGATTAAAGCAAATGACAAGAAGGTGACAATAAAAGGCAATACACTTGATTTGAGTGCGCAGGGGCTGTTTGAGGTAGATTCCAATGCGGGTACCCAGACATACCGTGTAGAAAATGGCGGAACAGGAGAAGGCCGTGTGGATGAATCCGACGGCAGGACACTGACGATTAGCAGATTCGGTACATTTAAAATCAAGCTGGTTACGGCAAAAACAGACACGCATCTGGCAGGTGAGGCGTCCGCCCTGCTGACAGTAGAGAAAGCTGAGGAGGCGGGTGGTGAAAAAGATCCGAGCAAAGATCCGAACAGGGAGCCCGGAACGAAAAAGCCCGTACAGGTAAGTTCTATTTCCATTCAGGCTCCGTCGAAGAAGCTGGCGGCAGGCAAAAAGGTAAAGCTTACTGCTGTGGTTCTGCCGGCTAATGCGGAAAATAAGGCAGTGAGCTGGAGGGTCGATAATTCAAAATACGCCAAGATTGACCAAAAGGGAAAGATTACTCTTAAGAAAGCCGGAATCGGAAAAACAGTCACCGTCACGGCTGCAGCAATGGACGGCAGCAAAACGACGGCAGTATATAAGATTAAGATTATGAAAAGGGCGGTGAAGAGCATCAAGATTTCCGCGCCAAAGAAAACAGTGGCGGCAGGAAAGATATTAAAGCTCAAGGCGAAGATAAAAACTACAGGCAAGGGCAAGGCTAATAAGGCTCTGAAATGGAGCAGCTCGAACACAAAATATGCTGTTGTTGATAAAAAGGGCAGGGTCAAGACAAAGAAGGCAGGAAAGAGAAAGACTGTTACAATTACGGCAATGTCCACGGACGGAAGTAACAAGAAAGCAAAAATCAAGCTGAGAATTAAATAACAGTAAAAAGAATCCGGATTCCGTTAGAAAGCGGAATCCGGATTTATATTTGTGGTAAATAGCGTTTTACCAGGGATGGAAATTCCCATTTGAATCAGTAGCGCCGTCGTCGCCTAATGTGTAGGTGACACCGTTGCTGTCTGCCCAGTTCCCATTGGAATCCTTCGTCAGACGGACGAAAGAACCGTCACTGAGATAGAGGTCTACGGCCTCCCCGGTATCTGTACCGTTCACTCCGGTAGAGCTGCGGGCTTCCGGCGGATCATAGTAGTACAGAGTTCCTTCATTGTCAAGTACGTCATGTTCGAGAAAGGTATAGGTTTTCCCGTTCTCGTCCGCCCATTCCTCGTCGGAATTCAGGGAAACATGGATACGGTTTCCAGCCTCGTCGTAAAAATAGCGGTCTTTCTCATCAGAAGCGCTGTCAGAATCGGACTCTGTCTCCGGGGCTTCCGTGGACGTTTCTGTCTGTTTCACGGTTTCCGTTTGTTTCTGGGTTTCTGTTGGCGCCTGCGGCTCCGTCAGTTTTTCTGTAGCAGGCTGGATCTGGCTCTCAGCCTGGGTGCCGGCTGAAGTTTCATTCTCTGGGGCGGCTGTTTTGCAGCCGTTGAGCGTAGCTGCACAGAGCAGGCCGGCGCAGGTAAGTATGAAAAGTTTCTTATAATTCTTCATGCAGTATTCCTCCGTTTCTGTCTAATGTCGGTACGCTCCTATTGTAGAGGATTCGACAAAATATGTCAATTATATTACGCGATATTAATAAAATATTAAGCAACATGCAAGAATCTATTGGAAAATTCCTATGGCGGCAGAAAAACAGGGGGGAGGAGAAAAAATAATACCAAAAAAACAAAAATAGTACCAAAAAAACGAAAATAATACATATGATTTTAAAGGGGGCAGGACGATAATAAAAGTATATGACATAAAGGAGGGACAATGTAAGATGAAAACAGTAACTAAGAGACTTGCAGTGATGGTGTCTGTGCTTTTTGCGGCCGTGGGATTCGCGGGGGCAGGGACGTCTATTTCTGCACATGCAGCCGCAGTGACGGGCAATGAGTGGACGACTCCGGAGGATGTCCGGGTAGGCCAGACGGATGCCAGGGCGCTGGTCATTCCCTTTGACGATGTGGAATCGGCAAAAGAAAACCCGACGCTGCGCCTGGGGAAAAACTCACCAAACTACATTGATTTGGACGGGACATGGAAGTTCTATTGGGTGTCAAAACCTGCGGACAAGCCGAATGTAGAAGGAGTTACCTCGATACCAGAGAATTATTTTGATATTACAGTACCTTCGAGCTGGCAGACGAATATGCAGTATGCCGGATGGAAAGGGACAGAAATAGACTGGCCGATTTATAATAATCAGCAGTATCCGTGGCAGTCCTCCGGGAATGGCGTGGCGTCGCAGGCGATGGGAAACGGCTCGGCAGCGCCTTCGGAATACAATCCCGTAGGGACTTATATGCGGACGGTAAATATTAAACAGCAGGATTTGGATAATCGGTTTATTCTTACGTTTCTTGGTGTTGAGTCCGGGTATTACGTATATGTAAACGGACAGGCGGTGGGTTATGATGAGGATAGCTTTACCACCGGGGAGTTTGATATCACGGATTATTTACATGCAGGGGATAACCTGATTACTGTTCAGGTATACCATTACACAACAGGAAGCTACCTGGAAAACCAGGATATGATTTATTATGCAGGAATTCACCGTGACGTGTTTATCACAATGCAGCCGAAGGTATCCATTTTCGATTACAATGTAGAGACAACCTTTGAGAATCACGATTACTCTGCTGGAAATCTGGAACTGACTGTGGATGTGGCAAATACTTCTGATGCGGCAGCGGTACGCAAAGTAAAGGCTTACCTGTATGACGCTGAGGGAAAAGCAGTCCCGGCAGTAAACGGACTGGAGGCGTCTGTCAGTCCGGCGGCGGGAGGAAAGGCCACGGCATCGTTCCAGGCCGCTGTGCCGAACCCGAAGCTGTGGTCTGCGGAGCTGCCGAATCTGTACACCCTGGTGATGGAACTGTGCGATGCGGACGGCACGACGCTGCAGACCGTGGGAAAACGGATTGGGTTCCGTGAATTTTATATAGAAGGAAAAGGTACAAACAGCGAGATGCGCATCAATGGACAGAATATAGAGTTCTATGGTGTGTGCAGGGGGGAAGCAGATCCGAAGGGCGGACATTATGTACCGTATGAGACAATTGTGAAAGATGTGGAGAACGCGAAACAGCTCAATATCAACGCAATCCGCACCAGTCATTTCCCGCCGGACCCGAACCTGATAGAATTGGCGGATGAATATGGTTTGTATATTATGGATGAAGTGAATGTAGAATCCCATGACGGACGTGCGTCTGTGAACATACCAGAAGAGTTCCGGTATGAAAATACCACAGGACGTATTTTCCCAGGAAATGACAAACGGTATACAAACGCTATGGTAGACCGTATGACCAGTATGGTAATGCGTGATAAAAATAATGCTTCTGTCATTATCTATTCCCTGGGGAATGAAGCAGGTTCCGATGCTTCGGACAGGCTGGCGCCAGACCCGCAGGAAGGGAATTTCAACCGGATGATTGACGTTATCAAAGCTCTTGACAGTGAAAAGCTGATTCATTACCAGGGCTGGGTCGGCAACCAGAGAGTGGATATTAACGGTGCGATGTATCCGGGACATAGCCCCAAAATCTCAGATAAGCCGTACATTATGATGGAGTATCAGCATTCTATGGGAAATACAGGCGGGGATTTTGAAAAATATACAGACGGTTTTGAAGAAGGAAGCCAGGCAGTACGTTATCAGGGGGGCTTTATCTGGGACTATGTAGACCAGTCGGCATACACGCCGAAGAGTGGAACCGGAGGGCCGGGGCTGACAGAAGATGATTTGTATTTTGGATTCGACGGAAGCTGGCAGCAGCAGGGAAGTAAGAAGAATTACAACTTCTGCGTAAATGGTTTCATTTTCCCGGACCGAACATGGTCTCCTCAGGCATATGAAATCAAGTACCGCTATCAGGATTTGAAGTTTACGCAGAGCGAAGAGCAGAAAGCCGGGAAGAAGGTAACACTGAAAAACTTTAATCGGTTTAAAAATGCAAATTACTACGATATCGTATGGACCGTGCTGGAGAATGGAAAACCTCTCAGCACAGGAACCTTTACGGATGAGGAGGTCAATCTGGCGCCGCCGGAGGGCAGGATAGGAGGCGCATCCACAAAGGAACTGACAGTACCTTATGAGATTGCATCCCCCAAAGCAGGGGCAGAGTACACGCTTCAGATTGAGTACAAGCTGAAAAATGCAGAAGCTTATGCGGAGAAAGGGTATGTACAGGGCAGCGAGCAGTTCGGGATTGACGTGAAAGGCGAGGATAAACTGCTGGAGCTGGATACCCTGCCTGATGTTACTACAGTAAACAGTGACAGAGAAGTTACGATTACCGGAACAACGAGTGAAGGCAAAGCCTTTACAGCAGTTGTGAGCAAAGAGACAGGTCTGCTGACCACGTATCAGGTGGACGGAAAAGATTTGATTTCCCGTGCGCCGGTAGGATCTTTCTTCCGTGCAGAGACAGACCAGAATACCGCGATTGCCGGAACCGGATGGGTTACGAAAGGCGAGGCATACGATGGCTGGTATAACCAGGGCGAGAATATGACGGATGTGTCGGTCAAGGTATCTTCGGTGATTCCGCAGATGACGAAAGTGAATGTGACTGCCACACTGCAGAATGGCAGCGGCTATGAGACGAGCTACAGCGTATACGGCAACGGAACGATTGTGGTGACAGCGAAATTGACGCCTTCAGATTCTGCGCCTTCCCAGTTAGGCGAATATGGGATGTGGCTGCAGGTTCCGAAGGAGTTTGAAAATCTGACATGGTACGGCAGAGGTCCCAGTGAGACTTACTGGAACCGTAAAGCCGGGAATATGCTTGGCGTCTGGGAGGGAACTGTCACAGAGCAGTTTGTTCCGTATCTGAGAGTCCAGGAGGCCGGAAACAAGACAGATGTGCGCTGGATGGCGCTGCAGGATGATGAGGGAACGGGGCTGCTGGCAGGCATTACTTACGGGGAAGGCTATACGGGAAATCCGTTGGAGGCAGTGGCGCTGCATTATACCGCGGGCGCTCTTTCCAGCCACCAGTCGGGAATCCGTTATCCTCACCAGGCAGAGGCAACAGAGGATATCAGCCTGCGTCTGCTGACCCACCAGAAAGGCGTGGGAAATATTGACTGGTCAACAGATCCGCTTTATGCGGTTGTGTCTAAGACAGATGCAGAGCTTTTGGATTATTCCTATACCTTGATGCCGCTGTTTGCGGATACAGACCCTATGGAGAAATCCAAAGAGATTCTGGGGGAAGTACCCGAGATTCCAACGATTACCTCGATTAGCATTGGGGACGGCAAGGTAGTTTCCGGATTCCAGGCGGATAAGACAGAGTATACGGTTCAGCTTCCGACAGGCTATACCGGGCTTCCGGTAGTATCCGCGAAAGGACCGTCATCCTTGAAAATCACATATAAGCAGGCAGATGCGGTTCCGGGTGATGCGGTGGTTACAGCTTTGTATGAAACGGAAGAAGGATTATCCTCCACCACGGAATACACGATACATTTTGAATCAGCGTCAGCGACAGGTGAGAAGCAGCTGAGCAGCCTGGTAACGATTCCCCAGATGACGGCAAATACGCCGCTGATACGTCCGGCGGATTGTGGGAATCTGCTGTATGCGTTCTCAGGCTATGGCGTGGTTTATCAGGATAAGAATCCGGGCGGCGGAGCGCTGACTGCCGGGCCTTCGGATTCACAGAGTACTTATGAGTATGGATTTGCAGGAAATACGGAGCAGATTATTGATATCGATATTTCATCTCTCCATGCATCGTCATTCTCCGGCGTAGGGGCTATTGACTGGCTGCTGAAGGCAGGACAGGGAAAATCTACAATTAAGTTTGAAGTCTGGGCGCATAAGAATGCTGCGGAACTGACTGCAGAGTATTATGGAAACGCGGCGAATATCAACCCTGGAGTCGCGACGAGGGGAGACGCGGACTGGACGGCTGCAGGTTGGGTGAAGCTGTCTGAATCTGCCCAGGTTGCCGGAAACGCGGCAGATCCTAAGCATGTGTTTGACGGCATATCCCTGACTTATACAGAGGGCGGCAGTGAGAAATCCTATGAGGCTATCCGTCTGGTAATGGATGTATCAAATGGTACGAATAGCCATGACCAGGGTATCTGGGGCAACCCAAGAGTCGTATGCGAGCTTGGGGAGAATCCGGGAAGCGGATTTGAAGAGCCGGGTGAAGATACTGCCCAAATCAAAGTGAACGGCGTGGCTTTGGAAGGCTTTTCACCGGATACAAAGGAATATGACGTAAAGATAAGCAGCGGGGCGGCAGTTCCGACAGTGACAGCTTTCGTGAAGGAAAACGGCGGAGAGGTTCCTGTAAAAATCAGTCCGGTGCAGGTGCCGGGAGATGTTGTGGTATCCTATGACAATGGTACGCCTGTTTCTTATACGATTCACTTCACAAGAGATCAGGCGATTGAGGGCGAGAGCGTATATCTGTCTGATGTGGTGACGGTTCCGGTGCTGGAAGGCCCTGCGTCTGCACGATATGGAAATCTCCTGTATGCATATTCCGGGGCAGGGGCTGTTTACAAAGACAGAAGCGAAGGCAGCAGCGACGGGCTGAAGCTGCGCAGGAGCGGCAAAGGCAGTGAAGCAGTGGTTGAAACTTATGAACATGGCTTTGCAGGAATAGCACAGCAGATTCTTGACATTGATATTTCGAGCCAGAAAGCCGGGATTTTCCGCGCGGATGTGGGCATTGACTGGGCGATGAAGCCAGATACAGGCAGTGAGCGCTCCGATGGGCCTACGGTACGGTTCGAGGTGTGGGCAAATAAGAGCATCAGCCAGTTAGACTACAGCAGTATGGCGCCATCGGCGGATGGCATGGATCAGAGCGGGCTGGAGTCGGGAGGCTGGGTGAAGCTGGCAGAATCCCCTGTGATGTCGAACTGGGATTACAGCGGCGACGCAGAGAGAAACCTTTATTCCTTTAACGTAGATTTGACCTATCTGGACGGGCTGCAGACAAAGAGCTATGAGGCGCTGCGCCTGGTGATGAATCCGGCGGATGGCAGCACTGCAGAAGACCAGGGCGTCTGGGCGAATCCGCGGGTAGACTTTATCCAGGAAAAACCTGCGCTTATGTCAGTCCCAGTGCTGGGAAATGCAAATATTGAAGAAACCGGAGCCAGTGTTCCCATGCTGCTCAACAATGTTGACACAAGCAAAGATCAAATGTTCCGCGTGATGCTGGCGGCGTATGATGCGGATAACCGCATGGTTGGATCTACGGTGAAGAGCTACAATGCGAAAGATACCGGAGCAAATGTAGACGAGACAATAACAGTAAACTATGACGTACAGTCCGTCGGGGATGTAAGGCTGGTATTTACCCTGTGGTATGATAACGAGCCGTTTGCACCTATATTCGGTACGTTTACTGAAAATAAAAATGGCGGATTTACTTACGAACGGCTGCCTTATGTAAATGGGATATCGGAGAATGCGCAGGCATCTCTGAGCATTGATGCCGAGGCGGATACTGTCACCGTGACAGGAACGGGCTTCCAGCCAAACAGCAGCCTGACGCTTCAGGGATTGTACGAGAAGGAATCCGGTGCAGACCATGCGGCTCAGATTACCGCAGATTCTATGGGCGGTTTCCGTTATACGTACAAATCCAACTATGATTTGGCTGAAGATTCTTATCTGGATGTCAACATCGGCGGCGAAGGGCTTGCGGCCATTGTGAAGGCAACCACAAGAACTTCAGCAGGACAGGGCAGGAATCCGGTAAAAAATATCCCGGGCAAGGCAAGGTATAATGACAGGGTTATTGATGTATCCACAGTAGAGGGCCTGTTTATTATAGACAAGAATGCAGGCGAGGCGAGATACTGCATACTTCCGGGAGGAACCGGGGAAGCCGTTATGGGTGAGGATAACAAAACGTTAACCGTGATAAAACCGGGAACCGTGCGGATTGGAATGGCAACATCCCAGACAGAGACCTACGCGGCAGGAAAGCAGGTTATCGCAGTATTGACTGTAAATAACAACAGTGACAGGTCGGCACTGCAGAAAGCGGTTGCCTTGGTAAAAGGCAAGAATCCAGAGGATTACAGTACAGAGAGCTGGGAGGCCGTACAGGAAGCCCTGGAAGCTGCGGGAGATGCAGCCGCGAATGCGAATTCGCTCCAGAAAAAGCTGGATGACAGTGCGCTGGCGCTGCTGCAGGCAGTATGCGGTTTGGAGACATCAGGCTCTGTAGAGCCTGTAGACGCACAGGTGCTCCAGGCAGCAGTGACGCTGGCAGAGCTGAAAGAGGAAATCAATTATACAGCCGAGAGCTGGGCAGGGCTTCAAACTGCTCTGAATACAGCAAAGGGGCTGGCGCCAGACGCAGCGCCGGCAGAGATAAAGACAGCGGCTAACGCTCTTGTTCAGGCATTGGCGGGGCTGGTGGTACAGCCGGAGAGAACCTTTACCCAGGATTTCAACGCAGGGACAGATATGCCGGAAGGCTGGGGAAAACAGGAAGTTGCCAGGGACATGATGGCTGTCCAGGAGGTTTCTACAGCGCCGGAAGGATATCCGGCAAGCGTGACGGGAAATGCACTGCGCGCTTACGGAAGCGGCTCAGGAAACAGAGGCGCACGTGTCGCATATTCAGAAAATGAGATTCCGCAGCAGGTATCCTTTGACTTTGATTTTTATATTAAACCAGTGTCCACATCCCCGAATATGCTCTACCTGGAGCATGGCGCGGCAGTGAAGCCTGACGATACGGCAGTCAACACCGAAAATTCATTCTTTGCTCTGGCGAACGGTATGACGAAGAATACGACTTTGCAGTATTATGACTACAATGCTGAGAGTTGGGTAGATATCCCGGACGGCAGCGGAAAATGGCTGCATGCCAAAGTTGATGTGAATTTCGGGGCAAGCACGGTAAGCTTTTGTATCAAAGAAGGAGATACGGTTCTTGCAGAGGTGACACAGGAAAATGCCATGACCTTTGCAGATACTGTGACTACCTTTAACAGAATTACGATGGCTGCCTGCCGTATTAATAAGGTAAATACAGACTGTGATATCTGGCTGGATAACTTTGAGATTACAGGAGATTTCACAACGGGGGATATTGTTGTCAAAGGTCTGGAAGCCGAGCAGAATGCAGTAACGGTAGAGAAGGGCACTTCTCTGGAGGATGTAAAGGCAGAGCTTGCGAAGGTAGCATTTTCAGGAAAGGTTGTAGACAATATCATACCTACCCTGCAAAACGAGGCTTCTAAATGGGAAGTAGCAGATTATGATCCGGAAACAGTCGGAACCTATAAAGCATCTACCAGCTTTGAGCTGCCGGAAGGATTCGTATGGGCAGAGGGCGTGTCGAATGCGGCGGAAATATCTGTTGTGGTCAAAGAGAAAGCACCAGAACCAGACAGGAATACATTAAACACAGCGATCATCCAGGCGGAAGGAAAGAAAGAGGCAGACTATACGCCGGAGAGCTGGAGCGCGCTGCAGGAAGCATTGAAAAAAGCAAAAGAAGTCTTAGGAAAAGCGGACGCAAGCCAGTCTGAGATAGATGCCGCGCTTGAAGCGCTGCAGAAAGCGGTAAATGGACTGAAGAAGAAAGAAGACGGAAATGGCGGCGGTACGATAACTACGCCGGTCGCTGTTACTTCAGTTGTTTTCGCAAATAAGAAAGATGCGGTATTGAATATCAAGGGAACTGTTACACGGACTGCCACGGTTTACCCGGCAAATGCAAGTACGCAGAAGGTGGTGTATCGGAGCAGCAACCCGAAAGCTGCTATAGTGGATGCTAACACCGGAAAAGTGACGGCCCGGGCAGCAGGAAAAGCGCTTATCTATGCAGAATGCGGCGGAAAGTCAGATTTCTATAAGGTACTGGTAAAACCAGGGAAAGTGAAAAAGCTTTCTGTGAAGAGCAAGACAAAACGTAAAGTGACGGTGAAGTGGAAGAAGGTGGCAGGCGCGAGCGGCTACCAGATCCAGATAGCAGAAAGCGCGAAGAAGCTGGCAAAGGCGAAACCAGTTAAAATTAAAAAGGGCAAAATTGTCAACAAGACGATTACAAAACTTTCAAATGGCAAAAGGCTGAAAGGCGGCAAGAGAGTTTACGTAAGGATACGGGCTTACACAAAAGCAGGTTCGGATATCATTTACGGAAACTACAGCGCGAAAAAGAAATGTAAAGTGAAGAAATAAATGAGGCGGTGCCGCCTCCAGAGTGCAAACTTTGGAGGCGGCACATGATATTTGACAGATTTCGGGCAGTATATTAAAATAGGTAGAAAAAGCGGCAAAATGCAGCTTGCCAAAAGCGTACTTGCCTGTGGAGGTGGAGAATCATATGGTTAAAAGAATGAAAGAATCAGTATCTGCGGAATGCAAAAAGCAGGGCAGTTCAGGGGAACATGAAGAGAAAGCAGACAGGGATGCCAGGCTTTTTAAAAGATATGCGTTGATATCAAACGGGGCATATGCCTTGGCAGTCGTCCTAGTGGTGGGAAGCGCACTTATGAGAGTCAGCAGTGAAAGCCTCCGGGTAATCGTCTGGATAGCATTTGGAATTGTGCTGGTGGGAATGATAGCTTCCGCTCTGGCAGGGAACCATAACGGCAGCATGGAGAGCCGTTTTACGACAGGAGCCGGGACAGCGCGCGAGATAGAAAAGAAATATAAGGCGCATTTGAAAGCCGAGAAAAAGCTTCTGGAAAAAGGGCTTCTGGAAGAGCCGGTGCTCACCCGGGAAATATCCGTGGAGGCCAGGCCAGTGTCCGCGCTGGAGACAGAGAAACAAGAGGATAGCACAGAAGAAGAGCCGGTTTCTGATTGAAATTTTCGCGGAGAAAAACGGTTGCACCATTTTTCTAAATGTGTTAATATCTTTGTTGTGAAAACAGATGTATTCCAAGAGCGAACAAATGGGAGGTACTATGTTGAAGAAAAGCGAATACTTTGTGGTTAAGCAGAAGGCCGTCCCAGAAGTATTGCAGAAAGTAGTGGAGGCAAAAAGGCTTCTGGAATCTGAGAAAGCTGTTACGGTGCAGGAGGCAACGGAACAGGCCGGCATCAGCAGAAGTTCATTTTATAAGTACAAGAATGATATTTTCCCGTTCCATGATAACGCGAGAGGGAAAAGCATTACCTTTGTTATTCAGATGAATGATGAGCCGGGGCTGCTTTCAGATGTTTTACATGTGGTTGCGGATTATAACGCCAACATTCTGACAATCCATCAGAGCATCCCGATTAACGGGGTTGCTTCTCTGACCCTGACGGTGGACATCCTGCCCACGACCGGGGACAGTTCGGATATGATTAAGGAAATTGAAGGAAAAGAGGGCGTTATGTATTTAAAAATACTGGCCAGGGAATGAAGGGGCCGAAAGAAAGGAAAGGTTAGAGATGATACAGGTAGCAGTTTTAGGATACGGTACAGTAGGAAGCGGAGTTGTAGAGGTTATCAACACCAACAGCAGCAGCATCAATAAAAAGGCGGGCGAGGAAATCAACATCAAATATGTGCTTGACCTCCGGGATTTTCCGGGAGATCCGGTGCAGGAGAAAATCGTCCATGATTTTGACATTATTTTAAATGACCCAGAAATCCGGATTATTGCAGAAGTAATGGGCGGCGTAGAGCCGGCGTATACTTTTACGAAGAAAGCGCTGTTGGCAGGAAAGAGCGTGTGTACATCGAATAAAGAACTGGTGGCAAGGCACGGCGCAGAGCTTCTTCAGATTGCCCGCGAGAACAACAGCAACTATCTGTTTGAGGCAAGCTGCGGAGGCGGTATCCCGATTATCCGGCCGCTGAATTCGTCCCTGACCGCAGACGAGATTGACGAGATTACAGGAATCCTGAACGGAACTACGAACTATATTTTGACGGAGATGTTTGAAAAGGGTTCTGATTTTGCAGATGTATTGAAGGAAGCCCAGGATAAAGGATATGCAGAGAGAAACCCGGAGGCAGATGTGGAAGGCTATGATGCATGCCGGAAAATCGCTATCCTGTCCTCATTGGCATTTGGGCGCCAGGTGGATTTTGAGGACGTCTATACGGAAGGTATTACAGGAATTACGGCAACAGATATTAAGTATGTGAAGGCAATGGGAAAGACTGTGAAACTGCTGGCATACAGCCGGAAAGTTGACGGTAACATTTATGCAATGGTAGCGCCGGAAATCGTGGGCGTGGATGATCCGCTCTACAGTGTAAACGGCGTGTTTAACGCAATTTTTGTCCATGGAAATGTGCTGGGAGATGCGATGTTCTATGGAAGCGGCGCCGGAAAACTGCCGACAGCCAGTGCGGTGGCAGCCGATATCGTGGATGAGGCAAGGCATCTGAATAAGAATATTATGTCCTTCTGGAGCCCTGAGAAACTGGAGCTTGCGGATATTAGCAGTTCTACGAAGAAATTTTTCGTGCGCGTAAAGGGAAATCCGGAGACGGATTTAGAAAAAGTGCAGACGGTATTTGGAATGGTTCAGCCCGTTGTGCTGCCTGAACAGGAAGGCGAGTTCGGCTTTATCACAGAAGTGATGTCAGAGGCGGCATACAAGGAGAAGGCAGAGCAGTACGGGGAGGTTATCAACAGAATCCGTGTAAGATAAGCAGCTGGGATGGAGGCAGATAGATATGAAATATGTAGTAGTGCTGGGCGATGGTATGGCAGATGAACCCATCGAAAGCCTGGGGGACAGGACGCCTTTGGAGGCGGCCATAACCCCGGCGATGGATGCTTTGGCAGAAATGTCCGAGATTGGGCTGGTACACACGATTCCGGAGGGGATGAAGCCGGGAAGCGATACGGCGAACCTGTCTGTGATGGGGTATGACCCGAAAAAGTATTATACGGGGCGTTCTCCTCTGGAGGCATTAAGCATCGGCGTGCCGATGAAAGACACCGACGTGGCAATCCGGTGTAATATCGTCACCCTTTCGGAAGAAGAACCGTATGAGGAAAAGACGATTATAGACCACAGCTCTGGAGAAATCAGCACAGAGGAAGCGGCAGTGCTTCTGGAGGCTGTGAAAAAAGAGCTGGAAAACGAGACGTACAAATTTTACATAGGAACAAGCTACCGTCACTGCCTGATATGGGATAAAGGGCAGGTAGCAGAGCTTACCCCGCCGCATGACGTGCTGGGGCAGGTAATCGGAAAGTACCTTCCTGCGGATGCGGTTTTGTGCGAGATGCAGAAAAGAAGCTATGAAATCCTGGCAGGCCATCCAGTTAATCTGGAGCGGAAAGCTCAGGGGAAGAACCCGGCAAACAGCATCTGGTTCTGGGGTCCGGGCACAAAGCCGATTTTGACCTCCTTTGAGGAAAAGAACCATAAAAAGGGCGTTATGATTTCAGCAGTGGATTTGCTCAAAGGAATTGCCGTGGGAGCAGGAATGACGAATATTGAAGTAGAGGGTGCAAACGGCGGTCTGGATACGAACTATGAGGGGAAAGCGCAGGCGGCAGTGGATGCTCTTGTGAAGCAGGGATATGATTTTGCATATATCCATGTGGAGGCTCCGGATGAGATGGGACATCAGGGCAGTATCGAGCGGAAAATAAAGGCGATTGAAAACCTGGACAGCCGAGTAATCCGTCTGGTAAAGGAAGGGCTTGACGCGTCGGGAGAAGATTACCGTCTGCTGGTACTTCCCGATCATCCCACACCAATCCGGGCAAGGACACATACAAGTGATCCGGTGCCATATATTCTCTACGACAGCCGGAAGATACAGAAAAATACCTGGAGATATAACGAGAGAGAAGCAAAAGCAAGCGGAAACTATGTTGCCGAAGGGCATAAGATGATGGATATTCTGTTTTCATAAAAGAAACGTGCTGCAGGAAAATTTAAATTTCCTGCAGCACGTTTCTGTAAAACAAGGCGGAAGTCATTTGCATGTATGGTATCAGCCAGAGCATTCCGATGTAGCATGTGAGCAGCGACAGGAGAACCAGGCCGAAAAAACTAATCTGAAGATAGAAAAAACGTACCCGGTTTCCTTTCATCAGCCGACGGCTTTCGCGCATCAGCTGTATCACTCCTTTTTCTGGTGTATCAAGATATAAAAGTGCAGCCAGCGCATAGTTCAAGGCCAGGATGATTGCAGCAATGCATCCTGCCAGCAGGACAAAGATGCCAAGCGCAGATACAGATATTAAATGCATAAAGTCTGCCGCCAGAATAAGCAGGATGCCTGGCAGTATGCACAGGAGCATAAGCAAGGTCATCAGAAGCGTCAGCAGGATCACACGGTCAGGCTGGTTAGAGAAAGCGAAGCCCAGAGTTCCCAGATTCGTTTCCTGCCCACGGCTGAGGTTCAGGAACATTTTCAGATATCCCATGATGAGGATGTTGGACAGCAGTCCGACAATCAAGGAACAGATGAAATACAGTATCATGGAAACTGTGGTATTCAGAGGAAAAACTATATTCAGCACCAGGGAGACCGCGACAGAAATACTGCCGATAATCAGCCCGGCGCCGATAAAAAGGCCATAGTGCCCAAGCAGCAGCTCCTTCGCCATGTATTTTAATTCAGAAGAAGATTTTTTCATGATATACACCTTGTCTTTCAGGATAAAATTTAAGATTTCTTATGCAGATAAGTATAGCATAGTCAGGGGGGAAAAAGCAACTGCGGAAAGTCAAGTTGCGGTTTGTCGGGGAGTCTGTCTCTTACCCCGGACAGTTATGGAACCGATAGTCCCCATGTTTACGCCGGACGCCGGGGCGCCTGCCATATATCCCACACGGACGGGGACAACGCGCCGGTGAGCTAACGCTGCCAGAGAAACACGCTCTGCGAGTTTCTCTGACTGCCGCGGTGGTCGCCGAGTGGACATGCAAGCATGTCCGTTCGGCTCGTCACTCGCGTAAACTACAACTAATGCGCTCAGGAGAGCCTTCGCGCATAAGTTTC
>JBCLQO010000021.1:0-46003 GCA_041223665.1 Lachnospiraceae bacterium 46-15
ATTAATCTGAAATACGTTTCTGCAATTCATGCAAAAATTTTCATTTTGGGTATTGACTTTTAATAGTTAGACTTTCTCCGAACATGAAAGACTGCCCAATAATATTTCCGCCTGTTTTGCTCCATCCTTCACCACAAACACCGCCCGGTTTTTCTGCGCCAGTTCTTCTATCTGTTCCCCATTTGCATCTATATCCACTACCCGAAGCGGATGATCCATCTGACCTAATCCTACCGTTGTCATTCTGGATTCCTGAACGCCCATCTCTTCCAAAATCCCTTTACATGCGTTTGCTCTCGCCTCTGACAGTTCAATTCCTGTATCTCCTTCAGTGACCGTTGCCGTCATACCAAAAATATAAATAGATTCTTTGGGGTTTGCTTTTAAATATTCTGCAATCGGTTTAAATTCTTCCACGGCTGCTGCTTTATCAATAAATTCCGCCTCATCAGCTTTAAATTGCACAGCCGAGTTCCCATCCCATTTAATCGCTTCCGGTATTTTCTCTTTAGTCATGTCTTGTTCCTTATCAGGAATAGGGCTTGCAATGACAGGAACTATACTGCACTCTGGAAGCTCTAGAGCCTCTTCCGTGGATAGTAGAGATTTATCAAAGGTTACGGACGACGCTCCGCCAGCTTCCAGAATTCCTTCCCAGATACTCCGAAGTTTATATTTATAGTCAGGGGTCAGCTTCCCTTGCTCTCCGCATGTCTCTCCAAGCCCTACCCATAATATATCAATATCCGTAAGATCCGGAACCGCATGAATTTCCTCTAACTGCTCCACAATATAATCTACCGGTGTATCCATAAGATTTCGTTCTGCAAAATTCAAAGGAGATGCCGTACTTAAACCTGAATCAAATACAATCATACTTTTTTCTGATTCCTCCGGCACGCTGTGGAGCGCGTCTGCAGATTTAAAAATCGCTGACAGAGTATCAATCTCCGGCGTCTGTGCTCTGGCATCAGAAATTTCTTTCATAATCTGTGCAGAATTATTGGATGCCAGTTGTCTCCTTTTTGCTGAATCAATGCGCTTCTTCGGCGCACTGATATTATAATTACACACCGCAAAGGGATCCCCGTCAACAATAACTGCTAAAACATTTCCAAACGTATAACATGCTTCATAAATTTTTGAATATACGGAATCTACATTGAGTGAGATTTCCGGAAAGTTCCTGTGCACACCCATCACCATAGCCACACTTTGCGAAACCTCCTGAGCTCCCGAACCGCACCCTGTTAAAACAGCTCCCGTTACTGCTCCTCCAACCCAAAGTACTTTCCTGATCGCGTTTCTAAATCTTAACATAATCTTTTACCCCCTCTTCTATACTGCACTGTTTGCATACTTTGCATTTGCTTCACCGCTGCTTCCAAACTGACTGCCTATGAACTCCGGCAATTCCTGTTCCGGGGTATTTTCAATACCATACTCCTGTACCAACTTGTCCCCCGATTTTGACACAGACGTTATATCCTCCGGGCTCCCCAGCTTTCGCATGATAAGAATCCGTACCAACTGCTTAACCGCCAATGCATCTGCATCAAGCTGATTTATAAATTCAGCATAAAGGTCTTTTTCCCTTGCAATCAATCCTTTACAATGCTTCTCGGATGTTTCTGCTTCAACAATCGCTTTCTCTGCTTGAAGAATATTAACCTGTAACCCAACGCGCTCTTTCTCAAGCCTTTCCAACTTCATTCCCAACGGATTCGCCCCAAAATAACTAATCACAAAAGAGGAAATTGATGTAAGCAATGGAATCACACCATTAAACAGCGCAGCAAACATAACCGCCGGATTACCTGTATCTGCATCTTTCCCTGCTGCACCTGCTAATGTATTTGTTAAAGTTGCGCCCGAGCCAATCTCAAAAGATAATTCTTTTGTAAAAATCCGAAAGCCAAAGCTGAATGCAAATGCTGCACCAAACACTACAACAGCCAAAATCAATATCATATTTCTTTCCTTTTTATCACACAAACCCTGACGGTATTTTCTTTCCTCTATTGCTGCGATTGCTAATGGAACATCCAGCGCAGCGGCACAGGCAAAGGCAATGCACCAGACATATAAAGGCTCCTCCGTCTGGACAAGATTCCAGACTACCTTAAGACAGAAAAAATCAATAAACACAAACGCAAGAACCGCCAAATTGCCAAACCATGCTTTCGCATAAATATTGTCCGATCTGTTCATATAGCCTATCCTTCCAGACCTGCTGCGGTACTTATCCAATTTAAACGGGGATACTTTTCTTGTCATGATTTGTCCCTCCTTAGAAAATATTTTTTTCCTTTTTAATCTGTTTGTAAGTCCCAATTTCATTTTCAATCTCCTTCAAATCCTGTCTCAGATTCTCCAGATGTCCATTTGCCAAAACCAGTTCCCCTTCTAAAATCCCTTTGTGGTTATCAATTACCTGCATATGATATGTATACTGCTCTTTCGCCGCCTCCTTCATCTGTATAATTACAGAGTCAATATAGGCATCAAACATAGTATCGCAAAGATCATCTATTGATGTTTTGTCGATTACCTTACCAAACTTCATTTCTGCACTATTCATAAAATTAGCATATTGGACGGTATACTTGTAATCCACAGGCGTACAGTTCAGCACCTCAAATTTTTTATGAAGCGTTACTGTATCATCAGCCCCTTTCCCCATTGCTCTTCTTTTTTTCTTGAAAATACTCATACTGCATCCTCCTTTCCCCTTCCCGCAATAACCATTCGAATCTTCTCATTCAATTCCCTGTGTTTCGCTATGTAAATTTCTCTGGCGCTGTCCTCAGGGGCAGACAAATCACAAGTATATTCTCTAAGCTCGCCGCAACGAATACCTACAACATAGGCATGGATTTTTTCCGCCGCCTTACTTCGCATTTTATTAATCCGTTCATCCAAAACTGTATCTGTATTAATAATCTGCTCATTAATAACTGTCAGGTTTTCAATGCCATCCCTCAATCCTGACCTGGCAGCTTCCTTTCTTTCAGCATCTTTCCTGTTCGCCCGAATAGCCTCTACATCGCTTCCCTTCTGTCTGCCGTCAGGTTCCCTATCCAGCAGTTCCTTCTGCTCTGAAAATCCTGCTAAAACTGCCGCCGCCTTTTTTCTATCCTCAAACAGCCCATTTTCTGCACGAATAACCTCCGCCGACTCCATCACGACAAGCCTTTTGCTCAGATGATGTATATATTCATCGCATACTCCCTTTCCTTTTTTTGAATCAAGCTTTCCCTTGATTCGCAATATCCAGCCTGGCAATCTGGTAACAGATTTTGTTCTTTTTGAATTTGAAGCGTATTTTCCATCTCTCATAAGGGGTCCTCCTTGTCTTTCGGCTCTATTTCCCGTGTTTGTATCTTGACATACGACAGCATAACACTTTTGAAAAAAATATTTTTTACCCCATAGCAAAAAAACAGGATGTAATCCAAAGATTACTGTCCTGTTTTCCATCGCATTATTTTTTCTATATTTACTGATATTCCCGAAAACGCACAAACCGGAATCGGGACGTTTTCTCTACCACCCCATTAGAAAGATTTTTCTCCTCCGCTATGCGTTCACTGCATGCCGCCACGACTTTTACTGTCTTCTCTCTTAAAATCTTTATAATCCCATAAGCCAGTGTAAATTCCCCCTGGCAGAGCACACAGACCGGGTTATATCCCAAAATCTTTCTCACTTCCTCTTCTGCCATATTCCGAACCTCTTTTTCGTCCATATTAGCATTTACAGAAGGAAACGGAATGTCTTGAATTTCTCCATATTTCCTTGCCGCTTCTATCTGATCTTTGCTCCAGCCGCGGCTTGGGTGATTCGTATAGTTAATGAATTTTTCTTCCTTTTTCATGTAATCTTCCTCTTATTTCTATTTATTCTGTTTACGGGTAACAATACTTATTTCTTTATTTTTTAATAGATAATACCAGAAAACAAAAAATATTTTACCCATTTGATTATCCATCATTCTATCCTATATCTCCCAAACCCAAAACTACTATTCTTCCCAATATGCAGTAATTCCCCCGCTGCCAGATAAGGAAATACTTCTTCAGGAATCCTATCAAAAGATACCTGTCCCACGATTCCTTTCATCCAAATCTTATTTGCATGGTTTGAAGAGTACCTCGGTACAGTCTTTTCTTGCACATTTTGTTTTACAATAGCCGGATAATCCGCAAATTCCGGTTTTTCTATATATTTCTCTACAAAGTAATCCAACATCATAACCCTGCGGAATGCCGCCTGAAATATGCCTTCTGAGCGGAACTCCCTCAAATATTCTCCTTGGAACTTCAAACAGAGCGGTGTATAAAAAGTCAGCATACTTTTACACCCCTGCAGTTTCAGTGCTCTAATTCTTTTTTCCACATAAGCCCCCACTGTCTCAATTCGATAATTTTTCATATGAACCGTCTGGTTCTCCAAAATTTTCTCTTCCCTGCCATTTCGAATTTCTTTTATCTGATACTGCGCATGGTATTTCCCTACTCCATTTACCCCCAACTGATAAAACGCCTGTAAATATTGCCCGAAATATACCAGATTGTTTCCAAAAAGCGTCAGATAAAAAGAGAGCTCTTCCCCTGCCTCGAAATCCGTTCGATAATTCTCACATTCCAGAAGATATCCAATGCTGTCATCCCCCTGCATAAATGCCGGCTTCCGCTTCATACGTGTATATACCGTGCTGCGCACAATACATGCCTCTTCAAATGAACAGTTTTTACAGTCCCTCATCCCAATGCAGTTCTGCCTCAGCAACATTTCCCCCATCCCACCACGCAATGCAGATACTTTCTCCTTGGGCAGTATGGAATCCTCTGACAATACAAGTATAAATTTTAATCTTATGTATGGTATCTGGAAACGTTCTTCTACAGAATACTTCATATCTGTAACCCCCCTCTTCTCCACAAATATTTACTCTCCATAAACTTGTCATTTCTCCCCAAAAGCCTCTGCCATCCTCAGCGTCTGCGCCGCCCAATTGGCATGAACCTTATATTCATTCATCCTTTCACTAGCGGAACTTCCCGCCACCAGGAAGCGGGAATCTGCATCCCATCCCAGAATTTCCCTGGCGTCGTCAAAATCCTCCTGCGGCACTTTATATGCCTCATTCACAAGCTCTATCTGTTTCGGATGTATGACCGTCTTTCCCACAAACCCGCACAGCCTGTCGTCCTCTAGTTCCTGCCGAAGCCCGCTCTCCCAGCCTGGGCCGTCGTAATATTCCCATACAGGGCCCGACACCACATAATCTCTTCCATACACGGTGATGATGTCAGAAAGAATGCCCGCTATCGGCTGGATTTTATGGATAGACTCATTGCTGTGCCGCCGGAACCCAAATACATTGCACAGGTCATTTCCACCCACCCGGATATTGAGCACCAGCTCCTCCGCCTGGTCAAGTTTTTCTTTTAATTTATACAAAATATCGTACCTGTCCCTCAGATTAACCAATGACGGACTTTCAAAAATCGGCATCATGTAAACCGGGCTTTTCGCATTTTCATTCACACGGCGCACTGCCTGTATATATCCATCCGCATTTTCCAAGGAAAATTTAGGAAGAATAAAGCCTGTGATAATCTCTGACGCCCTTCCAAGCATTTTCATCAGACGGACAATCTGCCCTGCCTCCCTCACTCTAATAAAAATCTGAGGCAGATAAAATACTTTCTTCTGGGATGAGCGGTAAATCTTTTCCAGGCTTCCCCGCATCATCGCCTCTGCCTCCTCTACGCAGCCATCCCCTATCGTGTCCTCCAAACACAGCGCCAAAGAAAACTTGTCTCCGAATTTCTGGTTCATAATGGATTCTGCAATGCCTGCACGGTTTGCAGGACAATACAAAAGCGCACCCACACTATAATACTTTACTGCATCTTTCATCTGTCTTTTCCCCTTATGTGTCTGCCATCTTCTTTATCAGCCCGCAGCATTTGTAATGCCTCAGAGGATAATATTCTATCGGCACCTGCTTCTCAGCAGCAAGCCTTCTGATATGCGCCAGCTGCGCATCCTTCTGGTACTGCCCATCTATTAGAATCTTCCATGGAACCCGGCGCAGAAGCACCCTAGTCGTCTCACCGATTCCGGGCTTTATCAGATTCACATCATCTATCCCGAAAACATCCGCCAGCTCCCTGACCTCCCTGGCGCCGCTCTCTTCTCCGGCCGCCAGCTCCTCCGGCTGCCCCGAACAGGTTTCATATGCAAAATGCGCTTCAATAGCATCAATAAATTCATACGATAAATCTGCATCCTGAAGCTCACCGTAATATACCGCCCCATGAAAATCATCTTTCCCAATGATATCTTCCCGAAGAAACGTCCGGCTAATCAGCCCAGACACTGTGCAGTTCAGGCACGAACTGGGAATCAGGATATCCTCATGGGTTCCGCATAGTTCCGTAATACCTGCCGGATCTGCCGCCGCTGCCAGCTCCGCAGACACGCCCTCATATTCCTCCAGCGCTTTCTGCAGTTCCCCGAGAATCGCCCCCTTTCCAATCCATCCATCCACAAACAGAAGTTGTCCCGGTTCATATCTCTCCAAAAGATACCGCATCGCATTACCATCAATTCCCTTTCCCCGGATAATTGAAATTGCATAATGTGGAACTTCTATACGATACTTTTTCCTGATAAAATGCTTCACCAGAATCCCAATCGGGATTCCCGCCCTGGCCAATGATACGAGAACTACATCCTTCCCCCGTCTTTCCATAATCTTATCCGACAGGTTTCCCACTGCGGCCGCCGTAGGCTCTGCAAACCTCGCAAGCGCCTCCTGATAGACTTCCATATATTTCTCTGTCGGAACATACTCAATAGGAAGCATCTCACAGTAATGCCTCCCTGCCTGTATCAGCTTTTCCCTCTCTTCCGTAGGACTGGGCTTCACCAGCCCGGTAATATCTTTCAACAGCAGTGTTACATCTTCCGCACGGTAAGAACTCTGCATCCCCTGCACCCTCCTTATATGACTTTCCTGTTTTTCTTTCTGAACCACATTTTCCTCTTTCTCCAAATTTCTATTCCCGCGGGCAGCAAACCATATGACTGCTTGCATGCGTTTGGCGACTGCACCATCTTACCAGAAAAATTTCCTGATTCCCGCAGGCTTTTCGGTATTCCCGTACCCGGACATACCTGCGCGGCAAGCGCCAAAAGCAACTGAAATGCCTCCTTCAGACTTACCTTTTACTCCCGTCTTTGTAAATATTCCGCAAGGCTCCTATAAAGACCCGTAGAATGCATTTTACCACAAATCCTTTTCTGCGTCACTTATCTTTTCTACGTTGTAATTCCTGATAAAATAAATGAAATTAAACAAAAAAATATATAAAGCCGTAAAATCTTATTTACAGCTTTATATATTCTTTATTACCTATCCCCGTGTAAATAAAAACTGGCGCCCCGCTTTGACCCGAAGTAGTATCTGTTGTATAATAAATTTGATATTTTTCAGAGTTATATCCAATAATATCACTCTTATGCCTATGCATCTTTGTAGTTGGATATCCAATTACTATCGCTTTCTCTCCAACAAGCTTTTCAATGCTATACTGAGTATTATATCCCCCCAATGCAAAATATCCTAATTTCGCTCCTGGGGTTCCACTTAATTCAACCAACGCATAATCATACTTCCACTTCTCATCCTCATGGTTCGCCGCATATGCTTCTTTATATTTTGTAGGAATATGAAGTTTTGTCGATTCATCAAATCCATATGGATTTGATGATCCATTTTTTCCTGGAATAAATGTCACGCTGGATACTTTTTTGTTTCCATCAAAAAAGCAATGTGCTGCCGTTAGAATTGTTGACTTCCCTACCAAAAAAACCGTTCCAACATTCATTGTAGTACCTGTAGTAATATACAAACTAAAATCATTGCTATTATACGATACTTCATTCTCTTCATTTGCTTTCCCCCTAAATTTTTCTTTTTGCAACTATTTCAAAATTTGAATTTTGTATACTTTACCGAGCTGTTCCGGATATGATTCCATAATACGTCCATCAAAAAATATTTTTATCTTTTGCCCCTCTTTTAATTTTAATGCTGATATCCTATTTCCCTTTTTTCCGTATACTTTCATATTTTTATTTATTCTGACACAATGCCTCTTGTTTTTGCCTAAGATTTCATCTCCCTTTTTTAAATTTACTTTCAAAGTAAGCGTGTATACTTTCTCTTTATCAATTAAGCGTCCTGTTTTATCAAAACAATATACGTAATTTCCTTTTATAAGTTCCTCTCTTTTGTAAAGTTTTCCATTCTTTTTCCTGCAGTATGTGTAGCCTTCTTTCTTAAAAAAACCATATTGTTTCTCTTTTGCTGTATAAACATCCGTCGTTTTAGACGCCGCTATTGTTGGAATTCTATAAAATCCACATGCACTGATTACAAATGCGAAAGCAAAAAATATCATCCAGATTTTTGTACTTTTTTTCATCCTTAACCTCCTTTTCATTGCTATAACTTCTCGGAGTCTTCAGCCCTTATTTTATAAGGCTTTCAGACTCTATCTCTAAAAATTTGCAGCGAAGCCGATTGATTATATTTTATTTCGATCGACTGGAGACGATTTTTTTGTTACCTACGAATCCTGGCGGCCATGCCGCCTATCAGGATACTTTTGTATCCAATTTTCTTAAGTTTTATCCTGATCCCTTTGTGCTTCCCAAAAGCACCTAGGACTATATCGTGCAGTTCTGGTATCTCGATTTTTCACTGACCGATTCCATTATGCAAGAATGTTACTCCGTTTTTAGACCAAAACCAAGGCTCCCTGCAATTCTTCCAGCATGGCTTCCAGACATGATATGCTTTCTTTTCTTCACTCGTTTTTCACTATGAAAGCATATCTCCCCGAATTCCGTATTAAAAAACTCCTTCTGGATTTCGCCCATGACGCTTACGCAGTCTATGAATACTGCAGACGGGAACATATCACACCTTTTATCGACCTCAACCCCGGGCACTTTACTTATAAGAACGACTTTACCATTGGTGACGATGGTGTCCTGATCTGTAAGTTGGGCTTACGTATGCATAAAGGTGGATATGAGGCTGCAAAACACCGGGCGAAATACCGCTGCCCGAAATCAGACCGGAAACGCTACTGCTTCTGTGACCATCCTTGCTCACCAGCAAAATATGGCAGGACTGTACACCTCTTTACCGATGACAACCCAAGGTTATTTAACATACCGCCAAGGGACCGCAAAGCATGGAAAAAGGAATATGACGGAAAGACCTCCGTGGAACGCTCCAACAAGCGTGAGAAAGAGGACTATAAATTAGAAGACGGCAGGCACCGCTCTATGAAGATGTGATACTACCGTCTCTACGACATCATGATGCTACAACACCTTGATGTCTGGAAAATGCCATCGCCTGAGGCATTTCAAGAATCATTATTAGGATTAGCCGCCTAATAATGATATCTTAAGCAATTCTATAAGCTTTTTCAAGGCATAGTACCCGCTATGTCCAATGTTTATGTCCATTTCTCACAAATCTCTTTTCCTGCACAATATTCAGTTGTCAATTTCCAGTTGGAATCCCATTCATTGAGATTCCGAGAAGTTATTACTATAATCCGAACTGTACCAACATCTTTTTTTAATTTATCATTTATCCCCCTCTACCAATTATATTTATGATACTTAGCAATTAAACAATATGTTATTTAAGCACTTAAATATTACTTATATATTATATACACCTTAATTAATTATATGTCAATACACTTTTACTTATGCCCCGCAGGATTTATAGTGCCTCAGCAGATTCTTCGGCTCCCTTCTCCTTCTATTCGCTTCTCCTGACCCCCTGAACAGGTTCCATATGTAAAATGCGCTTCAATAGCATCAATAAATGCATACAATAAATCTGCATCCTGAAGCTCACCGTAATATACCGCCCCATGAAAATCATCTTTCCCAATAATATCTTCCCGAAGAAACGTCCGGCTAATCAGCCCAAACACTGTACAATTCAGGCACGAACTGGGAATCAGGATATCCTCATGGCTTCCGCATAGTTCCGTAATACCTGCCGGGTCCGCCGCCGCTGCCAGCTCCGCAGACACGCCCTCATATGCCTCCAGCGCTTTCTGCAGTTCCCTGAGAATCGCCCCCTTTCCAATCCATCCACAAACAGAAGTTGTCCCGGTTCATATCTCTCCAAAAGATACCGCATCGCATTACCATCAATCCCCTTTCCCCGTCTTTCCATAATCTTATCCGACAGGTTTCCCACTGCGGCCGCCGTAGGCTCTGCAAACCTCGCAAGCTCCTCCTGATAGACTTCCATATATTTCTCTGTCGGAACATACTCAATAGGAAGCATCTCACAGTAATGCCTCCCTGCCTGTATCAGCTTTTCCCTCTCTTCCGTAGGACTGGGCTTCACCAGCCCGGTAACATCTTTCAACAGCAGCGTTACATCTTCCGCCCTGTAAGAGCTCCGCATAGCCTTCACCCTCTTTGTTCGATTTTCCTGTTTTTCTTCTTGAACCATATTTTCCTCTTTCTAAAGTGCTTGCCGGGTCATCCCGGCGTGCTTGGAGACTTATGCCCTGCTTTTTATTCCTTTTCACACCATCTTAACAGAAAAATTTCCTGATTTCCGCAGGATTTCAGGGCATTTACAAGCGTATCTGCGCCTCTTCCTCCATCTCGCGCGTCCGTAAGAATCAACACGGCATCATATTTGTCCAGCTCATAAATAAAAGTCCTCCGCCCTATTTCATACAAACTTTCCAATTCATACCGCCTGTGAAGAGGGTACTCCTCCTCACTGCTGACCGCAATCGGGCTGCGGGTGGTGGAATGGCATCTCACAAAAATCCCCCGTTCCTCCATTTTCCCCGCCGCATACAGAGCCGGATACATAAATTCTTCTGTCCCCAGCACCAAAACCCGCCTCTTATCCACAAAGAAGTCTGTTTTTTCAATCGTTGTCCACAATTCCCCGCAGGCTTTTCGGTATTCCCGTGCCTGAACGCACCTGCGGGCATCCATTTTCCCATTTATCCGAAGCTCTGTCACTGCAGCCTGCCGCTCATCCTTCGCAAAGTATTTTCCATCTCCCCGGTAATTTTCTGCTGCCTGCGTATAGCCGCTATGGTCTGTTTTTACCAGGTAATGTACCGGAATTTCCCGCTGCCTGTAAACCGCCAAGGCTTCCTCCTGCATCCCATTCAACAGCGATGCCACCGCAAACGCCGCCTTCCCCGGATACTCTGCCGCCAGAAGATTCACAATCTTTAAAATCGTATTCCCGGTGGTCACCTCATCCTCCACAAATACAATCCTGTCTATCTTATGTATTATTCTGTCAAGCTCATTCCTCACCAGCTTCTGCTCTGTGGCATGGCTGTGGGATTCCGAAAAATACAGGTACTCCGCCCCCAGAACATCCTCCCGGGTAGTCTGTATGTAAAAAGTATCCAGCTCTGTGGCAAGCGCCGCCCCAATCGCCGTAGCCGTCTCCGCAAATCCTACAAGAAGCAGCCGCTCCCCGGCATATGCCGCCTGCACCTGCGCAGCAAGCGCTGAAAACATCTGAAATGCCTCCTTCGGGCTTACCGGAACATGCTTACCCTGCAGGCGGTTCACCACCAGGTATTTTCTCTTTATATTATTTTCCCGTTTCGCTATTCCTACCAGCCGCTTTTCATTATACATGCTTACTTTTAACTCCAATTTTCGTAAATATTCTGCAAGACTCCTATAAAGGCTTGTAGAATGCATTTTACCACAAATCCTTTTCTGCGTCACTTATCTTTTCCAGGTTGTAATTCCTGATAAAATAAATGGAATTACAGCAAAAAATGTATAAATCCGCAAAACCTTATTTACGGCTTTATATATTACCTATAACATGGGCTAAGTTTTATTAATTATATTTCTGTACAAGAGCATATATATTTCTCGTAACATACCTTCCAATATTTTTTGTCCATCAATTCCTCCATTATGGATTGCCACAATATAATATTTTGCTCCTGTTCCTGTATAAATAAAAACTGGCGCCCAGCTTTGACCCGAAGTAGTATCTGTTGTGGTATAAACTTATTTCATCTAGAAAGATATTACGGTATAATGGATTCGACAACAAATCGAATTTTAGGAGGAAAAGATAAATGTTTGACTATGAAAAGTTTGAAAATGATGTGCTTCAGCAGATGGAGACCGTTTTAGATGAGTGGATAAGAGAAAATGATGATCTTTATATTTTTTCGCTTGATTGTGCCAGAGGAATGGAGTCCCTTGGCGTTATCGCAAATACCACGCACTACTTAGAGGAACAGGCTGAACCTGATTCAGAAGATTATTGGTATTATAAATATTGTGAAGAAGAATGGGAATTATGTCATGCGTTCGAGGTTATCTCAGCGGATATGAATAAATATTTAGACGAAAAGGATGGTATCTTTTCAGATCCGGAAACGTATGAGTATTCAGAAGCCTTTGATAAGCATTGTGAAAAAATAATAGAGTGTTGCCAAAACGCGCTTATCCGTCTTAGACGATTTATAAACCAAAACCATCCAAACATATTGCTGGCGTTTAATATTAGAGAATATTTAGACGTAAAGGAAAGAATAGAAATTTTGAAGAAAGCAAACAGCGGGAATGCCATCAAAGAGTATTCTGAGCATATTGAAGAATTTGTATAATTCAAGTTTGTGAGTGAGTTGATTCGAGATTTGTTGAATTCTTGCTATTTAGGAAACGAGAGGACTAAATATGAATATTGCTCAAAATTATGAAAATGGCGGAAAAAACAATGGAATAATTTTGAAAAAGTAATGCATGGAGCAAGTAAGGAAAATATAGAAAAATCCAGGTATCATACCCTGATGTTCCTGACAGTTTATTGCAATTATTAGAAATTGTCTCTTTGGCATATTGGAGAAAATATGCCGAAGAGACAATTTCTCTGCTTTTCTTAGGTTCTGACATGGAGGAATATCTCTATTTCTTATTGTCGGTTCAACAGATGATAGATACGAAAGATGGTTTTCGAGAGTGGGGGGACTATCTAATCACTCGAGAATTTGACGATATTCAGGTAGATGATGGCATCTGCGATGACAGCGACAAACTGTGCTGGCTGCATTTTCCGACTGCGTGAATAACGGCGGAACATCCCAACTTTTTATTGACTTCTCGCCCTCGTCAAAGGGGAAAAAGGGGTATGACTTTATAACTAAAGACAGCATAGAAGATATTCTTCCAGCTTCTGAATCAGCCCGACATCCGCTGGAAGCCAGTCCACACTGCCCAAGTGCTCCCGTTTCAACCATCTGGCATCTTCATGTTCTTTCAGCACCAGATTTCCCGAAATTATCTTACAGATAAAGCAGTCCATTGACAAATGAAATGTGGGATAATCATATTCCACCGTATCAAAAAGCTCGCCAACTTCAATTTCTGTATCCAGCTCTTCTCGGATTTCACGTACCAGTGCAGTCCGAGACGTTTCGCCCGCTTCCACCTTGCCGCCTGGAAACTCCCAGCCGTCCTTAAACTCTCCGTATCCCCGCTGGGTTGCGAATACTCTATTGTTATGGATGATAATTGCTGCCGTTACTTTGATTGTTTTCATAGAACCTCCGCCGTAGTATGTAAAATTTTATATTTCAATTGTGCTCTTTAAATAGTTCAGCAAATCCTCTCGGACCTCATGGTGCATATGTGCCTTAACTTTCGTAATTTCCCTCATCTTTCCACGGTTATCTTTTTTCTCCCCTGCTTTCGCTTCTATCACATCAAAAAGCCCCATATAATAAAATTCTGCACCTTCCGAATCACTCTTCTTTATAAAAAGCCGTCTGCGCTCCGCCGTCAAAACCTCTTTCATATAACCGCTGTCCGGTCCTCTTCCAATCTGAGAATCCCACATAAAAGTGCGATTATCCACAAACTCATCTGCATAATCCGGCTTCCCCTCTAAATATTCCTGCCCCGAAGCACTCTCCTGCTTATGATAAGTCACAAAAATACAGGCATCCCCCCCAATCCGCTTCATGCCATACATCGTGGAGGACATATCCCTCGTACAATTCAACAACTGGCATACATCCCTGCGGGAGTATTTTTCATATAGCACAAACTTATCCCCCCGCAGTTTTCCTGCATACAAATCCTGAAGCCTTGCCTGAGAAAGCTCTACTAAATCCTTCATAAAGGAATAAAATGCCGGATGATTCAACCTTTCATATAAACTCCTCATTCTCCAGATCAGCCCTGACTGTGTGCTCTGTACCATTTCAATCTGCGCATATTTCTTTTGTTCATCATCTTTACTGACAAAGGAACCCTCCAGATTCGAGACAGCAGAATCTATTTCGTGTTCGCATACCCTGCTCCCATACTTTCTCTCAATTTCCTCAATAACAAACAATTTGTCGACTTGCTCCCTTTTCATAATCTCCGACAAAATCTCAGTCTCATGAGGACGCTTCCCTCTCGCAACAACTTTTGAAACATATTCCAGCGTCAGGACTTCTTTTTCTGTTAAAGACTCCGTACACTGCTCCCGGTCAACACTCTGCAAAAAATGATAATATGTTTTATAATGCTCCAAAATAAGCAGAGGGTCCACTTCTCCATTTTTATAAAAGTCCATCAGCATTGGAACCCGTCCCAGCCGATATTTTAAATCACGATAACTCTTTTTTATTATCGACTTCATTCCCTTCATCTGATCAATAGAATGAAAAATCTTACTTTTTGCAATCTCATCAAAATGGATCGTAGAAGCCCCTGGAAGCACCCGGCATCCTTCCATCACATACCGGCGCATATTATCCTTATTGTAGTTCCGCTCACCAGACAGTGCAATCGGTATCATGAAATTATTCTCGTAATTCCCTATAAAATCCAATATCACTACATATTCCTTATCTTCTGCCTTTCGCAGTCCTCTCCCCAATTGCTGAACAAATACAATCGGCGATTCCGTTGGCCGAAGCATAATGACCTGATTAATGTCCGGAATATCAACACCCTCATTAAAAATGTCCACTGTAAATATGTAATCCAGGCCATCCTCTCGCCCATCATTCACCAGCCGTTCTACCGCTTCTTCTCTCTTTTCCTGTTTATCTTCACCAGTTAAGGCGAGCGTCCGAAACCCTCTATCATTGAACTTCTCACTAAGCACCGCCGCTTCCCTTTTCGAACTGCAAAAAACCAGTCCCTTTACACGGCTCCCGCTGAAACCATAAAATGCCGCCTGCTCCAGCACATAATCCACACGCATATCTGATGTAAGACAATTAAAATCCGCCTTATCCTCCACGATTTCCCCATCGACTTTCAAATCCGTAATACCAAAGTAATGAAAGGGACACAGTAAATTTTCTTCCATTGCCTGCTGCAAACGTATTTCATATGCGATATTATGGTCAAACGCTTCAAATACATCGAAATCATCCGTCCGCTCCGGTGAGGCTGTCATTCCCAACCAGAATTCCGGCTTGAAGTATTTCATAATCTCCTGATAGCTTCCTGCTCCTGTTCTATGAGCCTCATCTATAACAATCATCCGAAATTCGTCCGGGGAAAATCGTTCATACACTTCTGGTCTCGCCATCATATTCATGGTAGAAAATAAATACTCGGCATCGTACTCCTTGGAATTCCCAGATAAAAGCCCGAAGCTTTTCGTATTCCCAAAAACCTTTTTGTAACTGCGAATCGCCTGTTTTGCAATCTGCTCTCTATGTACCAGGAACAAGGCTTTTCCCGGATTTTCTTCACGCAGGGCAAACGCAGACGCATATGTTTTTCCAGTACCCGTCGCCGAAATCAAGAGAGCCTTTTTCTCCCCCTCCTCCCGAAGCTTCTGTAAATTTGCGATAAATCCCACCTGCATAGAGTTCGGCTGAAGTGTAAACTCATCTAACCGAACAACTTCCTGTTTCCTTACAATTTCTTTTTGTTTCCTGATTACTTTATTGCGGACATAGCTCTCCGAATACTTATCAATAAACTTTTCATACGGCAGCGCATACGGAGAATCCCATAACTGCTCAAACTCCGCCAGCACATCCTGTGTATATTCTCCCTGTTCGGCCGATACGATTTTCGTATTCCACTCCCGGTTTGTTGTAAGCGCACTCTGAGTCATATTTGAGCTACCGATTATAATACGATACAATTCTTCCTTCTTAAAAATGTATCCCTTGGGATGAAACCCTTCCCGTGCTTCTTCCGTTACATACATTTTCAGCGCGATATTTTTTAGACCAGCAAGCGTTTTCATCGTAAGCGTCAACGGCTTTGCAAAAAGTTGCGGAGAGATTCCCCTGGAAATCAGGTGCCCCTAACCACCCGTCTCTCCCCCACATACCCCACCACCTGCTCCACACATGCAAACACCCCGGACACCATATAATACAGCTCCACCCCCGCCGGAAGCATAAACGCAAACCATCCGTTCACGCACAGCAGGGCCAGCAGCATCGGCACACTCGTTTTCTTTAACTCTAAATCTTTAAAAAAACCAAAATACGGCATCAACTGCGGGAGCATCTGAGCGGCTACTGTCAACACTGGAAGAATATAAGTGCTGTCCCTTGCCAACAGGGACGGCACCCATGGGAGAAGCACTGTGGTTACATTTACCGCCACCGCCAGACGAATCCCCTGATACAGAGCAATCATAATTGGAAACTGCAAGAAAGGGAGCAGGCAGCCCATGCCGCCGATGCCTTCTTTCTGATAAAGCTTTTCCAGCTCCGCATTTATCTTTTGTGTATTATTTTTATACTTCTTCTTAATTTCCTCCGCCTGCTCGTTCAGACGCTGCTGTACCTTCAATGCCTGGCGTTGTTTTCGATTCAGCGGCATCATGCACAGGCGGATTCCCACCGTAATGAATACAATCGCCATTCCATAATCTCCGCAAATTCCGTACAGAATCTCTATTAACTGACGAATTCCTTCATACAAAAATTTCATTCTTTCCGCTCCTCCTCACACCTGTATCTTTTCCGGGCTCTCCAAAATGATAGAAAGCCCGTACCATATACCGCCAAAATTACTGCATATACCGTAAGCATCACGATTTTTAATGGTTCTTTTCCCTGAAATACATTGATTATATGCAGCAGCGGAACGGCTATCAGAGCCATCCATATACCAACGGAAAGGATTCGGGCAATCCAGGGTTTTTGAAACAGCCAGACGATACCCGGATACCCATAAAATACATCTGTTCTCGTATATTCCGTAATCGTCTCCAGAAGTTCCTCCACTACTGCAAATCGTATTCCCTTTTCCTCTTCCTCATGTACGTAATTCAGGTATTCGTCCAGCTTTCCCTCTGCAATCTCCCCATCCTGCAGAACCATCTGGCACAAGTCCGCCGCCCCCTGCAGATTTTTCATCTGCTCATGCAGCTCCAGTCCCTGCCTGCGCAGGATGTCCTCCCTGTCTGCCTGCCCGTTAAGCAGCAGATAAATCGTCTCCACTGAAATCCCCATCTTCCGGTACAAAAGTATTTGCTTTATCCTGTGTACATCCTCTTCTGTATAATCCCGGTAGGTACTCTCCTCTGCCCTAGCGGGCGTCAGCAGCCCCTTCCTCTCATAAAAACGAATGTTGCTCACATTCAGCCCTGTGCGGCTCGCCGCTTCACTGATTCTCATCTCAGCTTCCTCCTTCTCTTTGTAAATTACCCTGAAAATACACCCTTCACCTGGTGCCGAGTCAAGAAAAATCAGAAATTTATACCCAAAAATCTCAATTCTCTCTCTGTGTCGTGTTCTTTTTTACCCAAATATAGTATTCTGTTCATGAAAGGAGATGTAAAGAAGTAGCTCTAAGGGTTTATAGGTATCCCTCGAACAACCTAAATACATTATACAAGGAGGAGCACACATCATGGATCAGAAGAAAATTGGCGGATTCTTAAGGGAGCTGCGCAAAGAAAAAGGCATGACACAGGAACAGCTCGCGGAAGTCCTGGGGGTAACAAACCGCAGTATTTCCCGCTGGGAAAATGGAGTTAATATGCCCGATTTTGATTTCGTAATTGAACTCGCAAATTACTTTGATGTCGGCATCGAAGAATTATTAGACGGAGAAAGGAAGATAGATATGATTGAAAAGAAACAGGAAGAAACTCTATTAAAAGTAGCTGACTACAGCAGCAATGAAAGGATAGTTTTTTCAAAGAGGCTTAGTTATCTCTTCCTCGCAGCAATCGTGGGGTTTATCGCATTTATGGTTATGGATATCTACGGTTTGACGAGCCGCGGAATTTACGAAGCTATTTCTGATTTTGTGTTAGGTCTTATCTTTGGAATGCTGATTCTTGGATTCTTATACACCAGGGGCTACCTGGAAAAAGTTAGGGCATTTAAGCTGCGGATACTGCACAGAGACCTGTAAATGGACAGACGGCAGTTTTCCTGCCGTCTGCCGTCTTATTTCTCTACCTTAACAGTTACAATTACCCTTTTCCTCCCAGAACAAACCATAACCTTCGCTGTTCCTGCTTTTCTCGCAGTGACAACGCCTTTCGCAGTGACCGTCGCAATCTTTTTGTCTGAACTTTTACATGTTATCTTCTCCTGTGACGTCACCGGGGCAATAACAGGCCATAATGATATTTTCCTTCCTTTTGTAAGCGATACGTTCCTGCATTTCACGGCAATCTTTGTCGTTTTTACCCTTTCTTTCTGCACTTTTACTTTAACCGTCTTTTTCAATCCGCTCGCCAATGTAATCGTCAGCTTCACCCTGCCTTTTTTCTTCTGGGCTTTCAGTTTAAAAACGCCGTCCGGCCTCACTTGCGATACTTTTAAAATCTTTTGATTGCTTGAGCTTACGGAGACAACCGAATCGCCTTTGGCCATGCCTGTCACTTTGAATTTGTTTGTCACTTGTCTTAGCTGCATCTTCAGGCTTTTTGCCGTCAGCTTTATATACGGGGTCAGCCGTTTGCCATAACTGCGCTTTTCAGAACTTCCGCATACGGAACATGCCCGCTCCTGCCGCTCCTCCGCAAATACCGTTGCATCCTCCGTTGTCTTCCACGAATTCCATTCATGTATACATCCATTTGCCACAGGATTCCTGCCCTGTTCGCTATCCGGCTCCGTTTCTGTTTCTATTTCTGTTTCCGTCTCTCCGTCTGGATTCCTTTCACCGCATCGTATACAGCCTCCGGTAACATAATCATGGCCAAGTGGATGTTCTGTCAGGACGCCAGCCTCCGCAGCGCCCTCCGCATCCAGAAAGGCTTTTCCACACGCATTGCAGCTCCAGTGTTCTATCACCCCCGGCTCCGTACAGGACGCTCTCTGTGCCTCATGATAAGTCAGAATATGCGCAAACATTTCCAAAATCTCTTCCTGCTCCTCCCCGCATACGGCGCATATGTATTTCCGGAAACCGGTTTCGGTACACGTAGGCTCCTTTCGAAACGTTTCCTCGCCTTGCGTGTGCCCCAGGGCGGCAATTTCCTGCTGCTCTTCCAATATTTCTCCGCATACCAGGCAGTGACTTCCCGCTGTCTTTCCGGCTTTTGTACACGTTGCCTCCTCAGATACATCCTCCGCCACACGATGGCCTAGCGCTTCTGTCTCCTGCTGCGCTTCCAATATCTTGTTACATATCCTGCAATGGCTTCCTGCCGTCTTGCCAGTCTCCGTACACGTTGCTTCTATCGCTATATCTTCTACCGCGACATGAAGATGATCGCTCCAGGATAATCTGCCTCCGGTATCCATTTCCTCTATCCCATTCCAGGACTCATCGCCTGGCGGGTAATACATATCAGCAGTCACATTATGAAACACGTTTTCTCCAAAGGAAGGACGATTCCCTTCAAATCTTCCTTCCGTCAAATCATTGCAGCAGCCAAAGGCAAATGCGCCTATAGATGTCACACTTGCAGGAACCCGTATGTTTTTCAGGTTGACACAGCCATAAAAAACGTAAGGGCTTATGGCCGTCACACCGTCTTCTATCGTAATCTCGAAAATCATATCTGCATAAGTATGCCATGGAATCTGATCCCATGATTCACCAGGCACCATCTCCCCATTTCCGGAAATGCCCAAAATCCCCTCACTGTCCAGAGTCCATGTCAATGTTTCCCCACAAGGCACATCGACTGTATGAAACTCGCTCCAGACAAATGTACCAGACCCAAAACGTTCTTCTACATCCTCCCATGAACGATTTCCCGCCGGGTAATGCCCATTTACGGTTACGCCATAAAACGCCCAATCCTTAATATCCGGCCTGTTTCCCTGGAAAGTGACTTCCTTCAGTCCGGTGTATCCATGAAACGCATTCCTTCCAATACTTGTAACATCTTTTCCAACCACCACTTCCTCTATGATACTTCTATAGGGATACCACGGGGCGCTGATGTTGTCCCTCCAGTCCATCATCTCACCTGTGCTGCGGATTACCAAAATTCCATCAGACAGCGTCCATGTAAGCTCCAAACCGCATGAGCCTGTATACTCGTAGTGGACCGGTTCAAACGTAATACTGTTTTTTTGTGCATATTCTTCTGTATAGCTTTTCCTGTATCCGCGCATCACCAAATTCTCGTTATGTCCTTCAAACGCCGTATTCATTATAGTTCTTACTGTATATGGAATCGTAATCTCTGTTAAAACCGGACAATTCCTGAAACTATGGTCATAAATAGTGGTTACGCCTTCCGGTATTTTAACACTTACGAGACTGCTGCATCCCCTAAATACAGACGTTCCAAGATAAGTTACGCTTTCCGGTATGGTTACGCTTATAAGGCTGGAGCATCCCTCAAATGCGGATACTCCAAGAGAAGTAACGCTTTCCGGCATCCTTATGCCTCCAAGATTGCCGCAATATAAAAATGCACTTTTTCCAATAGATGTCACTCCTTCCGCTATCTCTGTTTCCACCAGATTTTCGCATTCCAAAAATGCATAATCCCCGATACTCGTAACTCCCTCGCTGATTACAGCCCTATTCACAAGCTTCCTGTAAACATACCACGGCGCTGACGTCCCAATCCAGTTTTTCATTTCTCCTGCACCACGTATCGTCAATACCCCGTTTTTCAATATCCAGCTCAGATTCTCCCCGCAGGTGCCGCTTTGTTCATATTCGGCCGGCAGCGGTATCACAACAAACGTGATACTCCAATCCTTTGCAAAGCTTTCCGCAACAGTGCCTTCATACCCATACATCACAAGGCTTTTATCCGTCCTGTAAAATGCCCTCTGCGCTATATCCTTCAGCCCATATGGCATTCTGATTTCTGCAAGGTCTGTACATCCATAAAACACCTCTGCGCCCAAACTTCTTACCGTTTCCGGCAGGTCAATGCGGGACAGTCTTACACACTCATAAAAAGCGCCTTTTTTAAGATTCGCCACGCCTTCCGGTATCTGGATATTTTTTAATCTGCTGCAAGACCGGAACGCATACTGCCCAAAGCTCGTCATGCTTTGCGGCAAAACAACACTTTCCAGGGTTCTGCACCCATAAAAGGCATAATCACCAACATTTTTAACGCCCTCTCCCACCGTTACCGTATGGAACAGCCTTCGATACGCATACCAGGGAGTCTCAGACTTTCCTGCCCAATTTTCCATTTCCCCCGTCCCGCTGATGCTCAAAACTCCTTCTTGCAATGTCCATTCCAGATTCTCTCCGCAGATGCCCTCAAAAAGCTCATAGGGAATCTTTACAAAAGTTATATCATGCTCTTTCGCATAGGTATCGGCCTCGCTATATTCATATCCGAAGATTCTCAGGTTTTCATTAAATCCGCTAAAAGCTGTGTCGTGGATTTCATCTACTGAAAACGGAATCGTAATCTCTATCAGGCCGGTACAATTACCAAAAGCTTTTTCCCCTATCCCTGTAATCTCTCCCGGAAGCACAAGATTTTCCAGACTGCCGCATTCATAAAACGTATACTCTTCGATACCGATTAGTCCTTCCGGAAGGTTTATACTTTTCAAATTACTGCACCTGCTAAATGCTCCATTTCCAAGCGCACTCAAACCATCTGGCAGCAAAATACTCTCAATACTTCCGCATCCGCTAAACGCATAAGAGCCTATCGCCGTTACACCCTCCGGTATTTCAATCCTCTTCAGGCTGACGCATTCTTTAAATGTGTGAGTTCCTATCTGCGTCACGCTCTTTGGTATCTCAATCTCCTCCAGACTGCCGCAGCCTTCAAACGCACTGGTTCCTATCCTCGTCACACCCTCCGGCACTTCAATATCCATAAGTCCCCCGCATCTGCGGAAAGCATAATTTCCGATACTGCTTACCCCCTCGTCAATTACCACTTTATTAAAAAGATGCGCACATGCCTCCCACGGCGTTACTTTCGGATAATTCCAATCATACATCTCCCCTGCCCCGTGAATAAACAGAGTTCTATCTTGAATCTCCCAGGTCAGGTTCTCCCCACATGGCTCTATTTTATGCCAGTCTGCGTACAGCTTTTCATCTCCATATGCGGTGACTATGGTATCGGCCGTCACCTGTTCTCCTCCATGAACCGCAGGATACCACCCTCTGAAAATATAACCGGCTCTGACGGGCTCCGGCAGTTCCCCATAAGCCTTCCCAAGCCTGACGTCCATGAAATCACTGTCCATTTCTCCTTCCATAGGATAGAATTTCACCCGATGCACTTCATTTAGAATTCCCACCTTTTCCGGCTTCTCCGGATCCAGCGCATAATACAGCGGCTCTCTCCCTTCCGTGCAGTACCATGTAACCATACCGTTGCACAGGATTGGTTTACAATCAGAAAGAGCACCTGTCTCAGACGCATAAACCTCACCTTCCAAATTTCCTTCCCCATCCAGAAAGGCATAATTCAGGAGGCCGTCCACTACCCACATCAGGAGAAACCTTGTATCGCCAAGCTTTATCAGATGCGGTGTGGATACCTTCTCACTCCCCTTATAATTGGTAATCCAGCGTAAAGCAGTTCCTTCACTCGTGAAGTTATCCTTTCGCGTATAGGTTACAAAAATATTTCTTACCTTTTGTGTCTCAGGAATCAGATCCTTATAAAGAGAATTTCCTGCCACCAGATATGATGTTTCCGAGGCCTCCAGCCCTCCTACCGACGCCCCCGTATTATTATCTCCCATGAAACCAGAAAGCGGAAAAACACTTACCGTGTCACATCTGGTATTCAGTGGCCGTTCATCAATGCTTTTCTCATAACGGCACAACACGATCGATCTCGGATGCGCATCACCATGATCAACCGCAACCAGCTTCTGTCCATCTACAAGCACAAACTGATTAAAAGAATGGGTGATATATCCAAAAAAAGCTGCTGACACCCCCGTGCTCTGCTGAACAATTTCCATCGTAGAAACCTGCACGGAAAATGTCACATTCGCCTGATGGATTTCCCCATTGCTGAGTGCGTACATCTCATGACAGGTGCGCACAAACAGAAGGTCTCCTCTCTGCACCATTCGGAGACTTCCGGCCTCAAACGGCGTCGTTGTATTCGCCCCATACAACCCCACCGAATCCAGCCTCCGCCAGTCCTTCGTGTACTTAACCACACGTATGACTTCTACACTGTCATCTTCATCAGGATTTGGCTGCCCAAATACAAGAAAATTGTACTCCTCTCCCGCATAAAATCCGCCGAACAGCGGTAATTCCATATGAATCCTTTTTCTCTCCAGAACCTTCCCTTCTCTGCTGCAGCGTTCCGCAGTAATATAGTTTCCCATTCTGTTATGCCTTCCAGCAGCAACGCCATCGTCATATCTTTTTCCTACATATTCTACACGGTTCATCGTCCCATCCTCATTCTCTTCCAGATAAGACGTAACCACTCTTCCATACATACTGTAATCCTGCGTCCCCTTATTGCTGCTTTCCGCTCCCGACAGTTCTGACAACGTGTCCGGTGCGATTACTTCCGAATGGTCGGAACGGTAAACGCCAAGCGCGCTATTACAGCCACAAAACACATTTTTTCCATAAACAATAAATGTATCCGGTACATTTAAACGGGTAAGCCCGGTACACCATGCAAATGTATAATCTTTAATTTCCGTTACTCCAAATGGAACCGTCAACTCTGTCAGCCCGCTGCAGCCTGCAAAAGCATATTTCCCAATTTCCGTCACGCCAGATGGAAGCGTCAGCTCTGTCAGCCCGCTGCAATCCGCGAAAGCATATTCTCCAATCTCCGTCACTCCGGACGGAAGAGTCAGCTCTGCCAGCCCGCTGCAGCCCGCGAAAGCAAAACCCTTAATCCTCTCTGCCTGTTCTGGTATTAAAATACTTTTCAGACTGGTACAGCCATAAAACGTGTACATACCAATCTCTGTCATGCCTTCTGGCACTTCCATTTCCCTCAGGCTTGAGCAACCATAAAATGCGAAGCCATCAATATCCGTCAGTTCACCTTCTATTTCCACTCTGTCCAGACTGCTGCACCCATAAAATGTGCTGCTTTGAATTCTGCTCACTCCTGAAGGCAGTACAATACTTCTCAGGCTGCTGCACTCCTCAAATGAATACGACTCAACCTCTGTCACTCCCGAAGGCAGATCGACACTGGTCAGTTTTCTGCAATTATAAAACGAGGATTCACCAATCTTTATCATGCTGCCAGGAAGTTCAATACTACTTAGCTCTGTACAATCAGCAAAGGCATTCACACCTGTACTCGTCACACCTTCGGAAATCACCACACTCCTGATTTTCCTTCGGTATCTCCCCCACGTCTTTGCCGAGTGTATATGCCATTCATACACATCTTCCATCTTCCCGCTTCCTGACACAACAAGTTGCCCTTCTGTATCCAACGTCCATGTCAGACTCTCTCCGCAGGTGCCGGAAGCCATCGTTTCTGGCTCTTCAGATTCTGTCATCTCCGTCTCTGATGCGTACACTTCCATCCTCCCCATTGCCGCGGATGACCACGCCAACAGAAGCATCAACAGCCACATTTTCCACTTTCTTTTTCCCATACTCTTTCCTTCTCCTTTTTTAGCAAATTGCCTTTGTCACACGCCCCACAAATTGTTAATTTATTATATCTCCTTCCACAATCACGTGCAACTATTTTGTCAGAAAATAAATTTATGTCCAAAAACTTGAATTCCCGCTGGGAAAATGGAGTTAATATGCCCGACTTTGATTTGGCAATTGAAATCGCAAATTATTTTGATGTCGGCATCGAAGAATTATTAGACGGAGAAAGAAAGATGGATATGATTGAAAAGAAACAAAAAGAAACTCTCTTAAAAGTAGCTGACTACGGCAACAATGAACGGATAGCTTTCTCAAAGAGGCTCCGCCATCTGCAAAGGACGTCTGCGATTTCATTTTATCACAGGCGTCCTTTCTTATTTTCAATCACATATTGCTTATCCATTCTTCTAAAAGACGCGGCGGGCATTCACTATCTGGTGTAGTGTTCCACAATCATACGCTGTGCCCTCTCATCATAATAAATATCCTCATACTCCGTCCCTTTCTTGCTAAGGCGTGGCGCCAGGAAAAGCCCTGCTGCCTTTCCCTTTTCTGTAACTTCTTTTCTGGGAATCTTGCCATAAAAGACCTGGGACGCCAGCTCCTCTGACAGCACAAAGCGAAAAATTTCAGCCCCGCTGATTTTTTTCGTGTTGTCCGGATTTCGCAGCTCATTCAATTTCTCTGCGATTTCTGTCACAAGATATTTCTCAGCATAAGGAAAACACTCTGCCTGCTCTGTGGTCAGAGAAAACTCCCGTTTGATTGCTAAAGCTTTCTTTGCACTTCCGCCTCCCAGCACTTCTTCGATTTCCCCAAAATACAGCTTTTCCCTCTGCCCATCCGTAAACTCCAGAATTTTGTCTGCGAAACGTTGTCCGTATTTTTTCGCTTTATTCTCTCCAACTCCAGATACCTGCAGCATTTCTTTCCTGTCAGCCGGAAGCTTTATACACATTTCTACCAGGGTTTTATCTGAAAAGACCAGATACGGCGGAACGCCCTCTTCTCTGGCGATTGCCATACGCAGCTCCCGCAGTCCATCGAACAGCTCCAATCCCCTGCTGTTCAAAATGTCCGTTCTTCCGGGCTTTTTCTTTCCTGCCGTTCCGGAAGCACGGTTTAAAGTATCGGCTGCCGACGCGCCTTCTACAATCTCCTCTTTTGCTTTTTTCAGAAAAACCTTTCCGCCATTTTCCAAAAATTCCCTTCCTTTTTCCGTAACTTTCACCAGCGCATATTTATCCTTCGTCTTGCACAAAAATCCATCCAGCATCATCTGCTCCATAATTTCTTTAATCGCCGGTTCCGTCAAGTCCTTTAGCGCACCGTAAGATGGATAATTGGAAACCTGGTATTCGCGGAGTTTCGCCCGGTTATCGCCGCGCAGAGTCCCAGCAACCACATTCACTCCGTAGCGCTGCTTCATCTCCCCCACACACGCCGCGATTTTCCTGGCCTCTTCCGTCACATCGAGTTCCTCAAACTCCTTCTGGCAATTGGAACAGCTGCCGCACGCCCCCATTCCCATCTCTCCAAAATAACGCAGTATATACTCCCGGAGACAGTTTTTCGTCAGACAGTAGTGTACCATGCTCTGCAGCCGTTCTTCGTCCCGCTCTCTGACTGCCCGCGCCTCTTCCGGTGTAAAATCGGGATTTTCCTCTTTGCTGTTCAGCAGAAAACGGTTAATCACCAAATCCTGTGCCGAATACAGCAAAATACATTCTGACGGTTCCCCGTCACGCCCTGCGCGCCCCGCCTCCTGATAGTAATTTTCTATACTCTGGGGCATATTGTAATGAATGACATAGCGAACATTCGACTTGTCAATTCCCATCCCAAACGCATTTGTCGCCACCATCACCAGGCTCCGTTCATAAATAAAATCCTCCTGGTTCTGCTGACGTTCCGCATTTCCAAGCCCTGCATGGTATTTCGTTACGGCTATCCCCTCTGCCGCAAGTCTTTCAAATACAGCATCTACATTTTTCCTCGTTGCACAGTAAATAATCCCGCTGTCATTCTTGTGCCCTGCCACATAATCCAGAACATATGCATCCTTTTTCCTTGTATTCTCCACTGCAAAGTACAGATTTTCCCGGTTAAATCCAGTTACCAGAACCTTTGGCTTTGAAAGTCCCAGTACACACTGAATATCCTCTTTCACCGCTTCCGTAGCCGTGGCCGTAAATGCGCTGATAATCGGGCGCTTCGGCAGCCGTTTGATAAATTGTACGATTTTCAGGTAGCTTGGCCGGAAATCCTGCCCCCACTGGGAGATGCAGTGCGCCTCATCCACCGTCACCATACGGATATCAGCATTTTCTGCAAACGCCATAAACGCCGGGGTTTCCAGCCGTTCCGGAGCCGCATAAATAATCTTATACCTTCCATTTGCCGCATAATACATCGCTTTGGAAATCTGATTTTCCGTCAGAGAGCTGTTAATGTAAGCTGCGTGGATTCCTGCCTGATTCAATGCGCTGACCTGATCTTTCATAAGAGAAATGAGTGGAGAAATAACGACGGTAATTCCCGGCAGCATAAGCGCCGGCACCTGGTAGCAAATCGATTTGCCAGCCCCGGTGGGCATAATGCCCAGAACATCCTGCCCCGCGAGAACTGAATCGATCAATATTTCCTGCCCCTCCCGGAAGGAGGGATAGCCGAAATATCTTTCTAAAATATCATATTTTGTTGTGCCCTGCACCATAGATTTCCTTTCTTTTACTGAATAAATAGCGACGCTCTTTTTCCAAAATATATCTTGTTCAGTACAATCATAATAATCGTAGTAATAAGATTTGTCACATTCGCTGTGCTCAGCAAAAACTCCTGGGTAATTACCGAAACTGCAATAAGATACCCAATTGTTGTAGCAGCATTAAAGCATAGATAGCCTATGTATGTCCCCGGAGCCTGCTGCCTGAAATTCTTAAGCTGCTGACGTGCATACAAAGCCCAGACAATGCCAGCAGCGCTGCATACCGTCATAATATCCCAAAAGCAATTGCCAGTCAATACAAAAACCTGCTTTTAGCTATGCGAGTGTATAATCTTGCAATTATCCCCTGTGTACCCTATAATAATAGAAAATATACTGTTTAAAATATTTCGTGGAGGAATATATGCATGAAAAATGATCTGCGTATCGGCCTGGCTATCTGGAGAAAAATAACAAATCGGAACTTTGCTTTCGCGCAGTTCTTTTTCTTTTTAATAACTGGGTTGCTAACGGTGAACTACCTAAATCCCCGGTTTATCGAGCGGATAAACACCGTTTTTTCCGCAGATGCAAATAAAATGCTTCTGGCTCTGACCATACTGCATACCCTCATCTCCTGCATCGCAGTGGAACAGGCAATTGAGGAATCATACTACAGAAATAAACATCTGTTTTACCAGCTCTCCCTTAACAGACGAGCAGAATGTATCTGTACTCTGCTCCAGAAAATCGGCTGGTACTATTATTTCATGATTGTGCTCCTCGCAATTTGGAATACCGCTATCCTAAAAATCAGGTTCGTTTTTCCCATAGCCTCCCTCCTGTTTGTCATCGGCTTCACTTTGGGTTACTATAAGGCTGAAGCGCGCATACTGGAAGGAAAACCGTCCATATCCTATCGGGTCCACCGCCTTTTTTATTGGAAAAAGAAAACAAATGGCTCAGCCGCTGCTTCACGGAAAAGCGAAAAGTTTTGCGCCGCTTTTTTCAGAAAGCACCCTTTCATAGAACTTATGAATATAACAATTCGGGGGTTTTATCAATACAAAAGCCTGGCTGCCGCAAAGCTCTTTTTCATTCTTTTTCTCATTTATTGCCAAAACATGCAGGTGTTGGACGAAAAAATCTTTCTCCTGTCAACCGCATTTCTTATTCTGCTAAATGACAGATATTGGAGAGAAGAAAGCCGCAATTTCTCCTGCTTCTCAAGCATCGGAATTCCTATGAATAAATATATTTTTGTTCATTTTCTCGCAGGTATCTGCTTCAACCTCACAGTGCCTGTACTGATATTCCTTAACGCCTCTGGCTCCGTCAAAGCAGTTATTTTAAGCGCCCTCCTGCTATCCTGCATGATTTTCTTCTGGTATCTGTCCCAAATATATCTTTATCTGAAGGCAGGACAGGACAATAGCCTGCTAACTCTGTTCGGCAGCATCATCTTTTTGATACTCGGTGCTATTCCTGGCATAAACGTGCTTTTAACTATGCGAATATACAAACAGATTGTAACACTTTTATAATTATTATGTTATTGTTTTACATGAAAATTTGTTGGACTGTTTTTGAAATGCGATAGAATAACTATGTTACCGCCTCCAATCTGGTAACAGGAAGGAGGTGTACTTTTTCCCATAAACGATGGACTATTCATAAATGGAGGAACCTAAAATGCTTTCTGTAAATCATATCACAAAATTATATGACAGTCAAAGCGGCGTCACAGATATTCACTTTGCCTGTGATACAGGAAAAGTCATATCAGTAATCGGACCCAATGGCTCCGGAAAAACTACGCTGTTAAAAATCATAGCCGGAACATTAAAAGCAGATACAGGCTCTGTATCCATTGATGAATATGATACTTCAGAATATTCAACCCGAAGGATTATCGGCTATATGCCCGACAGCTTTTCACTGGCACGCAGCCTGACTGTCAAAAACTTTCTTTATATGATATCCGATTATAAATATGACGGGATGTTTAAAGATGCGATTGACCAGGCGGTTTCAGAATTTGGCCTGAGCCCTTACCTAAATAAAGCATTCGGCAGATTGTCCATGGGAAACCAGAAAAAGGTGTCCATGGCCGCGGCATTCATCGGAAACCCCCGGCTGATTATACTTGATGAACCTACAAACGGCGTAGATACATCAGGTATACTCACCCTGAAACAATACATCAGAACTGCCCAGGCTAACGGAAGCGTAATCATTCTTTCAAGCCACATCCTGGACTTCGCAGACGGAATTTCCGACTTCTGCATTTTCTTAAAAAATGGAAAAATTGCCGCCGTGGAACAGAAGTCCGGGCGGCTTGAGGAAACCTGGAAGCGGCTGTATTGATTCCTCTGATTTCCTTTATTTTCAACTTTTTCCATTAGTATCTTTACATAAAAACCAGACTACGTCTGCCCTTCCCCCGCAGGGATAAACATAATCACGAACACCACCAGCAGCAGCACGCACGCCACCAGCGCCGACTTCTCCATAAATATCCGGGTAATCACCGTCCCCACGATTGCTCCCACAATGAAAAACAGGATAATTCCATAATACTGGAGGCTCTTTTTGATTGCCTGTTTATCCTTCGTTACATTATACTTAAAAAACTGCTCCGTGGCGCTGCGGAGGTTTCCGGTACACATGGTCGTCGCATAGGCGCTGCTTCCATGAAAGGTCCGGAAGCTTTCTACCTGCATGGAACACACGAAAGATACCGCCACATTTACAGCCTCATCATGGGCGCCGGACGGGATGAAGGCTATCGTCCAGAGTACGGCAAATTCAAGCACCAGCACAATCTGCCGCCAGTGTATGACTGTCTCGTGCCGGAATTCTCGTTTCACAAGCTCCGCCACGAGAATTCCGGCCATGAATGCCAGAATCGGCCAGGTATATCCGCCAAGCTTTTCCCAGTTTCCGTCTGCGACATTGATGCCCAGCAGCACGATATTTCCCGTCTGCGCATTGGCAAAAACGCCGCCCCGGCAGACATAGGTATATACATCCAGATATCCCCCTGCTATGGCAAGCAGTACGCCTACGAGATAAGATTCGGATGCCTGTTTCCGTAAAAAACTCATCTTTTAATTCTTACTTGAAAGATATGCGGCTTTTCCCTCTTCATAAAGGTTATTGCCTTCACTGTCGATGATAACTACTAGCGGCATATCCTCCACATAAAGCTTTCTCAGTGCTTCCGCGCCCAAATCTTCATATGCAATCAGCTCCGCTTTCTTGATGCACTTTGCCAGCAGTGCGCCAGCGCCGCCAATGGCTCCGAAATAAACGCCGGAATACTTCTTCATGGCTTCCACAACCTCCGGGAGCCTTGCACCTTTTCCAATCATTCCCCTTGCACCAACTGACATCATAGTCGGCGCATAGGCATCCATACGCCCGCTGGTGGTAGGGCCTGCGGAACCAATCACCTGCCCTGGCTTTGCCGGGGTCGGCCCCACATAGTAGATGGTTGCGTCCGTGGGATCAAAGGGAAGTTCTTCCCCTTTCGCCAGAGCCTCGCACATTCTCTTGTGCCCTGCGTCCCTGGATGTATAAATCGTTCCGGTCAGATATACGCTGTCCCCAGCATGGAGGGTTTTTGCCACTTCCTCCGTCAAAGGCAGTTGAATATGTTTTTCCATCTCAGATCACCTCCGTTTTGTGGCGTGTCACATGACAGTTGATATTTACCGCACAGGGCATTCCTGCGATATGGGTTGGCAGTGTTTCGATATTCAGCCCAATTGCCGTCGTCTTACCGCCAAAGCCCTGTGGCCCGATGCCAAGCTCATTGACTTTTTCCAGCATTTCCTTTTCCAAATCTGCATAGAACGGGTCAGGATTGGAAGAATCAACCGGGCGCATCAGCGCTTTCTTCGCCAGAAGCGCACACTTATCGAAAGTTCCGCCAATTCCCACGCCAACTACCATCGGCGGGCATGGATTCGGTCCTGCCGTTTCCACCGCTTCCAGAATGAAATCCTTGATTCCCTGGAGTCCTGCGGACGGCTTGAACATGCGAATCATGCTCATATTTTCACTTCCAAAGCCTTTCGGCCCTACGGTCACTTTCACCTGCTCGCCCGGAACGATTTCCGTATAGAGCATCGCCGGAGTATTGTCTCCGGTATTTCCACGGCGCACCGGATCTTTTACTACTGATTTCCTGAGATAACCGTTCGTATATCCACGGCGCACACCCTCGTCGACCGCCTCTGACAAGTCTCCGCCTACAATGTGTACATCCTGTCCAATCTCAAGGAATACACACGCCATTCCCGTATCCTGGCAAATTGGAACGTTCTCATTTTCCGCAATTTCAAAGTTTGTAATAATTTTGTCCAGCACTCCCTGGGCAATTTCCCAGTCCTCACATGCACGGCACTGGCGAATCGCCCCCTGCACATCTCCGGGAAGATACTGATTTGCCTCAATACATAATTTCTCTACAACATCTGTAATCTGCTGTGCCTGAATTTCACGCATGATACAATCACCTCCTGAATAAATTTAAAAGCTTTATAAAAAGATTCCTATAAACTGGCACGCCAGCACCACCATAACCAGCGCCACCGGATAAGTCGCCGCATAAGCGGATGCCACGTCGTCTGTCTCTGTCACACGGATTAAAGTTCCAAGCGCCGGGGTACTTGTCATACCGCCGCAGATGGAACCGAGCGTATTGAAAATACTTAGTTTCAATACCTTTGCGGCAAACACATAACCCAGAAGCATCGGAATCAGCGTCATGAGTGCGCCGTACGCAAACAGCAGCACACCGTGCTCCTGTAAGATTTCCACGAAGCCCGCGCCTGCCTGTGCGCCCGCACCCAAAAGGAACAGCGCCAGACCAAACTCCCGCAGACATTCCAGGACATGCTTTTCCACCTTCACGCTCAATTTACCAATACGTCCAAAGTGTCCCAGAAGCAGCCCCGCAATCAGAGGGCCGCCTGAGGTTCCCAGTGCAAAGATACCGCCGCCCGGAAGTCGAATCTCTATCTTTGCCAGGATGATTCCCAGCGCAATTGCCAGTGAAAACGGGAAAAATCCCATACTGTCTGCATAAAACAGGGATTCTTTTTTCGTCTTATGGTAATCTTCTACTTCAACATTTGTTGCAGCCTCAAACCTTGCTCTCTCAGCAGCCATATCTGTTTTCAAAATTTTCGGAATCAACTGCACAAAGAGAACCACGCCCACAACTCCAAAAGGATAGGCAATTCCATACCCCACAGAAGCCGCATCAGAACCTGTCGCTTCCAGGGCAGCTGCCAGACCTGGCGTACTGGTGAGCGCGCCTGCCATCATTCCTGTGCTGATATCCGTAGGAATCCCAAACACCTTAATCACCAGGGCGCAGGTCAGGGCGCCTGACGCTATGATAATGATTCCCAAAAGGATATAAGAGGTGGCATTCACCTTAAAATTACGGAAAAATTTAGGTCCTGCAATGAAGCCTACCGAAGTCACGAAGCAAATCAACCCCAGTTCACGCACCAGGGACGGAATCTCCACGCCGAAATGCCCAAACACCAGAGCAACCAGAAGGATTCCTGCAGTTCCCAGCTCCAAACCCTTGATTTTAATACTTCCCACCAGATAACCAATAACGGCAATCAGAAACACCATCATCAGCGTATTACTGAAAATGTTTTCCTGAAACCATTCCAAAATCATCATATTCTCCTCTTTCTGACGCACCTGCTGCGTCATCTTGGTAGATTTCTATTTGTACATGTATCGGAAAACAGTCTCCGCCGTTTTTTCCGTCAAAGACTGTTTCCTTATGTGTATTTCTTACCTCTCGTGACGCGCATAGTTCGGAAGCAGCAGCGGTGAAACATCCTCTGATGCCACACCTGCATTTTTCAGCTCTTCCGCATACGCCTCAATATGGTCGAGGTTCATAGTTCCAAGCTCTACGCCCTTTGCTTTTGCAGCAGCCGCTTTTCCTGCATTCCTTCCGAATACGATAATATCCAGCAGAGAGTTACCCATCAGACGGTTTCTGCCATGGATTCCTCCAACTGCCTCGCCTGCTACCAGCAGGTTATCGATGACCTTTGTGAATCCGTCTCCGCCGATTTCCAGACCGCCGTTCTGATAATGAAGGGTCGGATAAATCAGAATCGGCACCTTTCTCATATCGATGCCGTAGTTCATATACATACGGAACATTGCCGGAATTCTCTTCTCGATGGTTCCTTCGCCTCCCAGAAGCTCAATCATCGGGGTGTCCAGCCATACGCCCTGTTCTCCGCCCGGAACTTCTACGCCGCGGCCTTCCTTACATTCACGGATAACGCCGGACGCATTGACGTCGCGGGTCTCAAGCGGATGGATATACGCTTGGCCCTCTGCATTGACAAGCTGTGCTCCTACGGAACGAACCTTCTCTGTAACAAGCGCCCCCAGAATCTGGGACGGATAAATAGCGCCTGTCGGATGATACTGGATAGAATCCTGATACAGAAGCTGTGCTCCTGCACGGTAGCCCAGAATCAGTCCGTCTGCAGTTGCGCCATAGTGGTTGGAGGTCGGAAATCCCTGATAGTGCATACGTCCCGCACCGCCTGTTGCGATGATAACAGTCTTTGCCTTTGCCACAAGATAGTCTCCGGTTTCCATATTCAGAAGAACGGCTCCTGCTGCCTGACCCTTGTCATCTTTGATCAGCTCTACCGCAGAAGTAAACTCTACGACCGGAATCTGACGGTTCAGCACTTCATCACGAAGCGTGCGCATGATCTCTGCTCCAGAGTAATCCTTAGCGGCGTGCATTCTCTTTCTGGAAGTACCGCCGCCGTGCGTGGTGATCATTCTTCCGCTCTCTTCTTTGTCAAACTCCACGCCCAGGTCGTTCAGCCATTTAATTGCATCCGGCGCTTCCATAACCAGACGTTTTACCAGCTCCGGCTTTGCAGCAAAATGTCCGCCGCCAAAAGCGTCCAGATAGTGCTGTACCGGAGAGTCATTCTCTTTATCAGCAGCCTGGATACCACCCTCAGCCATCATGGTGTTCGCATCCCCTATACGCAGCTTTGTTACAATCATGACATTTGCGCCTGCCTCATGTGCCTCAATCGCTGCAGAAGAGCCTGCGCCGCCGCCTCCGATGACCAGTACATCCACATCATAATCCACTTTATTCAAATCAACCTTATCTGTCAGCAGACGGCTGTTGGAGTGGAGCAGATGTACCAACTCTTTGTTGGCCTTCTGTCCCTTGTTCGGGCCTACCTTAATCTCCTCGAAGGCTTCTTCTTTATAATCAGGATGAAATTCCTTAAGGAGTGCATCTTTTTCATCTGCAGTCAAACGTCTCGGTTCTGTAGACATACGTTCTTTTCTTGTGGCCTCTACCTTTTTGATAGATTCCATCATATACTCTGGATATGGTGTATACATGTTCTGCCCCTCCTTATTTCTCAATTTCTCTCGTGTTGTAAAGTTCCTGCATCTCTGTGATTGGCTTCTGCATAATCTGCTCAATCAGCTCATCATATTCACCCTTGTTGATTTCCTCTACACGGTTTTTCAGATGTTCTGCCTCAGGCGCAATATATTTTCCTGTGAGACGTCTTGCCAGAAGTCCTACCATTGGATGAGAAATCTCTGCCGGGCAGCGTACAGAACAGCAGCCGCAGCTTACACAGTCAAAGGATTCCTCCGCACATTTCTCAAACTCGCCTCTCTGCGCGTATGCGATATACTGCATAACGTTCAAATCCTGTGTACATGCCTTGGTACATGCGTTACAGCCGATGCAGCTGTAGATTTCCGGGTACAGCTCCATCATAATCTGCTGATTCGGCTTAATCTCATTAATATCATACGTTCTCTTATCGGTCGGGAAGAACGGGATGCTCGCTACATACATGCCCTCCTCCACCTGTGTCTGGCAGGCGAGGCAGGTCTTAAGCTCATTCTTGCCCTTAATTCTATAAATCGTGGCACATGCGCCGCAGAATCCATGACGGCAGCCGCAGCCCCTTTTCAGGGTGTATCCGGCATACTCCATTGCAGTCATGATGGTTAAATCCGCAGGTACGCTATATTTCTTGCCGAAAAAATATACGTTTACCATTTTTTCCATTGTAAGGTACCAGTCCTTTCTATTTATCTTGTAAAGTTTTCCGCAGTTGCTGTGCTGGCAGCCGGACGCAGCTTCGTGATATGCTTCCTCCCAAAGCTGCTGGCCATTGGCTCAGCTATACTGTAAAGCTACGCAGTGACAAGCTCAATTCCGCTTTGCTTCATTTCGCTTGAGGGCTTCGCCCCATATCGTCCAACATAAACACATATCCGTATGCAAGCATCCGTCTATGTGTTTATGCCGTCCGCTGCACTGCTCATGCCTATCAATACTCCGCCGGCATTTCATCGATCTCGTCGCAGCGGAACACGGGGCCGTCTTTGCAGACGTATTTCGAACCGATGTTGCAGCGGCCGCATTTTCCGACGCCGCACTTCATGCGCAGCTCCAGGGTGGTGTACACCTGCTCTTTGGAGAAGCCTACCTCCTGTAAGCCCGCCAGCGTGAACTTAATCATGATAGGCGGCCCGCAAAGAAGCGCTGTCTTGTCTGTGGAAAATCCCAGCTCTTTTACATAGTTCGGGACAAATCCCACATGACCGTCCCAGCCTTCCTGCTCACGGTCGATGGTGAGGTACACATTCACACCCTCTGCTTTCATCCAGACTTCCTGGATTTCTTTCAGCTGCACCAAATCGTCTGCGGAGCGGGAGCCGTAGACGATGTCCACGGTTCCGTAATCTGCCCGGTTATCCAGCACATAATTAATCACAGAGCGCAGCGGCGCAAGTCCGATACCACCTGCGATAAACAGCAGGTTCTTTCCTTTCAGCTCGGTATCTACCGGGAAGTTATTCCCATACGGCCCCCGGACGGTAATTTCGTCGCCTACCTGGAGGCTGTGGAGATAATCAGTAAGCACACCGCATTTCTTAATACTAAATTCCTGATATTCTTTATTGGTCGGTGAAGAAGTGATGGAAAACATACCTTCACTGACGCCCGGTGCGCACACCATCGCGCACTGCCCCGGCATATGCTCGAAGAGCTTTCCTCCCTCCGGAGCATTCACACGGAACGTCTTTACATCCGGCGTCTCCTGACGGATATCTGTGATTACGCCTACCTTTGGAATCAGCGTATCCAGTGTATAATTTTTATGACAGGTACATTCGCTCATTACTTGTCACCTCCCTGTTTCTGAAAGGCTTTGATAACCTTTACAATATTTAAGGATGCCGGACATTTTTCCACGCAGCGGCCACAGCCCACGCAGGAGTACATGCCGTCATTGTTTGCCGGGAAATACACCAGCTTGTGCATGAATCTCTGGCGGTATCTCTGCATCTGGCTAGTACGGTTGTTTCCGTGAGCCATCATGGTAAAATCTGAATACATGCAGGAATCCCAGCAGCGGTAACGCTTCACGCCGTGCCCGGTATCATAGTCCTTGATGTCATAGCACTGGCAGGTCGGGCACACGAAGGTACACGTCCCACATGCCAGGCATGGTTTATAAAGTTCTTCCCAAAGCGGGGAATCAAATTTCTCAGAAAGTGCGTCTCCGTTCCATCCCTCAAGGGAGAGGTTCGAATACGGCAGCTTCTCTACGATGCTGCGGATGACGGCTTTCTCGTCCTCCACTTTCTTTTCTTCTGCGCCGTCCGCATCAGCAAGAAGGCTCTCTACGGCCTTTGTAAGCGCCTCGCCTTTCTCTGTCAGCGGCTTCCAGTACAGATTTCCTTCCACCATCCATGTCGCCACATCTGCTGCCGGGTCGGCGCAGTCGATGCCGAACACTTTACAGAAGCAGCTTTCCTCCGGCTCATGACATGCCATAGCCACAATGGTTCCATGCTCTCTTCTTGCGGCATAGAAGGTATCTACCGGGTCTGCCAGGAATACTTTATCCAGCACCTGAACCCCCTGGATATCGCAGGCTTTCATCCCGAAAACCACGAATTTCTGCTCTTTTAACGCCTCCGGCTCTATCTGAATCTTCTTTCCTTCTTTTACACAGGTATACAGGGTCTCGCTCTGCGGGAAAAATGCGTCTTTCGGAGATTTTACACTTTTTAATGTGTCCAAATCTACCTCCGCATCCTCGCTCCACACACCGAAGTTCACCTGCTCTGCGGTTTTCACCGGCAGATATAATTCCTGGGACTCGGCAATTAACCGGAATAATGCCGACAGATTCTCTTTTGCTATCTTATACATACATTATCCCCTTTCTCCCACGATACCCGGCTCCACATCGTCAAACGTGAAGTTCGTGAGCGGCCCTCTTGCTTCTGTATCCTCTCCTGCCTGGAACTCACCATAGAATTCATTGATATCCTTGATGAATTTCCGGTTGAACAGATGCAGCGGAATTCCTTGGGGACATACCCTGCTGCACTCGCCGCAGTCCGTACATCTTCCCGCCACATGGAAGGCACGGATGATATGGAACATCTTCTCCTCAAAGGAATCCACATTTGCTTTCTGGGCGCTGTCGAATTTATTGCTGTCAAAGACACATTTGCGGCAGCTGCACGCCGGACAGACATTCCTGCATGCGTTGCAGCGAATACATTTACTCAGTTCCTTCTGGAAAAATGCAAATTTTTCTTCCGGGCTCATTGCCTCGATGCGCTCCACCTCTGTAAAGCGTTCCGCATCCTTCGTGTCTTTGGACTCTCCGATGATTTCATCGTAAATCTTGTGCTCCTTGCCTTTGCACACATGGCATCTCTCCAGCATGGCGTCCGCATAGGAACAGGTCTTTTCTCCATAAATCGTCTGAACCGTCAGGGTATCTGCCTCATCGGTAATCTCCACACCTTTGATGCTCTCGATTCCCTTAATGCCCTGTTTCCTGATTTTCTCAATATCCAGCTTACCTTTGCAGCCAACGCCCACGATATAGGCTTTGTCCCGGTCTACCCGGTGCTCCTTGATGAGCTGGTTAAAGCTGTATGTATCACATGGTTTCAGGCAAACCATGGTCTTCCCTTCCAGTTTGGAAGCCTCTATCATATATTTGCTGAGGTTCGCCCCGCAGAATCCGTTGTACACGAAATCCTCAAGGCTCTCCACGCTCTCAAAGTATGCCGGTTCCGGATTGTAGGGCAGGTCTCCGGCTTTCCAGCCGAGAACCCGTGCGACTGTTCCATCAGCCAGCAGCTCTTTTGCACGGTTGATTACTTCCTGCATCTTAAATCCTCCAATCTTACGTTCTTGCCCAGGGAGCGGATTTTCTCTACGAACTCATTCATGGTAGTAGAGAACTTCACGCCCTCTGCCGCAGACACCCACTCGACACGGGTACGTCCATTTTCCACGCCAATGTAGTCCAGCATGGAGAACAGCAGCGTCATACGCCTTCTCGCGTAATAGTTTCCGGTGCTGTAGTGGCAGTCTCCCGGATGGCAGCCGCACATGATAACGCCGTCCGCTCCCTTTTCAAATGCCCGCAGGATGAACATCGGATTCACGCGGCAGGAACAGGGAACACGGATAATCTTTACGTCCGCAGGATAGCCGAGACGGCTGCTTCCTGCCAAATCTGCGCCTGCGTAGCTGCACCAGTTACAGCAGAACGCCACGATTTTCGGTCTGAATTCTTCTTTTGCTTCTATCGACATATTGCATCCACCTCCGCTAGAATCTGTCTGTTCGAGAATCCCTGCAGGTCCATAGCGCCGGACGGGCAGGCAACGGTACAAGCCCCGCATCCCTGGCACAGTGCGCTGTTGACTACCGCTATGCGGCGCGTCTCACGGATTCCGTGGTCATTGACCTGTCTGTCCTCATAAGTGATGGCTCCATATGGGCATACATTCGCACATGTAGAACATCCGTTACACAGAAGCTCGTCGGACTGTGCGGTACATGGGTTAGTCATCAACTTATCCTTTGCCAGCAGTCCGATGGCTTTTACTGCCGCCGCGCCTGCCTGGGCTACTGTCTCAGGAATATCTTTTGGCCCCTGGCATACGCCGGACAGGAAAATACCTGCGGTCGGGGACTCTACCGGACGGAGCTTCGCGTGTGCTTCCGTCAGGAAATTGTTGGTATCAATGCTGGCCGTCAGCATGGTAGCAATCTTTCGCACGCCAGGATTCGGCTCGATGGCTGTCGCCAGGACGACCATATCCGCCTCTTTTAAAATCTGCTTATTATCCAGCAAATCAGATCCCTGAACCAGCAGCTTCCCGTTTGGCTGAGGAATGACTTTTCCTACCTGGCCTTTGATATAATTGACGCCGTACTGCTCTACAGCCCTGCGGTAAAACTCGTCAAAGTTCTTGCCCGGCGTACGCACGTCAATATAAAATACGGTTACGTTTACATCGGGATATTTATCACGAATCAGCATCGCATGTTTTGCTGTGTACATGCAGCAGATTTTGGAACAGTAGGGCTTTCCTCTGTCGTCTGAGCAGCGGCTTCCCACACACTGTACAAATACCATCTCCTTCGGCGCTTTTCCATCGGAAAGACGCTCCAGATGTCCCTTGGTCGGTCCTGCCGCGTTCATAATGCGCTCCAGCTCCAGAGAGGTAATGACGTCTTTGCTCTGGTTGTAAGCATACTCATCATAATTGTCCAGCTTAATTGTATCGAATCCGGTAGCAACCACGATAGCGCCGTATTTCTCTGTGATAATCTCGTCCTTCTGTGTGTAGTCAATCGCTCCTGCCTGGCAGACCTTCGAGCAGACACCGCATTTTCCGGTTTTAAATTTGATACAATTCTCGGTATCGATAACCGGAACATTTGGAATCGCCTGCGCAAACGGCGTGTAGATTGCGCTTCTCGTATTCAGTCCCCGGTTAAATTCACTTGCCGCTTTCTTGGACGGACATTTCTCCTGACAGACGCCGCAGCCGGTACATTTGTCCATGTCCACATATCTTGCCTTCTTGCGGATATCCACGGTAAAATCTCCCACGAACCCGCTTACTTTTTCCACTTCACTATATGTATAGATATGAATCTTTTCGTGTGCTGACGCCTCCACCATCTTCGGTGTAAGGATACATGCGGAGCAGTCCAGGGTTGGGAATGTCTTGTCAAGCTGTGACATCCTTCCGCCAATGCTCGGCTCCTTCTCCACGATATCGACTTCATAACCTGCATCCGCAATATCAAGCGCTGTCTGGATACCTGCGATACCTCCGCCAATAATCAGCGCCCTCTTGGTCACACGGCTCTCGCCGGGTTTCAGCGGCGCGTTTAAGTTTACCTTCGCGATAGCTGCCCTGGCAAGGATGACTGCTTTCTCGGTAGCCTCCTCCATATCCTTGTGAATCCAGGAGCAGTGCTCACGGATATTTGCGATTTCCACCATGTACGGGTTCAGTCCGGCTTTCTCTGCCGCCTTCCGGAATGTCGTCTCATGCATACGCGGTGAACAGGAACATACCACGACTCCTGTCAGATTTTTCTCTTTGATGGCTGCGATGATTTTCTCCTGCCCTGCCTCAGAACACATATACTGGTAATCCTCGGCATGAACCACTCCCGGCTCCAGGAGCGTCATCTCGGCAACCTTCTTTACATCTACCGTAGCGGCAATATTGCTTCCGCAGTGGCAGACAAATACTCCTATCCTCTGCATTCTGTGCTTACCTCCTGTATCTTCTGAATGCGCTGACTAAAAGCTGCTGCGGAAGCTCCGGGTCAAGAAGCTCCGGAATCTCGTCTGCCTTCAGGTAATTCTGCCCCTTCTGGCGGACGACAATCTGCCTTGCCGCATCAATCAGCTTGCCTGGCTTTACATCCCTCGGACAGCGCTCTACACATGCAAAGCATGAAAGGCATTTCCACAGGGATTTGGACTGTACCAGCGTCTCAATATCTTCATTTGCCACGTAGGAAACGAACTGATGAGGTTTAATGTCCATCTCGTTGTAAGCCGGACAGGTAGCGGAACACTTGCCGCATTTCATACACTTTAAAGGATTGACGCCGCTTATCTCCTTGATAAGCTCAGCCTGTTTCTTCTCTTTGCTCATGCCTTCGCCACCTCCCCTTTCACACCCAGAGCTTCTGCCAGAAGTTCTGTGAAATAGTATACCGGAAGCCCGTTCTGCACACTGTTATTCAGATTGTACAGGCACAATGGACAGGCGGTAATCAGCATTTCCGCACCGAAGCCTTCAGCGCTCTCCATAATGTTATTGCACATATTTTTTGACATGTCTTTTTCTTTCAGGGAGATGTAGCCGCCGCAGCATTCGTTCCGGTACGGATAAATCACCGGTTCCGCACCGATGGCACGGATGAAATCCTCCAGAATCTTCGGATTCTCTGGGTTATCAAACTGTAAAATCTTGCCGGGGCGCAGAAGCAGACAGCCATAGTAAGCGCCGATTTTCTTCCCGGTCAATGGATTTGTAACTTTCTCTTTTAGCGTGTCAAACCCTACACGGTCCCGCAGCACTTCCAGAAAATGAAGGACTGTTGTCTCACCTGCGTAGGGCTCTTCAAGCTTCATGTAATTATTCGCTCTGGTACGGATGTCCTCGACGTTCTGCATATCGTCATTCACACGCTTGATTACGTGATGGCAGGCAGAACAGAGCGTCACCAGATCCTGATGCTTCTCTTTTGCTTCATTTAAAGCACGTACGGAAGAAAGCTTCGTGGCAATCTCGTCGCTGCCCAGCGGATAAACGCCCCCGCAGCACTGCCAGTTCTCAATCTCTTCCAGTTCAAATCCCAGCGCCTTCGCTGAGGCTCTGGCATAAGCATCCAGGTCTTTCGCCTTTGTTCTCAGGGTACATCCCGGATAGTAACTGTACTTCATCATTATGTTGTCCTTTCTTCTAAAAATTATGGGATACGCTGCGGCCCGGCCGCTATTCTAATGGAATAACAGATAAGCCGCAGCAGTTTTCCGCTGAATTTAACCGGAGAATCTTACAGATCAATCTGCGCGATAACTGCTTTCAATGCGTTTGCACTTGCCTGCAGCTGCTCAATTTCTCCCTTATTCATACGCATCGGCACTTTTCCACGGATACCTTCCGGTCCTACCAGAGTCAGGGTACTCAGGCATACATCTTCAATGCCATACTCGCCATGCATCATGGACGACACAGTAGCCATGGAATCCGAAGAGGATGACAGAATGCTGCACAGCTTACATACCGCTGCGGAAATCGCATAGAAGGTAGCCCCTTTATTGGCAATAATCCTTCCGCCAGATTTCTGTACGTACTCAAGCATACCCGGCTTATCCAGTTCTTCTACATCCCTGCCCATGCTGCGGAGCAGCTTGTAGTATTCATCCACACTCACACCTGATATGTACGCACCTGTCCATGGTACAAAAGAGGTGTCTCCATGCTCTCCAAATACATATGCATGGATATTTTTCTGTGCAACCTTAAAATGCTCAGACAGGCCGCAGCGCAAACGCGCCGTATCCAGCAGCGTACCAGAACCTACAATCTGGTTCTCCGGCAGCCCGGAAATCTTTGTAAATACGTAGGTCATGATATCCACAGGATTGCTTACGATTACGTAGAGTGCATTTGGTGCAGCCGCTACGATTTCCGGTGTGATGGATTTTAAAATATCCACATTCGTCTGTGTAAGCTCAATCCTTGTCTGCCCCGGCTTGCGGGCAATTCCGGAAGTGATGATAACAATATCCGAATCCTTTGCATCCGCATACTCTCCCGCCGTAATCGCAATCGGATCGCGGAAGCAGGTTCCCTGAGCGATATCCAGCACTTCACCCTCAACCTTCTGCTTGTTAATATCAATCAGGACAATTTCTGACGCGATATCCTGGGTTGATAAAGTATATGCTATCGTTGCCCCTACACTTCCTGCGCCAATAATAGTAATTTTACTGCTCATAAACGTTTCCTCCTTTTACATTGTCTTTATTTTAACAATCATAGCAAAAAAATTATGAAACCGTGCCCGTTTACCATATTCCCCGTTTATAAAATGTAAGCGGAGGGCACAGTAAACGTGGACGTCAAAAAACAATCCGAGTAAACTGCTTCATTACTCCGCACTTAAGGAAGCATTCGCTCGATTTCATTACACACATCATAACACATTGACAAGAATTTAACAAGAGGATTCTGAACTTTTTTGCAAAGATTTTGCAGAGATAAAAATTTGAAGATAATACATGAATAAACCCAGCTAAGGATAAAACTCAAAATTGCGTTTATAACAGCAGGTGCAACAATGCGGAGTAAATATTCTATCTGGCGGAAACAGAGAATGAAAAAATCATTATTTGAGCAATTAGGCGGCACATATCAAAAAGCAAATGATTATTTAATCCCATATTTAAGTACCCGCCGAAAAAGAACAACCGATAGGCATCTGGGGGCAGCGACACTTGGAGTATCTGAAGCAGTATCGTAGGCTTGCACTGTGACACAATAAAAATACACACAAATCAAAATGATTTGTGTGTATTTTTTATTTTTTCTTATTTCAAGAAAACTGGTCTTCTCACATATTTAAACCCTGACGACCACGCCTCGCCTATCACTACTCCGTTCTGACTGGAAGAACAGTGTGCTACAATAAGGCTTCCATCTGAGTTCCTGCCAACCACAACTCCCACATGGTTCCTGTCCCCCGCCTCAGGAGATGCATAAAATACCAAATCCCCTGGCAGCGCCTCATTGCCGTCTACCATCTCTGAAGCATTCCACTGGGTAGTGGTATGGTTCCCGATGCCGCCGTCTGTCCCGCCCAGGGCATTATAGAACGTCCAGCATACAAACCCACTGCAGTCAAGGCCAAATCCCCTGGTCGTTCCTGTGGATACGCTTCCTCCTGCCGTAACCTTAGACGGTTCGCCCCATCTGGTATCCCAGCCCATGGCATAGGACTTTCCGCCCCAGAAATAACCGACCCGTCCTACAAGGCTGCATGCCGCAGCCACAATCGCCGCTCTTGCATCTGATACGCCGCTTCCTGTCCCTCCGTAGACAAAGCCCTTCGCTGCAGCTGCGATAGTACACAGCCTCTTGCATTCATCCCCTGTATATTTCTCAAGAATCTTTCTTTCGCTTTCATCCAAGTTATTCAGCTCCGCATAGTCATGGACATCCAGGGAACAGATTTCCTTTTCCAAATCCACTTCCTTCGAAAGTTTCTTTGTAATAATCGAATCCCTGCGGACATTCATAAAGAAGAATATCTTTTCCAGCTCTTCTTTCGCCTCCGCATCCAGGTGGATTGCTTTGCCCGAATCACCGTCCTGGACTCTCAGCACATAAACCGCAAGCACATCCTGCCAGTTCTGCACTTGAAATTCGTCCGGCTGTTCCAGCCACTGGCAAAAATCTTTTTCCACTTCTTCCATAACCTCTGAAAACTTCTCGCCGAAACTCAGATGATAAGAAGCCGAAAGCTGCTCCAGATAGATCTTATTTCCCGCAATAATATTTGCCAGCAGATTGGCATTCGCATCCGAATGATCCTCCTGCTCCTTTGCCTGTTTCGGACGTTTTATAGTTATCAGCCCGTTTTTTCCTTTTTCTTTCTTATCTCCCTTTTTCTTTCCCGGTGTCTCAGGAGTCTCCTCCGTTGTCCCCGCAGTATCCGGCTCTGTAACCGTCGGCGTTTCCGACTCTGTCTGTTTCGGCGTTTCTGTCTGAACAACGGTTGCCGTCTCGCTCTCCGACTCTGTCTGCTTCGGTGTTTCCAACTCTGTGCAGGATTCTGTCTCCGTCTGTGTTTCGGTTTCCGTCGGTTTCTCGGTTTGCTTCTCCGTCTGCGTTTCAGAAACACTCTCCGTAACCCTTTCCGAAACCGCTTCCCTCTCTCTAGTATCTGTTATCCGCTCTGCTGCGAATGCCATTCCAGGTGCCTGCAGCACCAGCGCGCCCGACAACACCAGACATCCTATCATCTTACTTAACCTTTTTAAATTCATATGTACTCCTTATCCATGCATGACTTAAAAATCAAACTGCTATATAAGCACTTCATAGAATTTCTCCACTATATATTATACCCTTTTTATCCAAAATGCAAGAAAATCATGGAAAATCTCCTGTACCACAAAACTTAATGCCTCCGGGGAACTGAGAGGCATTATAGATATTCAGCGCAAAAACGTCCCTGGCATTCCGCCAGGGACATTTTCACTTCTTAGGATTCTTCATCCTCTTTCTTGCGTTTTTTCAGGA
>JBCLQO010000022.1:0-43211 GCA_041223665.1 Lachnospiraceae bacterium 46-15
GAAACATGAGCCCGTTGGAGTACAGAAGGAGTCTTGGCCTGGCGGCTTAGTCAGTTCAAGAAAATATCCGCACCCCCCACTCTAAATAAAGGCTTTTCTGTCGGAGACTTCTGGACACCGTGCCCAAAGGTAGCTTTGATTACTTTTCTCAAACCAGCTCAGCATCATTTTTTTCTTTCAAGACCATCCATTTTTACCCATATAGAAAACTCTCCAGCTCAACGCTGGAGAGTTTCATCTGCACATTAGTTATACTTACGCTTACGAGCAGCTTCGGATTTCTTTTTACGTCTTACGCTTGGTTTTTCGTAATGTTCTCTCTTACGAATCTCCTGCTGAATACCAGCCTTCGCGCAGTTTCTTTTGAAACGACGCAAAGCGCTGTCCAAAGTCTCGTTCTCTTTAACGATTACGTTTGACATAGCCTCACACCTAACCTCCCTCCAGTTGTAGATTGTGCATAATACAACTGTACGGGTATTTTTATTGCACTGACACTTATTATACCATATTTTCCATATACGTCAAGGATTATTTCATTTGTTCTGGCAAAATTTTGGCAGGACTTGTATAAAGCGCGTTATCCTGAAGGTTGCTGCATCCATAAAACATATTGTCCATCCCCTTTACCCGAGATGTATCAAAACTGTTCACATCCAGCTCCGCCAGGCTTTCACAACACCAAAACATAGCGTCCATATCTTCTACTTGTGATGTATCGAATCCACTCACATCCAGCTCCGTTAGATTTTCACACCAGGCAAACAGCAAACTCATATTCGTCACTTGTGATGTATCAAATTTGCCCGGCTCCTGCAATCACAAAATCCTGACAGGCATACGACGCAAAGTGCAACAAAATGTTTTTCCAGAATTTGAATGTTTTGATTTATCCATAGTCAATTCTGCTGCCTGAACGAATACACACCTAAAAATGCTGCTTTTTACAAAATAAAAAAATGCTGACAATAAAATGTCAAATCTTTCATCCTGACCTTCTACTACCAGCATTTTTCAATTCTTAGGCTAACCGCATCATGTAACTATGCGTTTTACCATCTCTTTTTCTTTACGCTTTATTTTATCTGCTCCGTCAAAATCTCGGCTGCGGCCTTCAAAGCTTCTCCAATCTTCTCCGGGTTCTTTCCTCCAGCCTGTGCCATGTTCGGACGGCCGCCTCCGCCGCCTCCGACAATCGCCGCCATGCCTTTCATCAGGTTTCCGGCATGTGCCCCGGCTTTCTGCGCTGCGTCTGTCGCCATAGCAAGCAGACTCACCTTTCCGCCTTTTGCGGATGCCAGTACAACAACACCTTCACCCAGCTTTTCTTTCAACTGGTCGCCCAAGTCACGCAGTCCGTTCATATCCACGTCCTCTACGCTTGCCGCCAGCAGCTTCACGCCTTTCACCTCCTGCACCTGGTTCATCACGTCACCCAGTGCATCCTGCGCCAATTTGCTCTTTAAGGACTCATTTTCACTGTGGGCAGCTTTCAGTTCTGCCTGCAGATGCGAAATCTTATCTGCCAATTCATTCGGCGTGGTTTTCAAAAGCGCCGCCGCCTGTGACAGCTTCTGTTCGGCTTCTCTATAGTATGCAAACACTCCGTCCCCAGTCAGCGCTTCGATACGGCGCACACCCGCTGCGATACCGGATTCGGACACAATCTTAAACACGGTAATCATTCCTGTATTTGCCACATGTGTACCGCCGCAAAGTTCTTTAGAGAAATCTCCCATGGAAACCACGCGCACTTCATCTTCATATTTCTCGCCAAACAGCGCCATCGCACCGCTTTTCTTTGCGTCCTCTACATTCATGACCTCTGTTACTACCGGCAGAGACGCCTGAATCTCTTGGTTTACCAGTTCTTCTGCCTTCGCAATTTCTTCCTGTGTCATCGGCGCAAAGTGGGCAAAGTCAAACCTGAGCCTGTTCGGTGTTACGAGGGAGCCTTTCTGCTCTACATGAGAGCCAAGTACAGTCTTTAACGCTTTCTGGAGAAGATGGGTCGCACTATGGTTCTTACAGGTGGCATTTCTGCCTGCCGCATTCACTTCCAGAACTGCAATATCGCCTGTTTTGAGCATTCCTTTTGTCATATACCCTACATGGCCGACTTTACCGCCCATGAGCTTTATGGTGCTCTCTACCCGGAACTCTCCCTCTGCTGTACGGATAATCCCGGTGTCGCCTTCCTGACCTCCCATCGTTGCATAAAACGGAGTCTGCTCCACCAGCACTGTCCCTTTATCGCCGTCTGAGAGCGCCTCAGTAATCTCTTTTTCCGTCGTCAGAACAGTAATCTTTGATTCATGGCTCAGCCTGTCATATCCCACAAACTCCGTGGTGACAGAAGCATCGATTTCATCGTAAACCGTAGCATCCTTGCCCATGTAATTTGTCGTTTCACGGGCATTTCTCGCCTTGGTTCTCTGCTCCTCCATAGCTGCTTTAAAGCCATTTTCATCAATGGAATGCCCTTTCTCTTCCAGGATTTCCTTTGTCAAATCCAGCGGGAAACCATACGTGTCATAAAGCGTAAACGCATCTTTTCCGTCTAGTTCTTTTTTACCCGCTTTCTCCATATCTGCTTCCATTCCTGCCAGGATACTCAGTCCCTGGTCGATGGTCTTATTAAACTTTTCTTCTTCCTGAGCCAATACTTTCAAGATAAACTCTTTCTTCTCCTCCAGCTCAGGATATCCATCCTTCGAACCTGCGATAACTGTCTCACTCAGCCCTGAAAGGAATCCGCCCTGGATACCCAGAAGCCTTCCATGGCGTGCAGCGCGGCGAATCAGACGGCGCAGCACATAGCCCCTTCCCTCATTCGTTGGCATGATTCCATCGGAAATCATGAAAGTCGCGGAACGGATATGGTCTGTAATCAGACGGATGGACACGTCTTTATCTTCATCTGTTTTATAAGTAATCTGCGCATACTCACACACCTTATTCCGCAGAGCCTCAATCGTATCTACATCAAAGATGGAATCCACATCCTGCACTACAACTGCCAGACGCTCCAGCCCCATTCCGGTATCAATATTCTTCTGCTCAAGCTCAGTATAATTTCCGTTCCCGTCATTGTCAAACTGGGTAAATACGTTGTTCCATACCTCCATATAGCGGTCACATTCGCAGCCTACCGTACAGTCCGGGCTGCCGCAGCCGTATTTTTCCCCTCTGTCATAATAAACCTCTGAACATGGGCCGCAGGGACCTGAACCATGCTCCCAGAAGTTGTCACCCTTACCAAATCGGAAAATGCGCTCCGGCGCAATCCCTATTTTCTTATTCCAGATCTCAAACGCTTCCTCATCCTCTTCGTAAATGGATGGATACAGCCTGTTCGGATCTAAGCCGACCACTTCCGTCAGGAATTCCCATGTCCAGCTAATCGCCTCTGTCTTAAAGTAATCCCCGAATGAGAAATTACCCAGCATCTCGAAAAATGTGCCGTGGCGCGCTGTCTTTCCCACATTTTCAATATCGCCTGTGCGGATACATTTCTGGCAGGTAGTCACTCTCCTGCGCGGCGGGATTTCCGCCCCGGTAAAATATGGCTTTAAAGGCGCCATGCCTGAGTTAATCAGCAGCAAACTCTTGTCGTTATGTGGTACAAGAGAAAAACTCTTCATCGCAAGATGCCCCTTGCTCTCAAAAAATTCCAGGAACATCCTGCGCAATTCATTTACACCGTATTTTTTCACGATAACTCCTCCTGTGCGCTATTATTTCTGAATATCTAAAGCGGCTGTTTCCTCCGCTGCCGTCTTGGCATCCTTCCTGTCGCGGAAAACCTTTCCCAGCCTGATTCCGACCACCGCCGTTGCGATTAAAAGAAGCATCTTAACCGCTGTAATGATAAATTCTGCTAAAAATGCCATATCTTTCCCTCCTACTCGGCTTTCACCTGATGATATCCTTTTTTACCCTTCTTTATCACCAGTGCGGCATCCTCGTCAAAGTCCGCACTGGTAAATACCCTGGAAAAATCCGTAACTTTTTCGTCATTCACACTGACGCCGCCCTGCTGAATCAGCCTTCTTGCCTCGGAACGGTTCTTTGCCAGCCCCGTATCCACCAGCAGCGTAATTAAATCTTTGCCTGCATCCAGCTCCTCTTTTGCATAAGTAGTAGTAGGCATGTTCTGGCTCTTCCCGCCTCCAACGAAAATAGCCTTTGCCGCCTCGTCCGCTTTCTTTGCTTCCTCTTCGCCGTGTACCAGCTTTGTCAGCTCATAAGCCAGGATTTCCTTCGCCTTATTCAGCTCGCTTCCTTCCCAGCCGTCCATGGCGTCGATTTCCTCCAGAGGCAGGAACGTCAGCATACGGATACATTTCAGCACATCAGCATCCGCCACATTCCTCCAGTACTGATAAAACTCATAGGGAGATGTCTTATTCGGATCAAGCCATACCGCCCCTGACTGGGTCTTACCCATTTTCTTACCTTCCGAATTCAAAAGCAGGGTAATCGTCATGGCATGTGCGTCCTTGCCCAGCTTCCTGCGGATCAGCTCTGTCCCGCCCAGCATATTGCTCCACTGATCATCCCCTCCGAACTGCATATTGCAGCCATAACGCTGATACAGCTCGTAGAAATCATAACTCTGCATAATCATATAGTTAAACTCAAGGAAGCTTAACCCTTTTTCCATCCTTTGCTTATAGCACTCGGCGCGCAGCATATTGTTTACGGAAAAATGCGGCCCAACCTCCCGGATAAACTCAATATAATTCAGCCCTGTCAGCCATTCTGCATTGTTCACCATCAGCGCCTTGCCTTCGCCAAAATCAATAAAACGGCTCATCTGCTCCTTAAAGCAGTCACAGTTATGCTGGATGGTTTCTGTGGTCATCATCTGGCGCATATCTGACCTTCCCGACGGGTCGCCAATCATTCCCGTTCCGCCTCCAATCAGGGCAATCGGCCTATTTCCTGCCATCTGCAGACGCTTCATCAAGCAAAGCGCCATGAAATGCCCTACGTGCAGGCTGTCTGCCGTCGGGTCGAAGCCGATATAGAACGTCGCCTTTCCATTATTCACCATCTCACGGATTTCCTGTTCATTCGTCACCTGGGCAATCAGCCCACGCGCTACCAGTTCTTCATAAATTTTCATCTCATTATCTCCTTACGTACTGAGATTAAATATAGCACACGAAATTTTCTATTTCAAGTGCGCGGTACAAATTTCAGTATTTTAAGGGTAACCGTTCAGCCGCAGACTAAGCTCCCCTTAAAAATGCACTAAACGATACGGATTTTAACCGGTTTGGACCACGGAGAATATACTATTGATGAATGACTGCGTTTATAGCTTCTCACACGGAAGTAATATCGTTTCCTTTTCTTCAAATTTTTCTTCGTATAGGAAGTAACCTTCTTCTTTTTCACTGTAATTTTCCGGTATTTCCCTGTAGATTTCATTTGAAGTATATACCCGTCCGCTTTTGCATTCTTTTTCCAAGAGAGCCTCACCTTTCCCGTCCCGGTTCTTTTCGCCTTTAACTTGGGACGCGGAAGTTTTACTTTCGGTGCCGGATTCTTTATAGGCGATGCCGGAGGAATCGGTTTTTCTGTCTGTGCCGGTGGATCTGTATTTTCTGTAGGAGGTTCTGTACTTTCTGTTGGCGGTTCTGTGCTCTCTGTTGGCGGCTCTTCTTTCTCTATCTTAAACACAGCAGTTTTCTCAACGCTGATGTCCGTTTCCGGTATCACTGCCTTAGCCGTCAGCTTCACAGTTCCGGACTTTTTCACTGTCAGCTTTTCCCCGTCAAGCACTGCACACTCTGTGTCCTCTAACGAATAGGAAACCACTGCCTTCCTATCCCTGTGGGCTGTCAGATCACAGCGGGCTATAGCGCATTCAGCCTCCAAACTGATTTCAAGCTCTTCTTTATTCGAAGGAATCATGATTTCCCGATCTGCAAATTCCAGATCTTCTATACAACAGCTGCAGGAAACTTCCGTAAAAACTTTTGCATAATCTACCTGAATACATGCATTCTGGGCAGAAGCATTTTTCCGTCCTGTAGCCACTGCCCTCAGCACATGGCTGCCTTCGGAAAGCCCGGATGCCTGATATAGAAGCGTACTCACGGAGCGCGAACCTGCATAAGCGTCTATTTCCACCTCTTCCCCACCATCCACGGAATATTTTACAATTCCATGATTGGGAGACAAATGCCCATAAACCTGTATCCTTGTTCCGGTAAATGCAATTTCATAGCTGTGTCCGGCAGCATTTTCCTCCGTAACAACAGCGTAATGCTCTTTCCCGGCCAGTCCGTTCAGGCTTCCTGAACCAATATTTCCATCCACCCATCCTGTGCCCTGGAACAAAAATCCTTTTCCATTTGACAAAGCCTCCGAATCTTCTATAATTTCCATAGATATTTCACGCCCTGTCAGTCCGCTATATATAAAGTTTGCAAGCTTCTGATAGCCAACATCTGTGGGGTGTGAAGTATCGTTAAAATCACTGTCCGCTATACACTCATGTGAGAACATATTGACATCCAAAACAATGCTGCCCGTTTCCTCTGCTGCCTGCCTCTGTAACGGAACAATTTCTTTCTCTAACACTGTATTATTTAAACCCATAACAAATTCTGCCGGCAGACGGTGCGCCAGCCCCACATACACCGTAGGATGAGACGCCAGATTCTGATAGTTCTGAATCATCTCTTTTAAATCAGAAAGAAATGCTTCCTGAGGCGTAACACCATTCTTTGTCGTCCAGTTTGGTGATTCTTGCGTATTTTTCGAATCATTTATACCCAGCATAAGGATTACGATATCCGGATTATACGCTTTGCTGTTGGTATATTCGGGAGTGTTCCAATAAGAAAGGTCACCGCTCTTCATAAGAGTATAACTGGTCTTTCCATAGTTTCTAACCTCATACCCATCTCCGAGAAGATTCTGCAGCTGCGCAGGATAACTGTGAAATTCCGGATTGGCTGATGAATACCCAAAAGTAAGACTATCACCCACGCAGGCAACACGGATTGGCTCGTTTCTTGTTTCAGCTCGTCCGTTTAAATCGAACAGCGAACCAAAAGCCATACTGAACACCAATAACATAACCACCAAACCTCGAATTGTTTTAAACATTTTTTCTTTTCTGTGCATCCATCTCCCTCTTATCTAGCAGCCTTCGTCCACGATAAGCCCTGTCCCGTCAGCCGCCGCAGTAGCCAGCGCATCACATCTCTCGTTCTGCGGATGCCCATTATGCCCCCGCACCCATATGAACTTCACGTCGTGAGGTGCTTTCGCCGCCAGCAGCCGTTTCCAGAGATCTACATTCTTTACCGGTTCGTTTTTCCCACGCTTCCAATTCTTCTTCTGCCAGCTCTCTATCCAGTGCTGGTTAAAAGCATTCACCAGATACTGCGAATCTGAATACAGCTCCACCTGGCATGGCCTGTTCAGCGCCTCCAGCCCCACGATAGCAGCCATCAGCTCCATACGGTTATTTGTCGTCCTGACATAACCCTGGCTATACTCCCGCACATGAAGCTCTCCCTTTGTATCTGTATAATGTAACACGGTTCCATATCCTCCCGGACCATCTGGGTTCCCCCGTGCGGAACCGTCTGTGTATATCTGTACCTGCATAAGTGCTCCTCTCTATATGCGCCCTCTCCCGGCAGCTTCCTGATACCGCGGGCTTTCTATTCTTCTATGAAAGACTCCACTCCCCGGACTCCATAAACCTCTCCGCCGAAGCCTCCGCTGCCTCAATAATTCGGGCATCATAACCGATAATGCTCAGCAAGCGTATGGCATTCCGTGATGTTGCCCTTCCTTCATAAAGACAGTAATTAAACAGAATATCGTTTTCTTTTACTTCCTCCTGGAAATGGAAGTTTTTGTACCGCTTCTCCAGCATATATGTCAATTCTATGTCGTGGGTTGCCGCAAAGCACATCACATTTCTCCTATCCATTCCCTTTAAAATCTGGGCAGATGCCGCAATGCGCTCCACGGTATTCGTTCCCCGCAGCACCTCGTCCACAAAGCAGAGCAGCGGTATTTCATCCCCCATATGGTCTAAAATCCGCTTCAAGGACTTAATCTCCACAATATAGTAACTCTCCTGGCTCATCAAATCGTCACGCAGCGCCATGGATGAATAAATCTGGCAGAAGTTGCTCTCCCAGGAATCCGCCAACACCGTGTGTATTGTCTGTGCCAGCAGCGCATTAATTGCAATCGTTTTCAGGAACGTAGATTTTCCCGAAGCATTAGAACCGGTGAGCAGTACGCCCCGTTCTACGGAAATAGAATTTTTCACAGGCTCATCTATCATTGGATGGTAAACGTTTTCTGTCCGCAGGTAAACTGCAGACGTGCGCTCCAGCTCCGGCACGCTCCATTCTTCCATCATTTCCCGGAAGGAAGCTATCGCAACCGCACTTTCCAACAGTCCGATGTTTTCCGTCAGGCTCTCAAACGCATCCATATTTTCCTTTAGCTCACGCACCAGCGTGCCGAATTGAATCAAATCAATATGAAAAGTAAAATTGATATACAAGGCAAGTGATTCCTCAATTCCTCCGCCTGCTGCCGTGGAAGCTCCCGCCAGCACAAAAAATGAATTCCTTTTAAACTTGTCAAAACGCTTCCGCGCCTTTGCGATATTTTCCTGATACTCCTGTATAGCGGGAAGCTTCACCTTCTGAAGCTCGTCCGCTGCCCGCAGCATTTCCAGCAGGCATTTGCAGGACATTACATACGGCTCTATTTTCCTGCGTCTCGCAGAATAAGTTGCCCAGCAAAAACTCACCGAAGCTACCAGCATGATAATACCGACTGCCGGTGCCGCAGCCAGACCTGCCAGTGAAAGCAGAAATGCCCCAATTCCCAGATAGTGAACCGTCTTGGAATCCTCCTCATAGTCCGCCAGATTATAAATATAGTCAAAAATTGAGCGCGCTCCCGTCTTTCCGATTTTTGCAAAAAAATATTCCAGCTGTTCCCGCTCACTGCCATGCTCTGCAAAATACTGCACGATCCGTTCCCGCTCTTCCAGCTCTTCCGTAGAAAAGGAAGGTCTGCGCAGCAGAAAATAAAGATAGCTCTCCCCGATACATGACCATGTATGGTTCAACAGCATAAAAATCGTGTCCATATCCAAATCGTTCCAGGTAATATCGTCCACATAGCAGCCTTCTCTGCCCTTTTTCTCAAAATACCGCCCAATGGCGTCAAATTCTGGTCCCGTATATTCCCTGACCGGACGTGTCCCCCAGGTTCTCCTGATTTTTGCCAACATCTCTGCCCTGCGCTTCCGGTTCTGGTACACACAGAATGCCGCAAACGCTGCCATTGCCAGCACTACCAGTACCACAATCTTTACTTCCATCCAAATTCCTCCTGTTTTCGTAACCGTTCATTCCTGCTGGCCTGTTATCTGTTTGACACTGCCTGTCTTTCCTCCTGTTTCTATGCCTCACCGCACCTCTTATAAATCGTATAAATCAGCTCTTCCGATTCGTCCCAGCCCAGGCACGGATCCGTAATTGATTTACCATACACATGGTTTCCCTGCCCGATTTTCTGACACCCCGGTTCAATATAGCTCTCAATCATCACACCCTTTACCAGCTCCCTAATCCTCGGATTCAGGTTTCTGCTGTGAAGCACCTCTTTCACAATCCGAATCTGCTCCGCATACTGCTTGCCGGAATTGGAATGATTGGCATCTACGATAGCCGCTGGATATTTCAAATCCCTCTCATCATACATTTTCAGCAGTAAGTTCAAATCCTCATAGTGATAGTTGGGAATTGTATTTCCGCGCTTATTCACCGCACCTCTCAAAATCGTATGCGCCAGCTCATTTCCCGTGGTTTTCACTTCCCAGCCCCGATAGATGAAAGTATGTCCGCCTTGGGCAGCTACCACCGAATTCATCATAACAGTCAAATCACCGCTGGTCGGATTCTTCATTCCCGCCGGGACATCCATGCCACTGACCGTCAGACGGTGCTGCTGATCCTCTACTGAGCGCGCACCGATGGCCACATAAGACAGGATATCAGAAAAATATCTCCAATTTTCCGGGTAGAGCATCTCATCCGCCGCTGTCAGTCCCGACTCCTCAATTGCACGGATATGGAGCTTACGGATGGCGATCAGCCCGGCAAGCAAATCCGGCTTCTTTTCCGGGTCTGGCTGATGGAGCATTCCTTTATAGCCTTCTCCTGTAGTCCGGGGCTTATTCGTATAAATCCGGGGAATCAGTATCAGCCTGTCCCCCACCTTATCCTGAACCTTAGCGAGACGCCCGATATAATCACACACTGCCTCTTCATTATCCGCGGAGCACGGGCCTATGATAACCAGAAACTTATCGGATTCCCCGGTAAATACTTTCCGAATCATCGCGTCCTTCTCTTCTTTTATTTTCCTGACCCGCTCTGTAACCGGATACATTTCCTTTACTTCTGCCGGAGTCGGCAGCTTTTTGATAAATTCAAAGCTCATAATATTTCCTCCTCACTTTCCATTACTATTCAGCATACCATAAAATTCTCAAAATACCAACTATAACATGATTTGACTTTTTTTGCGATTATGCTATCATATTACTATTCACAGTTATACAAAAACTGCGGACAGCTTCATATAGAACAGGAGTATGAATATTTATGCTGGATACAAAAAAACCTTATTTCCCAATGTTTGTAGATTTAACTGAAAAAAAAGTCGTGGTAGCAGGCGCAGGAACCATCGCCAAACGGCGCATCCGTTCCCTCCTGAATTTCACCAACCATCTGACGGTTATCGCCCCAGAGGTGAATAAAGAATTGAAAAGTCTGGAAGCCGACGGGCTTCTGACGATTCTGAAAAGAAAATGTAAGATGGAAGATTTTCATGGCGCTGATTTGGTAATTGCCGCCACCAACGACGCCCAAATCAACAATGCCATTTACGACACATGCCAGAAGCAAGGGATTCTGGTAAACGTATGCAGTGATAAACAAAAATGCGACTTTTATTTTCCCGGCATCGCCATGAAAGACCAGGTTGTCGTCGGCGTTACCGCCAGCGGGAAAGACCACAAGAAGGCAAAGGCTCTGATTGAACAGATCCGCAGGATACTTTAGGTTCCCGCAATTCCTGCACCTGCACTGCATCCCCGCTCATCTCCGGGGATGTGCCTGCACATAGGACTCCCGCATACGGCTTACGTCCATATTCAGGTACATTTGGGTAGTAGAAATATCTGAATGCCCCAGCATTTCCTGCACTGCTTTCAGCTCCGCGCCATTCTGCACCAAATGAACCGCAAATGAGTGACGCAGCGTATGAGGCGTAATATCCTTCACAATATGCGCTTTCTGGGCATACTGCTTTATCAGTTTCCAAAATCCCTGCCGGCTCATCGGTCTGCCGGAACAGTTCACAAACAATGTACCACATTCGCCGCCTTTCAGCAGGCTTTTCCGGCTTTCCCCTATGTATTCCAAAAGCGCCTTTCTCGCCGCATTCCCAAAAGGAATCGCTCTTTCCTTTCCTCCGTCCCGGCAAATCATATAATTCATATCTAAATTTAAATCCTGCATCTGAACTGCCAAAAGCTCCGATACCCGCATTCCGGTAGCATACAAAAGCTCCAGCATCGCCTTGTCTCTGCAGCCCTTCGGAGTTTCACATACAGGTGCTTCCAGAAGGTCAAAAACCTCCTGCTGCGTCAAGATTTCCGGCGCTTTTTTCTCAATGTGCGGCGCTCTGATAATCTCTGCCGGGTCTTCCTCCATCTGATGACGGATAAAAACATAGTGAAAATAGGATTTCATAGAAGCGACGTTCCTCGATACCGTAGCACTTGAAAAGCCTTCCCTTTCCAAAAAGAGCACATAAGAATTCAGGCTAGTCGACGTAACATCCGTCAGCCGTTCAATCCCCTTCGAATGCAAAAATGTAAACAGCTTCTTTAAATCCCGCTGATAGGACATAACTGTGCTGGCTGAGGCATTTTTTACCTCTTCTAAATATGTGATAAAATTCGGTATCGTGCTTTCCATAATCTCCGCTCCCTCAAAACTCTATATACTACAAAAGTATACCAGCTTTTTCGGCAAAATCAATCAATTTTTGCGGCAATATTCTCTTTCGTCCGAAACATCACAAAATGCGGAGAATCTGTTTCATAAGCCACGGATTCAGGCTACTCTCTGCCAGGATGCCAAGCGCCATCAACAGGCAGGTCAGCGCTGCCAGAAGAACATACCTGGCTGTCCCATTTCCAGGCCCAAAAAGCCTCTCTCCTCCCCTCCCTGAATTCCACACATAGACGCCGTTTAAAAAAAACATCCATGCCGGAACATACAGAAGGCTCTGGGGTAAAAGGGCCGCCGCACTGAACAGGATTCCCTGTGCTCCAAGCTTCAAAACCGCAATTCCAAAAAGAACCCCTGCCGCAAACCCCATCCACATCACATAAACTGCCGCACACGGGATTCCTATCACGGTGAACCCTGCAATCCAAAGCAAGAACACCCACTTCATCCGCTTCCCGAGTATGTACAAAAACAAGCCAGACGTATCAATTTCCAGGTACTTATACTGCCTTAGAAAATAATCACTCAAAATCCCTGCCCTGCCTGCCGATGAGTCTGCCATGGCATTTACCACCATCGCCCCCACCGTCATTCCAAGTATAAGAAGAACCGCCGCACTTCTCAGAAAGCCGGCATCCATTCCCCATTTTTTCACTTTCCACCTCCAAACCATGCTCTTACTACAGCTTATGCAGCGGAACGCAAAAAAAGCCCTGCAGACTTTCATCTGCAGAGCTTTTATTAAGCTAAATGTCTAACTCGTTATTTCGCATAATCAACAATTCTGGACTCACGGATCACGCTGACCTTAATCTGTCCCGGATATTCCAATTCAGCCTCAATCTGCTTGGAAATATCTCTCGCCATCAATACCATATCGGAATCGCTAACCTGTTCGGGAACTACCATAACCCGGATCTCTCTACCCGCCTGAATAGCAAAGGATTTATCTACACCTTTAAAAGTGTTTGCAATATCTTCTAACTGTTTTAATCGATTTGTATATGTTTCCAGTGTCTCACGCCTTGCGCCCGGACGTGCTGCTGAAATCGTATCTGCTGCCTGTACAAGACATGCAATCAGAGACTCCGCTTCTACATCTCCGTGATGCGATTCAACCGCATTAATCACAACCGCAGACTCTTTGTATTTCTTACATAAATCAGCACCAATCTGGATATGGGAACCCTCCATCTCATGGTCGATGGACTTTCCGATATCATGCAGCAAACCCGCACGTTTCGCCAATCTGACATCCGCACCGACTTCCCCGGCCAGCAGACCTGCCAACTGCGAAACTTCAATTGAGTGCTTTAATGCATTCTGTCCATAACTGGTTCGGAATTTCATTCTTCCGAGCAGACGCACTAACTCAGGATGTATGCCATGTACACCAACCTCCAGAGCCGCCGCCTCACCTTCTTCGCGAATCATCGCTTCGACTTCTCTTTGCGCCTTTTCCACCATCTCTTCGATTCTTGCCGGATGGATTCGTCCATCCACAATCAACTTCTCAAGGGCAATTCTTGCCACTTCCCGCCGAATGGGGTCAAAGCCCGATAAAATAACTGCTTCTGGCGTGTCATCAATAATCAAATCCACACCCGTCATGGTCTCCAGGGTTCTTATGTTCCTTCCCTCTCTACCAATAATCCTTCCCTTCATCTCGTCATTGGGAAGCTGAACTACAGAAATCGTCGTTTCTGCCACATGGTCAGCTGCACATTTCTGTATCGCTGTAACCACGTATTCTTTTGCCTTTTTCGCGGCATCCTCTTTTGCTCTGCTCTCAAGCTCTTTATAAAGCCGGGCAGTATCACTTTTTACTTCATCTTCAACAGTTTTTAAAAGATAATCTTTTGCTTGTTCGGAGGTTAGACCTGAGATTCTCTCCAGTTCCTGCACTCGCTTTTCATTTAGCCCTTCTACTTCTTCACTTTTCTTTCTTATTTCTTCTTCTTTTGCTGCTAATCCTGACTCTCTTTTCTCAATTGCATCCGCTTTTTTATCTATCGCTTCTTCTTTAGATAAAACGCGCTTTTCGTAACGCTGAAGCTCGGCACGCCTTTCTCTCGTTTCCCTGTCAAGTTCATTCTTTGTCTTTAAAGACTCCTCCTTAACTTCGAGCAGGGCCTCCCGCTTCTTTGTCTCTGCAGCCTTGAGCGCATCATCTATTATTTTTCTGGCCTTTTCTTCCGCACTTCCAATTTTTGCTTCAACAACCTTTTTATGGTATGCGGTAGCTACAGGCCACGTAATAGCAACAGCTATAATCAGTGTGATTACAACAGCAATAATTGTTATTACTGCACTCGGCACAGGAGCACCTCCTTATTTATTTTTCATTGTACAAAACAACGTATTAATTTTACCGTGTTTTGTGCACATTGTCAAGTAATTGTTCTTTTTTCACCTGGGATTTAGTAACTACTCGTTACTGTTTACAGTAACTTACAAAACCCCGTATCGCCTTCTCAAGCTTTACAGGGTTTCTGTCTTATCATTATTCATCAAATTCTATCTGCCTTGCCGCATACCATTTAGCAGAAGTCATATTCTCCTCCCCGAAGCGCTTTTGACACTTCACCGGAAGAAAATCCTTTCCTCATAAGAAACATATACATTTTCTGCTTCTCTTTGGGGGTGGCTGTCTGCGGCTCCATACGCTTCTTCTCCAGCCACCGACGAATCAATACACTTTCATCCACTGGATCTTTTTCTTCGTACGCCGCCAGAATCACATCCTTTTCAATTCCTTTCTGCTGCAGCTCGCAGATAATCTGCCTCCTGCTCCTTGACTGCTGCCTGCTATCGATATAACGGCTGGCATAGGACATGTCATCCACATAGCCATAACTCTTTACATATGCAATTGCCGTATCTATGATATCTTGCGGATATTCCCCCTGCTCCAGCTTCTGACGGAGCTGCCATTCTGTTCTGTCCATGGATTTCAAAAGATTCATACAGCGAAGCTTTGCCCTTTTCACAAGCACAGAATCCACAATTTCCCTATAGCTTTCCTCCCTTAGCTCCTCTCCTGCTCTTATTTTATACCTGGAAAGTTCGCCTTTGTACAATACAAAAGCCCGCCGTTCATCTATATAAATTCTGTGCCTGTTCTTCCCGAAAGACTCTATTTTGGTGACTGTCACAGGTTTTCACCCTCTGATGCTTCTTTCTCTGCTTTCTTCACTGCCCTTCCTGCCGGTTTTTCCTCGTCCATTGTTTTTCCTTCGCCTGCCGCTTCATCCTCCGGCTTCTCTATCAAGCCCAGGTTCTCACGCACTCTCCGCTCAGCCTCTTCCATGACTTCCGGATGCTCACGCAGGTATTTCTTCGCATTTTCCCGTCCCTGTCCGATTTTGGCATTATTATATGCATACCACGCACCGCTCTTTACAATAACGCCTTCATTCGCTGCCAAATCAAGGATATCTCCTTCCCGTGAAATCCCCTGGCCAAACATAATATCAAACTCTGCTTCCTTAAACGGCGGCGCGATTTTATTTTTCACTACCTTAATTCGGGTTCTATTTCCTATCACATCGCCGCCCTGTTTCAAAGACTCAATCCTGCGGACATCCAAACGGATGGAAGAATAAAACTTTAGCGCCCGCCCGCCTGTCGTCGTTTCCGGACTGCCGAACATTACACCAACCTTCTCACGCAGCTGATTGATAAAGATAATCGTACAATTATACTTACTGGTTACTCCGGTCAGCTTCCTGAGAGCCTGGGACATCAAACGTGCCTGGAGTCCCACATGGGAATCTCCCATATCTCCATCAATCTCCGCTTTCGGTACAAGTGCCGCTACCGAGTCGACGATAATAATATCCACCGCTCCGGAACGTACCATTGTTTCTGTAATCTCCAGTGCCTGTTCACCGTTATCCGGCTGGGAAATATACAGATTATCAATGTCTACGCCTATATTTCCTGCATACACCGGATCCAGCGCATGCTCTGCGTCAATAAACCCTGCGATGCCTCCCTGCTTCTGCACCTGCGCGACCATATGTAATGCCACGGTAGTCTTACCGCTGGACTCCGGTCCGTAAACCTCGATAATCCTCCCTTTTGGAATTCCTCCCAGTCCCAAGGCGATATCCAGGCTCAAACAGCCTGTAGGTATGGTTTCCACGTTCATATTTGCCTTGGAATCCCCCAGTTTCATGACCGCGCCTTTTCCGAAATCTTTTTCTATCTTACTGATGGCAGCTTCCAGCGCCTTTAATTTATCTTCCTGAGCCATATGCATCTTCTCCTTTTCCTTTCGCGAACTAATGTTCTCGAACTTTTATTCATCATATTACACTTTTTCCTTCTTGTCAACCACTTTATGAACACTTCCTGCGGGCGCATACAATCCATCCCCCGTTTCAAATTGCGGTTTGTCTGTGAGTCTGTCTTTTACCCCGGACAGTTATGGAACCGATAGTCTCCATATTTACCCCGGACGCCGAGACACCTGCCATATATCCCACACGGACGGGGACAACGCGCCGGTGAGCTAACGATTAACTCCAACTAATGCGCTCAGGAGAGCCTTCGCGCATAAGTTTCCGTAAATCGTGGATCTCACCTCTGCTAAGGGCGTCCCCTGAGTGTCCGCTTAGGGATATATGGCAGGTGCCTCGGCTGTGTGGTGGCTGGCGTTATGTGCGTGTGTAGCTGCGTGGACTTTCCTGATACATGCCGCGGATGAACCGCCCATGTGTTTAATTATGATAATCCGCCGGATATACGGCGAGACATAGCTTTGCACGAATGGCTTCATGAACTGGCGGCTCTGCATATCATAAACGCCATTATATGCAGATGCCGCCACACCAGCCAGTTTCCGCAAGCCGCTTTTCCTATACGTATAGTCAAACAGTGTAACCATGCTTTGCAGCACTTTACTGTACATAAGGGTGTTCCGTGCACCGAAAGTCGCCAGTGTTTTCGTTACAACCGGAACAGTCCGTGAAACCGTACAGTCCCGCAGCGCCAGCCGTCAGCAGTTTCGCCATAGCCAGTACAGTTCACGCAGCCGCACAGTTCTCATAACGCCAGCCACCGTCCAGCCGGGGACTATCGGTTCCGTGACTGTCCGAAGTAAGCACAGAAACTATCGGTTCCATAACTGTCCGGGGTAAGAGACAGACTCTCCGACAAACCGCAATTTGAAAAGCATGCCCCGCACGCCCATTATATATCATTTTGTATTTATTTGCAATATATTATTTGTAGTTTTAGAATTCAAGCGCACGATACACTGCATAAGCGTCCAGGACATGGAACTGCTCTGTCTCATGATTTCCGTCCGCCCCTGCTGTTACCAGGATAAAGGTCTCTCCATTTATTTCGGCAAAGCTTGCAAGGCAGAGCCCTGCTTCCTGGGTATATCCTGTCTTTCCTCCTGTAATAATGCCGCTGTCACGTATTTCCTCCGTCATGCTCCCAAACAGTGTATTGTAAACTGTAATGCCGTCTGGATGCATGTCCGTAGGTTCTGTGCTATGCCATGCGGATGATGCGATTTCTTTAAAGGTATCGTTCTGCAGCGCATATTCCATCAATTTCGCCAGGTCTGCCACCGTAGTATAATGCTCTGGATCGTGCAGCCCGCTGGCATTGACGAAATGTGTATTCTCCATGCCAAGCTCTGCAGCCTTCTGGTTCATCAAATCTGCGAATCCCTCTTCCGAACCGGCTATATAATCTGCCAGACCCGTACAGCACTCGGCTCCGGAGGGCAGCATTACGCCATACAGCAAATCCCGTGCCGTCACGGTTTCTCCCGGCAGAAATCCTGCCATGGAAGCTTCCTGCCGGTACAGCTCATCAAACATTTCTTCGGACAGCCTTACTTCCGCCTGTAAATCCGAAATATTTTCCAAAATCACCACCGCAGTCATAACTTTTGTCATGGAAGCCGGATAAATCTGCTCTGCACTGCCTTTATCCAGCAGGGCTTCCCCTGTTTTTGCACGAACCAGAAAAGCATTGGCACTATATAAGTCTGCTGCGCTGATTTCCAGTGATACAGGCGGCTCTGTCACGGCCTGGGTCTGTGTTTCCGTCATTGTTTCTGTCTCGTTTTCCTGTATCATTTCCTGTTCCGTCACTGCACCTTTGCCGGAATCTGATTTCTTCTGGGATATCTTTATGTTTCTCCACAATAAAATTACCGCCAAACCTAAAATAAGCAGTATAAGCAGAATCACAATACATGCCCCTGCTATCTGCCTTCTTCTCCTCGCCCGCCTTCTTGTTCTCTTTCCTGTTCCCATACTTCTTCTCCTGTATTTTTCTAAAGTTTGTATATCTATAATACATAAATATTTTAGCACACTATTTTCTAAATTATCTATAAATTTTTTTAATATTTCCGTAATATTTTGGCTTGCAAATTAAAATATGCTTTCATCATTCAACCGCACTTTACTACTGAGCTCCTCCCGTCTGACTCTCCGAATGTGCACCTGCCGTTCCCCACAACAGACACACATCCCATATCCCTTTCCAAAACAACTATGGAGCCATACGCCGCCTACAGACACGCCATCTCTGAGTCCGGCAGATAAGTCCAATTTTCTCAAATCGCTGCGCAGCCCCGTCCCCAGATATTTTAAATAGCTTTCCTTCGCTGTCCAGAGAGCCGTCAGCGCGCGGTCTTTTTCCGATACTTCCAAAAGCATACGCAGTTCATTGGGATGGCTGATGCGCGCGGCAAAATTTTCTTTATACGGAATGATTCTTTCAATATCCACCCCGATTTCCCCATGATGAATGCCGCAGAGGATTCCCCGGCGGCAATGGCTGTAATTAAAATGAATATGCGGATATTCCGGAAGATAAGGCTTTCCCAGCGGGGCTGCCGCCAGGACAGTCTCTCCGGTTATCCCATATTCCTGATACAAACCGTAGGCAAGAAGCTTACGGGCAAGGGAGCCCGGCATATCTCCCTCTGGGTTTTCCAATAAATAAATCATAGAAAAAGCATAGCAGACCTGTCCGAAAAACGCAACCTTCAATCATTTTTCTAAAAAAACTCTTTTAATTTTTTTAGCGCGGTTTTTTCGATTCTGGAAACATAAGAACGGGAAATATTCAGCCGCTGCGCAATCTCCCTCTGGGTCTTTTCCTCCTCGCCGAACAGACCATACCGCAGCCGCAGCACCTCCTGCTCCCTTTCTGAGAGCGCCTTATGCAAAATCTGGTACAACCTCCTGGTATCCGCCTCCAAATCCATAATTTCCGGCACATCCACATTTTCCCCTTCAATGATGTCCAGCAGATTAATCTCGTTTCCCTCTTTATCCATGCCAATCGGCTCATAAAGAGAGACCTCCCTGGAGGTCTTTTTCCGCATACGGAGCATCATCAGCAGCTCGTTGTCAATACACCTCGCTGCATAGGTGGCCAGCCTGTTGTTTTTAGAATTGTCAAAAGTCGCCACGGCCTTTATCAGCCCGATTGTACCTATCGAAATCAAATCGTCCGAGTCCTCATCCGAACCCTGGTACTTCTTTGCCACATGCGCCACCAGCCTTAGATTTCGTTCTATCAGAACCTTCCGCGCCTCCTGGTCCCCTTCCTCATATTTCTTCAGGTACAGCCTTTCTTCCTCTGCGGTAAGCGGCTTGGGAAATGTTTTCAAAAAAGCACCTCTTCACATCTTTCCTAACATCTTATGAAAAAGAAAAAGATTTGGTGCCTTTCCAAAAAAATTTATGTATGTCCGAAGATTCTTTTTCATATATTTATTACAAAATACATCTATGAGGTTCAATCATGTTCTCTGCTCTGGAATCTCTGAATACCTTCCTTTGGAGCGGCCCAGTGCTGCTGCTGCTCGGCGCAGTACATCTGCTGTTCACAATACGTCTAAAATTTCCACAAAAACTTACCTTCAAGGCCATCCGTCTGTCTGTAACTGCAGACGAGGAAGCCGCAAAAGACGAAAAAAATCTCAGTGGCTTTGCTGCCCTTGCAACCACGCTTGCCGCCACTCTGGGAACAGGCAACATCGTAGGCGTGTCCACTGCCATTGCTTTAGGCGGTCCTGGCGCTCTGTTCTGGTGCTGGATTACGGGAATTCTGGGGATGGCCACTTCTTACGCAGAGTGCTTTCTAAGCTGCCTCTTCCGGCACAGGAAACCTGACGGCACTTCCTTGGGAGGCCCCATGTACATACTAGAACACGGTCTGCATAAAAAGTCCCTGGCCATCCTCTATGCCTCCTGCACCCTGCTCGCCGCCCTGGGCGTAGGCTGTACCACTCAGGCCAGCGCCATTTCTGACGCCATCGGCGCATGTTGGAATATTTCCCCACATATTACAGGAATCCTCGCCGCCGTATTCACTGGTTTCGTGATTGTAGGAGGCATCAAGTCCATCGGGAATTTCTGCGTGCGCATCGTACCCTTCCTGGGTTTTTTCTATATCGGATGCTGCCTTGTGCTGCTGTGGCTCACCCGCGGCTCTGTGCCCGCCGCTATCTCCCTGATTCTTGAACGGGCTTTTCATCCGGGGGCGGCTTTCGGGGGCTTTGTGGGAAGTACACTGCAGAGTACGCTGCGCTTCGGTATCGCCAGGGGACTGTTCACCAATGAGGCAGGCATCGGCACCGCATCTATTGCCGCTGCCGCCAGCACCGCATCCCCGCGCCGCCAGGGGCTGATTTCCATGACAGCAGTATTCTGGGACACCGTTGTAATGTGCGCGCTCACGGGCATCGTGGTAGTGGCAAATATCCTCCAAAATCCCGCCTCTATACAGGGATACAGCGCCGGTGGACTTACCATGGCTGCCTTCTCCCTGCTGCCCTTCTGCGGAGAAGAGCTTCTCTCCCTCTCGCTGGTGGCTTTCGCTCTCACCACCCTGATTGGCTGGTGCTACTTCGGCGAAAAAGGTACGGAATACCTCTTCGGCGAAAAATGGATTTCCGCATATCACTTCTGTTACATCATCATGGCTTATCTGGGAGCAGTCATCCCATTAGGGCTGGTCTGGGGGATAACCGATTTGATTAACGGAATCATGGTATTTCCAAATGTCATAGCGCTGCTCCTGCTGCGAAAAAAAATAGAGGTGCCCTAAACAGGCACCTCACAGGCTTCAGGACAACGCATCTTTCTACTGCTCTGCCTCCTGCCGCCGCAAAATATCATACTTCTCCATCTCCACTCCCAAATCCAGGTAAAGTACCTGCTTCGGATGCGGCGCACTCTCTTGTTCCACCCCGTCTTCATTCACGATACGCCGTACAGTCACAGACAGATTTTCCCCGTTTGGCTTCATGACTTCAATGGTTTCACCCACTGAAAATTTATTTCTCTGCTCAATCCGGTAAAGCCCCTCCGGATTCTTCTCTCCTACAATCCCCAAATACGTATATTCCTTCACATACGTATTGTTATCATAAATCTGTGAATTTTCATCCGGCTTTCCAAAGAAAAAACCTTTCGTAAACTGACGGTATGTGCAGTTCGATATCTGCTCCAGATACCAGGGCATATTCTTCCGGTAAAGCTCTGGGCTTTCTTGGTAATCATCAATCGCTTTGCGGTATGTCCTGGCCACTGTCGCCACATAAAGCGCCGTTTTCATGCGCCCCTCAATTTTCAAGCTGTCAATCCCGGCTTCCAGAAGTTCCGGAATATGTTCAATCATGCACAAATCTTTAGAATTAAAAATGTAAGTCCCTCTCTCATTTTCATAAACAGGCATATACTCGCCTGGGCGTGTCTCCTCCACCACCGCATATTTCCATCGGCAGGGATGGGTACATGCCCCCTGGTTTGCATCCCGTCCCGTAAAATAATTACTCAGCAGGCAGCGCCCCGAATAGGAAATGCACATGGCCCCATGTATAAAAGTCTCAATCTCCATATCCTCCGGGATATGCGCCCGGATTTCCTTTATTTCCTCCAGGGTAAGCTCCCTTGCAGATACTACCCGTTTCGCCCCAAGCCCATGCCAGAATAAATATGTCCCATAGTTCGTATTGTTCGCCTGGGTACTGATATGCCGCTCAATTTCCGGACAGACCCGCCCTGCAATCTGAAATACCCCTGGGTCCGCGATAATCAACGCATCCGGATGCAGTTCTTTCAGTTCCTTAAAATACTCTTCTACCCCTGCTAAATCCCGGTTATGCGCCAGAATATTGGCAGTCACATAGACCTTCGCTCCATGGGCATGGGCAAACGCAATGCCTTCCTTCATATCCTCCATGGAAAAATTTTTGGCTTTCGCCCGCAGTCCAAATGCTTCGCCTCCGATGTATACCGCATCCGCACCGAAAATCACAGCCGTCTTTAATACCTCCAGGCTGCTGGCAGGTATCAGCAATTCAGGTATCCTTCCCATACTTTTCTTTCTCCTCTTATCAGAAACAGGGCAGCGCCGCCGCCCCTACTTTATACGTACACTGACCGTTGCCCCATCCCCGATAGGAACGATAGATGTAGTCAGCCGTCTGTCATGTTTCAGTTCATATAAATATTCCCGCATCCGCTTGTAAATCGTCCTGTTCCTGCGCTCTACCGCGTAATGCGATTCGATAATATCCCCATCCTGCAGTACATTATCCGAAACCAGCACGCCGCCCACTTCCAGAAGCCGCATCACATCCGGCAGAAAATGGATATACTGCCCCTTCGCCGCATCCATGAAAATAAAATCATACGTTTCCGTCAGGTTACTCAGGATTTCAGCGGCATCCCCTTCCAGAAACGTTATCTGGCCTTCCCTTCCTCCGCGCCGGAAATTCTCACGCGCGACGGGAATCCGCTTCTCATATTTTTCAATTGTAGTAATCCGCGCCCCCTCCGGTGCATATTCGCAAAACAACAATGCAGAAAATCCCACGGCTGTCCCCACCTCCAGAATCCGCATGGGACGGCGCACCGCCAGCAGCACCTTCAAAAAACTCTGCATCTCCCTCCGCACAATCGGTACGAAAGCATCCAGCGCCTCCTGTTCAATTTTATCCAATAAAGGCGTATTGCCCATATCCAGTGAATTGATATAGGCAATCATCCGTTCATTTACAATCATGCAATTCCTCTCCGGCTACTCCGCCGTTCCTGTCTCTGTCTCATTCGCCCCGGACATCTCCGCGAGCATTTCCTCCGCAGTCATGGCAGTAGTAAGGATATAGTTCCCGCCCTTCATCTTCCCCCTGTACTGGGAAAGATTATACTGCATCCAGAACACCTTCTCATCTTTAATCAAACGCTTTGATTTCAGCAGCTCTGACAACTCAGACACAGAAATACCATCTTCAATCGTTACCGCCACTTTCTTTCCGGGCGGCGCAGAAACTGCTTCCTCCGCAAATACCCGGTATCCAAAATCATAGGCTTTCCGTCCCACCGAAACCAGCACTGCAATCACTACAATCAGCGCCAGGACTTTCAATATGGCAAATATGGCTGTAACTGATTTCCTTCTCTGATTCATAAGTGCTTCTGCCTCCTGTCAGCGCTCATTCAATCACGTCGGCAAATTCTTCTATTTCAAGCTGTACTACGCCTGTCACCGCCTGGTTAATGCGCTGAATCATCCGGCACATTTCCAGTTCGGTATTAAGATATTCCTCCACCAGCGGATTCCTGCGGAACTCTTCATGCTCCTTTGCAAACCTTTCCAGCTCGTCGTATGCGTCCATTCCGTTTTCCGCATTCTGAATCTCATACTTCCTCCGCCGATAAGCATTCAGGCGTGCCAGCAGCTCCGGGTTCTCCCGCATCTTTTCCTTAGCCTTCTCATACTCCGCATAAGCCGCACAGCTACAGATTGCCTCTGTCAGCTCCTGCGTACATCTGGTTACATTTGTCATGCCTCTCCAACCCCTTTTTACACTGTCTCCTTATACTTCCATAATAATCGGAAGAATCATTGGGCTGCGCTTCGTCTTTTTCCACAAAAATTCACTCAGCGCATCCTTCGTCGCATTCTTAAGCTTTCCCCAGTCCGTGATATGCTTGTCCATACACCCGTCCAGAGCGCTCTCTACCACATGGCGGGCCTCATCCATCAGCACTTCGGATTCTCTCACATACACGAAGCCCCTGGACACGATATCCGGTCCTGCCAGAAGCTGGTTGCTGTACCTTTCCAGCGTCATCACAACAATCAGTATACCATCCTCCGCCAGATGCTGGCGGTCACGCAGCACGATGTTTCCCACATCGCCCACGCCCAGTCCGTCCACCAGGATTGCACCTGTATGCACATGGTCTACGATTTTTGCCTGTTCCTCGTCCAGCTCCAGCACATCGCCCGAACGCAGGATAAAAGTATTTTCTTTCGGAATCCCCAGGCTCATGGCCAGTCCCGCATTTGCTTTCAGATGGCGGTATTCCCCGTGAACCGGAATCGCATACTTCGGATGAACCAGGGAATAAATCAGCTTCAGCTCCTCCTGGCAGGCATGTCCCGATACATGGGCATCCTGGAAAATCACGTCCGCCCCTTTTGCCGACAGCTCATTGATTACCTTCGACACCGCCTTTTCATTTCCCGGAATCGGATTTGAACTGAAAATAATCGTGTCCCCCGGTTTAATCGATACTTTCCGGTGCATATCTGCCGCCATCCTGGACAGCGCCGCCATGGATTCGCCCTGGCTTCCTGTCGTAATCAGCACCATCTGGTCATCCGTATAATTCTTCATCTGTTCAATATCAATCAGAGTATTCTCCGGAATATCCAGATATCCCAGCTCTGACGCCGTGGTGATTACCGTCACCATGCTCCTGCCCTCTACCACGACCTTCCGTCCAAATTTATAGGCAGAATTGATAATCTGCTGCACCCTGTCCACATTTGATGCAAATGTGGCGATAATAATCCTCGTGTTCCTATGCTCGGAAAAAATATTGTCAAATGTTTTCCCAACTGTCCGCTCCGACATGGTAAAGCCCGGACGTTCTGCATTTGTACTGTCGCTCATCAATGCCAGTACGCCCTTCTTCCCAATCTCGGCAAAACGCTGCAGATCAATGGCATCCCCGAACACCGGCGTATAATCCACCTTAAAGTCCCCGGTATGGATAACCGTTCCCGCCGGGGAATGGATCGCCAAAGCCGACGCATCCTGGATGCTGTGGTTTGTCTTGATAAACTCGATACGGAACGCGCCCAGATTAATGGACTGCCCGTGCCTTACCACCTTCCGTTTACACGCTTTCATCAGATTATGCTCTTTCAGCTTATTCTCAATCAATCCCATTGTAAGCTTTGTGGTATAGATAGGCGCCGCCAGCTCTTTCAGAATATAAGGCAGCGCGCCAATATGGTCCTCATGCCCGTGGGTAATGACAAACCCCTTCACCTTCTCCACATTGTTCTTCAGGTAAGTAATGTCAGGAATCACCAAATCAATCCCCAGCATATCATCCTCCGGGAAGGACAGGCCGCAGTCCACCACAACAATACTGTTCTCATACTCAAAAGCAGTAATGTTCATGCCAATCTGCTCCAGCCCCCCCAGGGGAATAATCTTCAATTTTTCATGTTTCACGTTCTTCAAACACTCCAACCTCCTTGATTTTTATTTTTACTCGACACAAAAGCAGACCTCCTCTGCTTCTCTTTCGCATCTTTTTTAAACCAGATCAATATCCTCAAGCATCTCTGCAAAAACTTTCGACACTGCCTCCAGCTCATTATCATCTTCCACAATTTCGTACAACGCTTCTTTATCACCGTCCTGGGACAAATCCTTCAAAATCAATGCCTCCGCATCATCTTCCTCGGAATCTGTCACCAAAATATAGTTCATTCCGTTAATTCTTGTCTGTTCCAGCACAAAAAACTCCGCTGTCTCTCCGGTATCTCCAAAACTAAACCTGATTTTTTCCATGTTTTCCTCTCTCTGGCGCATTTGCCGCGTCATCCTGGCATATCTGGATGTTCATTTCCAGACTTCATACCCTCGCAATCCAAATATCCCTGAAGAATAAAGACTGCCGCCAGTTTATCTACATACTGCTTCCTGTCCTCACGGCGCACTTTTCCCTCCATGAGTGTCCTGTTTGCTTCTACCGTCGTCAGCCGCTCATCCCACATCACAACAGGCAGACCCGTCCTTCTCTCCAGCATTTCCTTAAATGCCAGGGATTTCTCGGCCCTGTCCCCCACTGTGTTATTCATATTTTTCGGGAACCCCAGCACAATCGTCCCGACTTCATATTCACGAACCAGAGCTTCTATCCTTGCCAACGTCTGCCGAAGCTTATTCTCTGACGTCCTCCTGATGATTTCCACTCCCTGGGCAGTCAGTCCCAGCCCGTCGCTGACGGCCACGCCCACTGTCTTTGAGCCGAAATCAAGTCCCATCACCCGTTTGCCCATACCTACTGCCAAGCCCTGTTCTTAATATACTCTTTCAAAAGTTCCTCTACCAGCTCGTCCCGTTCCACCTTCATAATCATGCTCCTGGCATTTTTATGGCTGGTGATATAAGTAGGGTCGCCCGACATAATATACCCTACAATCTGATTCACCGGATTGTACCCTTTTTCCGTCATCGCATTATATACCGTGTCCAGAATTTCCTTCACGCTTATTTCTGTTTCCGAGTTTACTTTAAAATACTGTGTATTACTTATATTGCCCATTTTATCACGCCCTTAACTATACTTTCTCTTTATTCTAATATAAATCATACAAAAATACAATCAAAACTTTAATATATCACGACCGCCCGGCGTTTGTCCCTGCCGTCCTGTCACTCCGCCTGCTCCAGCTCCGCCGTCAGCATCCCCTGCTTCCTGCTTTTTCCCACCCGCACCGGAAGGATTTTATTGGCGAGGTTTTCCTCCGCCAAAACCGCCATGCGGACATATTCTCTCGTATGCCCTGTATAATAGCTTTCCCCATCCAGCGTCACACGTTCCTCAAACAGCACTTCATCCCTTTTCCCCATGCGCGCATTTTCATACGCCTCCTTGTTCCTGCTGTTAAGCTCCAGCAAGATATTGCTGCGCTCCGCCTTTTTCCCATCGCTTACCTGGTTATCCATCACGGCCGCCCGCGTTCCCTTTCTCCGGGAATATTTGAATACATGCGTCTCATAAAACTGTATTTTTTCCAAAAACGCCTTTGTCTCGGCAAATTCTTCCTCTGTCTCCCCCGGAAATCCCACGATAACATCTGTAGTCAGGGACGGATTGTCAAAATACTTCCGCAGCAGCCCGCATTTTTCCTCGTACTCTGCCGCCGTATACCTGCGGTTCATCCGTTTCAAGGTAGCGTCACACCCGCTCTGGAGAGAGAGATGAAAATGAGGGCACAGTTTCGGAAGCGCAGAAATCATCCGGGCAAATTCTTCCGTCACAATCCGAGGTTCCAGCGAACCCAGCCGGATTCTGTGTATGCCATCTATCTCATGGACGGCAAGGATAAGCTCAGCAAGCGTCGTATCCAAATCTATCCCATACGAGCTTAAATGGATACCTGTGAGAACCACCTCCTGATATCCGTTCGCCGCCAGAGAACGCACCTCTCCGATAACATCTTCCATGCTCCGGCTCCTGACCCGCCCCCTGGCATAAGGGATGATGCAGTAGCTGCAGAACTGATTACATCCGTCCTGAACCTTAATATATGCCCGGGTGTGCTCCGAGGTACGGCTGATAGAAAGCCCTTCATATTCCTGCGTATGATTCACGTCAATAATGAATTCTTCCGCATGGCTCCTCTCATATTCTGCAAGGATTTCTATCAAATCTTTTTTCTTATTATTCCCAATAACAATATCGATAGACGTGTCTATCTCCTGCCTGTCAGCCGACGCCTGGACATAGCAGCCTGCCGCCACCACTACCGCCCGGGGATTCATCTTCTTTGCCTTGTGCAGCATTTGCCGGGACTTTCTGTCGGCAATGTTCGTCACGGTACAGGTATTTATCACATACACATCCGCCCCCGGTGCAAACGCGACAATCTCATACCCCGCCTGCTCCAGCATCTGCCGCATCGCGTCCGTTTCATATGCATTCACTTTACATCCTAAATTATGCAGGGCGGCTTTCTTTTTCATATCAGTTCCTGTCCTTTCTGTCGGCTTTCATCCAATCTTACTATTGACTTTTTTCCGTCCCTTCCTGACTTTATTACTTTTGCCCAATAAGCATTTGTAAGTTTGTCTCTTTTTCGACTTGACTTTTCTGCCTCTCATAGTTAAGATGAGAATATAAAATAATAAGGGAGGTTTTTCCAAATGAAAACAGTAAAAATTTCTTTAAATTCCATTGATAAAGTAAAGTCATTTGTAAATGATATTACGAAATTTGATTATGATTTTGATTTAGTATCCGGGAGATATGTTATCGACGCAAAGTCTATCATGGGTATCTTCAGCCTGGATCTTTCCAAGCCTATCGATTTAAACATCCATGTAGAAGACAATGTGGACGAAATCATTTCTTCCCTGTCAGCATACATCATCGAAGAGTAAACCAGATATCAGTGAAGAATCCACTGCCAGCAGTACTGCGGCAGATGGATTCATTTTTTATCTCTATTCTACCCAGATAGTTTCTGTCGTCTCTATGGCAGTCCGCATCAGCTCGTCAATTTTTTCTTCCAGATGCGTCTCACTGCGTCTGATGATATTAATATTCGGCTTTGTCACCGGATGTTTCGCCACAAAAATGGTACAGCAGTCCTCAAAAGGCTGGATAGAAGTCTCATAGGTATCTATTTTTTCCGCAATATCCACAATTTCCTGCTTATCAAATCCAATCACCGGACGGAATACCGGCATGGTACACACATCGTTCGTCGCCGCCAGGCTCTGCATGGTCTGGCTCGCCACCTGCCCGATGCTCTCGCCTGTAATCAGTCCCAGGCAGCCCGTCTCTTTTGCAAAATGTTCTGCAATCCGCATCATATAGCGCCGCATAATAATGGTCAGCTCCTCATGCGGGCACGCCTCATAGATATAGAGCTGGATATCCGTAAAGTTCACCACATGCAGGTTAATCGGTCCCGAATACCTGGCTACCAGATGCGCTAAATCTACCACCTTCTGCTTTGCCCGCTCACTGGTATATGGCGGCGCATGGAAATACACCGCATCAATTTTCACTCCCCGTTTGGCAATCATATATCCCGCCACCGGGCTGTCAATCCCTCCTGACAAAAGCAGCATGGCCTTTCCGTTTGTCCCCACAGGCATACCGCCGGGACCTGGGATAATCTGAGAATAGATGTAAATCTGATCTCGGATTTCCACATCCAGCATCACATCCGGCTTGTGCACATCTACTTTCATATTTGGAAATGACGCAAGAATCCTCTCGCCCAAATCTGCATTGATTTCCATGGACGTCCTGGGATAACTCTTTTTCGCTCGCCGGGCATTTACCTTAAAGCTCATCTCCCTGTCCCCGTATACCTTCCGCAGATAATCTATCACTGTTTCGGCCAGCCTGTCAAATCCCTCGTCAGCCGCCTGTATCATCGGGCAGATACCCACGATTCCAAAAACCCGCTGCAGCGCCACGATAACCTCATCATAATCAAACGCACTTTCTGCTTCCACAAAAATACGTCCCTGCTCTTTGCGCACAAAAAATTTCCCTTCCACATGCTTCAATGCATGACGAATCTGCTTCATCAGCGCATCCTCAAACAAATGGCGGTTCTTTCCCTTGATTCCAATCTCTCCGTATTTTATCAAAAATGCCTGAAACATAACTTTTCTCCTTTAATGTCGCGAATATCTGCGCAGCATGGGCAGAAGCTCTCCCAGGGCTTCCACGCAGTACGCCAGTTCTTCCTCCGTATTAAACCTGCCAAAACTGAACCGCAGCGTCGAATCCAGCAGTTCCCGTTCCATTCCGGTTTCCTTTAAAACTGCACTCACCGGAAGCTTCTTATTTGACGAACAGGCCGAACCGGAAGAAACATAAATCCCCCGCTCCTCCAGCGCATGGAGCAGTACCTCGCTCCTCACCCCCCGGAAGCTCACACTGACAATATGCGGAGCGCCTTCTTCCCCCGGGCGGCTGTTTACCACCACATCCGGAAGTCCGGAAACCTTTTCCACAAAATACTCCTTCAGCTTTAAAAGATGCCTGCGTTTTTCCTCAAAGTCATGGTATGACTCGCTGGCAGCCTCGCCAAGCCCTGCAATTCCCGGTACATTGTCTGTTCCTGAACGCATCCCTCTCTGCTGCCCGCCGCCAAGCATCAGCGGCTTTATCTTTACCTTTTCCTGAATATACAAAAAACCGACGCCTTTGGGTCCATGAATTTTATGCCCGCTGACCGAGAGCATGTCGATACCCGTTTTTTTCGGGAGAATCCTGTATTTTCCATATGCCTGAATCGCATCTACATGAAAAAGAATGCCGGGATGCTCCTCCTTTAAAAAACGTCCAATCTCCTCCACGGGCTCTATTGCCCCCAGCTCGTTATTCACATACATCACAGACACCAGTATGGTATCTTCCCGGACTGCCGCTTTCAAATCGGCCAGAGAAACCTCACCATAACGGTTCACGGGCAGATATGTTATGGAAAATCCCTGTTCTTCCAGATACATCATGGGCTGAATTACTGCGGCATGTTCCACCGCCGTCGTAATAATATGCGTCCCTGCCCTGCGGTTTGCCATTGCCGCGCCAACCAGCGCCCAATTATTGGACTCCGTCCCTCCGGATGTAAAGAAAATCTCTTTTTCATTCACTTTCAAGGTACGTGCGATTTTCTCCCGGGCGTCGCGCAGATACTTCTCTGCCTCCATCCCTTTCAAATGTTTCGAAGATGGATTCCCGTAATCTTCTATCATCGTCCTCACCACAATGTCCTGCACGCTTTCCAGACATCTGGTGGTTGCCGAATTATCCAGATATGCTTCCATTTTCCCTCTCTGTCCTACCCTCTAGCAGATACATCAGCACTGACAATACCGTCATCCCTGCCGTCTCTGTCCTGAGTATCCGTTTTCCAAGTGTAATAGGCTGCAGCCCTTCTGCCGCAGCCAGCTCTGCTTCCTCCGGTGAGAAGCCTCCCTCCGGTCCAATAAAGATTGCTGCAGACTGCCCCGGCACAATACACTCAAGCAGCCGCCTGGTTTCCTCCATCCCTTCCGCAAGCTCATAAGGCATCAGCTTCACATCCAGCTTCCCGGCATACTCTACCGCCTCCCGAAAACTCATCACAGGTGCGATTTCCGGGACAATCAGCCTCTTTGACTGCTTTGCCGCGCTCTCGGAAATGCTCTGCCAGCGTTTCCTCTTACTCTCACTTTTCTTCTTATCCAGCTTCACTACCGCCCGCTTCGTGGCCATAGGGATGATTTCATATACCCCCAGCTCCACAGCCTTCTGGATAATCAGCTCCATCTTATCGCCTTTGGGCAGTCCCTGAAACAAATAAATCTTTGACGGAAGTTCTGCCCCCGTCTCCTGTGCCCACATAATCCCTGCCTCTACCCTGTCTGTCTCCAGTGCAAGCAGTTCACAGCGGTATTCTTTTCCTTCCCCGCTGCTCACCGTAATCTGCTCCCCTGCTTCCATCCGCAGCACATTCCGGATATGGTTCACATCACTGCCCGTAATCGTTATCTTCTTTTCGCCAATCTGTTCCGGCGATACAAAAAAATGATGCATAGCCTTCCCTAATTCTTTCTCGCAGTCACGGACACCCACTCACCCTGACGCGTCACTTCCAGAATCTCAAGCCCGGCAGCCTTCACTGCATCGGCCACCACGCTTTCCTTCTCATCAATAATCCCCGATGTGATGTAAATGCCGCCCTGCTTCATCTGCCGGATAATCACAGGCGTAAGAGGAATCAAAACATCCGCCAGGATATTGGCAGTCACGATATCATATTTTTCATAGCCGACTTTATCCTGCACTGCCGAATCATCGATAATATTTCCAATCATCACATCCATTTTTCCGTCGGGGATATCATTCGCCTCCAGATTTTCCTTTGCAGCAGAAATCGCACAGGGGTCTAAGTCTGTGCCAACCGCATGCCCAGCCCCCATCTTCAATGCCGCGATAGACAGAATGCCGCTTCCCGTACCTACATCAAGGATCTCGGCGCCATCCTTCACATATTTTTTCAACTGGCGCATACAAAGCTGCGTCGTCTCATGCATTCCTGTCCCAAATGCCGTGCCCGGATCAATGTGGATAATCATATCCGGTTTATTCTCCGGCTGCACTTCCTCCCAGGACGGAATAATCAAGATATCGTCCACATAGAACTGGTGGAAATACTGCTTCCAATTATTCATCCAATCCTTATCTTCTGTCTGTGACTCCGTAATCGTACACTCACCGATATCCATAAAGCTCCGAAGCTCCTCTAACGCTTCCCTCACCTGCGCCAGAAGCGCTTCCTTATCCTCCGCTTCATCCAGATAAAAGTTCAGATAAGCGATACCGTCATCCTCCGGCCCTTCCGGAAGAATATCCACAAACATCTGCTGCTTGTCCTGCTCCGTCAAAGGAATCTTATCTTCAATCTCCACACCTTCTACTCCCGCTTCCGCCAAAGTAGAAATCACGATATCCTCTACAGCCGAGAGTGTCTTTAATGTAAATTTATTCCATCTCATCTTTTTTGTCATCCTTCCGTTTCTTCCACAGGATTCCGCACACTACCAGAGCCGAAGCCAGGCAGACTACAAGAAGCGGAATGATTGGTGAATCATCCCCTGTCTTTGCCGCGGTACTTGTCCTTGTGCCTGAGCCTGAGTTTGAATTGCTGCCGCTGCCACTTCCGCTGCTCCCTGTACCCGACCCTGTAGACGAAGTGCTTCCGCTGCTCGTTGTATAGCCTGTGCCATTCGCCCCATCAGACGCCATCTTGAAGTTTACACTCTTAACTGACGTGGTGCTGGTATTCACCCAGGAATTGTTTGAGTAGGTCTGTTTGCGGAATGTCACCTGCAGGGTATAGGAACCTGCCTGATTAATCGTAAATGCCGCCTCATAGGGCGCGCTGCTCCAGGTATGCTCCTCGCTTACCTTCCATGACAGCGGAACATAACGCTCATCTCCCGTTTTCGGGGTGGTATTCGTCATACCTGCACCCTCTGCGCCAAAAGCAAGCCGGGAACCTATTTTGTAGGTAGTCCCTTCTGTCAGTCCCTTAATTCTGTTATTACTTGCACTTACAGAAGTCCCGTCTCCGCTGGCAGAGCCTACGGAGAACGTCGTATATGCCATCGCATCTCCATCGCTGGGCTCATGGTTATCATCCCCCACGAACCTTGTCCATACCGTATATGTGGTTCCGCTTTTTAACCCTATCGGTTTCCCGTTCTTATCACCCATAGACACGATCCGATCCGACTTGGTCTTTTTACTGCCAAACTCCCAGTTTTCGCTTTTCTTGTTCTTTTCCGTCAGCTCTGTGCGCGATGAGCCGAAGAACAGATACTCCTGTCCCTCATAAGTGGTCATCTTCGGTTGCCAGATTCCCTTCTCCTTATTGTACACAGCCGTAACGCTGGGCTTTTTCAAATCCTCTTTGTCATTATCATTCGGTGCTTTCTTGATAGATGCTTCTACCTCAAACCTGTCCAGCGCCAGCTCATAATTCTTCGCATATTCCTCTTCCAGCTCCAACTCTGAAACCGTCACCTTTTTTGCATCCTTCACATTTGCACTGTTGAACTTATAAGACACCTTGCTCTCAACAATCTTAGGCTTCTCACCATACATCGCGCCTTTCAGCGTTATCGTACCTGACCCTGTCCGCTTACCGTCATACACCTTCTCATCAATCTTCGCTTCCGGCGTAAGCTTCGCTTTATTGATCGTAAAAGAAACCGTCACCGGAATCGTCTTTCCCGATACATCCGTGATAGTCAGGGTAGTATCATATTTCCCGGCTCCCTTATCCAACAGGCTTTCCTTAGGCTGTATCTTAATTTCCGTATTGATTCCGACTGCCGTATCTGCCTTTCCCGGAACTGTTACTCCATTGGTCTGCACCGCCGTCGGAGTCAAGATAAATCCATCTTTATTTGCCCCGGTAAGCTCTGCAGTCACCGTCGTACTGTTGACAGAAGCATTCTTAACTGTCACGGCCGCCGCCACAATCTTATCCGCCGTATCACCGTAAGTCAACGCCGGAACCGTCACCGGCTCCACGGTAAGCATAGCGCTCTCCTTTGCCAGTTCCGTTGTCCCGCTGGTTTTTACCTCCCCGGCATATGCTGTCCCGGCTACTGTCACTACTGTCTGCTTTGCCGGAAGATACAGATAAATCTTCTTATTCTCATCTGTATAGATACCTTCTTTTCCATAGGTATAGGCTGCACCGCCAGACAGAATCGCCACATCGTCCACTTGCTCTTCTGCCTCTGAAAGAGTCAGACTGGTCTTATAGACATCCACTCCACTATTTCCTGTAAGCTTGATTTTCTCTTTGTCTGAAGAAGAAAGCTCCTTTAAGTCCACACTTCCTCCTGCAATTTTTACAGACACCTTCTGGGACTCATTCCCAGTCACGGAAATGCCGTTTCCTGCTATTATCGTACCATCTGTAATCGTCAGAGAAGCCGGTTTATCCTTTTCCTCCTGACTATCCAATTTCTTCGTTCCCCTGGACATAACGATGTCTTTCCCCATCTTTGTGCCCCGGATATCCAGTTTTCCGTCTCCGTTTATCGTAAGCTCCGATGCCGTCTCCAGCTTTACCGCCACGGCGCCGTCATTCTCGTCTGCAATCAGCTTATTTACATGGTTCACAGTCAAATCCAGTTTCTTCCCTTCCTGTACTGTGAGCACATCACCTGCGGCATTCTTCATCACTACATTATCTAATGTAAGCTTCGCTTCGTCCGCCTCTATAACAATCTGTCCCGCATATTCCACACCAGGCGTGCCAGTAATCTCCACTGCCTTATCACTTTTTATGGTAATCATCCCGGTAACTGTATCACGGGTATAATCTTCACCTTCAATCCCGCTGATATAAAGGTCTTCCACCCCTTCCCTGGAAGTCATTCCCCAGTCATCCAAAATCACCTCTGAGCCTCCGCCCTGCATTTCTGTTTCTTCCGGCTGGCTCTCGCTCTCTGTTCCCTGCGTATATGTTTCGCTTTCGGGAGGAAGTATTTCTGACGGCGTCTGCGTCTGGCTTTCACTCTCCGTTTCCGTCTGCTGTGTCTGGCTTTCACTCTCGCTTTCCGAGTAAGGCTCTGTCCCTGCCGCCAGCACCGGAGCAGACACCATAGACATTGCCATACTGCACACCAGTCCGAGAACCATCAGCTTCTTTCTTATTATATTATTCTTCATTGCTGTCCCCTTTTTATATCTAATGCCATGTATAAGTATCTATTCTGCGGCGTTTCACCCCTGCCGCCGGCATATTCTGCAGCATAAATGAAACGTAACCCGATTTTCTCATACCCTATATAATAATTCTTCCCCCGCAAGCTGTCAATGGCATTTCCCTTAATAAATATTAAGTTTTCTTTTAAAAGCCACCGCCCATCGTGGTTTGTCAGGGAGTTTGTCGCTTCCCCCGGATGCCAGGAAGCCCGCCGCATATCCCACACGGACGAAAGCAACGTTCCGGCTGTGGTAAAACCGCTGATGGCTTCCGGTGCGTGAAACACTCGCGCGCACTGAAAGCTCCGCTAGCGTTTTAGTGTGCGCAGAACCGTGACATCTTGCATCGCTGCCAGTTCATGAAGCCGTTCATATAAAACCACCATGAGTCTGGCTGATACATTACGATTAAGCGCACGGCAGTCTCATTTACCACGGCGTGTATCAGGAAAGTCCTTGCAGCCACACACGCACGTAACGCCAACCGCCGCACAGCCGAGACACCTGCCCCGGTGTTCGATGTAAGTATGGGACTATCGGTTCCGTGGCTGTTAGGCATAAGCGATGAACTGTCGATTCCGCGACTGTCTGGGGTAAGCGACAAACTCCCCGAAAAGCCAGAATATGCCCGCTAATACACCGCAAAAAACTGCCGCAAGCTTTCAAGCTTCACGGCAGCTGCACTTTAATTATTATCCTCAAAGGTTTCTTTCAACTTATCCATAAACCCTTTTTTCTTCGTTTTTTCTTTGGCTTTCTCTTTTGGTTTTTCCGTTGCTTTTTCTTCGTTCAGGTTCACGCCCAGAGAATTATCGTTCGCCGCGTCAAATTGGCGCAGCGCCTCTTTCGCTTCTTCATTCAGCTTCGTTGGAACCTGTACGACAAGGGTTACATACTGGTCGCCGCGCACAGATTTATTGCGCAGGGACGGCACGCCTTTCCCTTTTAAACGCACTTTCGTATCGGTCTGGGTTCCCGGCTTCACAGTATAAAGCACATCGCCGTCTACCGTGCTGATTCTCACATCGCCGCCCAATGCTGCCTGTGCAAAAGTAATCGGTGCAGTAGAGAAAATATTCATATCCTGACGCTGGAAAATCGGATGGCGCTGAACGTTTATCTCTACCAGAAGATCTCCTCTCGGCCCTCCGTTTGTTCCCGGCTCGCCTTTCTCCCGGATACGGATGCTCTGTCCGTTGTCAATACCCGCCGGAACCGTTACTGCAATCTTTTTCCTGCTGGAAGTATACCCTGTTCCCCGGCAGTTGCTGCACTTCTCTTTAATGACTTTTCCACTTCCGCCGCAGTCCGGACAGGTCTGTACATTTCTGACTGTTCCAAACAAAGACTGTTGTGTAAATACCACCTGTCCCTTGCCGCCGCATTTCGGACAGGTATCCGGACTGGTTCCCGGCTTTGCCCCAGTTCCGTGGCAGTGGGTACACTCATCCTTCAGATTCAGTTCTATCTGCTTTTCACAGCCAAATACTGCCTCTTCAAATTTAATCCTCACACTGGTCCGCAGGTTTGCCCCTTTCATCGGCCCATTGTTTGCCCGTCTTGACCGGGTGCCCCCGCCAAACAAATCACTGAAAATATCGCCAAAAATGTCGCCCATATCTCCGCCGAAGTCAAAGCCGCTAAACCCGCCGGGACCGCCGCCCTGCTCAAAAGCCGCATGCCCAAACTGGTCATACTGCGCCCTTTTCTGGGAATCGCTAAGAACCGCATAGGCTTCGGATGCTTCTTTAAACCGCTTTTCCGCCTCCGCATCTCCGGGATTCATATCCGGGTGATATTTTTTGGCCAGTTTCCTGTATGCTTTCTTTATCGCGGCTTCATCGGCATTTTTGTCAACGCCCAGCACCTCATAATAATCTCTCTTACTCTCTGCCATAATCCTCACCTATCCTCATGTTTTTACGCTCGCTAGGGACAGATGCCTTTTCCGTGTGCCAGCACTTCTGACCTGCGTGGAAAGCATCTGTCCCCTGAACCTTATGCGGTTTATCCCTATACTTCTTTGTAATCCCCGTCAACGACATCGTCTGCCTGATATCCGGCATCGGCTGCGCCCATATCCGGGCCTGCGCCTGCGGCGCCCTGTGCTGCCTGTGCCTGCTCGTAAACTTTTGCAAACACCTTCTGCGCACTTTCCATGAGCTTCTCTTTTGCCGCCTTGATTTCTGCTACCTGTGCTTCGGTCATATCCTCAGGATTCGATGCCTCAATCAGTTTCTTCAATGCCTCCAGGTCTGCCTGTACAGCTGTCTTATCTGCAGCGTCTACTTTATCTCCCACTTCCTCCAGCGCTTTTTCTGTCTGGAATACCATGGAATCTGCATCATTTCTTGTATCAATCGCTTCTTTACGCTTCTTGTCCTGCGCCTCAAACTCAGCTGCTTCCTTTACTGCTTTCTCAATATCAGAGTCAGACATATTAGAGCCGGAAGTAATCGTGATATGCTGCTCTTTTCCTGTTCCCAAATCCTTTGCAGATACATTCACAATACCATTCGCATCGATGTCAAAAGTAACCTCAATCTGCGGTACGCCTCTTCTTGCAGGCGGAATTCCGTCCAGCCTGAACTGGCCAAGGGACTTATTATCTCTTGCGAACTGCCTCTCGCCCTGTACCACATGAACGTCAACAGCCGTCTGGTTGTCTGCTGCTGTTGAGAAGATCTGGCTCTTCTTTGTCGGAATCGTTGTATTCCTCTCAATCAGTCTTGTAGCAACGCCGCCCATCGTCTCGATAGACAAGGACAGAGGAGTAACATCCAGAAGAAGGATATCGCCTGCGCCCTCATCGCCTGCAAGCTTACCACCCTGTACGGAAGCACCCAGTGCCACGCACTCATCCGGGTTCAGGCTCTTGCTCGGCTCATGGCCTGTCAGTGCTTTCACCTTATCCTGTACAGCCGGGATTCTTGTAGAACCGCCTACCAGAAGCACCTTGGAAATCTCGCTGGAGGTAAGTCCTGCATCTTTCAACGCCGTCGTAACTGGGGTTGCTGTCCGCTCTACCAGATCGTGGGTCAGCTCATCGAATTTTGCCCTTGTCAGGTTCATATCAAAATGCTTCGGTCCCTCGGAAGTTGCTGTGATGAACGGAAGGTTGATATTTGTAGTTGTTGCAGAGGAAAGTTCTTTCTTTGCCTTCTCTGCGGCCTCTTTCAGCCTCTGGAGCGCCATCTTATCATTGGATAAATCTACGCCCTCATTCTTCTTAAACTCTGCCAGCATATAGTCTGTAATCTTCTGGTCAAAGTCATCGCCGCCCAGCCTGTTGTCTCCGGCTGTAGCAAGAACCTCGATAACGCCGTCTCCGATTTCAATAATAGATACATCAAACGTACCGCCGCCCAGGTCGTATACCATGATTTTCTGCTCTTTTTCATTGTCCAGACCGTATGCCAGCGCTGCTGCTGTCGGCTCGTTGATGATACGCTTTACATCCAGCCCTGCAATCTTTCCTGCATCCTTCGTTGCCTGACGCTGTGCATCGTTAAAATATGCCGGAACTGTGATAACTGCCTCTGTCACCTTCTCGCCAAGGTAATTCTCCGCATCTGCTTTCAGTTTCTGCAGAATCATTGCTGAAATTTCCTGGGGTGAATATTTCTTTCCGTCAATATCCACTTTATAATCTGTTCCCATATGCCTTTTAATAGAAGCGATGGTCTTATCGGCGTTTGTTACCGCCTGGCGTTTTGCAGGCTCGCCTACCAGTCTTTCCCCTGTCTTTGTAAAAGCTACTACGGACGGTGTGGTTCTTGCGCCTTCTGTATTTGCGATAACCACTGGCTTACCGCCTTCCATAACTGCTACACAGCTATTTGTTGTACCTAAATCAATTCCAATAATTTTTCCCATTATGATTTCCTCCTCATAAATTAAATGGTATATGAATTTCGTTGTTCCCTGTATAAATTAATTTGCCACCTTCACCATACTGTGCCGCACGACAGTCTCACGGTAAATATAGCCCTTCTGAAACTCCTCTGCAACTGTGTTCTCACCAAGCGTTTCATCCTCCACATGCATCACCGCATTGTGGAAATTGGGGTCAAACTCCTGCCCCACCGCTTCGATAGGCTTGACGCCAATCTCATCCAGCGTCGCGAGAATCTGCTTATAAATCTTATCCATGCCGACCACAAAGGAATCTTCCTTCTGTTCTTCCGGCACAGCCGCCAGTCCACGCTCAAAGTTATCTATCACCGGAAGTATCTTTTCAATGACACTTTTTGCTCCGATTTCATACATGGAAGCCTTCTCTTTTTCTGTACGTTTCCTGAAATTATCGAACTCCGCCATCTGGCGTTTCAGCCTGTCTGTAAGGTCTTCAATTTTCTCGTCTTTCTTATCTTTCTTTTCCTTCCGTTTAAAAAATCCTTTCTTCTCTCCCGGACCGTCCTCCGCAAACTCTTCTGTCCTGTCTGCCTGCCCTTCTGACGCCTCTTCTGCAGTCATCTCTTCTTCTGTTTCCTCTCCGGTCTCTGTACTCTCTACTTCCAGCTCCTCATATGCTGTTTCTTCTAACTCCTGTTCCAGCTTTTCATCTTCCACGTCTTTTACCGCCTTTCTTTTTCCGTATTTTCAAATATAGAATCGAGCTGTGTCGTAAGTGTTTTGAGCGCGGACACGACTCTGTCGTAATCCATACGTTTAGGTCCGATAATACCTATCGTTCCCTTCATGCCGTCCCCTAATTCATACGCCGCCGTAACAACACTGCAGTCTTTCATATTCTGCATAGGGGACTCATTTCCAATATACACCTGAATCCCTGTATTCTCCTCGGAATTCATCGTCTCCGCCACCAGGTTCACCAACTGTTTCTTTTCTTCAAATGCGCTAATCAGCTCCCGTGCTCTCTCATTGTCACTCAGCTCCGGATATTTAAAAATGTTTGTCGCGCCGCTGGTATAGATTTCCAAATCTTCATCGTCCATCTGGATGGCTTCTGCCACCGCATCCAGCACACTGTTTACCACTTCGCTGTGGATACCTGCCTGCTCCTTCAGCTTTGCAATCGTTCCCAGATTTATCTGCTCCATCGTAAGGCCGTTCAGACTGGTATTCAGAAGGATATTCAGCTTCAGCACCGTTTCATTGTCAAGCCTGTGCTCCATGTGGAGCATCTTGTTCTTTACCACGTTTCCTTCCGTGACCACCACCGCCAGCATCTGGCTTTCACTGATAACAGAAAGCTGGATGAACTTAAGCTTCGTCCGGTGATACTGCGGAGCGGTAATCATAGTAGCATAGTTCGTATTGTTCGCCAGAACCTTCACTACCTGCTTTAGAATCTGCTCCATCTTATCCTGCTTTTGAATCATCAGCTCTTTCATCTCTGTGACTTCCCGCTCTTTGCGCTCCATCATCTGATCCACATAAAAACGGTATCCCATATCTGAGGGAATCCTGCCTGCTGATGTATGGGGCTGCAGGATATAGCCCATCTCCTCTAAATCGGACATCTCATTCCGAATCGTGGCGGAACTCAGATTCAAATCTGCATATTTAGAAATTGTCCGGGAACCTACCGGCTCGCCCGTTTCCAGATACGTCTTGATAATCGCATATAGAATCTTCGTTTTCCGGTCATCCAGCTGCATCTTCAAATCCTCCTCCCTTTTTCTTATTAGCACTCTTTAAGGTCGAGTGCTAACATCCATGTACATAAGATAGCACTCCCCATTTTTTTTGTCAATAGGAAATTCGATTTTTTCTGCAAAAATAACCGTTCCGGTATTTATTCTGTCTTCTATTTCAGTTGGCTGGCCATGTTATAAAAGTGGTAATACATCCCTCCCTGTTCCAATAGCTGCTCATGATTTCCTTCTTCGACGATTCCGTCCTCTGTCAGCACCAGTATCCTGTCAGAATTCCGGATGCTGGACAGCCTGTGGGCAATCGTCAGGGTCGTGCGTCCTTCCGACAGCCGTGCGAGAGATTTTGCCACTTCGAATTCACTCTCGTTGTCCAGTGCAGAGGTTGCCTCGTCCAGAATAATGATAGGAGGATTTTTCAGAAATACCCGCGCGATGCTGAGCCTCTGTTTCTGGCCTCCTGAGAGTTTGACCCCCCGCTCTCCCACATAAGTATCGTACCCGTCTTTTAGTTCCGTGATGAATTCATGGGCGCCCGCCCTTTTCGCTGCCTCGACGACTTCCTCTTTGGACGCGTCTGGGCGGCCATATGCAATATTTTCATAAATCGTCCCGGAAAATAGGTAAACATCCTGCTGCACGATGCCGATGCTGCCACGCAGACTTTTCAGCGTAAAATGCTTGATATCCTCCCCGTCCAGCAGAACCTGCCCGCAGGTCACGTCATAAAACCTGGGAATCAGATTGCACAAGGTAGTTTTGCCGCCTCCGGACGGCCCTACAACTGCTACTTTTTCCCCGGCTTTTATATACAGGTTCAGCCCTTTGAAAACCCGGTTATGGTCGTCCGGGTACTCAAAACTCACGTTTTCAAAGACAATATCCCCTTTCGGCTCACACAAATCTATGGCATCCGGCTCATCAAAAATCTCAATATCCGCATCCACAATCTGGAGGAACCGCTCAATCCCGGTCATTCCCCTCTGGAACTGCTCCGCAAATTCAATAATCCGGCGGATTGTGGCAATCAGCGTTGTGACATACAGCATATAGGCTACCAAATCTCCCGGAAGAATCAGCCCCTTTACCATAAAGATTCCTCCCGCCACTACCACCATCAGGTACATGAGCCCGTCAAACATCTTCACGGTTGTCTGAAACATAGCCATATATTTATAAGACTCTTTCTTAATATCAAGAAACTTCTTATTATCTTTCTCAAACTTTTCTTTTTCAATCCCTTCATTGGTAAATGCTTTTACCACCTTATGCCCCAGCAGGCTGTCCTCTATCCTGGCGTTCAGTTCCCCAATCTGGTGCCGCTGTTTACGGAATGCACCTTTCACCCGGAAGTTCAGCGTCATGCATACCCCGGCCATCAAGGGCACACACAGGAAAACCAGCACCGTCAGCCACAGGTTAATTCCCGCCAGGATGAAAAAGGAAATTACCGTCTTGATTGCCGCAATGAAAAACTCCTCCGGGCAGTGATGGGCAAATTCAGTCACATCAAACAAGTCATTGGTCACGCGCCCCATAATCTGCCCGACCTTTGTATTATTATAGTAGGTATTGGAGAGCTGCTGCAGATGGTGGTAAGCGTCCCGCCGCATATCTGTCTCAATCTTTGCCCCCATCACATGCCCCATATCCGCCATGTAATAGCTGGCGATACCGTCTATTATCCGCAATATCAGATAAAGCAGACCCAGCCTGCCCACTGTCTGTATAGAAAGCGCCGCCAAGTCTCTCATTCCTTCATTCGTAATGTAACGCATAATAAGCGGCAGCACCAGTTCGCATACCGTCGTCAAGGCGGCGCAGAACAAGTCCATGCACAGCGTTCTCTTATATTTTTGGAAATAAGGCACAAATCTCCGTATAAGTTCTTTCGATGTATATTGTTTTTGTTCCATGATATTTGACTCCTATTCTATTATACTGCCATCGCTGCTATTCACAGCCGCTTGTAAAAATCCATAAAAACCCATTTGCGGCAATAGGCTTTTTGCATACCTAAATTATTTTCACACAGACCTGCGCGAACAGTAATACTTGTTCACGTACAGTTCGAATGGAAAATTGCGGTTTGTCGGGGAGTTCATCGCTTACTCCAGACAGTCACGGAACCGATAGTCCCCATGTTTACGCCGGACGCCGGGAAGCCTGCCGCATATCCCACA
>JBCLQO010000023.1:0-41744 GCA_041223665.1 Lachnospiraceae bacterium 46-15
CGTGTGGGATATATGGCAGGTGTCTCGGCGTCCGGGGTAAATATGGAGACTATCGGTTCCATAACTGTCCGGGGTAAGAGACAAACTCCCCGACAAACCGCAATTTAGAATCCATATGGTGAATACACGATAGACATTTGCCCGAAAAATTTAACTTTTTGCACATTATCTATTGACCTTATACCAGCTATATCCCCTATAATGACCGCAAGAGCGGAAGGAAAGGAGCATTTGACATGAACATCAAAGAAGCCGAAGCGCTGACAGGAATCACCAAACAGAACATCCGCTTTTATGAAAAGAAAGGTCTGCTGCATCCGCACCGGAACCAGGAAAACGATTACCGTGAGTACGCAGATGAGGACATAGAGACTTTGAAAAAGATTAAAATCCTGCGGAAGCTTGATATCTCTCTTGAGCATATTCAGAGGATTCTGAATGGTGAAGACATGAACCCTATCATACAGCAGCAGCTTGATCTTCTATTGGAAAAGAAAAACGATCTTGATGCCGCCATCCAGATGTGCCAGTTTCTGCTTCATACAGAAATCTCTTCCATGGATACCGAAAAGGTACTGAAAAAAATGGAGGACATGGAAAAGGAGGGAAGACATTTTATGACTATCTTAAACGATTACAAAAAAGTGGCCAACGTAGAGACAAAAAAGGAATTTTCTTTCGTACCGGACAACATGGCGCTGAACCCTACAGAGTTTACGGAAGCACTCTGTAAATATGGTACAGACAATAACCTGAACCTGTCCGTCACCCACGAGGGGATGTATCCGAAATTTGAAATCGACGGCGTAGAATATGAGGCGTACCGGAGTTTCGGACGATTTGGAGCCGTTATTACGTGCCAAATGACACATCCTGAATTGTTAGAAAAGGAATACGCTGATATTCCGAAAGAAAACAGCCGCATTTATCGCAAGATTCACTGGGCAGTTTTCCATTTGGCTGTGCCAGTCGCAGGCTTTTTATATTTCTGCCTTGTTAGCAAAAACATTTTACTGGCTGCCTGGATGACCATTGTCTACCTGTGCATGCTCCGTTTTGGATTCAGGATTTTCCGGGCAAAATAAATCTTGGCGTCAAAAACCAGTAACTAAGTATTGGTTTTTGACGCATTTTTTATTTTAGGGGTTGACAAAACGCTCCATGTCTGATAGGATATAAAACGTACCGTTCGAAACGGCACATATGCGCGAGTGGCTCAGTTGGTGGAGCGCGACCTTGCCAAGGTCGAGGCCGCGGGTTCGAGTCCCGTCTCGCGCTTTTTTCATGCCCCGGATTTTAAATATTCCGGGGCTTTTATTTTCTGGAAACTATAGTATAATGATAACTGCCCGAAGCCAGACAGCTTCTGCTGTGCCAAAACTATTTCAAATATGGCTCCAGGCAATCATCATGTCTACATTTTATTAATAGAAAGGATTTTTCATGAGAAAGACAAAAATCATCTGTACTTTAGGACCTTCCACCGATAAAGAAGGGGTACTCGAAACCCTGATTCAAGAAGGAATGGACGTTGCCCGCTTTAATTTCTCCCATGGCTCCCACGAGGAGCAGAAAGCGCGGCTCACTGTTCTGGATGAGCTGCGCCGGAAACACGACCGTCCTGTAGCCGCTCTTCTGGACACGAAGGGTCCCGAAATCCGCATCGGCTGCTTTGAAAATGGCTCTATCGAACTAAAACCGGGACAGACATTTACCCTGGCCACCGCGGACATTCCCGGCAGCGAAGAAAAAGTATCTATCACCTACAAAAACCTTTATAAAGATATAAAACCTGGCGACGCCATTTTGATAGACGACGGCCTGATTGAAATGGAAGTTCAGGAAATTGCGGGCGAGGACATCATCTGTACCGTAAAAAACGGGGGAACGATCTCCAACCGCAAAGGAATCAACGTACCTGGCGCGGCTCTGAATATGCCCTTTGTCAGCCAGAAAGATTACGAGGATATTCTCTTCGGCATCCAGGAGGGCTTTGATTTCATCGCTGCTTCCTTCACCCGAACCGCCGCAGACGTCCTTGAAATCCGAAAAATTTTAAAAGAGAACGGCGGTGAGTTCATCCATATCATCGCAAAGATTGAGAACCAGCAGGGTGTAGACCATATTGACGAAATTATCGAGGCCGCCGACGGCATCATGATTGCCCGCGGAGACATGGGTGTAGAAATTCCGTTAGAGGAAGTTCCCGTTATCCAGAAAGAACTTATCAGCAAAGTTTACACCGCCGGGAAACAGGTTATTACGGCCACCCAGATGCTGGACTCCATGATAAAGCATCCCCGCCCCACCCGTGCCGAAACTACGGACGTGGCAAATGCCATTTATCAGGGAACCAGCGCTATCATGCTTTCCGGGGAGACAGCTGCCGGCCTGTATCCGGTGGAATCCCTGCAGACCATGGTGCGCATCGCAGAACGCATCGAAAACGACATTGACTATCCGCGGATGTTCCGCGAAAATACCCACATAGAAAACCCTGATGTGACGACCGCTATTTCCCATGCTGCCTGTCTAACCGCTAATGAGCTGAAAGCAAAAGCTGTCATTACTGTCAGCAAATCAGGAACAACTCCGCGCATGGTTTCCAAGTACCACTGCGGATGCCTGATTGTGGGATGCACCACCTCCGAGCACACCTGCCGCCAGCTAAACATATGCTGGGGCATTCAGCCTATCATGATTAAAGAAGAATACAGTTCCGAAATCCTGTTCCTGCACGCTGTGGAGGCTGCAGAACGAAACGGCCTGGTTAAAGAAGGCGATATCGCCATACTGACTGCCGGAGTTCCTCTGGGAACACCCGGAAAGACAAACATTCTCCGCGCCTGTGTGGTAGGGGATTTCTAAAGTTACAAACTATATACTTTATTAGAGCGGAGCCTGAAGCAGCCCCGCTCTTTAACATTTTTCTCTATTACTTCACGCGCACTTTCTTCCTCGCACTAGCTGCCGTGTAAATCATTTCCCCATTTATTTTACGGAACCCCGTTATCTTCACATAATAAGTTTTTTTGCTTTTCAGCTTCTTGATAACGTGGGAGGTTTTCTGGTTCACGGTGATTTTCTTCGCCCCTTTAAAACTGGACTTTGCTGCATATTGGATGATATATCCTTCTGCTCCGTCTACCTTCTTCCAGGATAGGGTCATCTGTTTTTTCTTCTTGCCTGCCGCCTTGGAAATCACAGGTTTTGCTGCTTTGAACGCTGCCTTCTGTGCCGACTCTTCTGCCCGTTTCTGCAGCTCTATCACCTGCTGCTGGAGCGCCATTGCCTGTTTCAGCAGTTCTTCTGCCCTGGCTCTCTGGTTCTCTGCTTCTTTCTGGGCTTTTGCCCTTTCAGCCTCTGCTTCTTTTTGAGCTTTTGCTCTTTCAGCTTCTGCTGCTTCCCTGTCTTTCTTCCTTTCCTCTTCGGCCTCTTTCTGGGCTTTCTCCAGCAGCTCTTCTCCCTGCGCTTTTACCTTTTCTGCCTCAGCCTGTGCCCTTCTCTCCGCTTCTTCCGCAGCTGCTTTTGCTTTTTCTGCTTCCGCCTGTGCCAGACGCTCGGCTTCCTCTGCCGCTGCCTGTGCCTCTGCCGCCTGCCTCTGCAGATCCAGGATACTCCACTTATATTCGGAAAGCTCCAGAAGTGCCAGCTGCTCTACCTGAGCTTTCGCCCGTGCGGACAATGCTTCATACTCTGCCCTTACGCTCTCTATCACTGCTTTCTTTGCAAGCGTCACATCCCCGATGGCAAGTATTTTCGCATCCACCGCCTGCGCCTCGCGCAGCGCCGCCTGGAACGCCGCATTTTCTGTCAGCCTTACCTTCACCTGTACAGCCTGTTTCGGCATGGTAAAGGTGAAACGTATCTCTGGCTGATCCGGAACTTCCGTCAATTCCAGTGCATTGCCGGAAACTCCTTTTGCTTCAACCTCCAGGAATTCTTTATCCTCCGGAATATCTACTACAAAAACGGTTACCGTTTCACCCTCCGACGCTGCAGCCTTATCTGTCAGCACATTCGCGCCCTCTACCGGAACCACAGAAACATCAAACTCTGGAGGCGTCAGCTTCACATCTGCATTTATGATATTTTCGGACACCACCGTAACGGGCACTACTGCCTCCGTGCTTTCTTCTCCAGATGCTATCCTGACGGAATAATTTCCTGCAACAATCGATTCAAACTGATATACGCCCCCTGCGTCCGTCAACGTCTCGTCTATCAATTTACCGTCCTCTCCATACAGTTCCACCGGAATCTTCCGGCTGCTTACAGACACGTCATCAGTATTCACCCTGCCCGTAATGCTGTAAATATCCCTATAGCTTAAGAACCTGGCGCCGCACAGCGCTCCATGGTCTGCCGACTGATCCTTACATGCGTCTGCCACAATACGGAGCGTCCTGGCTCCCCGGACATCCACATTGTAATAGGCCGCCGGAGTCCTGGAGGTCATCTCACCGCTTTCAAATCTCGGCGCCGCCTCATCATCCACATAAATCTTAAAGTTAATCTTAGAACGCGGAACTCCTGTCACAGAAGCGCCGTTTATCTCCTCTGTGTGGGTTGCATAACGAATACCCGCATACCCTTCGAACCTGTCATATCCCCTGCCTTCTATATTGTAAACCACGTCTGAATCCGTGGACGAGCAGGCATGAATGCCGATTCCCTTATCAAAGTTCATAGCCGTGCTGCCATCTGCGCCTGTGATAGCAAGCTTATCACCCTTTACAGAAACGTTCTTGTAAACCGTTTTATTATATAGCGTATTTTTCACAATCAAATCATTCGGCAAATCACTGATATAATCTGAGCCTGCCAGCTCTGCAAACAGGATTTCATAAACCTGGAAGCTGCCGTCCCGCTTTCTGACTTTAACTATCGTTTTTCCCGGAATATCTTCTGCATCTTCAATAGAATAGTATACACTCCCATTCACCGGAACTGCTTCTACCATCGGTATCTGATCCGTCTCGCTCACCGGATATACGTATTTAAATTTCTCTGGCCGAAATCCTTCAAATGCCTCTCCGTCAACTGTCAATCCTTCCAGATAGACATTCGGATTCACATAAGACATAAGCTTTGCATCTGCCCAATCCGCCCAGTCCCCCTGGTCGCTTCCATGCATATCGGCCTCCAGCCGCAGTTCTTTCACATTTGACACAGGAACACTGAAAAACTGTGCATTATTCGCTCCCGTCCCGGACGGCGCGCTCTCATACAGCAGCGCTCCGTCTCCGTATACACGAAATACGATATCTCCCATATCTTTCTTTGCCGCATCTACGCCTACATAAGCTTCCAGCACATCAAGTCCCAGTCCTGAAAGATTGAAATACACATCGCTGGGCGCATCCGCTCCCATGCCTTTTGTAAATTGGCGCTCAACGCCATCTACTTTCAAGGTCAAAGTGCCGCCTGCACGGTTTTTATCCTTCCGGATATTTCCCGGCCTTGTGTTATTCGGCCCGCAGACAGACTTTGTCTGGTCGTATTCCAAATCACTCAGATAAACCGTTTCCTTGACAGCCGCGTTTTTATTCTTTATCAGTCCATCAAAAGCTCTCTCTATCCTGTCTGCCGCTGCATCCAGGTCTGCCTGGGTAAAAGCCTCCTCCAGAAGCTCCCTTGCCGCTTCCAGTGCTTCATTTAACACTGCCCAGCTCTTTGCTGTATAGCGGTAGTATACATACCTCTCTGCTTTTTCCAAAAGCTCCGTCACCTGTTTTGTAGAGGCCAGCTGCGCCTTTGCGTTTTCCAGATTTTCCAAAGCTTCCGTCAGCTGGTTATCTGAAACTTCATCTGATTCCAGAATGCCCTGGGCTGCTTCCATTGCAGCCTGAAAGATACTCCAGGAATCTGTCGTATAATTCCCTTCCTCCAGTTTCTGAAATTCTTTCATCCGCTCTATAAGCTTATCCCGGTAAATATTATATTTGGGATATGCCCCCATATCTTCCTGGGATGCCTTTGTCAGTTTCACTGCATACCCATAGCCATATTTCAGTTCTCTTTCCAGAACAGTATCTCTGTTCACCAGATATTTTTCATTTTCCAATGTCTGCTTTGCCTTCGCCCCGCTGTTCCAGCCCGCACGGGCATCTGCGTCCGCCCCGTCCGCATAGACGTCCGCTACATACCAGGCGTCCGCATCCAGGAAATCCAAAGGAACGCTCAGGGTACGTTCAATCGCTGATAAGCTTCCCACATACCAGTCCCCAGCTCTGCTCTTTCTGGCAAATGTAGCGTATTCATACATCTTTCCTTCCAGATACAAGCTCCTGCTCCAGTTCGTAGGCATCCCCTTCCAGAAACCCATTTTCTCCTTATCCTGCTCCGGTACGCTTTCCGGATTTGTATACCAGTAGAGCACACTCATGCCAGCCCTGAACATCAGCGGCGATGCCAGCGCATACGCCTTTGTCCCTTTACCCGGATAACAGAAGGTATGGTCTGCCGGTCCCTGAACGGTTCGGGTAAACAGTGTCGCAATATCCTCTCCTATCTGCGGATCGCTCTTTCCGATACCTTCATCACCCAGGATTCCTTCTACCTGCATCAGATTGGGGTAGGTACGCTCGATTCCGGTAGTCACATACTCATCATGAATCGTCATAACCAGTTTATGCTTTGCCGCGCTTGCAATCACATGCTCCATATATTTCTCATAATCCTGCGCCCGCACATGTACAAAGCCCGGTTTCACGCCTTTTACGCCCCATTTTTCAAAATATCCAAACAGCTCGTCGGTAGTAAAACGATTCCTTCCGCTGGAATCCGGGAAATATACCCCGTTTACGTACAAAATAATTCCGATATTCTTTGCATTTGCATACTGGCACAGCTCAGGAATGTCCACGTTCGTATTAAAGCCTCCCGGCGTACCCAAATCTTTGTATACGTCAAATCCATTTCCTCTGGTGTTAAACACGCCCTCTCCCTGTCCGTCATATCCGCCCTCTGTGGCAAAATACTTATCCAGAAGAATTTTATCACTGGGCACATCGGGATCCAGCTTCTTCGGATCAAGCCTGGGATCGCAGTTCACATCATATTCCGGCCCGTACCACCCTGTATCCAGGAGCACGTATTTAAAACCATTGTCCTCTGCCTGGTCTACAATCTTTTTAATCGCCGTATTGTTCATGCCGGTAGCCGCGCGCAGGCAGCTTCCCGCTTCCAGCCATTCCGAAAATTTATACGTTTCTTCATCCGGCTCTTCATTCAGGTTCATCACGATAGAAGCATGCTCCATAAGCTCCGTCTCATTTCTTCCGATTACCAGCACACGCCAGGGAGTAGCCCCCGGCCCATCCGCTGAGACCGTAATATCAGGGCCTTTCGTCTCATTCAAATGAGACGGCTTATAGCTAGTGTATCCCGCCTTTACCGTTCTTGCCTTAGAGTCGTCCTTTTTTAATACCATCACACCATAATTGTCCAGATTTCCCTCACAGATCGTCATCACCTGCCCGTCGTCATACTGCAAGGTCATAGGCCGCTGCATCACGCCTCCGGGAAAACTATCCACTGACATTTTCCTTGGAACTGTCTGGTTCTGCGCAACATGCACGCTTGCCATCGTACCTGCCGGAAATGAAAACTGCGTATACTCATCAAAAATCGTGTAAGACGCTTCCGTACTCGGCAGCTCATAGCAAAAGGCGATTCCCTCATCATATGCCCGTGCTACAAATTTCAAAGCCGTCCCGCTGCTGTGCGTCAGCACAATTCCCATCTCTTTATAAGCATCCCGAATCGTTTCCTGCTCTCCTACCAGCGGATTCCATGATGTATCGCTCTCTGCAAAGACCGGGACACCTGCAGTAAATCCATCTTTCAGTTCCCCCAGAGAGGTACTAAGCCCCAGCTTCGCATCTTCAACCAGCGCTTTCCCATTGCTCTGTACCCGATAATAGGGAACACCTTCCGAAAGCCAAAACTCCAGCTTCAAATCTGCCTCTGGCGCGCTGACTGTATAAATTGCAGGCTCTGCCGCCGACACACGCACGGCTCCCAGAACCCCCGTCATCATAAATAAAACGCCGATACCAAAACTCATCCACCATCTTTTCTTCCATGTGCCCTTCTTCATACGCTTTTCATCTCCTTTCGTCTGTATTTTAGCAATACGATAAGCACTTTTGTTTACTAATTTTCCCTCCATCTCCCCCTTCAAGCATTATTTAGTCTTTTTATAAGCAGAAAATCATTAAAAACGAACGATTATCATTGTGTTTCACCTGTATTTTTCTTGTATATTTAGAATATTCGCAATAATATTTCATCTATTTTTTTCTTCTTTCACTTTTTTCTGCTTATTTAAGACTATTATACCATTATTTTAGTAAAATTCCATGAACATAGTTCATAAATTTTTCACATCTTTTTTGTATATTTTGTCTAATTTCCGTCAATATATCTTTGTATTTTTACGTATTTCACACATACCTTATTTTACAGGACACCATTCACTCATTTCCTGTAAAGAGCACAAAAAAGCGCCCCAGAATCTTGGAACGCTTTTTTACTAAATGTCTATCGTTTTCTTTTTATCTTTCCGTACTCACAGGCTCTTCTTTATTCCAAAGCACCGCTGCCGCCCGCGGCGGAAGCGTTAAGTTAATCTTTCCTTTCACACACTCGTACTCTTCTGGCTCAGTTGTAACCCCTTCCTGGCTGCTCAGCAGAATCCTCTGCATTTTACTTCCGTATTGCACGCCCACTTCCCACACCGAAAGGGAGACTTCCATAGGCGAATTTCCATTATTAAACACTACCACAATCTGTTCATAGGGAGTGAACCTGGCATAGCTGATGCTGTTCCACTGACATTCCAGAAATTTCAGGGAACCGTGAATGAGCGACGGATAGGCTTTATGGATCTGAATCATCTTCCGGTAAAACGCTATCAGTTCCGTATCCTCCTGCCCCCATGGATACGTCCTGCGGTTATCCGGATCTGTAAATCCCACCACGCCTGCCTCATCCCCGTAATACAGCGTAGGCGCGCCCGGCCACGTCATCTGCATCACAATAGCCTCTCTCATCACGGCCTTATCTACGCCCTCTGCTGCTGCTTCATGCCCCAGCCGATCCACACGCCCCACTTTATGATTGGTACGGGTCAGGAACCGGGAATGGTCATGATTGGACAGCTCATTCATAGACGTCATCAGGGACGGCGCAAGGAATTTTGACATATGGTGGCTCATCGCCCCGATGAAAGCCTCATGGTTTCCCAGCAAATCTTCCCTGTACTCATCGCTGTGCTTTTCCATTCCGGTAAAAAACCAGGTCAAAGGCTCCATAAAGGCATCATAGTTCATAACCGTATCCCACTCATCGCCCCGCAGCCAGGAACTTGCATCCCCATAATGCTCCGCCAAAATAAGGGCGTTCGGATTCGCTTCCTTTACCACCTTGCGGAATTCTTTCCAGAACTTGTGATTATATTCACTGCTGAACCCTAAATCCGCCGCTACATCCAGCCGCCAGCCGTCCGCATTAAATGGAGGCGACACCCATTTTTTCCCAATATCCATAATATACTGATAAAGCTCTTCTGACTTTTCATAATTTAGCTTAGGCAGCGTATCATGCCCCCACCAGCCGTCGTAATATGGATTGTATGGCCACTGGTGCATATTATTGAACTTGAAAAAGCTCCGGTACGGACTGGACGCAGACACATAAGCCCCCTTCTCATACCCCTCCTGGTTTTCATAGATGCGCTCTCTGTCCAGCCACTTATTAAAAGAGCCGCAATGGTTAAATACTCCATCCAGAATCACCTTCATGCCCCGGCTGTGCGCTTCCTCAATCAGCTGAATCAACAAACCGTTGCTGGCCTCCAGATTTTCCTTACTCGTCACCCGGCGGATATATTTACTTGCCTGCCTGTTATCTGTGCATCCCTCTGGCAGAACCGTACCGCCGTCTTTCACGATTTTCCCATAATGAGGGTCCACATAATCGTAATCCTGTATATCATATTTATGGTTAGAGGGCGATACAAAAATCGGGTTAAAATATAAAACTTCCACGCCAAGCTCCTGCAGATAGTCTAGCTTATCTATCACCCCCTGCAGGTCTCCGCCGTAAAATTCCCGGATAGCCATATATCCCTCGGGATATTTATTCCAGTCCTTAACCTGCACTGCTCTGTCCCCGATATAAAAATATTCCCCATCCTCCACTGTGTTCGTCGGATCGCCGTTTCGGAAACGGTCCACCATAATCTGGTACATAACCGCCCCTTTCGCCCACTGAGGCGTCTTAAAGCCCGGCGCAATCGAAAATGCATAATATTCCTGAAGATTCCGGGATACCCCTCTTTTATTGTAAAAACAGTAAATTTTCCCGATTCGTACTTCAAAATAATAATGGATAATCTCTGTCCCCATGGTAATTTCTATCTTGTAATAGTCAAAAATCCCCTCTGTCTTTTCATAATCCATCAGTATCCTATCCGCATCGCTGATCCAGTACACGTAATCTATATTATTCTTTACCGTACGGAAGCGTATTGTAACGGTGTCGCCGGGTTCCGGCTCCATAGGGCTTACATAATTTTCCGTCTCGTCACTAAACAGTCCTCCCGAACGGAACACCGGGCGCATCTGCATCGCATAGGTTTCTGATTTCTTTAAATAGTCTATATCCGTAATTCTTTGATTCATGGTATCTCCTTTATCCATCTGCATTTATACCCTTATTGTATACTATCTTTGCTTTCCGCACAACCAGACATTTTTTCCACAAACCAGGAAACTGCGCTGCCGCGTAAAAAAGACGGCTTAAAAGCCGTCTTTTTTGGAGAAGGTATTTCTCTTATGGGGTGTAGCAAAAACTATTAATGTATTGGGGGTTTTTACGATGATTATTATAGCATCCATCCCTAAAGAAGTGTGCACAAACCTTACAAAATTCATCCGACATTTTTGTGCATCTTTCACAGTCCTGCCCGCTATCCCCCATTTTTAAGCCTCTGGCCGATCAAACAGCGCTTCAAACTCTTCTCTTCCAACTTTCTCCTGCTTCATCAAAAGCTCTGCACAGCTGTGCAGCACATCTATATGCTGCTCTATCAGGCTCTTTGCCTTTGCATAGGACTCATCCACGATACGCTTCACTTCACTGTCAATCAACGCCTGCGTACTCTCGCCATAGCTTCTGCTGTGAGCCAAATCCCGTCCGATAAACACTTCTTCACCGTCATTTCCATAATGAATCATGCCAACTTTATCAGACATGCCATACTGAGTGACCATCGCCCGGGCAATCTCCGTAGACTGTTTGATGTCCTGGGAAGCCCCTGTCGTCACATCTCCAATCACCAGCTCTTCCGCAACCCTGCCGCCAAAGCCTACGATAATATCCTGCAGCATCTGCGCCTTTGTACGGAACATCCTGTCTTTTTCCGGCAGAGGCATGGTATACCCTGCCGCTCCCATTCCGGTGGGGATGACTGAAATCGTATGCACCGGCCCCACATCCGGAAGAACGTGAAAAAGTATCGCATGTCCTGCCTCATGATACGCAGTAATGCGCTTCTCCTTGTCAGAGATAATCTTGCTTTTCTTCTCCGCGCCGATTCCTACTTTTATAAAGGATTCCCGTATATCACGCTGTACAATATATGCCCTTCCTGCCTTCGCCGCCTGGATAGCCGCCTCATTCATCAGATTTTCCAGATCGGCGCCTGTAAATCCCGCCGTGGTCCGGGCGATTTCTTCCAAATCTACATCATCACCCAACGGTTTTCCGGCCACATGAACCTGAAGGATTTCCTTCCTCCCTTTCACATCCGGCTTTCCGACACTAACCTTACGGTCAAAACGTCCCGGACGCATGATAGCTGGATCCAGGATATCTACCCGGTTCGTAGCCGCCATTACGATGATTCCCTCATTCACGCCAAAGCCGTCCATCTCTACCAGCATCTGGTTCAGCGTCTGCTCCCTCTCGTCATGGCCGCCGCCCATCCCGGTACCGCGCCGCCTGGCCACCGCGTCAATCTCATCAATAAACACGATGCACGGCGCATTCTTCTTGGCGTCTGCAAACAAATCCCTGACGCGGGACGCGCCCACGCCCACAAACATTTCTACAAAGTCCGAACCTGAAATACTGAAAAACGGGACTCCCGCCTCCCCAGCCACTGCCTTTCCCAGCAGCGTCTTTCCGGTTCCCGGAGGGCCTACCAGCAGAATCCCTTTCGGAATCCTGGCGCCCACCTGGAGATATTTTTTCGGAGACTTCAGGAAATCCACGATTTCCTCCAGCTCTTCCTTCTCTTCTACCAGTCCTGCTACGCTTTTAAAGGTAACGCCTTTCTCATCCGGCATGATTTTCACTGCACGGCTTCTCCCAAAATTCATCATCTTACTATTCCCGCCGTTTGACTGTCGGTTCATAAGCGCCATCAGCACCATGAACACTACAGACATCAGCAGGATAGGCAGAATCGTACTCAGGAATATGCTCTCACGCTCAATCCCGTGCATATAATTGGGTATGCCGTTTTTCATCAGCAGCTCCTGAACTTCCTTCACATCTGCCACATTCAATTTCTGCATATCCGACCCGTCTGCAAAATACAGCAGAAGCTGCCCTGTCGGAACCTGCTCATTCGGATGGATATCCACCCGCGCAAGCTGCTTATCTTCTACTGCCTTCTGAAACTGGCCGTATGTATATCTCTCCTGTGTCTCAAATCCATTTCTGAAAACAAACACAAACAACAATACCGCTGCCAGTATCAAAAGATAGAACCCCGCTCCTTTTGATGTACTTCTCAATTTACAAGTCCCCTTTCTGACATTTCTGCAGCCTTCCCTCTCCGGCGGCTACACTTCTACAACTCCGATATACGGAAGATTCCTGTACTTCTGGGCATAGTCCAGCCCATACCCTACGACAAATTCATCGGGAATATTAAACCCTACATAGTCCACTTTCACATCCGTTACCCGGCGCTCCGGTTTATCCAGAAGCGTACACAGGCGGATGCTGGCAGGCTTTCTCTCCCCCAGCTCCTTTACCAGATAGCTCAGGGTCCTTCCGGAATCAATAATATCTTCTACTACTATGACATCCCTGTCCTCCAGCGGTTCATCCAAGTCCTTCTTAATCTTCACCACACCGCTGGATTCCGTGCCTGCCCCGTAGCTGCTCACAGACATAAAGTCTATGGACACCGGAACCGTAATGCGCTTCGCCAGCTCACACGTAAAGAACACGCTGCCTTTCAATATGCATATCAGGTGTACGCTCTTTCCTGCATAATCCTCGCTGATCTGCCGTCCAAGCTCGGCAATCCTCTCATTGACTTCCTGTTCAGGTAATAATATGCGGATGTTATCTTCCATAATCCTCTTCCTCCATAATATGTATTTTTAAAATTGTTTTCGTATGTTCTGTCACTTTGCACATTTCGCTAATCCTAAATCCCACAACCCAGAGGATATGGCTCCCATCTGCCAGGAGAAGCACCTTGTTTCTGTCCTCTCTCAAAACTTTCTCATCTATAAAGTACTTTTTTAGTTTCCTGTGCCCGCCGTCCGCGATAAAATAGTCACCGCTTTTACGGCTCCGCAATTGAATCGTATTTTTTATTGTATCATAATCCAGCCATTTCGTATACTTTTTTTCTGGAATATTTTGATTTTTATTCGGCTCCAGGCTGGCAGTGATGCGGTATTTCCCCCATCTGGACTCCCCAGGCACCGCAAGCGGCGCTTCCTCCCGGCATTCCTCCGCCTCTTTTTCCATGTCAAACGCCAGATAACCGCCCGTGCGCCGGACGCGCCGTCCCCCCGGAAGCTCAAGCCGCCGTCCCGGCTGGCCGGATGCCAGCCGTTTGATTTCTTCCAAATGGACAGCCCCTACATCTTTCATCCCCGCTCCCAGCCTGTCCAGCCAGATGCGTAGCATATATTCCTGCATCACTTCCTCTTCCCGGCAGAAATCCTTTGCTGAAACCCTGAGTTCCTCCCCGCAATACTCTGAAATTTCATCTGCCCGCCGCGCAGCCAAGCCTTCCAGATACTCCTGCGCCCTCCGAAGTCTCTCGCCTGCCTGTGCGATATGCATCCGCGCCTGCCGGTTTACGCCGGCCTCCAGCCCCGGAAGGATATTCCTGCGCAGCCTGTTCCTTGTATAACCGTCCGACAGATTCGTACTATCCGTACAGAATCCCTGCCCCTGCTTCTGCAGATACCCCTCGATTTCTTCCCGGGAAATCCCCAGCAGAGGCCGGATGACTTTTCCGTTCACCGGACGCATCCCACACATCCCCCGAAGCCCCGAACCGCGTGCCAGATTCCAGAGAATTGTCTCTGCCTGGTCGTCGCGGTTATGGGCCACCGCAATCTTTGCCTGCCGTTTTCCGGCGCATACCTCCTCAAATGCTTCATAACGGCATTTTCTCGCTGCTTCTTCCATACTAAGCTTCTCTTCCGCCGCCCTCTGCGGCACATCACAGGTATATAAATGAAAAGGAATCCCCCTTCCACGGCAAAGCTGCTCTGTAAACCTGGCATCCGCAAGGCTTTCCTCTCCCCGGATGCCATGCTCTACATGTACTGCCTCCAGCGAAAATCCCAAACGCTCCCGCAGAGCCTCCAACAGAAAAAGCAGGCATACCGAATCTGCGCCTCCCGATATGCCTGCCACAACGCAGTCACCTTCCTGAATCATCTGGTGTTTCCTGATATATATAAATACTTTTTCTTCCATTTTCCATATCCGCCCGTAACCTTTTAGAAATACTATATAAAAGCAGGCACGAAATTGCAAGCACAAAAATTGCGGCTTTCAGTTCCGCCACAGCCCTCCCACCAGCACAGTCATATCATCTTTCGCACAGCATTCCTGGTAAAGCAGCACCCTGGTCAGGATTTCCCTTGCCATCTCCTGGGCATTTCTCGTATCCTGCTCCAAAATAATATCCTGTATAATCTCTTCCGCTTTCCGGTGGGGCAGCGCATCCAGCACGCCATCCGACACCATAATCACAAAATCCCCAGGCTCCAGCTTCTTTTTTGCACTCTCATAATCCAGCTTCTGCAGAAAACCAATAGGCAGGCTGGTAGATGAAACAGATTCCACCCAGTCTTTCCGTTTCAGAAACGTGGTGGACGCCCCGATTTTCATCATTTCGCATTCCCCGGTATACAAATCCACCATGCACAAATCCACCGTAGAAAACATCTGGTTGCTGTTCTGCAGCATCATTGTGGAATGTATCATATGAACCGCCGTCTCCTTGGAAAAGCCCGCATGGAGAAACTGCTCCAAAAGCTCAATAACCGTCTCGCTCTCCCTGCAGGCGCAGGTTCCCGAACCCATCCCGTCTGACAGGCTCATAATCATCTGCCCATTTTCCCTCCGGAACATGGAAAAACTGTCCCCTGACACCATCTCTCCGTCCTTTGTAACCCTTGCCACCCCATTCAGCATAATATACTCCGGCTCCGCCAGGAATAACACTGTGCTGTACTCATGATTAATAATAGATCGGCTGTCTTTCTCCGGAACCATCTTCCGGCTGCACACCTCAGAAACCACGCCTGCAATTTCCCGGGTAGAAATGCAACGTCCCTTCCGGGAAGAACGCATGGTGATAAACAGTTCCAGCCTGTCCGCATCTTTCCTGGCATCCCACATTTCCCGCATCACGATACCGTGCATCCTTAGCTTGATATCCATCTGCTTCTCCAGCCCTGCGTCCACAGGACGCACTTCATAAGTAAGGCTTGCTGCCGCCTCCATAATCCCGGCGGTTCCATAAAGCTGCTCCGCCACGGCCTCCCGGTTCTCCAGCAGGCGGTTGCTCCACATCAGGTTCAGCTTCGCCACCCGAAAACTTTCCTTCATAGCCGCCAGAAAGCTTGTCCCACAAGAGCAGATTTCCAGAAAAGGCGCCTGCTCTCCTGTGCCTTCTTCCTCTATCTCCTGCAGAAGCCCATAAGCCTCCCTGTACGTCCTTGCACAGTTTTTCTCCCAACAATGCTCCCATCCAGGACAGAAACTACACACTTTCCTCTGTACCTCTCCGAAAATCTCTTCGATATCCTCTTCTGAGAACTTTTCCTTCCTGCTGGGCATGTTCCGAAACGTCCCTGCAAGCTGCCGGAAGGACTCTGCATACCGCTCCATCTTCTCTCGCCCCGGCTCGCACGACTCTAAAATCTGTTCTTCTCTGTAGCGTTCTCCTAATATCAGCTTAATCACGTCCCACATTACCCATAACACGCTTACAATCAGAACTGCAATTACAAATTCACCCATTTTCCGTACCCTCCCACAAAAAGCAGTATACGGAAATGGTCAGGTGTTTTTTGTCAAAACAGTATAACAATTCTAAAAAATTTCTCGACAAAAAGCGCCGCCGCGCCGTCTGGAACGGCAGCGCGGCAGCACTCTCCCTGTTTCTCTATTTATCAATTCTCCGGCTTAATCAATATCTCATCCGGGTATATCAGCCCCAGCTTGTCCCTGGCAACTTTCTCAATATACTCATCTGTCTTCATATATTCCTCCAGCCCATTAATCTCCTCGGTGCGCTTCTGCTCAGCCGCGAGCTGCTTTTCCAGCCTGGCCTCCTGCTCTGCATATGCTGCATTCTTCTCCCTCAGCGCATGACTCTGGACAGCGAGGTTCACAAGCAGGAGGGCGACAACCATGGTAATACACAGGATGGCACTGCGGTTGCCCCATCTTCTGCCTTCTTTTCTCTTTTTCATAAAATGACCTTCCTTACTAATTGCTTCCCCTTTTTTTAGCTAGTGTCATTTTAACCCCTTTTATCCTCTTTTTCAATGCTTTTCGGGTTTTTTTATAGACTTTTTTAGTAAAAAGCGCCAACGGGCGAAACAGGAATCCGACTGTTTTGTTGAAAATTGTCGTAAACAGTCGTAAAACCCCGGATACCCCCCGCAAAACAAAGCGGCTGGCACTCATATGATACAACATCATCCCCAACAGCATGGCACACAGGGAAAATCCCCGCACAATCCCGCTGTTCCTCATAAAAATCACCATAAACGCTATGATTCCTGCCGCCGTACAGTACAAAAAATCTTCTGCGGCAACCAGCAGCTCCCCATGGATAAACACCCGGCGCACTGCCCGCAGCAAATCATATCCAAACATTAGCAGCACCCCAGCCGCTGTGCAGACCAGGAAGAAAAAGATTTCATTCTGAATTACCAGGCTCATATGCTATTTGAACAGCCTCCCAAGCATATTTTCTTTTTTCTGGCTCCGGCTGTCAGAATATAGCAGGCTGTCAACCATGCCGTCAATATCAACCTCGCCTTTTTCCAGCGTCAGACGGCTGATATGCAGCTCCCTGCCCTTCACCGTCAGCATTCCCATTCCCGTCTCCAGAAGGATTTCCCGCTCATCAAAGGAGAGCACATCGGATACTCCTGTAATTGTCCCGCTGTGCCTTCCGGAAAGCGTTACCTTATGCGTCCCTTGTGTCTGCTTTTCTTCCATGTCCCCTCCTTGCTGCCCTGTTTCTGTCTTTCTAAAATATATTAGGGGATGCCTGAAATTATGTTACAGATATCGGTAAAGTTCTTTTGCCTCGTCCTTTTTCACTGTCTCCTGTACATCCAGGATTTCTACCCGCACGCTCTTCGTGCCGAAGTGTATTTCCAGGATATCGCCTTCCTTTACCGCCGCTGAAGCTTTGGCGGGCTTCTCATTCAAAAATACACGGCCTGCATCGCAGGCTTCATTTGCTACTGTCCTGCGCTTAATCAGGCGGGACACTTTCAGAAATTTATCAAGTCTCATCTCATTCTCCTTTATAAAAAATCATCGGTTGATGCATATTCCGGTTTAAAAACCGTATTCTATCAAAAAGGAGCCGTCCCACACCTGTCGTTCGGTCTGAGGCAGCTCCGTTCTCCCGCTGTTCCAGTCTTACTGCTCGTTCACTAAATCCTTTAAAGCTTTTCCTGCTTTGAATTTGGGGGACTTGGATGCAGCAATCGTCATCGTCTCGCCGCTTCTCGGGTTTCTTCCCTCTCTTGCAGCTCTTTCAGATACCTCAAAGGTTCCAAAACCAACCAGCTGAATCTTCTCGCCTTTCTTCAGCTCCTCAGCGACTACATCTGTAAAAGCCTTGAGCGCCTTCTCTGCGTCTTTCTTTGATAATTCTGTTTTCTCCACCATCGCTGCAATTAATTCTGTCCTATTCATGGAATAATCCTCCTCTGATTTCTCTTTTCGTCCTATTTTGTTCAATACAAAACTTCCAGGTTCCGAACTCTGTACGCTTCACCTGCCACAGAGCCCTACGTCTATTTATAAGCTTTTATACTGTATTTGTCAAGGTATTTTATGCTTTTAAAATTGCCATTAACCGTCCCATTCATCAATACAGCGCTATCTCTGAGATTGCCATATTATCAAACTCGCTGCCCGGATAAACAGATTCTACCGTAATCGTCACATATTCCGTATCCACAGAATGAGGCAGCTGTATATCCTGCTCCTTAAACTTATCTTTCAGCACAAAAGTTTCCCCAGAACCATCAGAAAATTCCACATAAATCTTCTTCGGGCGGGAATATTTACGATAAGCACTCTTGCTCTCATGATATCCTGCATGAATGTTAAACCCTGTCACTTTGTAAGTACTATTAAAATACAGTGTTACAGATTCCCCAACGCCCTGCCCTGACGCCCCTTCTATCCATGCTGTCTTGGCTTCGCCATCTGTAATAAGCTCTGCCTCATATGCCATATTATTTTCAAACAGTGAAGAACTGGCAGAAACCTCCGTAACATCCTCCATGCGGATGCCAGGCAGGTATGTTTCTATCCCTGTTGTCTCCGGTACAGCATCCGTTTCCGGCATAGAATCCGTATTTCCGCTGTCTGTTTCCCACGTGGAAGCCGTGTCTCCTACGTCCGTTTCCGGCACGGAACCCATATCTCCGATATCCGTCTCTGGCACACCATCCGCCCCTCTGGTGCTTATCCCCGGCGCGGCATCCGTTCCTCCCGCACTGGCAGCCAGACGCAGGGCAACCCTTTTATCTATCATATACGAACGTCCTGCCGAAAGCACCTCCTTTCCTCTTTTGGCATACTCATCCGCCTTATCTGCATCCTGCCCGTCACTGCTCTCTACTGTTCCCGTATCGGTGATATGGCTCTGCCAGATAAGCTTGTCCCCTTCAAAATAAAATTTGTACTCATCCTCTCCTGCATAATGCGCGTAGAACAGCTGCTCGTCCTCATAATAGTAAAAGCAATCATACAAAACACCGTCTACATCCTCTGAGACCCCCGTCAGTCTCAGTTCTCCATCATCATAATAAGCCGCAATCCCATCTCCAAAAGTAATCTGTTCATACAAACCTGACGAGACTGCCTCTTTCATTTCCTGATAGCGCTTATCTATCTCCGAAACCTGGCGCGGCGCTTTCTGTCCATCACTGTTCTTTTCATCTGCCGCCTCAGAATCTTCCGTATCTGTAATGCCTGTTTTATCCGTTTCCTTATATGTGCTCTCCGATACTTTTCCCACCTTATCTGAATCAGAAAAATACAGCAGCCTGACTGCAAATACCACTATCCCTACTGCCACACATATTGCTGCGGCAATTAACGCCTTATATACACGCGGCAGCGGTTTTTTCGGCGCCGCATCTGATAGTTCCTCTATATCCTCCCTGAAACTATCTGACGGCATACCATTCTCCGGAATCATCACCTTCGTCCCGCATTCACCACAAAATGCAGCGCCTTCCGGCAGCTCACTTCCGCAATTTGCACACTTCATTCAAATTCTCCCTTCTTAAAGTATTCTATTCTTCCATTATGAAGCTTTTTTCAATTTTCCCAGAACTTGGCAATATGATTTTACATGCCTTTGCTTTCGCCTTTCTATAAAGTATTTTACCATTATATCATCATTTTCACAAATATTTATTTTTCTCCTGAATGATTTGTAAATTAGAACGGAAACCGTAAATGGTATAAGCGAAAAAGCAGTTTAGCTGAATCTCTAAACTGCCTTTTCGTTTACGCCGCCAACGGCTGTACCCCGAAGAACCTTTTCTTTCCTAATTAAAGCTACTCCTCCTCATATTCCACAATGTACCCAATTTTCCCGTGATAATACGGAACCACCGCGATAATATCATCCGGTACATCATTCCATTCCCACACTTTAAACATCTCATGACAATTTCCACCTACTGATCCAGTTTATAACCGCCCCTCTGCATAGACTCTTCCTTTCTTGCCAGGAATTCAGAGTTTTTCTTCTCATAACGGTTAAACACACGCTCCGAAAAGTCTGCCGGACTGATTCTTCCGTCATACCATTCCTTACTGTTAAAATAGTTCTGCAGCTCTTTGGAATCAAACCTTCTCCCGTGACGGGCATAGATTTCATTTTTCGCATAATTGATTTCTTTCAGGCTCAGCCCCGCAACATCCGCGTCTGTCAGCATTTTCGAATCACTGTCCGGTATAATATAATCCGCAGTCTTTTCTTCCGTTTCTGTCTCCTTCGGTTCCCCGTAAAGCTTCTGGACGTCTATGAACACCTTGCCGTCTTCTGCCCATATGGAACCTGAAACATCCACTTCTGCGCCATCGTACCGCAGCAGTTCTTCACTGGTAAAGCTTCCGTATTCCCCAAAATAAATATCCGAAACAGCTTCAAAAAATACCTGCTCGCCTGATGTACTATTTGCATACACAGAAAACGGCGCTTCAAGAATCACAAAAGGCGTCTCCGTACTGTCTGTATAATAAAGCTTCCCGGAAATGATACTACTTCTGTTATGTACCCCATCAAGGTCTGCTTCGATTTCTTTACTTTCTGTATCCTCTTCCGTCTCTGTCTCCGTTTCCTCTGCTGTACTGCTGCCCTCGCTGATTGCTTCCGTCCCCTGCGCCACAGGAAATTTCTGCCTTTCCTCCCCACGAAACATACTGTCTTTAAAAAGAAAGACGATTACAGCCGCCACGATAAGTACCGCCGCACATCCAATGGCCAGCATCACTACTTTTGTATTGTCTCCTCTATCCTGGCTGCCATACTGTGGGGACTGCCTCCACGGTTCCCCTGTCTGGACACTGCCTGAGCTCCAGTATCCGTCTGACTGGCCGCCGCTTGAATTCCATGGCGCTCCCGGCTGACTGCCGTCTGGAATACGCTGACTTCCTGGCTGTCCGCCGCTTGAAATCCCCCGGTTTCCTGCCATGTTCCCCGGCTGTCCACCGCCTGGAGCTCCCTGATTTCCTAACATCCCTCCTTGATTCTGCACAGTTCCACCGCCGGAAAATGCCGGTTCACCGCACGATCCACAGAACTTTGCCCCATCCTCCAGAGGCTGTCCACATTTCCTGCATACCTGTCCCATTTTCTCCTCCTTTAACACCGATACTAAAATCTATAAGGCATTGGCATCTTCGAAATAACTTCTCCAAACATCATAAATACAAGTATCGTGACAATGAAAAAACATATTTTTTCCAGAAGAAATGCATACAGCTTCCTATCCTCACTGCACGCTACCCCTGCAACATACAGATGATGCTCCAGATATGCAAAAAATAATATCATAATTAGCCCAATAACCATGGACACATGCACGCTGACTAACGCAAACAGCCCGAAAACTATCAAACCGATAGAATGATACAATGCCCTCACCCCCGTCAATGAAAGCATTCTGCTGATACTGGTAGTTCCCCGAAATGCCATTGTAAGCAAATGCATGATAACGGCTTCCAGAAAATCCATTCCCGCCGTTAAGACAATAACAGCAAAGATAAGTCCAAAATACGGGATATCCACATACTCTGCATAATCTCCCATCATACTCTTAACTTTCATAACCATTATCAGAAGCATGACTATTGCTACTATTGCTTTTGTAACAATAAACTCAATCCCCACTGCACTGTTCCCACTGTCCATAAGCTCCCTGCCCCTGGTAATCGGCGCTTTGAGCACAGGAAGTATTTCTGCAAACATGTTTTTTGCCCCGGAAGCCAGGCGTTTCGCTTTATCATTCATCCAGTCCATTTCCGGTCTGTGTCCCGGCGCATAATAGCCATTCCCTCCCGGCTGGCCCTGCTGGTAATAACCGCTTCCTCCTGGCTGACCCTGCGAATAATAACTATTTCCTCCTGGCTGGCCTTGCTGGTAATAGCCGTCTGCCCCCGGCTGATTCTGCTGGTAATAGCTATTCCCTCCTGGCTGGCCTTGCTGGTAATAGCCGTCCGCCCCCGGCTGATTCTGCTGGTAATAGCTATTCCCTCCCGACTGGCCTTGCTGGTAATAATCATTCATCGCTGGCTGACCCTGTGGATAATAGCCGTTTGTTTCCGGCTGGCCTTGTCCCTGCTGTATGTTTCCCTGTTGCTGCATACCTTCCGCATTTACCTGGCATGAGCAGACTTCCCCCTCTTCTAACGCCCTTCCGCAATATATACAAAATTTAGCCATTCTTTTTCTCCTTTCATTCCTCCACACAGCGCTATAAAATATCCTGAAGCGCTGCCGCGCTCACTGCCCATTTTCGCCCATCCTTCGTCATAGGCAGTACAATTTCATCTGTACTTTCCTCACCCTGATAAGACATATGAAAATTCACATAGACTGCACAGGTATCTGAACCCTCATACTGTATATCCGTAATCTCCAGCTCATATTCCGGCGTAAGGCCCGCGCCCGCCATAAAGCCGCCAAGCCCGTTGGCTAAATCTGACCATGCGCCCAAATTCGCCCCTGTAAGCTGGCTCCCCACTCCAAGCGCCCCGGAATACATATCCTGTGTCTGTTTATCAAAGCAGTCTATCAAAGCATCTATATCCATGTTATTCAGCGCTTTTTCCATCTGCGCTACAGTATCTTCCGGCTTGTCTGACTTAAAGAACAGCACAAAAACCATAACTGCTATCACACATAAAGCCGCTGCGCCAACCGCTATTAGACGTGTCCTGGCTGCCTGGTGTGCTGCACGTCCCATGCTGCCCGGATGTCCATAGCCGGAATTTCTGTATTCCGGAATATTGTAACCCGCTGCGCTGTATCCTGTACTGCCGTATCCTGCATTGCCATAGCCCATATTGCCCTGGCCTGCTCCTCCGTATCCTGCACCGCTGCCTGCTCCGCTTTGGTTTCCGGCATTCTGGACTGCACCATAACCTTGCCGCGGATTCCCGCCGTTCATCTGCTGTACCGGGCTCCCGCAATGCTGGCAGAACCTGTCGCCATCCGGAATCTGCTTCCCGCAAAAATGACAAAACATAACTCTCACCTCCCTTCTCCTGAAACTGTATACTTTTTATTCCTCACAGTCTGCCTGCGGCATAAATTCCTCTTCCACCGCATAGCTATCTGTGTCAGAAAAATGCCACCATTCTCCAAAATATGGTTCGAATCCATTTTCCTCCATAACTCTCTCCAAGTATCTGGCATTCTCTGCCACGCCCTTTGCACAATCACTGTAATCCCTGTCTGCCTGTGTAGAAAAATCATCAAACCCCGTAGGCATCTCAACCTCCGTGCCGTCCTGATAAACCAATGTAATGTCAACCGTATCTCCCCGGCTGTGGGACGAATAGCCCGTATTCGGATTTGCAACATACGCGGCGTTTGGACATATCTCCCACAGCTTAAACTGTGCGGCAACAGGACGGAACGCATCCCAGATTTTCAGTGAATACCCATCCCCGGATACTGTCTGCCAAACGGCCGCCAGCTTTTCCACCGTTCCATATCGGAGATACGCATCCGAAAAGCTGTAAACTACATTCCCGGTAAAATTCTCTGCCGACGCATATCTAAGCTCAACAAAAATCTCTGGTATATAATCCTGTACACGCACAAACACATCTTTCTCCGGCGTCTCTGCATTTTCTTTCCGCATGGTTTCTTCCAATTGAAAAATATATTCCGCACCATCCGTATCCTGCTCTATACTTTCTTCTGCCTCTTTCTCTTCCGTTTCTCCAGGCTTCCGCTCTGCCATTTCCCGTGTTTCCTGGCTTTCGGCTTTCTCTGTCTCTAACGCCTTCGGCAAAGCTGCAGAAATCACCTCTGTCCCCGAAGCCTCCCCGCTCTCCGCCCTGCACCCAGAAAGCGTCAGAGCCATTCCTGCACAAAAGCAAATTGTCAGCATCCTGATATTCTCTGTATCTTTTTTCACACTCTGCCTCCTGCCAGTCCATAACCTTCCGGCGTCTGACCCCTTATATAATATAGTTCAGCACATCCACTATGAAAATGGTTATGTCAATACAATTCTATCTCCGAGATTACCGTATCCTCAAATTTACTGCCCGGATAGACAGATTTAATCGTGATAGCCACATACGCCGTATTTACAGGATGGGACAACTGTACATTCTGTTTCTTAAATTGATCTTTCAACACAAAATCTTCACCAGAGCCATCCGAAAACTCTACATAAATCTCTTTTGGACGGGAATTTTTATGGTAAAGGCTTTTACTCTTATGATATCCGGCATAAATATCAAATCCTGTCACCTGGTACACATCATCAAAATATAACGTAACAGATTCTCCGATACCCTGTCCCGCGGCTCCTTCCACCCACGCCGTCTTAACCTTGCCGTCCGTAAGGAACTGTGGTTCATGCGTCATATCATACTCAGACAATGAAGAACTAGCTGAAACCTCTGCAACATTCTCCATCTGGATAGCATACATATTCGTCTGCACAGCATCCATTTCCTTCACATCATCGGTTCCTTCCGTATCTGTTTCTGACACAGCCTCCTCTATCCCCTCATCATCTGCAGCCAGCCGCAGAGCTTCCTCTTTCTCCATTATGTATGAGCGTCCGGCAGAAAGCACCTTCTTTTCCCAATCCTCATATTCCATAGGCTCATCTGACTCTTCACTGTCTGCTTCTGTTTCCTGCCCATTGCTGCTTTCTATAACTCTCGTATGAATACGATCCTCCTGAATAAGCCTGTCTCCCCGAAAATAAAATTTATACTCATCCTCTCCCACATAATATGCATAGAATAATTCCCCGTCCTCGTAATAATAAGAACAGTCATATGAAACGCCGTCTATATCTTCCCAAGCCTTCACAGCCTTCAGCTCTTCCCCATCATAATAAGCCATAATCCCGCTTTCCATATAAATCTTTTCACAGCTTCCTGATGAAACAGCTTTCTCTATTTCATTGTAACGTTCATTTATCGCCGCAACCTGCTTCTGTAATACTTCCGGCACACCCTCCTGCTCATCGCCGCTTTTTTCATCTGCTCCCTCAGTCATCTTAGCGCTTTCCGTTTCTGCAAGTCCTGCTTTATCCGTTTCCGCATAAGTACGTCCCGGCGTTTTCCCCTTGCCCTCCGTCTCAGAAAAGCACAGTGTTTTAACCGCAAACGCCACAATCCCCACCGCCACGCATATTCCCACGATAATCAGTACCTTATACACATCCGGCATAGATTTCTTCTGCGGTGCGTCCGGCATTCCCCCATATATTCCGGGTGCGCCTGACCAGGAAGTATTTTGCGGACTTGCACCATTTTCCGAAACTGCTGCTCTTGCTCCACATTCACCACAAAAGGCGGCGCCGGACGGCAGTTCACACCCACACCTCATACACTTCATGATTGTTCTCCCTTCTTATTTCATTTGCCTAAAATGTTAATTCTGTTCTGCAATGTATTTTCTAAAAGGGTATATTCATTTTTTATCAAATTTTTTATGATTTTTCCTCTCTTTAAAATCAGCATGAAATTACCGACACTGTCCCATTCGCACTCACTGCCCTGCAGCAATCCGCATAAACCTCAATAAAAGCATATCCTCCACGCATGGCAATTCCTCTGGCCTTTTCCAGTCCATCGGGAAGCGGCTGCCCTTCCTGATAATGCTCAATAATTCCATTCGTCAAATCAAGCGTATGCACCTCATACGGATGCCCCAGATAGCAAATAGAAACACATCCTAACAAGAGTCCTGACAAATCCACCTCCGGCAATTCGTTTTTAATGGTATTGATAATTTCATTTACTTTCTCCTGATTATGTACATGCCCTCCGGCGTCCAGCTTATGTATAGTTTCCATATATTCCTTAGAGCGCGGCTGCCGCAGAAGTCTGTCCAGCTTCATCTTGTCCATTTGCTGTTGCTGCTGATTTTGATGTTGATTATTATTCACAGCGCTCAAGATGCTGTTTGTCTGCGTCTGGGACTGCCGGGGTGTTCTTAATATTGGTCTCGGCATTTTTATTCCTGCCTCCTTGTCTCTCATAATCTTCCTGAATATTTATAACTTAACTGCTATCTTTCCATCCTAATGCACATTCAAATCATACATAGCCGGACTTCCCGCCTTCGCTTTCACCTGTACATACGCTTTCTCCCCGGTTTTCAATTCAACCGGGTAATATATCCGTTTCCACTCCTCGCCTTCACGCACCGCTTCTCTTCCCTGCGGGTCGTAGACATGGATTTCCACCCCGTCTTTCTGTTTTCCGCACAAGTCCATAATTTTATACGAAATTTCCGTTGTCCCCTCGCTTCCCTGATTTTCATAGACATACCAGTGCTCTTCCGCGCCATGCAGTCCTACCAGCCCGCGCACCCACGCCGAACCTTCGGAATAAAAACTATTTAAACTCACGGCATTCCCTTTACTCTTTCCGTAAATAACGTTGTCAAAATTGTGTTCATATCCATAAGAATTCCAGTATTCATACTTTATCTCTGTACTTCTTTTCATATTAGTAAGCTTCAGATAGTACGTGTTCCCTTTCTGGATTCCGAATCTGTCGTCTTCTCCTTTTGATTTTCTGCTGAGTTCTTTCTTCCTGGCGTCACACAGTGTCACATTTTTATCGGAAACCTCAATCACCCCGCTTTTAGCTGCTTTAAGCTTTAAATACACAGTCTTATTTTTAATATCCCCCGCAACGCTGAAATAGGAATTCTCTTTTATGATATCCGCATTCTTTCCGGCGTATTTCAGTGTTGTTTTCTTATTGAAATGCATCTTCTTATCACTGATGTCATATTCCCCCAATTCCTGCGCAATGTAGTACACGCCCTTTTTTAAATACACGAGCACACGCCCGCCTCTTGGAATTCCCATCGCATTGTTGGTCGGAAATGGAAGGATGTACTTTTCTTTACTACTCTTCTTTTTCGTCATATAAATATTTGTATTCGCCTTTTTGGACTTATCCTTATTTGATAAATAATAAAATCCTTCTTTTTTAATCTTCACTTTCTTATATTGGTAAACATAATTCTGGTCTGCATATATTGTTTTCGTATTCATGCCAAAAAAGCAAACCACCGCCAGCACAATTAAAAATGAAAACATTATTTTCTTCATCTTAGTGTTTCCTCCTCACTCAATTCATAAAAGCTTTTCTTAATTTCTTTATATTATTACTTACTCCTGTGCATGCTGCGCTTCATATATTGCACTATTCAGATCCCCAATCTGTTTACAAGTATACTCTTTCCCACGATAAGTAATCACTGCCTGTTCAGAGTTGGAAAACTCATATTCAGAATCAAAATCAACGCATTGTATATCGTCCGGCACCTGTACCTTCTTTAGTGATGTACACCAGAAAAACGCAACTCCATTAATTCTTTCCAGAGAACTTGGCAAAGTAATTTCCTCCAATGATTTACAGTTCTCAAATGCAGACTGCCCGATAACCTCCACATGGTTCCCAAGTTTTACCTGTTTCAGATTTACACAATTTGCAAACGCACTGCTCCCGATTTCTGTAACGCTGTCCGGAATCTCAACAGAAGTAAGTCTTTCATCATATGAAAAAGAGCCCGTGCAAATCTCTGTCGTCCCTTTTCGTATCACCACATCCTTTTTCTCATATCCCTGCAGCCTGAGAAATGCCATATTGTCCACATATAAAATACCATCCTCCACCTCATAATAAGTATTTCCAGACGCAATCTGAAAATCAGACAGTGAAGTACAATTCAAAAAGGTATTACAGCGAATTCCCTTCCACATATCGCCAACTCCCTGGAGCATTGCCGGAATCGACACCGCTTGGAGACTCAGACAGTCTCCAAATGCTTCCTCTCCAATATAGTCCAGCTCCGTATTCGACAGGTCTGCCCTCTCTAAATGCATACAGAAAAAGAACGCTCTGTCATCTATCTTCTCCAATTTGGAAGGAAATACCACCTCCGTAAGAGACGCACACCCTTCAAAGGCGCTTTTCCCTATAAAAGGGTTCTTGCCCAAAGTCTCGCCAAATTCAACTCTTCTTAAACTGGTACAGCCTTGAAATACCCCCCAGCCTTTTCCTTCCAATTCAAAATTTGCAGTCAGGCGTACCTCTTCTAAGCCAGTGCATTCAGCAAACGCAAATCTTCCAATCGCCCCGCCGTTGTCTGGTATATAGAGGTACGTGATATTCTCATTTCCACGGAAAGCATCTTCACCTATATAAAAATATTTCGAGCCTCCCAGAGTTTCCGGAATCTTTACCTCTCCGCCATTACCTTTATACCCTGTAATAATGACCGTATCCGGATCGTCCGCTTTTTCATAAATAAAGTCTGACTGTGCGCTCTCTTCCACGCTCTCAGGGTTTACCGGGGTATATTCCGGAAGCTTTTGCAGCGCACAGATTTCTCCCATCGTATTTGTTACGGGTATCGTACTTATTTCTGAGCTCGTATTCGTTACTGACGCTGTATTTGTCTCTTGTGCTGTATCTGTTTCTGATATTGTATTTATTATCGGTTCACTCTCAACTTTACCCTGGCAGCCTGTTATCAACGCTGCACACATCAAAACCATCATCACTTTTACTGCATTTCTCATTCTCTTCTCCTTGCCTATCCTTGATTTTATTTTTTCTTTTTTGTTAAGTCCGTGATTGTACACTTCCCTTTAGAACTCCCCAGCACATTTCTTACTCCATCCCATATCCCGGCGGTGCGGCTTGTGGAAAATGACACTGCCGCAATCACCGCCCCGACTGCCGCCTCCTGCCCTCTCGAGAACCCCGGCAAAAACCATTCCCCCTCCAATCAGAAACAATACTGCAGCAATTAAATACATCCTTTTCTCCTTCCCAAAGCTTTAAAAACGGCAGGCGCAGTGGAACCTTTGCGATGCCGCCGCGCCTGCCAGGTACTTTCAGACCAGAACCTTCCTTGTCTTTGGACCGCTCTTCTTCTGAGCCAGCTCTTCCCCACCGATAGGCTTGCCGGAAGCAGGAACTGCACGTTCTTTTCCCCAGTTCCTGATGGATTCTATTTTCTCTGGACTCGTCTGTGAGAGCGGCACAACATTGTTAAACGCTGTAATCATATTTTCTGCATTCAGCACAAAGCTTTCATTTGCGATTGTCCGGTAGGACAGGTCACGGACTGTTGACTCCAAATCAGCCCCGGTAAATCCTTCGCTTATCTGCACAATCCTATCTGCGAACTCCCCGCAAAACTCAAGTCCGAGATATTTTCTCATATACAATGACAAAATATCTCTCCGCTCGTCTGCTGTCGGCAAATCCACGAAAAACAGCTCGTCAAATCGTCCCCGGCGCAGCAGCTCTGAGGGCAGCATCGAGACGTCATTCGCCGTAGCTACTACAAAAACCTGCTTCCTGCATTCCTGCATCCAGAAAAGGAATTGCCCCACCATCCTCGTGGACACACCGCCGTCACCAGAGCCGCCCGCCGCCCCGGATAATCCCTTTTCAATTTCGTCTATCCAGAGAATACAGGGGGAAACATTTTCTGCCGTAGTAAGCGCGTCCTTTAGCTGCTGTTCAGACTGCCCCACATAGCTGCCCTGCACCGTTGCAAAGTCCAGACGGTAGAGCGGAAGCTTCCAGTTTGCGGAAATAGATTTTGCAGAAAGAGATTTCCCGCATCCTGGAACCCCCACCAGTAAGATTCCCCTGGGCGGCTGCAGCCCTTTTGCGCGCAGCTCATCCCGCTTTCTGGGCTTGAGAAGCTCTTTCTTCTCATCCAGCCATTTCCGCAGCCCTTCCAGCCCTCCTACATCCTTGACACTCTCGTCTACATTAATTTTTTCCAGTCCGGAAATATCTGAGAATAGACGGTCTTTCGCAAACCGGATTTCATCCATATCGGATTTGCGGATGCACTTGTTGGCTATCAGCGCCGCTATCACATTTTCCGCCTCAATCCGCGTTACCCCGGAAAGTGCCGAAGCAGCTTCCCGAATATCAGTATCATCCCACTCGATAGGAATATCATTTCTATAATCGTCAATGTACTCTTTGATAATGGAATACATCTCTTCCTCGGCAGGAAGGTCAATTTTAATCGTCATTCCCTGACGCTGCAGCTGGTTCCAGACCGCATTATTCGTAAGTACGATGACTACGCCCCCGGACTCATTCGCCAGGTTCACCAGCGCCAGAATCTGTTTCGAATCGCTGTTTTCTGCGCTGATATCAGGCACCTCAGTCAATACAATCGTGAGATACTGCTTCCGTTTCATCTGCTCTGTCATAAAATCAATCGCTCCATAGACAGATTTATCATCACTCAGAGCTTTGTCCGTCGAAATATCATAGACGCCTTTCGTCAGGGTATGCGCATAAAAGGGAAGCTGCAGTTCGTCCGCAATCTCTTTCAGCGCGTCCAGCGCCCGCCCCGGCTCAATCGTATTGATTGAAATAAATGGAATGCGCGCAATGGAATAGCGCTTCAAAAGCTCTTTGCTCTCCGCAATATCACTCATAGTTTCTTCCCTCCTTAAAATACATCCACTCTGTGGTTCCTCACAATGCTTGACATCTTACCGCTCCTGTCCCTTCTGGCAGAATCCTCCAGGGAAGCCTGCACATTTTTCGCCTGGTCAGACACCAGCTGTATATACTGCTTCCTGTATTCCTCTGGAAGAGCGGGAATATCCATCGCCTGAACCAGAAACGCCAGCTCTTTGCGGAGGGCGAGCAGCGCCTGTACGATAGCTCCCTCCGCCCCCCTGGCATAATTTATATCCCTCTGGAACTTATCAGAAGCGGCGTTCATGCGTACATTTACTGCGTCCACCAGCCGTTTCGAAAAGCGCTCTGCCACCCCGGACTGCCATTCCAGCGTCCCTTCCTTCATCACAGGCAGTATGCCCGCGTCATCCTTTTTCGCTTTAAAAATGTCAAGAACCTTCGTCCATTCTGAATATGTATGCGGCGCTGGCATCATCTCTTTTTCTTCCTCCTCACCACCACCTGCGGCGGAACAATGTCCCAGGAAGGCAGACCTTCCGCAAATACGCTGACCTCCTCCGGTTCAGCCACAGGTACAGGCTGTGCTGCCGAAGATGCCGTCATTTGCTGCATCGGTGTCCCACAGGTAATGCAGAAACGGGAATCCGCCTTATTTAACGCCCCACAGCCGGGACAGGGAACCTGCTGCCCTCCCCCGACAGAATTGATAAAATTTGCTTTTGACTTTGCGTCCATCTCTGCCCCTCCTTACACTTTAATCCGTCTGTTGCTATCAGAAAGCTTACGCACATACTGCTCCGGTGTAATCTGCTCCAGAAAATCCACCACCTTCTGGCTTTCCCTGTCCTTCTCGCTAAATTCTGTCCGGAAATCCACGACCTCCGCCAGAACTGCCCGGATAATCTGCGAGCCCTTCTCCCACTTCTCAGCAAACTGCGTCTCAATATTTTGCCGTTTCGCCTCAAGTGCTTTCTTCTTGGAAAAATGATTAATCACCATGCCGATGCCTGCAACAATTGCAATCAATCCCAGAAACGTATTTCCGCCAACCATAATTCCAACGCCGAGCGCCGCTATCACGCCGCCCCCATACAGGCAGAAATTTTCAAAGCCCGAGAGTACACACTGCGCCATTGCGTTTTGCCTCTCCATCTGTACCAGATTTCCAAACTTAGAAAGCAGTTCTCTCTCGTTCTGCCCGTCCGTTGTCTTATCATTGAAAGTATCCACATTAATCTCAATCTCATTGGGTATCTTCATGCGGTTCTGGGCAGTAACATCATGATACGCATTGCTAATCCAATCCCTCGAAAGAGCAATCGCAAACTTCTGTGTCGAGACACTGGCATGGGAGCTTTCCGGCTTCATTGCTGCATCTGTCAGAAGCTGGGTAAAATCCTTGTGCGTCTCAAATGCCGTCTGCTCAACCTCCATATTTTGGCGCGCCCTGTCCTCATCACCTCCAAAGTCCACCACAAACTGTTCGAACTTTTCCTCTTTCCGCAAAGGAAGCTCCTCATCATCGAAGTCCGTCACCAAACTGTCCAGAATCTCGTCCAACTGCGCTTTCACCGCCGCATTGGAAGCCTTTTGTTCAAAAATATTTGTAAAGTATCCCAAAATCTCTGCATGAAGGTTCGCCCCCTCCAAAATATCCTCCAGCGCCGGCCAGGTGTGGCTGAATTTTCTCAGGTATGTATACGAATCCTCCCCAATCGGCCTGCGCTTCAAATTAATCGCCTCCGACCACTGCTCCGTCTGCTGTTCAACAAATCCGGGCTTGTCCGCCAAATGCTCCAACCACTCCATCATCTGCCGGGAGATAACCCCCTCGGAATCCGCCCCCAACAGGCCGCCGGCAAAGGCATCCAGGATAATGATCGTCTTTCTGTCCAGATTTTCCTCATCCTGGTTTGCCAGATATCGCTGCGTCCATTTCAATCCCGCGCCCTTTCTGTCCGCGCGCCTGCAAACTAATGCAAAAAATAAGGATGTCTTTTCGTCATTCCGCCGGATTCCCTCCCGCACTGCCCGTTCCGCCAGCTCCGGCTGGTCGTTAATCCACGCCGCCAGCGCCACCAGACAGGGCGCCAGCCAGTAGCCTGGCGTAGAAAGCATCAATTCTTCTGTAGCGTTGCTAATGGTATCCTTTTTCACCAGTCCTAAATCATCTGCCTGCAGGATTCCCGTTGTCGTCCTGCGTACAATGTCATAATGCCCGTACTTCTTCTCCAAATCCTGGCGAATCTTTACCAGTCTGGTTTCCGCCTGCCCAAGACGGTTCGCCTTCTGCTGTATCCCCACAAACTCTTTAAACTCTTTTGCAAGAGTTTCAATCTCACTATAAACAACCTTAATATTCGAATTTACCGTTCCCACATTTGAATCCAGCGTCTGCAAATCATTGTGGATAGCGCCCAGATTATTCTCTATCGTGCGCAAATCGGCCCGTTCAATTACTCTTTCTTCCATTTTCCCTCCTTATCTTCCGCAATATTTTTCTGCATCGTTTCCTAATATTCCAATTTCACATCTCATCGTAATTTTTTATACCCTTTGGCTTTAGCAGCCGGAAATATGCCTTTTTCCTTTTCTTCGGTACTTTCACCATAATTTTCGTGGAAACTCCCTTAAACGCATCCTTTCCGACTCTTTTAAGCCTCGTGGTTTTGACTGTTACCCTGGTTAATTTCCGGCATCCCTGGAATGCATTTTTACCGATAACAGTTACTTCTCTTCCGATAACGGCCGTCCGCAGTTTTCTACAGTTCTTAAAGGCATGATCTGCGATAGAGGTCACTCGAAAGCGATAGCTGTTTTGGGAAATCTGAGCCGGAATCTTCACACTCTTTATTCCCTTTGTCCCCACCGCTTTTAGGCTCACCGTCCCTATTTTTCCTTTCAGGGATAAGATTTGATACCTCATTTTCCCACTGGAAATCAAATCTCCTTTTTTTAGCCCCTGCTTCGGTATCTGAGGTTTCGGCTTCATGGGAATATTAACTGCTTTCTCCTCCGTCCCTGTGTCTTGTTCTTTATAGTCTGACAGCTCCAGCGCTCTGACCTCCTCCGGTTCGTCTGCATCAGGCTCCGCCCTCAAAGCATATGCCAGTTTCCCCTCCCGGACTCCCAGCCCATAGATAAAATCCCCACCTGTCTCTAGGGAAAATATACGGGTTGTTTTCCCACTTCCCGGTTCCAGGGAATACACTTCCGTCGGCGCAGAGTAGTACAGCATATTGCCCATGCGCGCTATCCGGCTGAAATTTCCCTCCCAATATTCGTCAGGTTCCCCGGACGGCCAGAGCTTATCCAACTGTGCGATAGATAACCTCTGCTCTGTGTCGTAGCTATATTTCACAATCTCCGGACACATCCGCTCTGCATAATACCAGTATCCCTCGTAATAGTGCATAACTCCGTTGCTATCCCGCCAAAACTTATCCTCAAAACGTGCATCCGACACATATTCGAAAGAGCCCGCTTCTTTTTCCACAATTGCAAAATCCCCTCTCTGGGGTTCCAGCAAAAGCAAAGATTTTGTCCCGATTAAAAACGTACTGTGCAGAGCCTGTCCTAGATTGTCCCAAGGCGGGTCGTCCCTCGTCACGTCTACGTGATACCAGAATCCTCCGATTTTCACCAGGTTCCATGCATGATCCGCCCTTTCGCTGACTACAATTCTGTTTGGAATACCGTAACTGTCCAAAAGGTATCCATAGGCCATGGCATACCCCTGGCACACGGCCTCACCTTCCGCCAACGCTCCATAGATACTGTAAGCAGAAGGACTCACCATATCCGCAAGATAATCTTCATAGGCATACTCCGCATGACCCGCCAGATAGTCATGAAGCGCCAGAGCGATTTCCTCATCTGACATATTTTCCGGTTCCAATGTCTTTTCCGCCTCTGCCATAACCTCCTGGATTTCCTCTTTCTGTCCGAGGATTTCTTCTTCTGTTCCTGTATAGGTAAACATTAAATCCGTCACTCGCCCTGTGGACGGGTAGTAGGAATATTCCCACTTTTTCAGATAAAACAGATCCGGATTTGTGTTGCACACCCTGTTCACGATTTCCGCGACGTTCTCCGTTGTGATTCCCATGCTTTCTACCGAAATCCGAGCATCCATGGCTTTCACTGCCTCAGCGATTTTTCTGTCATTTTCAAAATCATATGCCGCGGACACTGCCCTGATTTTCCGCACAGCTCTGGAAGATGCCAGCCCTCCCCATATCAACATCCCGTCCTGCGATCCTTCTTCCCACAGAATTTCCGTCCTGTCCCCTGCTGCCCCAGCCTCTTTCATCGGCAGAAGCAAACAAAACAACGCCAAAAGGAATATTCCTGTTTTCTTTCTCCGCATATCTGCTTCTTTCCCCCAGACCATAAGCCGCCTTTTTACTTGATAACGATTTTTACCTTCTTAGAAGCAGCCTTATATGTTTTCGTGGCTTTTGCTTTCACCTTGATATATGCCGTACCTTTTTTTCTGATAGTAACCTTGCCAGAAGAATTCACCCTGAGCACCTTGCGGTTTGTAGAGGAATAGCTTATTTTTCCCTTAGCTTTTGCTTTCAGTCGGAAGGATTTCGCCGATTTCTTCTTTGTATAGCTCCCCTTTACTTTCCTGATTTTCTGTGTGCCCTTCTTCACCGTAAGCTTAATCTTTTTCTTTACCGCACTGCAGTTCTTTGTTGCGCTTGCTGTGACTGTAATGGTTGTCGTACCAACGCCTTTCAGCGTCACCTCACCTGTAGTTTTCTTAATGGAAGCCACTTTCGGCTTACTTGAACTGTAGCTCAGGTTCCCGTCTCCCACAACGAGCGCCGCATTGACACGCACGCCTTTGCTTCCATAAGTTACCTTCATGTTTGACAAATTACCGATAATTTGGACTCCCTTTACTACCTGGTAAGGCAAATCAAAATATCCCTGCGAATTTGATGCCCTGTAACTATTGCATGGATAAACAGATACCTTGTGGGTTCCCGCAAATTTCTCATAGTCATACACCACATCATAATCAATGCCTTCTACCAGATTTTTACTGTTTCTTACTGGCGGAAGGATAAATCCACCCGTCCAGGTATACAGGCTTTTTCCCAGTGAGAAGTCCGCTGCATTCAGGCTTGTCTGCGTGATAACAGAAAATCTGTTTTCATTATCTTCCGCAAACTTCTTTGCTGTAGAGTCCCCGTAACCGTAAATGACAAGCCCCTCACCGGATGGGAATGCCCCGCTTCCGATTTCCATCGCTTTTCCATATACATAAGCTGTTTTCAGCGCCTCCGTATCTGTAAATGCACGGCTCCCTATCCGCTTCACTGAATATCCTATCTGCACAGACGCCAGATTCTCACAGTTTCGGAATGCAGAGTCACCGATATACAAAATCGCGTTTTTAATCGTCACAGAACGGAGGCTGCTGCAATATCGGAACGCCTCATCCCCGATTGTATTCAGCGCCGTACCAAGAGAAAGGGATGCCAGCGCGGTATCATTGTAAAATGCCTGCCTGCCGATAGTCGTTACGCAGTTGTGTATTACCGCCCGGCTCAGCGCCGTACAGTTTTTAAAAGCATAATTCCCAATCGCCGTCACGCTGTAGGGTAAATCAATCGCCGCCAGAGCCGCGCAGTTCTCGAATACGCCCTCTCCAATGCTTTTTACTCCGTTCGCCACTACAACATTTTTAAGAGCAGGATTTGCCCAAAATGCATATTCCCCTACATTTTGTACGCTTCCCGGAATTCCTACGGATACCAGCGCCGGATTCTCTGCAAACGCATACCGCCCGATATTCGATAAACGTCCCCCCATGGCAACACTGCTTAAAAGTTCACAGTTCCGGAACGCAGACTCGCCCACATTTACCGCCCCGCTGATATTTACCGCCCGCAGCTTCGGATTATCACGGAACGCCGAAGCCCCGATATCCACTGGGCATTTCGACAAATCCAGCGAAACCAAGGACTCACACCTTCGGAATGCAGACTCCCCGATACTGGCCAGTACTCTGGAATTTACCGTAATAGAGTTCAGAGCCGTACAACCCTCGAACGCACTGCTGTCAATATTTCTCACTCTGCTTCCTATCGTAAGTTTGGTAATTCCGGTGTCGCCTTTAAACGCCGAACTTCCGATACTCTCGACATTCCCTGTAATCGTCACTCCTGTGAGGCTGGAACATCCGGAAAACGCTGAGCTTCCGATAGTCTTTACGGCTGCCCCCAATTTCAGGCTTCCCATATTGCTGCATCCATTAAAAGCAGATTCCCCGATTTCTGTAACCTTTGCCGGAACCGTAAGCTGACGCAGGTTAAAGCATCCCTGGAATGCCGACGTTCCAATCGTGGTCAGCGCGCTCCCTCCGTCAAACGACAAAGTCCTCATATTTGCACAATCCACAAACGCGTGCTCGTTAATTACTTTCACAGATTTTTTGATACTGACATTTGTCAGGTTAGTGCAGCCCTGGAACGCATAAGCCCCTATGGAATTGACCTTTGCCCCCGTAGAAATCGACCGCAGGTTCACCAGACCTTCAAATGCGTAATTTCCGATGGTCGTAACCTTCGATCCAATAGACACCTCTGTAATAGATGCTGCCGAATCATACCATCCCGGGTAAGAAGAGTTACACCCTCTTTGCCAGTTACTCATCTCACCTTTTCCTGTGATGGAAAGCTTTGTTCCTGTGATTTTCCATTTCAGATTAATTCCACAGGTGCCTGACTGTGCCGGAGCTGCTTTCTGATTCAACATGCCCTCAGCAGTTACCTTTTCCTCCGGCTCACTGTCCGCTTCCCTGTAATCCTCTGTCTCTTTTTCCGAGATTTCCGTTTCAGGAATCTGCACGTCACTTTGCGGATTTCCCGTAAGCCTTTCCATTTCATCCTCAAAAACCTGAGTTTGACCCTGGCTCTCTGTAAGCTCTTCCTCATCTTCGAAGGCTTCTGCCCTTTCTGGACTTCCTGTAAACTGTTCTGTTTCATTCCTGAAACTCTCTGCTTCACCTAAGCTTTCTACGCGTTCTTCTATCCCCGCTTCCCCTTCCGGTTCTTCCTCAATAGATACCTCCAGACCCTCAATCCCATCAAAAGCCTCCCAAATATCTCCTGCTCCTCCCGACGGTTCCAGCCCAGACAGCGTCTCTTCTGATGCCAGAGCCGTAAGTCCCATATTCAGCGCCAGCAAAGCGCTCAATACCATACATAACAACCTCTTTTTTAGCATATCTCTTTCCTCTCTTTCATATATTATAGGCTCTCGGAATCTCTAAGCCTTTTTTATGCGGCTTCCGAGAGTCTGTTTTTATAAATTGCCCCGCTTTTTTCAAAAATCTATTGACAAATTGCCTCAAACATGCGGCGCTTCGCGCCTCTTGTTTAACAAGGTATTTCGTTCCGGCACAGCCGGAGCAGACTTTTTGATTGAGGGCGATTTATTGAAACCTTATGCTTCTTTCTGTCGAGGTCAAGATCTCTTCTTATTGCCCTTTTTCCTTGAACTTTCTGCCGGCATATTTCTCATAATCCCGCGTAGAAAACAGACCCCTGCAATGGCAGATATAATAGAAAACCATTGTCCATGGGACAGATACAGCCAGTCCTTCGGCGTGTCCCTGAAAAATTCCAGCACAAACCGCAGCCCACCATACAGAAGTAAAATGCACGGATAAAGCATACCCTTTTCTCTGTAATGCCACTCCACCAAAAACAGCGCACCCAAAATTACCAAATCCCCCATACATTCCATAAGCTGCACCGGGATGACCGTGCCTGCATACGCTCCCTCCTGAATAGTAATACCTCCACAGCAGCCATTCAGTCGACAGCCTATCCGCAAAACTGCCAGCATCGTCATAAGAGACGGCGCACAATAATCCATAAAAGCCCCATACGGAATTTTCCTCCATTTGCAGATGAGATACATGGCCGACGGCAGAAAAAAGACTGCGCCAAAAAAGGATACTCCATCCAGCGTAATTCCATTGTCCAAAAATTGCTGCCAATTCTCCAATGCAAACAAAAGCTTTGCCCCTGCCAGGCTGAGAAAGCAAATCAGCATCGTAGACAGAACCGCCCTGACCCTTGAAAACTCCATCATTTTCCTTCTTAAAGCATTAATCACCGCCATCAACAGCAAACCCACAGTAAAAACCGCCCAATAGCTGGAAAAGGAATAGTTTAAAATATAAAACTTTGAATACACAGCTTCTTTCCCCCATTTTCCAAGATGCACTTTTGTATAACTTTTCATAGAGTGCCCTACTCTGCGCAAAAACTGCCATTCCCCTGAATTTCATAGAAATGGCAGCTCTTTCTGACGGCTTATTTGACGGAAAATAGATCGCAAAACATATTCATATTTTTCTGCTTAAGCTCCATGGACGGATGCACATAACGGTTCAGCGTGATATTCACACTGGCATGTCCCAGGATTTCACTCAAACTCTTTACATCAAACCCCAATTCCACACAACGGGTAGCAAACGTATGCCGCAGCGCATGAAAATTGGCGTCTCCGATGCCGCACGCCTTTACTGCCGCTTTGAATCGATTTTGCATGGTGCGCGGCTCCATATAACTATGAACCGTCCCGGTAAGAAAATAGGCATCCGCCGTACATTTGGCCTCGGCAACCAGACGGAAAACCTCATCCGGTATGGGAACGTTCCGGACAGAGCAGTCACTCTTCGGCGGCGCAATTAATATCTTCGTTTTCTTTTCTCCATTATCCTTTTTCTGAATCCGCTGCATCGTTTGATGCACATGCAGATAATGCTCCTCAAAAACTATATCCTTCCACTTTAATGCACAGATTTCACCCACACGCAGCCCTGTATAAAGACAAAGCAAAATGCCCAAATTGCACAACGACAGATTTTGATACAGATACCGATTTAGCCGCTGCTGTTCCGCATGGCTTAAAATCCTCATCGGTTTCTGAGGCTGTTTTATAAATACATCCTGTAAGTCCGTCTCTGGATACCCACGCTCCCGCGCCGAATATTTCAATATATTTTTCAGTACCGAAAGAATATCCGCAACTGTCTTGGGCGAAAGCCCTTCCCCTTTTGCCCCGCCCGAAACCAAAAGCTTGTTACTAAATTCCCTAATATCCTCCCTGCTAAGCCGGAACACCTCGCTCTGGGCAAACGCGGGAAGAAGGTTTCTCTCAAGAATATTCATGTACTTCACAATACTGGATTCCTTAAGCTGAGGCTTTAACGCCTCCAGCCATTCTGCGGCCGCGTCCGCAAAACATACCCCCGCTCCCTGTGTCTGGATATCTCTGCCCTGCTCTTGCGCCACATGCACCGTTTCCGCCGCAGACAAAAGCTTATCCTTAACCTCCTTATAGCTTCTGGCATACACATATCCGTATCTGGCATTCCCATTGATACGGCATTTTATGTAACGCCCCTCCCATCTGCCATCCTTCCTTTTATAAATATTTTCTCCTCTTCTTGGCATAAACAGCTCTCCTCTCTTTTTTGCGATAGATACTTCATGACTACTATTCTGACGGCAAACAGATAATTTTCGCAAAAAAATTTTAAAAGTTTTCTGATATCTTTCAATATTTCTAAAGTTTGATTTTGCTGCATATTGACAAATCCTGCCGTACTATGTATGATGAATTCAGCAAATTAAAAAAATATATGTTAAAAACAAATTCGTAGAGTAGGGCACTCTACGAATTTTTTATACGATTTATGCCAGATATGTGCTACAATTCATCCATATGCCCAAATATGTAGAACAATACAAACAAAACATATATTTGATGCATTTTGTCATATGGCATCCTATGCCACAAACCAATGGACTGCGCAGTATGATTTTGTAAATACATTACAGCCAACGTCCATACACCATACAATACAAAATATAAGCACGAGGAGACTTACCATGAGCGACCTGCAGACATGCATAAAAAACTATCTGGAATATTGCCAGTATCAAAAAAGGCTGGATACAAAAACACTAAAAGCCTATCGGATCGACCTGACTCAATTCCATAACCACCTCCCGCCAATCAATATTTCAGAAATCACCACCAGATTACTAGAAGATTTCATCCGGGAGCTTCACCAAAAATACAAGCCCAAAACAGTAAAAAGGAAGATAGCCTCCTTAAAAGCCCTCTTCCACTACTGCGAATATAAAGAACTGATTCAACGAAATCCCTTCAACAAAATGCAAATAAAGTTCCGAGAACCTTCTCTTCTTCCTAAAACCATCCCCTTACATACTGTCGAAATCTTTTTAGCTACTATATATAAGCAACTATCAGATGCAAAAACAAATTACCAGAAAAGAAACGCACTGCGCGACGCCGCAGTTATCGAGCTGCTTTTCGCAACCGGAATCCGAATCTCAGAACTCTGCTCCCTGGGCGTCAACGCTGTAAACCTGTACGACCGAATCATCTTAATTTACGGAAAAGGCTCCAAAGAGCGCAAAGTCCAGATAGGAAGCGACGCCGTTGTCAGCATCCTCGAAAAATACAAAAACGATTTCAAAACCGAAATCCAAAACTGCGGTCACTTCTTCGTAAACCAGAACGGCCGAGAACTCTCCGACCAGTCCGTCCGCCGGATGATAAACAAATACACCGCCCTCGCCGCCATAGACATGCATATCACCCCACATATGTTCCGGCATACCTTCGCCACAAGCCTTTTAGAAGCGGACGTGGATATACGATATATACAGGAAATCCTGGGGCATAGTTCTATCAATGTGACGGAGATATATACACATGTGGCTATGTCTAAGCAGAGGGATATATTGACGAGGAAGCATCCGAGGAAGGATTTTCATATATAGGGTAGGTGTGTAAAGAGTGTTCCTCTAAATCTGGGCGATCTAGAGGGATAATTAAAAGTTATCCGTTGGATTCTGTTCGTTAAACGCTGAATGGATAATTGAATATTATTTAATAATATTGAGCTGATATAAGATTTGAGTGAAATAAATAAT
>JBCLQO010000024.1:0-41731 GCA_041223665.1 Lachnospiraceae bacterium 46-15
TCCACAGTATCTCCAACAGTATAGCATACAGTCCTTGGAGAGGGACTATAAACACTACTACTTTATAATACGAGGAGCGTAAAAATGTTCGGATTTGATAAAGAAAGGACGCTTTGTGCATGACAAAGACTCTGTATAAAGAAGTTTCAGTATTGGTTTTAGAAAAGGAGGAAGAAAAGATGATGAAAACAGGTAAATTTAGAATGTATGGGCAGTTAGAGGAACAGGCAGAGGGAACAGTAGACATTGAAGCGTTTGTATTTCGGAATGGAGAGATTGTACCGGCAGACGAGGCGGAACGAACATCAAATCCAGGGATTCACACGGCGCCGGAAAAGAACTATGCATGTTGATGTCTCGGAGGTGAGAGGATGTCATATTGGTACGAGAAAGAAAACGGTGAATTATTAAGATTTGAAAAGGAATGCTATTTGCAATTTATGAGGGAGTATAATCACCGGGATGTTAAATTGGCATTTGTGTTTGACAAAAAGAATCATTTTTGCGTAGAAATTACATTGCCGTTTAAGGCTGCGCCAGATGCCCCGTGGCGGGCATTTAAATTCCATATTGTGTATGAACATGATCATCCGGGAAGGGGTTCGGATGGGATGTTTGGAGGCAGTATCAAGGTTTATCCTCTGACAAAATTAAAGCCCGGCTTCCATCATATGATTATGGATTCGTCGATGGGGCTGCCATATATTTGCCAGGTGCGTACGGCAAATAGTGAAGAGGTAAACGGTTACAAAGTGATGACCCGTGTGCTGCGCTGGATAGACGTCTATTGTATCTGGGAACGGACGGGAGTGGATATTGATAAGTAGGAGGAGCTATGGGGTGGTTTCAGAAAGAAAAGAAGAAATATCATGTATTTGTTACAGCGGATACAATCAGAGGAATGATGCTGGAGGTGTCCAGGCATCCGGGGCTGGAATGTATCATTCAAATGCCGGGAGTACGTATTGGGGATGATTTTTATTTTGACAGCGTGGCAGACAGTGGAATACATGCAACGTATGAATATGGGATGTGTGAAAAGGATCATGAGTATGCAGATCATTTGAGTACAAGGATTTCAGAATATTATGATATTCCGGAGGGCGCGCTGACAGTTTCGCAGGTTCACAAACATCCGCCAAATTATACCCGCTTCAGCCCGGGAGACCGCCCTGCAAATGTTTCGCTGGCAAAGCAGTTTGGGGGAGTTGTGAATGGGCTCATCCTTGTAAATCCGGAGTTTAAGGTAAAGTTTTGGTACATTGATGAAAAGGGGCGGGAAACGGAGGCCTCTTATGTTGTAGATAATGCGGCTGTTAAAGCGGCTATGCCCAAAAAGAGCCTGAAAAGGTTAAAGAAGGGAATTGAAGATAAGGAGAAAAAATATCACGCCGGGAACCTGGGAAAGAGATTTTATATGGAGGAGAAGGATATGGGAAAAGAAATGTATGAGATGACAGATGAGGAACAGAAGGATTTTGAAGCGCTTATGGAAGAACAAAAGCCATATATGGTTCTGCTCCCGGAGGAATACAGAAATAAAAGATATGAAGGGGAGTTAAAGGGATACTTCATTGAAGAAACAAAGACATTTCATGTGGTTTCAGATGAATTTGCGGATAGCCGGAAAGACTGGCGTGTGATTGGTGAAGCGCATAGGCAGGGGGGGAACAAGGAGCCTGTAAAGGAAGGATATGTCGTTGTTTCATGGAACGAAGGGGAAGCTTTGGCTAAGACAGGCAGCCGGGATGCGGCCGTCAATATTGAATTTTATGCCTTGAAGAAAGATGTATTCTCCAGAAATCAGGGAATTCTTGAGTGTGACCAGATGAGCGATAAGCAGGCTGTTATTCTGGGATGCGGCTCAGGCGGCAGCTTTGTGGCGCTGGAGCTTGCCAGGGCGGGAATCGGATCGTTGATTTTAGTAGATGACGACAGGTTCGGATATCAAAATATTTGCAGGCATCAGTGCGGCATCCACGACGTTGGGAAATATAAAGTGGATGCGCTGGCTGAGAGGATTGCGGATATTAACCCGTTCTGTAAAGTCTACGTATTCCGGAATATGATTCAGTATGTGGATCCCAAGGCGTTTGAAAAAGTTTTGTGGGATAAATCAATCCTTTTGTGCTGTACAGATAATCGACATTCCGGATATATATGTAATGAACTGGCGGATAAATATCATATTCCAATGATTGATGCGGGGTGTGGGCCACGGGCTTCTACTGGTGAAATTTTTTATTATAAGCCAGACTGTAATATGCCGTGCTATATGTGTACATATGGAGAGGACCAGGGCATGGATTATAGTAACCAGGCTGTAAGGAGGGTTTTTTACGCAACAGAAGCAGAGCTTGAAAAACTGCATTTTCAGCCCGGAATGTCGCTGGACATTGGGCAGACGGCAATTTTTGAAGCCAGGCTTGCGATTGACCTTCTGATGGAAGGCGAACAGGATTATGAGCCCAGGATTTTACCCTATATTAATCAATGTACGGTATTATTGAATTATTTTGTGGATAAAGAAGTTAATCCGTACATGCAGATTTTTGAAGATAAAAATGCTGGAAAACGTCCGTTGACATGGAAAACGGGGGCAGCGCAAAAGAACCGGAAGTGTAGCTATTGCGCAGGAAACCAGTAAAAGAAAATTAACCATAGGCGGAACAGAGGAGGCGCAGACATGGGATATTATCTGATAAATGGAAAGAGATGCTATAAGGATGACAGGACAGGAAGAGTAACGGTTGATAATGTTTCCCAGGAAGAGGCGGAACGGCGTGAAAGGCCAAACCGGACTGCCGCTGAAAGCAGTCCTTTTTCCCAGAAAAACCATAATGTGTGGTGGTGGATTTTGGCGGTCGCTGTCATAGTTTCTGTTCTGGCTGCCTTCTCATACAATTCCTCTCATATTTCGGATGAGAAAAGGCAAATTATTGATTATATGGCTGAAGCAGCAGGTGTAAATAGTATTCCTGAAAGTGAACCACACATGATGGAGGATGTTTGCGAAAATGAAACAGAGGAGGGGGAAGATAAAGAATATGGGGCTACAGAGCCGAGTCCTGCAGGATACCAATATTTGCTTCCCGATAGTGATTCACGTTATCTGGACGTATCAGAAGCTGAGGGGTATTCGGGGCAAGAAATCCAGAGGATGATTAATGAGATATATGCCAGGCATGGGCGGGTTTTTGAGCGGCAGGACAATATAGATTATTTTATGTCCCGGGAGTGGTATGAACCGATAGAGGGAAAATCAGATGATGAAATCGTGAGTGAATTTAATGAATTTGAAAAGGCAAATGTCGATATGTTAAGCCAATATCTATAGGAGGGACGGAAATGGGAAGGTTAGACCGTGAGTGGATTGCTCTGGGTTTTCATGAGAATGGGGAAAAAATCATTCCGGTAATCCGAATGAGCGGAATATGGAGCGGTATAAAGGGAAGAGGGTTCGCTTGAAAGGAGATATGGAAAATATTCAGATAGAAATAGTGCCTGAAACAAAGAATACTTCTTGCTTCGCGCAAAATAATTTTATTTCAAGGCGTGTTATAAATAATGATATCAAATGAAAAAGGAGGAGATAGAAATGAGACATCGGAATAGTATGTTTGAAACGGGTAATTATAGGGGGACAGGAGACTCTGGATTGTCAAAAGTCCAGATACTCACGATTGTTTTAAGCGTGATATCTGTGATTGCAGCTATTTTGATTATCGCCAATTTTGGAATGATAACAGCTCAAATTGCAATGAATGTCGCGAACCTGTTATCATCAGGGATGGTGGTTCTGGTTACAATTATCGCGCTGGCTGTTTTAATTGGTCGGTTCAGATGGAGAGCACGGAGAAGTTTCTGGGGATGGTAAAAGAGGAGGGATTAGGATATGGGATATCAGTTGATAAGTGTATGGAGCATTGTGAGAAGATTTCTGATTGGCTGGGTAGTTGTACTGGGGATTTTGGTAGTTGTGAGCTGTGTAAAATACTGGGATTTCATTATGGCTGCGGTCACAAATAATATATGGGCGTTTTTTTATGGGATGATGCCGGTTGTAATAATTGCAACAGTGATAGTTCATATGCTCAAAGATGTATTTAAGAGAAATTGAAAAAGTGAGAGGGGATGAAATACTATGAAAAAGGTTATGAAAAAAGAAGGGAAAATCGTACAGGCTTATTGCCTTGGAGAAAGGAGCGGAAAGATAGATGAACTGTTAAAGAGCGGGAAGATAAGGCGGGTAGATAAAACACATTGGAGAGTATTTTCGCGGGAGTCACGGGATGGGGAAGAAGCTTTGTCTGGGGATTATATTAAAATTGATTCGTCTGGACTTCCCTATCCGAACAGCAGGGAATATTTCCTGAATAATCACAGACATATAAACGGAGACAATTATGAACAGATTCCCCGAATATTAAATGCCTGGAGCCGAAAAGATGGTATGTGCCCTGAAATTCGGTTTCTTCAAAGGAACAAGGGGCTGGTGATGAATGAAGATAGCGAAGAAGCTTATTTCCAGGCGCCGCTGTGGGGGGATATTTTATCAGCGGCGCGGGGGGCAGTAATCGTTTTTTACGACTTGCAGTATAATCTGGACGGTACGGTTCGGGATGCGGAGTTTAATTTTGTTGCAAGAGATGAATTTGATAAAACATATGAGATTGTTTAAAACGTAGAAGTAAAAGAGGAATTGAAAGAGAGGCAGATAGAAAGCTGGTTTCAAAAACAAAGGAAGAGGTGATGGGAGGTGCCAGGGATAAAAAGATTTTTTTATAAATCTACAGTTACTCTGCCCATAGCAATGATTTGCTGCGTGTACTGGGGGCAGATTACGCTAAGTATCTGTGAAATAAATTTGTATGTGAACCATAGTTTACTGAGATTCACTTATATTATGCTATCAGTAATTTGGCTATGCTGCTCGCCATTTAAGAAGAGTTGCTGTAATGGCCACTGGACAGAATTACTGTTTCACCTAGTTCCAATGGAAGTGTTTTTCATGTTTGCTTTTGCGCAATGGCATTTTACAATAACGATAAGCCTGCTGATTCTTTTTCTATTTGTGGAAGCTGTCTTAATGTGGGCTTTGAATATGAAATTCCAACACTTATGTAAAGAAAAGCGCCGCAGGAGATATCGAAAGGTATTTCCGCGGTGTACGGTTCTGGTTATGGCGTTGTTGTTTGCGGTTCCCTGCTTTCTGGCAAGCTTTGTATATGGACTCCAGGAACCGGAATATACGGAGGAAGAAAGGCTCTGGCAGACTATTTTAGAAGAAGAGGATAGTTTATCAGGAGAAGCGGAAGAAGATATTTATGAAAAGAACAGAGCGCTATTGGAGTGCTTTAGATATCAGCAATGGGAAGAATATAATGTGTGCGAGAAAATAACGATTATGCAGAAACTCGTAGATATTGAGACGGAGATTCTGCAGATTCCGAAGATTCCGGTTACCGCAAAAAGGCTGGGGGAGTTTGTACTGGGGGAATATGATGGGAAGACAAATGAGATGTGGATTGATATAGAGCACCTGGCAAAAGAAGCAGTAGGAGCATGTATGGAGACTATATGCCATGAGGTTTATCATTCATATCAACGCTATTTAGTTGAGAATGTTGACTGGGAAGATGAGGTGCTGCAGAATCCATATTTTGAAGAGCTTCGCGCATGGAAGCAAAATCAGGAAGGGTATATCGATCCTGATATAAACGGTTACGATGCTTATCAGAACCAGCCCCTGGAATTCACGGCCAGAGCTTTTGCAAGAGATGAGGTGGAACGGATTTATTCCTACATAGAGTAATAGTGAGTTATTTTTAATCACCAGAAAGGTCAAGTATTGGTGCTCATCCGAACAATGCCGGACATACTTTTGCAAAGGTACCTGCGATAGCATAATTGGCAATGCTGCGGGCGAGTACCGGGAATAGTGGGGTTCAACTCCCAACCGCAGGACGCGTGTCGTTGTTATCCTTTCTTGCCAGCACACATCAAACTGAACTGTCAGCAATAACCAAAAGCGATTCCGTACTATTATTGGTTCGATTCCGCACTTCTGCCGTTATAACTCAATTGGTAGAGTACCCGACTCGTAATCTGGAATGTTTCGGTTCAAATCCGTCTGACGGCTTTCTGGATACGCTATTTGCTGGCGCAGATGAAGGAGAAAGACGCTTCGGCATTCGTTGACGAGAAGCAGGAGCAGCTTGAAGCAGAACGGGCGAAGCCGTTCACAGGACCGCTCAACAGCGGAACACAGCCAGCGGCAGCGGAACGGTGAAAATCCATGAGCCCTGACGAGCGCATGAAGCTGAAAGCGTCCTACCCTGCGGCCTACGAGAGAATGAGAAAAGAAGAATAACAGATGTCAAGGGCAGGAACATTTGGCGGTTTTGTCTTTGACCCGGAAGTATTTGCGAATTACATGGCAGAACAGCCCACATGGAGTAATGCAATTATCGCGCCCGGCATTTTGCAGGACGACGATACAATCATGGACTTAATTGGAGCGAAAGGAAATGTAGCGACGCTGCCTTTCTGCAAGCCAATTAGTATTGATGACTATGAACCGTTAAACAATAACGGTATGACAGACAACACGCCGGAAGAAGTTGAAGGCGGCAAACAGACCGCTATGCTGATTCGGCGTATGAAGGCATGGAAAGCAAAAGATTTTACAAAGGATGGATGTCATTTTTCTAAAATGTATCTTGCGAGGAAAATCTGCATATGCTATAATGCCAGTAGGCAAAAGGATATGAATAGTCCATGTAGGACGGCAAAAAGCCCCAGTGTTGCAGCACCGGGGCTTTTCTATTCCCTATTTTGGAATGGCAGGGGTTATGGCCATAGGCTAGTTACCGGCTATTCGTCACTGTCTAACCATTTGCATACATAGTAGGCGACTATGCCTGCCATGACAGAGATAATAAAGGATACGAATAATTCCAAGTAAGACACCCCCTTTCTGTCACCAGTTTAGGGGCGGTAACGGAATCATTATATCATGCAGTTTGGCATAATTCTATAGTTTCTTCCCTTTATCACAATATCTGTTATAGTGTAGGTATTACATATAAGGCGGGGTATGATAAGCCTTTCCGCTCGCGAGCTGTCTTATCGCATAAACAATGGACTTCTTTTTCTTTTCTGGAAATATCACCGTGGTAAAGATAAAGAATAGAATTGACAAGGTTAAATAGAATTAGTAAAATGTTCTAAGAGGGAAAGGATAGCCAAATTGGAAAAGCCCAAAAAAGTGGCTAGAAATCAAAGTAATCAGAATATTCTGTGAATTATTTACAAAAGGAGGGTTTGAAATCCGCATAAACTCTGGGGTTTCAAGGGGTACTGTAGAAATGAAGTAAAGCTCGTTTAGGGCATTGACACTTTTTTAATCATTTGCTTGGTTTCCTTTCTATCTAGGTAGAAATGAAGTAAAGCTCGTTTAGGGCATTGACACATTCTTCGTCTATTCTTTCTCGGCATAACTTGTTCTGTAGAAATGAAGTAAAGCTCGTTTAGGGCATTGACACCTAATAGGACAGTTATAATCAGTATGGCACAACTACGTAGAAATGAAGTAAAGCTCGTTTAGGGCATTGACACGATTTTTTCGTCATAACAATGACCTCCTTATTCTAAAGTAGAAATGAAGTAAAGCTCGTTTAGGGCATTGACACTTTTTGAGATTCACTCTTAGGCTCATGCTGCATAAATGTAGAAATGAAGTAAAGCTCGTTTAGGGCATTGACACACTTTTTGTGTTGCCGGTTCCAATTCTTGCTCTGTTTGTAGAAATGAAGTAAAGCTCGTTTAGGGCATTGACACGTACAGAGTACCTTTGGCACATTGCAACCGATAGACGTAGAAATGAAGTAAAGCTCGTTTAGGGCATTGACACAGCTTATATAACTCATTCATTTCAATTTTATTTGGTGGTAGAAATGAAGTAAGCCCATTTAGGGTATTAATACCAAATAAATTGCATAGAGACATAAACGTTGGACATATGGAAATAAAAAAAATATACAAACAGTAAAAATATGAAGTTAGAAGTTTTGATGAACACTCAATACGATAATAAAGATTGTTTAATTCGAAAAGGGAATTATAAAAAACGTGCTAGTGTTGGGGGGAAGGTAAGATTCAGGTAAATTTGGCGGGCAAAAACAGAAAAACCAGTATTCTATTGCTTTATGCAGTAGAAAATATTTTATGGGACAGAGAATGGAGGTATGGGTATGAGCAAATCTATATTGGCACAATATACGATTCGTTCAAAACAAGATTATATTTTTAGGACGAATCGAATTGTGGAGATCATGGGGGCGTCGGCTAACATAAGCAAGGCGTGGAAGGTCTTGTTTGAAGAAGCTGAAAATTGTGGGATTGTGAGACAGAGTGAGAATACGGAGTTTCGTCTTGCAGACACAGAAAAACAATTTGAACAAAAAGAAGTTCAGATGGTTGAGCTCTTCTGCGGCGGCGGAAACGAAACAGTGCTGTTTGATAGTATAGAGACCTATCGTGAAGTAAACCAGGCATTTTCATACAGGATTATGAAAGATCATCCTGGCATGATTCCGATGAGCGAATACTGTGAGGTAAGCGGCGATTATAAGGAAGATTACAAAAATCTTATGACCCGAACAGAAGCGCGAAAGAATGTTATGGCGCCAGGCAGGAATGAATTTATCCTTCCATTTTCAATGATGGATAGAGATACCTTTCAGCCATATACCGACGTGATAAAAATAGAAGGAAATGAAAAAAGGATTACAGCGGAGGGATTGGCGAAAAGAACGGTAGGAATCAGCGTGCGAGACAATGATACTTCTGTAAAATTATTGGATGATATGGTTACGAAAAAGGAAGAGGAAGGGCTTCTAGCAGTTGTACATGCGGACGGCAACAATATGGGACGCAAAATTATGGATATGCTGGGCGAAGAGACAAGCTATGATGTTTGTGTCAAGAAGATGCGCGAATTTACGAAGGAAACGAAACGCGCATTTGTTGATGAGGGGCTTAAGGCTCTGCATAATTGCCGCGAAGATTTGGAGAGAAAATATTCTGAAAAGCATTTAAAAGACACAGCATTTGCGTTCCGCGAAGTAATTGCAGACGGCGATGATATGACATTCATTTGCAATGCGCGTTTTGTCATGGAGTATGTAAAAGCGTATCTCGAAGCAGTTTATCGTTATCAATCTCGTCATCAATCCGAATGGAGCTACAGCTCTTGCGCCGGCATTTGTATTTTTCACAGTCATTATCCATTTGCGAGAGCGTATAGTCTGGCGGAGCAGTGCTGTGATGATGGAGCCAAGACTATGGTGCATAAAACGGATATAAATGGTAATGCAAAGGCAGAGGTTGTCGAAGAGTGCTGGGTGGATTATCACTATATTCACAGTGGAATCGGCGGAAATCTCATGGCGATTCGTCATAATAGAGGAACAGAAGACCGCATGGCTAGGCCGTGGAGAGTCTGCGGTCAGGGTTCTTTGCCACGGGACTATAATCAATTAGAAAAGCTTGCTGTAATTTTGAAAGAGCATAAAGTGGCAAGAAGTAATGTGAAAGAAATTGGTTCTGCATGGGAGTACAGCAAGGAGGATGGTTATAAGGAATTGGCCCGTGTTTGTGCACATGCTGAAAATCGGGAAGATGAAAGGCTAGAAGATAGATTACGTGCCTTGTTTCCTAAGGGAGAAGAACTGGATAGGGGAAAACTGTTGAAAGCGTTATATGATTTATCAGAAATTTATGATCTCTGGTTCAGGGAGGTGAAAGAATGTCTTACATAAAAATTACGTTACTTTCTGATCTGTGTGCAGGCAGTGGGGAAAGCGAAGGGAATACTATTGATACGGATATCTGTACAGATGCGTTTGGGATTCCGTATATCCCGGCCAGGAGAATTAAAGGATGTTTACGGCAGGCTGCGGAAGAATTGCGGGCTATGGGGCATGAGCTCGCTTCGGGGGAGAATATTGTAAGCTTATTTGGTAATGCAGAGGGAACGGAAAGCGCGTTTACAGTTGGCAATGCATATATTTCCGGAATAGATTCGCTGACCTCTTATTTGAGAAAAAAAGAAAATGATGACCTGCCGGAATTAGTGAAAAAGATAAAAAATGCGGCAAACATCACAAAACTTTTTACATCAGTCCGTGGTCAGACTAGACTGAAAAATGGAGTAAAGGTGGAAAACTCGCTTCGTTTTACCAGAGTATTGAATCATTATAATCCATTAGCTATGGGAACGCCCAAAAAAATGGAGTTGTATGCAAAGCTTTATTTGGAAACTGCAGATGAAGAGATGAAAAAACTTTTAGAATTATGCTGCAGCGCCACCAGGCATATGGGGAATAACAGGAATCGGGGATTGGGAAATGTAAATCTCACAGTGGATTGGAAAACTCAAGATGAAAAAAAATCAGAAGAAGTATTAAATACGGATGGTCTGGGAGAAAAGGTACGGATTACCTATCAGGTAGCCCTTGACGCTCCGCTTACTTTAGCAGGGTGCGGTGAATTAGACACGATGATTGCGGCGAGAACTGTAATCGGATGCATGGCAAGCCATTATCTTAAAAGTGGAAAAGCAGAAGACGAAACTTTTAAAAATTTGTTTTTAAACGGAACGGTGAAGTGGAGCGGTTTGACTCCGATTATTGATGGAGTTGTTTCGGCACCTTCTCCACTGATTCTGATGAAATTAAAAAATGGCGGCGGAAGGCTAATCAATTGTCTGGTGGAGCAGGGAGAGGGATGGAAAAAGCAAAAACCGAAGACCCTTGATGGAAATTACGCAGCGGTTGTTAAAACTTCGGATGGGACTGAGGAGTATCACATTGCTTCAGTGAAAATCCACAGTATTTATCATAACAGTGTAACACGTAAGCAGTTATACATGCAGGACTATATCGAAGCAGGGTTACTTTACGGTGGAACCGTTGAGATGCCGTTAAATCTTGCCTCAGTCGTATATGAAATGTTGCAGGAAGCAAATTTACAGTTTGGACGCAGCAAAAGGGCACAGTATGCGGCTTGCAGCTTATATGGAACGCCAAAATATGAGACGATAAATGATTCGAAAATCAAAATTCCTGCAGGTAAAGCAATCATCGTGATTCTAAAATCAGATATGATTTATGATAATGGGTGTTATTGTGTGGATCATGCGTCTGTCAGAACATGGATAGCAAAAGAGCTTGGCGTCAGGGATAAAAGACCAGAGGGATATGAGGACTACTGCCTGTATCATACAATTGGTGGGTTTCAGACTCAGTGGAAGCTTCAAAAACCGCATATTCCGGCAGTGAGAGGCGGCAGTGTTTACTGCTTTGTTTCAGATGGAACGGAAGTTCCGGAAACAATAACAATAGGAGAATATCAGCAGGAAGGCTTTGGAATCTGCGAGGTATATTCCCTGGAGAAAATCAAGAAGATTCATAAGGTAGAAAAATCGGAGATTGCAATCGCAACAGTAAAAGAAGAGGAGGATGTGGTAAAACATTTCAGAAGTCTGCTGTTGGTACATGCTGTGACGGAGGCAGTTAAAGCGTATGCACGTATGTTTAAGATTGATAATTCGATTCCAGTTGGGAGATTACGTTTGATGCTGCAGGAAGCGAAGGATTTGACTGATTTGTATAAACGGGTTGATACAATGAAATGCAGTGATGTGAGTATCCACAAAGAAAAAGGAAGAAAAGATTCAAGCATAGAATTACTGGATAGATTATATGGGGAAGGTGTATTTGAGCAGATTAAAAATCAGGGTGGGGAACACGAAAAAGAATTAAAAGAATTATTCCAGGCAGTTGAGAAAGACCAGGCTGCATCCGCGATTATGGCTCAAAACTGGAAGCTTGCTTTGCAGATTGTCCTACATAGAGCGCACTATAGCAAAAGGGAAAAGTAGATGAAAAAGGTATATTATGAGTTAAAATTGAAACAAACATCTCCTTTGCGTATAGGCAATGGAGATAATGAAAATACGGACAGCGATTTATTATTGGATGGGCAGGGGCTCCCCTTTATTTCAGGCAGTTCTGTAGCAGGCATTTTAAGGAGTATGCTTCCCCAAGAGGAGGCAGACGAAGTATTTGGATTTATTAAAGGCGATGTAATTACAGAAAGCCATATCCTGGTCAGTGATGCGGTCTTGGGCGATGATGTGAAGAAGGAGGATATCACAATTTCTGTAAGAGACGGAATAGAACTGGATGATTGGGGCGTGACAAAACCGGAAAGTAAATACGATTTTGAGGTAGCGGAAACAGAAAAGGAATACACTTGTGTACTGGAATGGGGTGGGGAGGATAATGATAAAATATCAAAAATACTGGAGCCTCTTATTCAGAGGATTGTGAAAACTGGAATTTCTGCCGGAGCCAGGACAACCAGAGGATATGGCGCGTTTGATGTAGAAGCGAAAAAACGGGAATTTCAGTTCCCTGCTGATATTGACAAATGGATTTCTTTTAAGCCATTTGCACCAGATGCGTTTAATCAGGAAGAGAAGTTACAAGGGGAAGCCATTGCAGATAAAGATATGAATATCAAAATTACTATAAAGATTGACGGCAGTTTCTCTGTACGGGTGAAAACCTCAGATTATATAGAGCTTGAAGACGGAACGCTTCCGAAAAGCGTACCGTTAATGAATTGGGAGAAAAAACCGGTGATTCCGGGTACGACGTGGGCTGGATGTTTCAGACATCACATGCGGGATATTATCCGTGAATTGAAAGATATGAAAGATATCGACCAGAAGACAGAGATGGAAAGTCTGGATCTGATTTTTGGAAAAGCTGTGGAAGCAGGGAAACATCAAAAGTCTAAAATTCTTTTTTCTGAGACAGAGATTGAGGGCGGGAAGAAGCATGTAAATACGAGAAATGCTGTGGATCGTTTTACACAGGCGCCTAAAAATACCGGATTGTATACGTCGGCGGTCTGGCAGGGGGGAAAAGGTACCCTTCATCTTTGCATAAAAGAAAATGCAATGTCGGATTTCCAGAAAAAATTGCTGGCTATTGCGTTGATTGATTTGGATCTTGGCCTTATGAGTTTTGGTGGGGAGGCAGGAGTTGGACGCGGCAGGGCAGAGATTACAGAGCTTTTTGTAAATGAGATAAATCGATTGAATGAATTAAAAGCCTTAAAGACAGATTTTCTGGAGGTGACGTCATGAATTATATATGGATTGAAGAACAGGGATGTGCAGACTCTGCTCAATTGAATAAAAAGCTTCTGGAGTTTTGTGGGGAGAATCGCTTGTATCTGGCATATTTTACAGATAGTTTTATCTCAGGCAATGCGAGTGGAATTGAAATGGAAAAACTTTCAGTCAATAAGTTGCTGGAAATCAGGATTTTTAGTGGCGAAATGGAATTTTTGGCGAGAAGAAGCGGACTTGGGTCAGATTTTAAATGGAGATTGGCATCAGATCAGACAAGAACAGAAAAATTCAAAGAACTCAAAAATACGGAAGAGGGTAAAAGTTTGCCGCCGAAAGAGGAGATGACGTACCTGATTCAGTGTCATACCTTGGATATCAAAGAACGGTTGCCGGAGAATCGTATTCTCTCTACGGTTGGAGGGATTTACAATCTTCCATTAAAAGGAAATGAAAGCAAGGTAAAAGTTATGACGTATCTGTCTTATGATGAAATAGGAATGGCAGCTGCAGTTGATTTTAGAATATGTGGTTTTTGCTGAAGAAAGCGTGAGGTGGGAGAAGATGGCCTGGTTTGTGAATCCTTATAATTTTATACCTCTTGGCGAGGGAAATAAAAATAAAGAAAGCCGCAAAAGCCGCGAAGCGTCTTATAGAGACAAAGAAAGTCTAAAAAGCGGCTGGCTGGATGTAGTGATGAATGTGAAAACACCGCTGATTGTACCGGATGGGGCGCATCCGGAGTATCATGATACAGAAACGGGTAATAAGTTGGAAAAACCAACAGAAGAACAGAAAAAAAAGGCACATAAAAAATATTCTTTTTATCATGTGGAAGGAGAAAATGGAGAAATAAAATACGTCGTACCGGGCAGCGAACTGCGTGGGATGATTCGCAGTGTGTATGAGGCTATTACTGACAGTTGTTTTCCGTTTTTGCTGAATGATGATAAGCCCGTAGGACAAAGAGTACCTTGTTTTAGCGCTTTTCGACGCAGAGGGTTATTGAAGTACGATAAGGAAAACGATCAGTGGTCGCTGTGGGAAACACGGGCTGAAGAAAGAAAGTGTAATGTAAAAAGGAATAAAATAGTTTACAAGGGCGTTGAATATAAATGCGGAAAATACATAGAGGGACGTGGATATGTGCAGTGCAATATTCCTGTCTCACCTGGGAATTATCATATTGCTTTTTTAAATGCAGAGAAAGAGACGGCGTTGTTCACATGGGAAAAAGGTGAGAAAGAGCCATATGATATGTTAAAATATGCGTTGGATAGAGAAGGAGTAAAAGGCAATCAGAGAAATCCCAATAAATCTCAGGGCGCATCTTTAAAGAAATGGCTGGAAGAGGTTAAGGAAAATGGCGGAATGGTTCCGGTATGGTTTATGAGCGTCTCAAGAGAAGGAAAAGATTTTATTTATTATCTTTCCAATTCTTCTATTGGAAGAGTCAAGCAGAGAAGAAAGTGGGAGGATATTTTTGTACACCACAGGCCATGCGACGACACAGGGCATTTATGCCCCGCGTGTACACTTTTTGGGACAATAAAAGGCAAGGGAATGAAAGGGAGAGTTAGATTTTCAGATGCGGAATGCAAGGATGGTGAACTGACGAGAAAGACATATTTGCTTGATATTTTGGGAGAACCCCGTACGAGCGCCTTTGAATTTTATCTGAGAAAGCCGGCAGAAGATGCAGGGTATTGGAATTTTGACTTTTATGGGCGCAAGATTCCGGGCAGAAATAGAAATGATGAAAATGATAAATATTGTAATCTGGCTGAAGCGACTCCAAGAGGCAGGAAAATGTACTGGCATGGAAAGCCGTCAAAAGGAAGTTCCCGTACGGAATTAAATGCAACAATGGAAGGAGTAGAATCCGGAACATTCCGATTTAAAGTTTATTTTGATCAGATTACAGAAACGCAGCTTCAAGATTTAATCTGGGTACTTTCACTGGGGGAAAATGAAAATACAAAGGATGTACATATGCTGCATAAACTGGGACATGCCCGGCCATTAGGATATGGAAGCGTGAAGCTCTGTGTGGAGAAGTATAATATAAGGAAGATTTCTAAAGAAAATGGAAATATTTTGGTGGATATAGAGAGTAACGATAAAATGGATAAAAATCCTAAGTGCAATTTTGATAAAAATTCACCTATCTATAAAAGCCTTATAAAGATGTGTGACGCCAGGTCTATAGGAGAAAAAGAAGTCAGATATCCGAGGATTATCCAAGAAGAGGATGATAGTATCTATCACTGGTTTGCAAACAACAGGAGAAATATGCATAGTGTGAAAACATTGCCGGAACCAACGGATCAATATATCACGCTGTGGGGCAGTTGGCTGCAGGATAATACTGATATACAGGGAGAGAATATTCCGAAAGATATTGGTACTTGCAAAGGAAGAATTAAGATGATGGATGAAAGAGGTTTTGGCTTTATTTCATATGATAAAGGGGATATCTTTTTCCATTGCAGTGATTTGAGAGGAAACCTGACAATGGAGTCTTTACATGTGGATGATAGGGTATGTTTTGAAATAGAAGAGGGTAAAAAAGGGCCTGCCGCCATGAATATAAGCAGAGAGCAATAGATAAATCCCAATAAAAGCACATTTCAGGTTGCCGGAGTTAGTAAAAAATGAAGATATATTGATTGGAAATGATACATATAAGGACGGGGATTTCTATGAAGACTTTTTTTGTTTCCAGTACATTTCACGATATGCATAATGAGCGTGATTGTATGCACAACATCATCATACCGGAACTGAATGAGGAAGCGGCCAGGTATGGAGAAGCGCTGGCAATACGTGATTTACGCTGGGGTGTGAACACTAAGGATACTGAGGATGAAGAAGAAGCAGATAAAAAGGTATTGGATGTCTGCCTGGATGAGATTGACCGGTGCAGGCCATATCTCATTGTGCTTTTGGGAGAGCGATATGGGTTTCAGCCTGGAAAAGAGTTGATTCAGAAGGCGGCAGAGGACAGGAAATTTTGCCTGTCAGAAGGGGAAGATAAGGATGAAGGGGCGGATATCAGTGTTACGGAGCTGGAGATACGATATGGAATATTAGCCGCAGAGAAGCCGAAAGTCTGTGTCTATATGCGGACATTTGCAAATAGGCACGAGAAAGAGATACCAAAGATTTGCCAGCCGGAGAATGACGAATGTGCCAAAAAGCTTAAGAGTTTAAAAGAGCATATTAAAGAGTGGGAAACGGATAAGGGCATTGTTATTCAGGACTATCAGGTAAAGTGCGACGCGGAAAGCGGAGAGATAGAGAACTTGGATTCTTTCCGTGAGAAAATAATTGATGATATAAAAAACATGCTGAAACAGGAGTGGGAAGAATTAAAGAACCTGACCAATAATCAGCGGGAGATAAAACGCCACTGGGAATATGCGAAAGTAAAAGGTGCCGGGTACTGTGAACGCAGCGTGGATGAAGAAATAAGAAATAAATTGAACGAGAAAAACTTTGTCGTCGTGCAGGGGGAGGCAGGCAGCGGGAAATCAGCGGCTTTGAGCCACCTGGCATTAGGACTGGAAAAAGAAACGGTAAAAGTTCTGCCCTTGTTTTGCGGGTACACGCCTCTGACATGCCGTGCCCTGGAAATATTTAAGCGCCTTGTGGAATTTCTGGCAGAGGAGCTGGGAGAGAAAAGTAAAGGAGAGGCGGCGGGATGGGAAGAATGGAGAGCACGTCTTGAACGGCAAATGAAGCAGTTTTCACAGAAAGCGGAACGGGAAAATACAAGGCTTGTGATATTGCTGGACGGGGTAGATCAGTTAAATGCGGACGAAATTCGGGACAATTTCTTATTTATCCCGCCTAATCTTTCTTCAAGAGTACAGGTCGTTGTATCGTGCGTATGGAAATTTGCCCTTCCGGACTGGATAGAAAAGGATTGTATCGTAAGAATAGATGCGGTACAAAATGGGGATGAGAAAAAGGAAATACTGAGAAACATGCATGCTTCTACAGGAAGAGAACCATATCAGGAAATCCTTGACTGGATACAGGAAAATAAGGCGGGGGCGGATAATCCTTTATATCTCAGTATGCTTGTACAGCGTCTGGAGATGATGCGAAAAGAAGATTTTGAGAGAATTGATGAGCAGGGGAGCCATGATGCTGCCAGTATCGAGTATCAGAAGAAGCTAATAGAGAAATGTCCGGAGAGCCGGGAAGATATGTGCGTACATATTTTGGAAAAGGCGTCAGAAATAATCCATGCCTTCCCGGTAAAGGATGCGGTGAAATATATTGCAGCATCCCGATATGGGCTGCGTGAAACAGATTTAGAGAGGATTTTTGAAGAGAACTGGAGCGATTTGAATTTTCTGGGTTTTTACAAATATATGCGAAACCTGTTTATTGTACGTGAAGATGGAAGGTATGATTTTTCACACCGCATTATCCGGGACGGTTATGTGAAGAGATATGCAGGGGAGGAGATGAAACTCCATAAAGATATCTTAGCGCATCTGAAAGGGCTTCCGTCATATGATTCTGTTCGGATGGACGAGCTGATTTATCACTGTTATCAGGCAAATGATAAAGAATATTTTATGAAATATCTATGCTGGAAGGGGCAGGACGATAAGCTTGATGAGGAAGGAAAAAGAAAAGTTTTCAAGGCAGCCGCCAGAGGAGTATATGAGATATGTATCCGGGATGTAACATGGTTCTGTGATATTCTGGGACAATGCGAGCCGTGGGAAAAGCCGCAGGAGACAGCCGGTATGCTGCAATTTGTGGATAAATTTTTGAGCGGCATGTTTGAGGGCTCAGTGAAAGAGCTGGAGATCCAGGAAGAAATATATACAAAATGTCTGCGGCTGGCGGAAAGGTTGTATCAAAGCCAGGAAAATGAGGAAAGCATGGAGATTTTGTCCAGGTGCTGTTATCATTTGGGGGATATATGCCATAAGGCTGGCGGTTCTCAGAATTACAGCAGGGCTTTCAGGATGTATTCAAAGGAGAGAGAACTGGCTCAGCGTTTGTCTGGACGGGAAAGAAAAGAGGGAGATGCCGGACGGCAGATAGACAGCCAGCTTCATCTGGGAGATATCTATATGTCGATGGGTGGGAGAGAAAATAGAAACCATGCAAAACGATTGTATAGTAAGGCAGAGGAGCTTGCAAAAGAGAATAGGGAAGAAAGAAGGCAAAGCTTTTGCTGGGAGAAGCTGGGTGATATAGAGGCGTTGGGGATGGATAGTGACCTGGAAAAAGTGCGGGGATTCTTTGAAAAGGCAGAAGGATTTATTTTGAAAAATCAGGGGAAGGTTGAATGGGAGCGATTCATACAGGAGATTCCGTCCGCGGATAAAAGGCGGCTAGTGAGGCTGTATATTCGGATAGGTGATATATTAGCTGCTCTATACAGGAATAAAAAGAGCGAAGCATTGGAGTTTTACAAAAAGGCAATGAAAATTGCACAGATTATGGAGAAAGAGCCCCCGGTCAGAGAAAACAGGATCTATCGAAAATTGTGCTGTGAGCGCTGTGCTTTTTTAGAAGAGGGTGAGTATGAGGGGATAATTAAGGAGATGGAGGAAATAGAGGGGGGACTGTATCAAAAAAAGGTTCTCGCAGCTTTCCTGGAGCATGAAGGAAGTCGGATCTTAAATCTGAGAAGATCGGAAGAGAGCTTACAAAAATCAGAAACTAATTTTCGAAAATCAGAAACAGTTATAAGAGAGATTTGCCAGGACAGGAATGAAGCTGAAAATCAGAGGGATTTGATGGTAATCTGTTATCAGTTGGGAAGTGTTCTTCTTCAACAAAAAAAAGCGGGAAAAGAATTAGAAGAAAAGGCGGTCAGGGAGATGCTGGAATATTGTGCAGAAGCACATGAGACAGCAGAACACTTGAGAAAGGAATTGGGAACAATAGAAAGCCGCGTAGATGAGATGGTTACAAATACGAGGATGGGGGATGTTTATTGCTTTTTGGAATGTGAAGCATTTCGCCGTATGGCAGAGAAGCGTTATATGCAAAGCCTGGATGCTGCGATTTCCCTTATGGTAGAGACAAAGTCGTCTTTATATAGGATGGCAGTCTCCGTGCTGTGCGGTAAAATTGCGGATATTACGAATGACAATGCGGTAAAGGAACAGATGAAAGAAAGAAGAGAGAGGCTATGCATGCAGATAGAGAATATGGGCGTTGATGAAAAGGATATATTTGATTTGCATTGCAAAGTTCCATTGCCATGAATGGAATGAAAGATGGCGGATTTCCTGCATTAGAAAGAAAAAGGAGAAATGGTGATGGCGGACAGAAAAAATGTTATGCTGCTATGTTTAAGCACTTTGAATGTACAGAAGCCCAAAAGCAAGTATACTTATGAGGATTTGAGGGAAGAAGCAGACCATACGCTGGAAGGATATATGACAAATGAAGCGCCGGCAATGCGCATTGTGAAACAGTTGAACCTGGCTCATGGGAAGAGGCTGGATCGTGTTGTAATGATTTCGTCCGAGACAGTACGGAAGAAGATTTCCAAAGATTCAAAGCTGTCAGAGGATTTTCGAAATGAGTTTGGAGAAAAGATATTCGAGTTGACGCATGAGGAATATTTTAAGCAAAGATTGCAGGCATATGCGGAGAGGACGGCTTCTGACTATAAAAAGATAGATTTCCGTTCTGTTGAAATTTCCAGTTTTGTCGATCAGAAAGCGGTGGCGGAGTCGGTGGTGCAGGCCGCAGCTCAGGTTATGGATGGATGGAAAGATATTGATTTATATATCGACTTCAATGGGGGACCGCGCCATGTGGCAGTATTGATTTTAGCCTTGTCTAATTTGATGAAACTGAGGAATGTGAGCGTAAAAGAAATTACTTTTATGGACTTTGAAAATCAAGTGCTGATTAAGGATACAAATGAGAAAAGAATTCGGATTGAAAATATGGATGCTGTTTTTGGATGCGTAGATTTGGTGTCCGGAATTAATGAATATGTGAATTATGGAAGAATCCATATTTTGGAACAGTATTTTTCGAAATGTGATAATGAGAGAATCCATACCATTTTGCGGATGTTAGGGGATTTTGCAAACAATATGCAGCTGTGCCTGACAGATTATGTTTTCGAGAACAAAGAGAAAGTAAAACGGGCGTTGAATGATTATCTGGCTGATAGGAAAGAGAAAATGGACGCGTATGAAGTGATGTTTTCCTTTGTTGCAGAAGATATTTTGCGTGGGTGCAGACCGTTGCTGGAAGGGAGTTTTCCGGAAATGCTTCTCTGGTGCGTGGAGAAAGAGTTCATCCAGCAGGCATTAAGCTTTTACCAAGAATGTATACCGAAATATTTGTGGGAAAGCGGAATATTTCATCCGGCTTTAAAGGAATGGGAAGAGTATGCTTGCTGGCGTATTGATTGCGAAACAGGCGTGGGGAAGGAAGTGGTTCTGAAAGATTATAGAGAAAAATATTGCTTTATGGATGAAAAGTATCTCTGGATGATGTACTATTTAAAAGAGGTACATCCTGAAAATCCATTTTCTATAAACCAAACGCGGGATTCGGATGGGATGGCAGATGAGACAGAGTATGAAATTTGTAAAATCATTGGTACACAAATAGAAGAGGCAAAAGAGCGCGCAGGGTATCTTTTGTATGCATTAGAACCGAAGGTGGGGCGTGCCCACAGTATTATTCCAGCAGAGCAGTATAGGGAATTAAAGCAGATTCTGTTGGAATATTTCGTTATCCACGAACAATGTGCAGGTTCCAACAGCAGGAAAATGAAACTGGGGGATAAAGGCGCTCTTTGGAATTACCGGGAAATGTGTGATGTATTGCGGATGGCGGCCAAAAGGCTGTGCCATGTGAAACATTAATGTGAGTGAGTTTTTTACATAGCGGGGAGGAATAATGAGCTTATGCACCAACAAGGGAATGAAGCCTTTGGGCCATATGAAGGGATAGAGCCATATTTATTTATCAGCTACTCACATATGGATAAAATAGAGTTGGAAAAAATAAAAAATATCCTTAATAAAAGTAAAATCAGATATTGGTATGATGATGGTTTACATTCCGGTGATGATTGGAATAGGATGATAGCTGAACACTTGCAAAAGGCGAGGGCATGTCTTTTGCTATTATCGCCTAATGCGGCTGAGTCAGAATATGTAAAGAATGAACTGAATTTTGCAATACGCTATCGGATTCCTATACATATTTTGCTGCTAAAGGATTTTCAATTACCACCTGATATTGAAATGATGACAGGACGTATCCAAATGGTAGAGATGCAGGGGGACTTTAGCAAAAAGCTGCTACAGTCTTTTCCAGAGGAAGTATTTTGTTCGATAATAGATGGCTCGGAGATAAAAACATCGGATCGTGAACCGCCTATTTCTTCAATTGATAAAAAAATAGACGAATGGGATATAAAAACTCATGTTGACAAGCTGATATATGAGAAATATGAAATAATTAATAAGCTTAGTTCGGAGCTTTTTTGTGATATATATTTGGCAACAAATAGGATGACAAATGGAAAGTGTTTCATCCAAGTGATTAATAAGCATGAGGATTGCTTTGGAACGTTTAGGCATCGGCTTTCCAGAGAACTTTCTTTTTTTAATAGAATGAGCCATCCGGGATTACCGTCGGTTTTTGATGTTATTGAGGATTCAAAAGTATTTTTGGTTGTTGTGGAATATATGGACGGCATTTCTCTGGAGCAGTTCATGAAAGAAAATGGCGTACAGCAAGAAGACGTGGTAATTAAATGGGCGAAGCAATTGTGTGATGTGGTGTGCTATTTACATATCCAGGAATCTATGGATGTTCATAATAATATTCATCCGCAGACCGTTATCATAAAAGAGAATGGTGAAATCGCGCTGACTGATTTCGGAGACACATTTAAAGAGCTCTTTACGGATGTTGCGAATAAAAGACATCTTATAAGTTCCGCATATTCTGCCCCGGAAAGCAATATAGGTTTGGGGAAGATGGATAAGCGGGCGGAGATTTATTCGATTGGTACAACATTGTATTTTCTCGTGACGGGGAAAGAGCCTTTGGAGCAGATTCCTATCAGGCAGATAAACCCACATGTATCTTATGGCTTAGAGTATATCATTGAAAAGTGCATGAAACCTGAACCAAAGGAACGTTATCAGACTGTGCATGAAGTACTGTTGGATTTAAATAATGTGGAGGCGTTATCTTTAAAACTTAAGAAGAAAAGATTTATGAGAAAGATTTTCCTTTTTGGAAGTTATGAGTAAGTTTTGGGAGAATTTTATATGAGTGATATTCTGAAGAATAAAGACGTTGTCTTGTGCCCGGTTAATGATGTATTTATGGAAATAAAGCTGTTTGGCAGAAGGATAAAGAATGGTTATCATAAAAAATTATAAATTGGTTTGGGATGGGAAAAAGAATATCGTTCAGTTTTGTGATGGGAAAGCGCCTGTGTGTCCGTTATGTAGCGCTTTTCTGAAACCACGCGACAGAAGGAAAAGAATTGTAAAGCAGTATGGAGGGAAGTTTGTATATGTTTATATCCGACGGTCAAAGTGTGAAGCTTGTGGAAAGCTTCATAATGAATTGCCTGATTTTTTAATTCCATATAAACATTATGCGTCAGAAGTAGTGGAAAATGTGGTGGATGGTGCAGTTACATCAGAAGATCTGTTAGCAGAAGATTATCCCTGTGAGGAGACTATGAAACGCTGGAAACACTGGGTACAGAGAATGATTGAAAGGGTACGAAAGAATTTAAAATGTAAAGCGAGAGAGGGGACAGGAAAAGATGTTTTGGGAAGTGTTTTGCAGTTAACAGCGGGATGGCTTCCGATAGTTCTGCAAATAGTTTATAATCTCTCTAAGACTATGTCAGCAGCAAATATACATCAGGTACACGCTCTTTCGCTTTGTCTACATACTGTATAAATCTAATTATTCTATTTCAAAAAATTTTGTGGACATTCAGGAGAAAATCCTTTACAATAGCAGTGGCAAGGATAAAAACAGGTCAGGATTTGCGAAGCCAAAAAAATTGGCTTAAAATACAAGTAATCAGAATATTCTGCGAATTACTTGCAAAAACGGGTGCTGAAACCCGCATAGATACTGTTTTTTTTGAGGGGTACAGTAGAAATGAAGAGAAGCTCGTATAGGGCATTAAGTATTAGAATAGAGCATGGCAGGATTATGTATGTATCTATATCCGGCAGCAAAATGTGAAGAATACTTCGCAAAGCTGCCGGATATTTTTTATGTCTTAAAATTCCACAGCATCCATATACACCTTTGTTGTTTTGCACCTGGGATTTTTTGGGGTTAAACTGTAATTACGATAAAATATATAAGGAGGGACAGAATGGGTGTAAAGGATGTAAAGGATGTAAGGAATCTAAAAGAACTCACGGAAGCATGGATGGCAATGGAGAGAAAGACCTTTGCGCAGCGCAGAAAGGCAGAGGCATATTATGAGAAGCATCTGATGCGTCTTATTATTGAGAATTATAAGGAAAGAAATGGAGATATGGTTTTTGAAGAGGTGGACTTTATGATTCTTTCCGTAGGTACGTCATATGAGCCGCTGGTACTGAATCTTTCCTTGCTGCCTCCGAAGAAAATATTGTTTTTGTATACGGAGGAGACAGAACAGGTATTGGATAAAATAGTGGGTTATCTCAAATTAGATGTAAGCAGCTATCAGAAGTATCTGGTGGAGGCAACGGATTCTCTGTCCATTTATCAAGAAATTAAGAGGGCATACCTGGCGTGGGAAAGACCCACAAAGGTGTATATTGATTTTACAGGTGGAACAAAGGCAATGTCAGCAGCAGCGGCGCTTGCGGGTTCCCTGATTGACGTACAGCTTGTGTACGTGGGGACGGAGAATTATCTGACAGATTTTCGAAAGCCGGAGCCAGGGAGTGAGACGCTCTTTTATATTGACAATCCCATTGAAGTATTCGGGGATTTGGAGTTGGAGAAGATTTTTGCCTTGATAGAAAGATATAATTACGCAGGGGCGGCTGAGAAATTAAAAGAATTGAAGGAAGGTATTCCTGATCCGTTGGATAGGCAGCAGATTAATTTTGTTCATTTGCTGGTGAAAGTCTATGAGCATTGGGATGCTTTGGAATTTGCGGAGTCAAGAGCTGTGATGGAACAGCTTTTGAAGGAGCTTAAACGGGATTATCGGATGCATAAAAAGATATTGATGATGGATTTTCAGTCAGATTTGGCGGGGCAGTATAAAATACTGCGGCAGTTAGATAAGATTCCCGCATTACTCCGGCAAAGGCACCAGAAAGATATTTTGTGCAATCGTTCAATGATGATTTCACTTATGTATACCATGTATGAAAACGCAATGCGGAGGGAATTACAGGAAAAATACGACATGGCAACTTTGCTATTATATAGGTTATTGGAAATGATAGAACAACGCAGGCTGATGAATTACGGGATTTTTATTTCAAGACAGGAATATGAGCAGATTGATTATAGAAAGGCAGATCCTGAATATCATGGTATTGAAAAAGAAGAGCGGATAGAAATGCTGCGTCGGAAAAATAGTGAGTTGAAAAAGGCGTTGTTCCGGGGAAATGACAGGGAATATCTCCCGATGCCGATTTCCCTGTTGGATGGGTATATACTTCTGGCGGCACTGGGAGATGCTGTCAGCAGAGAAAGAGACGGGAACGTCATGGGGCAGCTTCAACGTATCCGGTCAATGGTTTCTCTTAGAAATAACAGCATCTTTGCGCATGGCCTTGGTCCTGTAGGGCAAGAAGACTACTATAAATTCAGAGACTTCGTGAGAGGGATGTTTCAGAAATTTTGCGTGATTGAGAAAATTGATTTTGAGCATTATGAAAGAGTGTTCCATTTTCTTAATCCGATTAATTCAAAATATTATAAGATGATGGGGAATGGGCAATGAGTGTGATCTATATTAAAGAACAGGGAGCATTTGTGAGGAAAACGGGGGAAAGGATTGAGGTTATGAAAAATAATCAAAAGTTGCTTTCATTTCCCGTTGCCAATATTGATGGTGTATCTGTGATTGGAAATGTCCAGATATCTACGCAGGCTCTGGTTTATATGATGCAGAATGGTATAGATGTCAGTATCTTTACATATGCGGGACAGTTTGCAGGGCAGGCAAGGGCGGATGCTTCAAAAAATATTTTTCTGCGGATCTGCAAGAGTTTGGAGAGATTGGTAATGCCGTGAAAGTGGTGGCAGATTCCTGTAATTTATTGCGCTATTTATGCCAAAAGGCCAGAAAGACACATTATCTGACGCACTTTGAGCGGCTTACAATTTTGTATGTCTTTGGGCATCTGGGAGAGGAAGGGAAAGAGTTTATACATAAAGTGATGTCATTTACCTTAAATTATTCCTATCAGACGACCCAAAAATTTATTCATCATTGCCCACAGAAGCCTGTGAGCTGTATAAAGCTGCGTGAGCAGTACAGGCAACTTTCGGCGGAGACGGGATGCTCCTGCAATTTTAAACGAACGAAAAACTGCTATCCATCGCCCGTTCTTCATGCATTAAAAAAGGCAGATGGAAGCAGTCAGGTTACAATGCCTCTGTCGAGGACAGCAACCAGAGAGCAGCAGAAGATTTTGCGGGAGGAGATAAACGTGGGGCTTGTTATACAGCCTATTGCAGAAAAAATGATTGAACTGCGAAAGCAGAAGAGGAATTTGGACAAAGCTCTGGAAAGGTGTGAGAAAGAACTGTCCTGCATTTTTGATGATAATAACACAAACAGTATGGAGATTAAGGAAGGACTGCTTATAAGGAAGAGCAGCAGCGGAAAGACAGAGTGGGTGATTGAGTTATAGAGCAATCATGCTGTTTATATGGGATTAAATATATCTATCCATAAATCACCAAATTCCGTACCCGGAAATTTGGCGATTTTTAAACTTGAACAAATATATAGAAAGAGTTATAATCAGAACGGTTTTGAGACAGGAAAGAATAGCTGGTTACGGAGGGAAAAGGGTATGTATTTCTTATACTTTTTACTATGGGTTATTTTTAATGGAAATTTCACGCTGGAAATCTGTCTGTTTGGGATTGTGATTGCGGCGGCGGTGTTTGCGTTTACGTGCAAGTTTATGGATTACAGCGTGGCGAAGGAAATAAGTAATTTAAAGAAGCTCGGAAAGTTTTTGCGCTATGCATGTGTACTTATTATTGAAATTGTGAAGGCGAATTTTACGGTGATTCCGATGATTCTGTCGGAACGGGAGGAAATAGAGCCAGCGCTGATAAGGTTTCAGCCGAATCTTAAAACTCCGGCAGCGCGGGCATTCCTGGCGAATGCGATTACGCTGACGCCTGGGACGATTACGGTTCATCTGCAGGAGTCGGAATATGTGGTTCACTGTCTGGATGAAAGCCTGTCGGATGGAATCGATGACTCTGTGTTTGTGAAACTGCTTTCTGAGTTAGAGGAGGATTGAAAAGATGGGAAAAGGAATACCGGGCCTTGAGGGGGCATATCATGTATTTTTTATGGCAGCCCTGATTTTTCTTGCAGTGATGCTGGTGCTGTGCCTTGTCCGTGCGATTATCGGCCCGCGGGTGGCAGACCGCCTTGTTGCAGTCAATATGATGGGTACGATGGTCATGGTTATTATTGCGATTCTGGCGCTGATGATGGAGGAGGGGTATCTTGCGGATATCTGCCTGATTTATGCGATGATTAGTTTTCTTGCAGTAATTGTAGTGACCAAGGTTTATATGGGAGTTTATCAGCAGAAGAAGGAGGAGGAAAAAAATGGCGGTGCTTGAGTGGGTTCGTTTTCTGGCCGGGGCAGTGCTGATGCTGTGCGGGCTAGGGATTTTTGTGATTGAAATGATTGGCGTGTTCCGTTTTAAGTATGTCCTGAACCGTATGCATGCGGCGGCAATCGGCGATACGCTGGGCATAGGCTTCTCTTTGCTGGGGCTGATTCTGATGAGCGGATGGAATTTTACTTCGCTGAAGCTGATGTTTGTGATTGTTTTTTTGTGGTTTGCTTCTCCAGTGTCCTCGCATCTGATTTCACGTCTGGAAGTGACGACGGATGAGGAAAAAGAGGCTCATTATCGGGAAATCACGCTGGGAGAGCAGAGCTCTATGGAAGTGGCGGGGAAGGAAGCTTCTGTGGAAGGAAAAACATGCAGGACAGAAAGGGAGGATGGATGATATGCAGTTTTTTATGTACATTTTGCTGGGATTTCTGCTGGTGTGCGCCATATCGGTGAGCCTGTCGAAAAACCTCCTGAATTCGATTCTGGTGTATATGTCTTACAGCCTGGTGATGTCGATTATCTGGATTCTGCTGGAATCCCCGGATTTGGCGATTACGGAGGCGGCAGTAGGCGCGGGCGTGACGAGCGTACTCTTCTTTGTCACACTGAAAAAAATCCATGCGATTATGAAAGCAGAGGAGAAAGAGGGGGAGAAGAAGGATGAGTAAGAAAGTATCTCAGGAAAAATATGAAAAGACCCGCTCCTATCGGATGAAGCAGTGGTTTGACGGGACGAGGGATCCCTTTTTGAATACCGTGGAAATGAAGCCCCAGAAGGTATTTTCTGAGGATAAAGAAACCCTGGAACGGCGGGCGGAAGACAGGAAGAAGCTGCGGGAGCGCATCTATGATACTGCAGGCAACACGGAGGTGCGGGTTTTCCGTAAGTTTTACCGGGTAGCCAGCGTTCTGTTCTGTATCTGCCTGGTGGTCATGCTTCTGGCTGCAGTGTCGGGGCTTCCGACTTTTGGAAATCCTGGGAATCCGGTGAATAATGAAGTGGCGGCGCGCTATATTGAAAACGGCCTGCAGGAGACGGGGGCTATAAATATTGTTACTGGCATGATTCTGGATTACCGTGCGTTTGATACGCTGGGCGAGTCTCATGTGCTGTTTATTGCCACCTGTACCGTGCTGATTCTGCTGCGTCTGGATAAGAGCAAAAAAGGAAGCCACGGCATAGGCTATGAAGCGGAGGAAGACCGTATCTATGAGCCGAAAAATGACGTGATACTCCAGACAGTGGCAAGGATTCTGGTGCCGCCGATTGTTATTTTCGGTATTTATGTAATTCTGGGAGGGCATCTGGGACCTGGAGGCGGATTCTCAGGCGGCGCAGTGATTGGAGCGGGATTAATTTTGTATGTGAATGCATTTGGATTTGCAAAGACGGAGAGGTTCTTTAATGAAAAGACATATAAACGGCTGAGTTTTTGCGCGCTGGCATGTTATGCACTGGCAAAAAGCTATTCGTTCTACACAGGTGCGAACCACATCGAGAGCGTGATTCCGCTGGGAACGCCGGGAGCTATCTTAAGCAGCGGCCTGATTTTGATTCTGAACATCTGCGTGGGGCTGGTGGTTGCCGGAACGATGTACACGTTTTATGTCATGTTCAGGAAAGGAGCGTATTGATATGAACCTGGGAAACCTTTTCAATAACTATGGGGAAGCAGTGGCAATGATTCTTTTTGGAATCGGATTTTCTAATCTGCTTCTGCAGAAGAATCTGATTAAGAAGATTATCGGACTAAACATCATGGACACGGCAATGTATTTGTTCCTGGCGCTGAAAGGATTTATCGGCGGGCGGAAAGCCCCGATTGTCACGGACGGCGTACAGAGTGTGGAAGCCTACATAAACCCGATTCCGAGCGGACTGGTGCTGACAGGTATCGTAGTGTCTGTTTCAGTAACGGCGCTGATGCTGTCTCTGACCATCCGTCTGTACCGCAGATATCATACGCTGGATTTGGATGAAATTTCTACAAGGCTCAGGAAGGAGGGGCTGTAATGGCATTTGTACAGAATTTTCCGTTTATGTCAATTATCCTCTCCCTGTTTTCCGGGCCTCTGTGTTCAATACTGAGCGGCAGAAAGGCGAAATGGGTGAATGCGGCGGTGATCGTCATCATCGGCGGCATGTCGGCTGCTGTGCTGGGATTTGTGTTGGGCACCGGGCAGGAATATGTCTACACGATGGGACATTTTCCGGCGCCCTGGGGAAATGAAATCCGGGTAGGTGTGCTGGAAGCGGTTATGGCAGTGTTTTTCTGTGTGATTATGCTGCTCTGTATGCTGGGAGGAATCCGGGAGCGTGAGGAGGAGATTGAGGACACCAAGCAGAATCTTTATTATATTATGGTAAACCTGCTGCTGTGCTCCCTGCTGGCGCTGATTTATACGAACGATTTATTTACGGCTTATGTATTTGTAGAAATCAATACGATTTCTGCATGTGGATTGATTATGATACGGCAGAATGGGCGGACGCTGGTGGCTGCGACACGGTATATGATTATGAGCCTGCTCGGTTCTGGTCTGCTTCTGCTGGGAATCTGCTTTTTGTATGATTTGACGGGACATCTGCTGATGAGTAATATCCAGGAGCAGGTAGCGCTTATCCATGCAAACGGGAGCTATCACATTCCGCTTCTGGTTGCGGTGGGGCTGATGTCGGTGGGACTTGCCATCAAGAGTGCGCTGTATCCGTTCCATAGCTGGCTGCCGGACGCCTATGGATATTCCACGCTTTCTTCTGCGTCCATCCTGTCGTCCCTGGTTTCAAAAGGATATATCTTCCTGTTGGTAAAGATTTTCTACCGTGTCATTGGGTTTGATATCGTACGGGACAGCAAGGTAATCAATGTGCTGTTTGTATTCGGTATCGTGGGAATGATTATGGGGTCTGTCAGCGCGATTAAGGAGAGCAATATCCGCAGGATGATTTCTTATTCTTCGATTGCGCAGATTGGCTATATCTATATGGGCTTTGGACTTGGGACTACGGCGGGTATCGTGGCGAGCATTTACCATATCGTATCCCATGCGGCGACGAAAGCCCTGCTGTTCGTGGCGGCTTCCGGGATTACGGAGGTATCAGGGGACAGCACGGATTTCTTTGATTTGACAGGTGCGGGCTACCGGAATAAGCTTTCGGGCATTGCCTTTACGGTAGGTTCTCTGTCTATGGTAGGTATTCCGGTATTTTCCGGGTTTATCTCGAAGCTTTTGTTTGCCCAGGCGGGCGTGGGTGTGGAAAATGCGGCGAAAATGCTGCCGACGCTGATTGCCCTGGCTATCAGTACTGTGCTGAATGCAGTGTATTTTATGAAAACCGTGATTCGGCTTTACACGCCTGAGAAAAAGGCAGTCCTGGAAAAGAAGCAGTTTAAGCAGGTGAAAATGACAGAGGAGCCGGCGAAGTCTTTCGCCCTGATTTGCTTTATTGTGCTCAACCTGTTTTTAGGGCTGTCGTCTGAACCGATTATCCGTCTTATTGAAAATGGATTGAATATGTTTGCATAGGAGGAAAATATCATGGATTGGTTGATTTTATTACCGATATTTCTGCCGTCGCTTGCGGGAATTGTATTGCTGGTGTCCTCTTTTTATGAACATATAAAATACGGACAGACCGATGAAAAGAAGCGGAAAGGCGTGCACCTGTTTTCGGGTGCAGTGCTGGCGGTTTCTGTTGCTGCGGCGCTGTGGGCTGCATGGAGCGGAGCAGGGAGCGTGACGCTGTTTTATTTGATGGAGGATATTCCTGTTCTTTTCGAGGTTGACGCCCTGGGCAGTGTGTTTGCCGCTTTTATGAGTATCATATGGGTTCTCGTGGCAGTCTATTCTTTTGTCTATATGGAGCATGAGGGAAAAGAGAAGAGGTTTTTCGGCGTTTATCTGCTGGTATATGGGGTACTGATGGCGTTGGATTTTGCGGGAAATCTGGTGACGCTGTACTTATTCTATGAGCTTATGACTTTGACGTCCATGCCGATGGTACTGCACAACGGCTCGAAAGCGTCGATTATGGCGGCGTTGAAATATTTGTTTTATTCTATGTGCGGTGCGTATTTAGGGTTATTTGGAATTTTCTTCCTATATAAATATTGTGACACACTGAGCTTTGTGGCGGGAGGTTCTCTGAACTCGGCGCTTGCGGCGGGAAATGAGGGAATCCTGTTGATTGCGGTGTTTGCGATGCTGATTGGTTTTGGCGCGAAAGCGGGAATGTTCCCGCTCCACGCCTGGCTTCCGGCGGCACATCCGGTAGCGCCCTCTCCGGCGTCGGCGGTGCTTTCCGGCATTATCGTAAAGGCTGGTGTGCTGGCAGTCATCCGTGTGGTTTACTATGTCGCAGGCGCGGATTTCCTGCGGGGAACCTGGGTGCAGGCTGCATGGATGGCTCTGACTTTGCTGACGGTATTTATGGGCTCGCTGCTCGCGTTCCGGGAACCGGTATTTAAGAAGCGTCTTGCTTATTCTACAGTCAGCCAGATTTCGTACATTTTGTTTGGTTTGTCGCTTCTTACGCCTGCAGGTATGACGGGGGCGCTGCTTCATACAGTATTCCATGCGTTCATCAAGTGCGCCTTGTTTTTGACTGCCGGGATTTTCATTTTCCAGTGTGGGAAAAGCCGGGTGGAAGAGCTGGACGGGATTGGAAAAAGGATGCCGGGGACGCTCTGGTGTTATACCTTTGCTTCTCTGGCTCTGATAGGAATTCCTCCGGCGAGCGGATTTATCAGTAAATGGTATTTGGCACAGGGCGCTCTGGAAGCGGGCGTTGGAATTTTCGGATGGCTGGGTCCCGTGGTGCTTTTAATCAGTGCGCTTCTGACAGCGGGATATTTGCTTCCCGTTACCATGAAAGGCTTCTTTCCCGGACATGGGGAAGCGGCCGCAGCGGAGAAGCAGGAGGCAAAGCCAGGGATGCTGCTTCCGCTGGCAGTGCTTGCGGCTTCTGCGGTTTTGCTGGGGGTTTTCCCGAACCCGCTGATTCAGTATGTCGGCCGGATTGCGGAAGCATTGATGTAGAGGAGGAGAGAAAATGGATGCAAATATTATGGTAATTGTTGTGCTGCTGCCGATGCTGGCCGGCGCGCTGGTTTCTCTGATTCCTTTTAAGACTAGGACACAGATGATGGTGTACATCGAGGGTGTGGTGCTGCTGAATTCGGGGTTGGTGCTTGCCATGCTGCTGAACCAGCCCGCAGAACCGGTGGTACTGTTCCGTTTTACAGGGGACTTGAGCCTCAGCTTCCGGCTGGACGGTCTGGGAACGGTGTTTACAGCGATTCTGGCGGCGCTCTGGCCGCTGGCAACCCTGTATTCCTTTGAATATATGAAGCATGAAGGGCATGAGAAGTTTTTCTTTATGTTCTATGTGATTACCTACGGAGTGACACTGGGTATTGCGCTGGCAGAGGATATCGTGACGATGTACTGTTTTTATGAGATGCTTACTCTAGTGACGCTGCCGCTGATTATGCATACCCTGTCAAGGGAGGCGATTCTGGCGAGCCGTACGTATCTGTACTATTCTCTGGGAGGCGCGGCCTTCGCGTTTATCGGGATGATTTTTATCCTTACTTACGGAACGACTTCTGTTTTTGTTCCGGGCGGTGTGCTGGATATGGCGGCAGTGGGGAATAAGACGAATCTGCTGTTGTTTATCTATGTATTGTGCTTCTGCGGATTCTCTGTAAAGACAGCTATGTGGCCGTTTTCAGCCTGGCTTCCGAAAGCGGGAGCGGCGCCGACTCCGGTAACAGCCCTGCTCCATGCGGTGGCGGTGGTCAAGGCAGGCGCATTTACCATTATGCGTGTGACTTACTATAGCTTCGGTACGGATATTCTGAAAGGGAGCTGGGCGCAGTATGTGGTGATGGCGCTTGTGATTTTCACGATTGTGTACGGCTGCAGCCGTGCCCTGAAAGAAACGCATATCAAACGGCGGCTTGCCTGGTCTACGGTGAGCAATCTGTCATACATCCTGTTTGGCGTAGTGTTGATGACGCCGCTTGGGCTGGTGGGGGCGCTGTGCCATATGGTGTTCCATGCGGTGATGAAAATCTGCTCCTTCTTCTGCGCGGGTTCGGTGATTTATAAGACGGGAAAGAATTATGTGCATGAGCTGGATGGTTTCGGACGGAAGATGCCGAAGGTATTTATCATCTTTGCTATTTCCGGCTTTGCACTTATGGGCGTGCCTGGGCTTTGCGGGTTTATCAGCAAATGGAATCTGGCGAAGGCGGCGGCAGAGAGCCAGAATACACTGGCTTATGTGGGAGTGGCGGCGCTTCTGGTTTCCGCGCTGCTCACGGCTATTTATATGATGACTATTTGTGTGCGTGCGTTTTTTCCGGGGAAGGATTTTGATTATGATACGATTCGGGAGGTAAAAGACCCGAACTGGATGATGATACTGCCCCTGGTAGTCTTCGCAGTGGCGATGTTCGTATTTGGCCTGCATCCGCAGCCTGTCATTCAGGCGCTGGAATCGGTTGCGGCAGTGATGCAGTAGAAGGAGGGACGAAAAGATGAATGTAAATGTTGCGCTGGCAATCCTTGTATTCTGGCCATTCCTTGGCGGTCTGCTCTGCTATGCGGCTGGTACGAAGAATGAGAAATTCCGTGATTATCTCGCGGACTTTGTGGCAGTGTCGGAATTTGTTCTTGCACTGTTCCTGTTGTCAGGCTCCGGCGCGCCGGGAAGCTCATGGGTTCCGGAAAGCTTTGATGCTCCGGGTATCTGCGGATTTGGGCTTCATTTTACGTTGGACGGCTTTCGGGCGGTTTATGTAACAGTGGCTGCTTTTATGTGGATGATGACAACGATTCTATCAAGGGAATATTTTGCACACCATGAAAACAGGAACCGCTTTTATCTGTTCCTGCTTTTGACGCTGGGGGCGACCATAGGAGTATTCCTTTCGGCAGATTTGTATACGACTTTCATTTTCTTCGAAATCATGTCCTTTACCTCTTATGTCTGGGTGGCGCAGGAGGAAAACGGACCGGCCCTGCGCGCAGCGGGAACCTATCTGGCGGTGGCTGTTATCGGCGGTTTGGTAATGCTGATGGGTTTATTCCTTTTGTATCATGCGTTGGGAACGCTTACGATTTCGGAACTGCTTCCGGCGGCAGCCATGTGTGCGGATAAACGGCTGCTTTATGTAGCGGGTGTGTGTGCACTGGTGGGATTTGGAGCCAAAGCGGGCGCATTTCCTCTGCATATATGGCTTCCGAAAGCGCATCCAGTCGCTCCGGCTCCGGCTTCCGCGCTCCTGTCGGGTATCCTGACAAAGACGGGTATTTTCGGAATCTTGGTTATCAGCAGCAATCTCTTCCTTCATGATGCTGCTTGGGGCGCCCTGATTCTGGCGGTGGGTGTGCTAACGATGTTTGGCGGCGCGCTGCTGGCGGTATTTTCTGTGGACTTGAAACGCACGCTGGCTTGCTCATCTATGTCACAGATTGGGTTTATCCTGGTGGGCGTCGGGATGCAGGGGCTGCTGGGGGAGGAAAATGCCCTGGCGGTACATGGGACGCTGCTCCATATGGTAAATCATTCATTGATTAAGCTGGTGCTCTTTATGGCTGCTGGCGTGATTTTCATGAATGCCCATGCGCTGGATTTAAATGAAATCCGCGGGTTTGGCAAGAGGAAGCCGCTTCTGAAAGGGATTTTCCTGATAGGCGCACTGGCGATAGCGGGTATCCCGCTGTTTGGCGGCTATATCAGCAAGACGCTGCTTCACGAGAGTATTGTGGAGTTTGGAGGAGGCAGCCTGATGCGGGCTGTGGAGTACATTTTCCTAATTAGCGGTGGTCTGACGGTGGCTTATATGACGAAGCTATTCGTTGCTATTTTCGTAGAAGAAAATGAAGATAAAAAGGTTCAGAAGAAATTTGACGGCATAAAGAATTACATGAATCCGGCAAGCACCTTCGCACTGGGAGGAAGCGCTCTGGTTCTGCTGGTGTGGGGGTTGTTTCCTCATACCATTATGGACAAGGCGGCAGAGCTTGGGCAGGGGCTGATGCATCTGGAGGAGAGCGGCCATACGGTTTCTTATTTCAGCTTGACGAACTTATCAGGTGCATTGATTTCCATCACGATCGGGGTTATCGTATATGCTTTTGTGATTCGGAAACTCCTTATGAGAAAAGGCAAAGCAGAAGAAAAGGAATATATCAACGCATGGCCTGCATGGTTGGATATGGAAAATCTGATTTACCGTCCATTGCTGCTGGGCTTTCTGCCCTTTGTAAGCAGGTTAATCTGCAGGGTATTTGACAGCTTCCTGGATACGCTCGTGGTGCTTCTCCGAAAGACCTTTTACCGGGACAGCCCTCTGCCGCATGAGCTGCCGGAGGGGAATGGGCTTACTCTTGTGATGGGTCGTGTAATGAACTTCTGGCGTCGTTTGGGCAACCGTATCCATCATCGGGACGGCAGCGGGGATAAAGATTATATCCATGTGCTGGCTATGAAATATGAAGAGTTCATGGAGTCCAACCGGATTATTGAGAGGAGTTTGTCTTTTGGGCTGTTGCTGTTCTGTATTGGGCTGAGCCTTACGCTGATTTATATTATTTTGTGGTAAAGAGAATATTGTAATTAAGAACCCCGGAGCAGCTGCTCCGGGGGATTTTGTTCGCTTTTGTGGTATATTTTTAAATCCGGAATCGTCCTTTATTCCCGCGAGCAATGAGCCAAGTAGCCGCGCTTGCGCGGATATTTGGCGAATGGCAAAGAGGACAGGTTATCTTTCTTAGAAATCCTCTCTGCTGGTTTCATTTGAGTTTCAGCATTGAATATTTCTAAGAACGGCAAATATGCCGGGAGATAAAAATGATAGAATATCACAAAAAGATTCTGAATAGAAATAAAATGCTTATAGACAGTATAGCACTGTTTCAAGGAAAAGTCATTTTTTATTTTGAAATTTCTTTGATAAGTGTATCAAAAATAATCTCCTGGTCAATCTCGGAACCGTTGAAAATGCCGGGTTTCTAAGAAATGTTATCTGAAACATTTAAGTGGGTATGCCGGAAAACAGTATTAAAAAGTTTTAACAGTATTACGCATAATAGTATTATGTGGCATTACAAAGACTGGAGCCAACACAGACGAAACAGCAGATTTCAAAAGGATTGTGACGTCATGGCGCTGGTTTGAAGGTAATCCTGATATTGCTTTTTCAGCTCCGCGCGTTTTTAACGAGCCAGCCCGTTTTTCAGGAGGATATAATCATAAAAGAAAGCGTCTATGGCGTATTCCGGACTGTCGGCTATAAACACCACAGGGCATTTCATTTTAATATATTTTTCGAGGATTTCTATATTGTCCATTTCTAGATAAATTCCCATAAATAAAATATCTGATTATAATAGTAAAGCCTGCGGGCTTGATGATGTTATCTTTTTGTAGATTCCAGCGAAATTGCCGTTGAAAATCGTTAATACACTATCCTTGAGGGAAAAGCGGCAAATGTAGGCGGTTTGCTTCGTTTCCGAGCCGGAATCGGGAGTGAGTTTCAGTTTATTATCGGGAAGAAGTGCATAATCGCCCTGGGCTTTTCCATAGCTGTAGCGGCTGTCTTTATAAAATATAAGTGCAGGCGAAGCAGACTGGCTGCAGTACCATGCCCCGGAAAGTCTGTCTTTTTCTGTCTGCCATGAACCGCATCCGGTACAGAGCAAAAGTAATATAGGTAATGCTATTAAGAAGTTTGCAAGTTTTTTCATCTGTTGTTTCATTCCTTATGGCAAATCTAATGTGCATATTTCCCATTATAGAATTTTGTGCCGGGATTTTCAGTGTTTGTATGTATTAAATATGTAAATTTTTTGATTTTCTGCATTTTTATATCATTTTCAAGTTCTTTTGCTTTTTCTAAAAAGGGTGATTTTTCCTGCAAGCAGCGCTATACTATACATAAGCATTTTGTTTCTATACAAGGTCTTTTTGTGATGTCTTTTACTCTTTATCTCCCGGCATATCTGCCGTCTTTAGAAATGTTCAATGCTGAAACCAAAAAAAGCAGTTCCCGCCTGGTTTGGATTCCGGAACCGCGGTTTGTGGAATTTTATAACGGAACGAAAAAGCTGCCGGAACGCAGGCTTTCCGACTTATATGGACATTCCGTAGATAGACCAGCCTTAGAGTTAAAGGTACTGGTGCTGAATATCAATCTGGGGTATAACGCGAAGTTAATGGAAAAAGCGGTTGCTGAATGCATTAAAAATGATATACTTGCCCAATTTTTAAGGAAAAACCAGGCGGAGGTGATTAAAGTGGGAATTTATGAATATGATGAAGAACTGCATATGCATCAAGTGTGGGAAGATGCAAAAAAAGAAGGTATAGGGATTTCGGTTGAGAACCTAATGGGAAATATGGGCTGGTCAGAAGAGCAGGCGATGGAAGCATTAAAAGCGCCGGGAAAAAACCACTGCAAGATATTTCCGCATCTTGACATTTCGTGGATTTTGAAATAGACTATCTGGGAAAGGAAACATGGCGAAGAAGAGGAATAGTACATCTGCCGAATCCCCCAGAGAGGAAATCATTGGTGAGAGATTTCTGCCGGAAGCTGATGGAACCGGCCTTGGAGCCCCATGTGAAAATACTTCTGGTATTACGGTTTGTATAACAGGAAGCGTCGTGGGAGTATTGAAGCGTGGCGTCTGGCCGGCGTTAACGGCAAAAGAGAGAGCGGCCGGAGCAGGCAGCTAATGAGGGTGGTACCGCCGATGACTTTACGGTCTCGGTCCCTTTGCAAAAGCATAGGGGCTGAGGCCTTTGTGCATATCAGGATAATGAAAGGAAGAGGAGAGAAGAAGATGGCAAACGACAAAAAACTTGTAGAAGCGATTACTTCTATGGAAGAAGATTTCGCCCAGTGGTATACGGATGTGGTGAAGAAGGCAGAGCTGATTGACTACACGAGCGTAAAAGGATGTATGGTAATCAAACCCGCAGGCTATGCAATATGGGAAAATATCCAAAATGAGCTTGACAGGAGATTTAAGGAAACGGGAGTGCAGAATGTATACCTTCCTATGTTTATTCCGGAGAGTCTGCTTCAAAAGGAGAAGGATCATGTGGAAGGCTTTGCGCCTGAGGTGGCGTGGGTGACTCACGGCGGTCTGGAGCCGCTGCAGGAGCGTCTTTGCGTAAGGCCGACTTCGGAGACACTGTTCTGTGACTTTTATGCAAATGACGTGCATTCCTACAGGGATTTGCCGAAGGTATATAATCAGTGGTGTTCCGTGGTGCGCTGGGAAAAGACGACACGTCCATTCCTGCGTTCCAGGGAATTCTTGTGGCAGGAGGGACATACGGCGCATGCAACTGCAGAGGAAGCAGAGGAGAGAACGATTCAGATGCTGAACGTGTATGCAGGTTTCTGCGAAGAGGTACTTGCGATTCCGGTAATCAAGGGAAGGAAAACGGATAAAGAAAAGTTTGCGGGAGCAGAGGCTACCTATACAATCGAGTCTTTGATGCATGACGGCAAAGCTCTTCAGTCGGGAACCAGCCACAACTTTGGGGATGGGTTTGCAAAAGCATTCGGTATTCAGTATGCAGACAAGGACAATAAGTTAAAATATGTCCATCAGACTTCCTGGGGAATGACTACCCGGATGATTGGAGCAATTATCATGGTGCATGGCGACAACAGCGGCCTGGTGCTTCCGCCTAGGATTGCGCCGACGCAGGTAGTAGTTATCCCTATCCAGCAGAAAAAAGAGGGTGTGCTTGAGAAGGCGAACGAGGTTGCAGATGCGTTGTGTGCAGCAGGAATCCGCACCAGGCTGGACGATTCTGATAAGAGCCCGGGCTGGAAATTCTCGGAGCAGGAAATGAGAGGATTTCCATTGCGTGTGGAGCTGGGACCGAAAGACATCGCGGCAGGCCAGGCAGTGCTTGTGCGCCGTGACACCCGTGAGAAGATAACTGTGCAGATAGACGAGCTGGCGGCAAAGGCCGGGGAGCTTCTGGAGACGATGCAGAGGGAAATGCTGGAGAGGGCGCGGACGCACAGGGAGGCTCATACTTATACGGCGAAGAACCTGGAAGAGATGAAGGATATTGCAGAAAATAAGCCAGGATTCATCAAAGCTATGTGGTGCGGCTGTCAGGAGTGTGAGGACGCCATGAAGGAAGAGGTTGGAGTGACTTCACGCTGCATTCCTTTTGAGCAGGAGGAAATTGAGGATACTTGTGTATATTGCGGAAAACCAGCTAAGAAAATGGTGTACTGGGGCAAGGCATATTGATTTTGATAAATTAAGCAGTTAGGCTTGCTGAAAAAATGAAGAATCTGCCGCCGGATTCCTGAAATACGGAAACCCGACGGCAGGTTTTCTAATGGAGGGAACGGATATTATGAAGGTTGATATGACGTTATATACAGGGCGGCCTGATTCGGATGGGCGTCTTCCCGTAGAAATGGCAGTTTATGATCTGCTGGAGAAGCTGGACATTCCATATGTAAGGGCGGATCATGAAGTAGCTCCTACGATTGAAGCGTGCCGGGAAGTTGATGCGCTTTTAGGCATTGATATGTGTAAAAATTTATTTCTTTGCAATCGGCAGAAGACAGAGTTCTATCTGCTGCTGATGCCCGGGGACAAGCCATTTCGGACAAAAGAGCTTTCAGCCCAGATAGGAAGTGCACGCCTATCCTTTGCAGGAGAAGACTTTATGGAAGAATTTATGGGGCTTACGCCTGGCTCAGTAACGGTTCTGGGACTGATGAATGATAAAGATTGCCGGGTACGTCTGCTTATTGATAAGGAAATTGCAGAATCCGGGTACATAGGATGTCATCCCTGTATCAATACTTCCAGTCTAAAGCTTAAGACAAAAGATGTGTTGGAAAAGTTTCTTCCATATATAAAGCATGAATATACAGTGGTTGAGCTTGAGGGCGAGTAAAAGCCAGGATTCTTCAATGCTGTCTGCATAGGCTGTGTATTTGCGGAGCAGCAGTATTCCGCGCCGTTACTGAATTTTTGACGTTGTTTTTTGAAAAAAGAGGTATTGACAAAGAAAATAATACAGCGTATTATTATTTCCAAGATTTCAGAAGAAATCCGGTAAAATGCGTTGGACGCAGGAATAAGAAGGAGGAAAATATTATGAAAAAATTTAAACAGGCAGCGGCATTCATCATGGCAGCGTCTATGGTAGTTGCGTCACTGGCAGGATGCGGTGACAAGTCTGCAGAGACATCCGCAGAAACAACTGCAGAAACTGCAGGCGAAAGCGGAAGTGCATCCGCAGCAGGCGGCGTATTTAAGATTGGCGGCATCGGGCCGACAACAGGCGGCGCAGCAGTTTACGGACAGGCAGTTAAGAATGCTATGGAGCTGGCAGCAGAAGAAATCAATGCAGCAGGCGGAATCAACGGGGCACAGGTTGAGATTCAGTTCGAAGATGATGAGCATGACCCTGAGAAAGCTGTAAACGCTTATAACTCTTTGAAAGACTGGGGAATGCAGATGCTGGTTGGTACTGTTACATCCGGACCGTGTACTGCAGTTGTTGAGAAAACATTTGAGGACAATATGTTCCATCTTACACCGTCAGGTTCAGCTGTAGAAAGCATCCAGCATGAAAATGCTTTCCGTGTATGCTTTTCTGACCCGAACCAGGGTATTGCTTCCGCACAGTACATCGGTGAGAATGCATTGGCTTCCAAGGTAGCAGTAATCTATGACAGTTCTGATGTATATTCCTCAGGAATTTATGAGAAATTTGCAACAGAAGCAAAGAACCAGTCATTTGAAATCGTAGCAGCAGAGGCATTCACGGCAGATAATAAGACAGATTTCTCCGTACAGCTTCAGAAAGCAAAGGATGGCGGCGCAGAGCTGGTATTCCTTCCGATTTATTATACAGAGGCTTCCCTGATTCTTCAGCAGGCAAAAACCATGGGATTTGCACCGAAATTCTTCGGATGTGACGGGCTGGACGGAATCCTTGCAGTAGAAGGCTTTGATACCGCACTGGCAGAGGGCGTAATGCTTCTGACACCATTTGCAGCAGATGCAGAAGATGAGATGACAAAGAAATTTGTAGGTACTTTCACAGAGAAGTACGGAGATATCCCGAACCAGTTCGCAGCAGATGCTTATGATGCAATGTACACTATCAAAGCAGCAGCAGAAAAAGCAGGGCTGACACCGGATATGAGCGTATCCGATCTCTGCGAAGGCATGAAGACAGCTATGACAGAGGTTACTGTAGAAGGCTTGACAGGAACCATTACATGGACAGCCGATGGAGAGCCATCCAAAGATCCGAAAGCAGTTGTTATCACAGACGGCGCTTACAAAGCAATGTAATCTCCGGGCGGGTATACAGCGAAACGGAAATGCGATAAATATTAAAATCCAGAGAGGGGTTACTGCAATTTGCAGGCCCCTCTTTTGTATGAAAGAATGCTGTTGTTTGGCTTTTAAATTGCGGTTTGTCGGGGAGGTTGTTGCTTACCCCGGACAGTCACGGAACCGATAGTTTCTGTGCTTACTCCGGACAGTCACGGAACCGATAGTTTCTGTGCTTACTCCGGACAGTCACGGAACCGATAGTCCCCATGTTTACGCCGGACGCCGGGAAGCCTGCCGCATATCCCACACGGACGGAGACAACGCTGCGGCAAACTAGCC
>JBCLQO010000025.1:0-39032 GCA_041223665.1 Lachnospiraceae bacterium 46-15
ATCTAATAAAACAATTATCTCCTATTTGACTGGAGATGTAAAGAAGTAGGTCTAAGGGTTTATAGGTATCCCTCGAACAACCTAAATACATTATACAAGGAGAATTTTATTATGACACGAAAACAAAAACGTCTGCTGACACGTATTATCGTGGCCGCAGTCCTGTTTCTTTGCGGGAACCTCATTCCCCTGCCTGAATGGGCCGAAATGGGGGTATTCCTGATCTGCTATGCTGTTGCCGGCTGGGATATTGTCTGGAAAGCAGTCACAAATATCCTGCATGGGCAGGTATTTGACGAAAACTTCCTTATGACGATTGCCACCGTAGGCGCACTGATCTTAGGCGAACATTCAGAAGGCGTGGCTGTTATGCTGTTTTATCAGGTAGGGGAATGGTTTCAGTCTTATGCCGTTTCCAAGTCCCGGAAATCCATTACAAGCCTTATGGACATCCGGCCAGACTATGCCAATGTAGAACGGGACGGAAAACTGGTCCAGGTAGACCCTGACGAGGTAAAAATTGGCGATACAATCATTGTGAAACCCGGAGAGCGTGTACCTCTGGACGGAAAGATTATCAAAGGCGTTTCTGCTCTTGATACTTCTGCACTGACAGGTGAATCCATGCCCCGTGAGGTAGAGCCGGGAATGGACGTTATCAGCGGTTGTATTAATCAGACAGGTATTCTAACCATAGAGACCACAAAGGAATTTGGAGAATCCACAGTCGCCAAAATCCTTGACCTGGTGGAAAATGCAAGCGACAAAAAGGGCAGGACAGAAAACTTTATCAGCCGGTTTGCCAGATACTATACGCCAATCGTTGTATTTGCTGCTCTGGCCCTGGCAATCCTGCCTCCGATTTTCCTGCAGCAGTCTTTCAGCATATGGATTTACAGGGCCTTGACCTTCCTGGTTATTTCCTGTCCCTGCGCACTGGTGATCTCCATTCCGCTTAGTTTCTTTGGCGGTATCGGCGGTTCCTCCAAAATCGGTGTTTTGGTTAAGGGGAGCAACTACCTGGAATCCCTGGCCCATGCGGAGATGGTGGTCTTTGACAAAACAGGCACTCTGACAAAAGGCTCCTTTGCTGTCAGTGAAATCCATGCTGTAGATGTGAAAGATTCACAGCTTTTGGAGATAGCCGCATATGCAGAGGATTATTCCAACCATCCTATTTCTCTATCCATCAAGGCAGCCTACGGAAAAAAGATCGACAATTCCCGAATCACTGATGTTCAGGAAATTGCCGGCCACGGTGTCCAGGCAGTGATCGACGGAAAGAAGATTCTCGCCGGCAACGCAAAACTCATGGAGAGGGAACATATCCAATATGCCCCATCTTCTTCCGTGGGTACGGTCGTTTATCTGGCCTGTGACGGAACATATGCCGGATGTATTGTGATTGAGGATGAAATCAAGGCCGACGCAGCCGCTGCTATTAAAAATCTGAAATCCTCCGGTATCCGCAGGACAGTCATGCTGACCGGAGATGCGGATGCCGTCGGCAAAAAAGTAGCCGGACGCCTCGGTCTGGATCAGGCATATACCGAACTTCTCCCGGCTGATAAGGTTGACCGCGTGGAGGATTTGCTGAAAGAAAAAAGCGAAAAAGGCAAGCTGGTATTTGTCGGTGACGGTATCAATGACGCTCCTGTGCTGGCAAGAGCCGATGTAGGTATCGCTATGGGCGGCCTGGGTTCTGACGCCGCTATTGAAGCTGCCGATGTTGTCTTAATGACAGACGAGCCATCCAAGATTGCAGCGGTAATGAAAATCGCCCGCAAGACGATCCGAATTGCAAACCAGAATATTGTGTTTGCCTTGGGTGTCAAATTCCTGGTACTCATTTTGGGCGCTCTCGGTAAAGCAAACATGTGGGCGGCTGTATTTGCCGATGTAGGCGTTTCCATCATTGCAATTCTGAACGCCATTCGGGCTATGCGGGTAAAGCATTTGGACAGATCGGCTCAGCGGTAATGCCATTGTTCCAAAAAAATGCGCCGTCCTCTTATTATGGCAGACGGCGCATTTCATTTATAAATTTGTCGGACAGGATATTTTGAACAGGGCATCAATCGATTTGTGCAACTGTTTTGCCTGGGGTGTATCGGTCAATGAGTAGTAAACTTCTTTTCCTTCCCTGCGCCCGGTTATGATCCCGCTCTTTTTCAGTATACGCAGATGGTGTGATACGGCAGGGGCGCTCATATCAACCGCTGTCGCAATATTGCACACACATTCCTCGCAATGGCATAACAGCCATAAAATCCGTAAGCGCGTTGGATCGCCAAGCTGCTGAAATAAAAAGGATATTTCTTTGAAATCCTCCGCCAATGGCATTTTTTCCAAAACACGTTTTATATTCTGTCCGTGGTTATGAGGCAGATTGTAATGTTCCACAGCGATCAACTCCTTCCTCACACAATAATAACCATAACTTTTTTAACTGTCAAACAGCTTCACATAGATTTGGAGGTAAAACATGAGCAACACGGAAAAGACCACATTTCAAATCCCGACACAGCAAGAATTGGAGCAGCTAAGCGAACTGCACAAAGCAATGGGGGATTACAGCCGTATGAGAATCCTGTGGATTTTGATGGGCCAGGAATTATGCGTCAGCGATCTGGCAAAGCAAATGAACATCACGGAATCGGCTGTTTCCCATCAGCTCCGGGAGCTTCGTATCACAAGACTGGTTCAGTCGCATAAAGTCGGAAAGAATGTATTTTACTCTCTGTTGGATGAACATATCCAATGGGTACTGGAAGAAACATATGCCCACATTTCAGAAAGGTAAAATGCAGCCCCCATTCCGCATATCTGGAAGGGGGCTGCACGAAACTGTCCGATATTGAGTTACAGGCTTTCGTAGGAGACCAACTGGCTTACAGGAATACGGGCGCTGTCAAAACGCTCTGTGTCCGCCGCCCCTTCATCAGAATAGCCGATTGCCAGGATATTGACCGGCTCCAGGTTGGAGGGGAGAGAAAATTCCTTGCTAAGAACATCCGGCTTGAAGTAGCATACCCAGACAGAACCAAGCCCAAGCTCCGTGGCTTGAAGCATCATGTGATCGGTCAAAATGGAAGCGTCAATGTCGCCGGTCTGCTTCTTATCAAAGGGACGAACCCATGCTTTATTGTGATCGGCGCAGACGATAATAGCCAGAGGCGCCCCATAGATATTAGCTGCCTTTCCGATCTTTGCCAGTCCTGCCTCGCCCTGAACGGCAATCAGGTGAACAGGTTGGAGATTAGCGGCAGTCGGAGCTACGTGAGCCGCCTCCAGAATCTTTTCCAGCTTTTCCGCTTCAACTTTCTGATCGGTGTAGCTGCGTACAGAGTAGCGCTGTTTTGCAATGTTAATGAAATCCATCGTTTTATGTCCTTTCTGTGTGAAATTTTTATGTGTCAAACCAACCATCAAGTATATTGTATCACCAATCAAAAAATCCGCAATTACGCACTTTTTTGGTAGGCACTACCCAAAAAGATAGCCCCTGCGGTAAAGGAGAATGTATGATGAAATTTGAGAAAACGCAATTTAACTGTCCGGTTGAAGCGACCCTGTCCTTAATCGGAGGAAAATATAAACCGTTGATACTTTGGCATTTAATCGGCTATCCTCTCCATTACATGGAATTGCAACGGCTGATTCCCAAAGCCACCCCTAAAATGCTTTCGCAACAGCTCCACGATTTGGAGGATTGCGACATGATCCACCGTGAAGTAATTCCAGAAAAACCACCCAAAACGATTTACTCCCTGACTACATTTGGAAAAAGTATTTTGCCAGTCCTAGACGCAATGTGTAAATGGGGAACAGGATATTTAGACGGCCTGGACGTTCAGCCTCCGTGCTGCATATATGCGGGATTTTCAGCGGTGCAATCCTACATTGAGAGTGTTCTCTGCTTATCTCCACATGGACGAAGCCACGCCACATCTGCATATAGATTTTATACCCTATATGACTGGAAGCAAGAGAGGGCTTGAAACAAGGGTGTCATTAAAAAAGGCATTGGCAGAACTCGGCTTTAAGGGCGGCACAAGGAGCGAAACAGAGCGTAACCAGTGGGCGGCGGCAGAAAAAGAACGTCTTGCGGAGATTATGCTACAGCATGGGATTGAGTAGGAGAAAAAGGGAACACATGAGAAGCATTTATCTGTTTTAGATTTTGAGAAAAAGGAGCGTGCAAAAGAGGTTGCAGAACTGGAGCAAACAATCTCCGGCAGCAAAGAAGAATTAGCTGATATTCTTCATCAGCAGATAGCGGCAGGACAGGAAACAGAGCAGATACGGAAAGAGGGCGAAGCAATCCGGCAGGAAGTATCGGAACTTACCGCTGCAAATCATCTTCTGAAAGAGCAGGCAGAAACACTGGCAGAGGATAAAGAAAAGCTGTTATCCGAAAATGATAAGTTGGAAAAACAACAGAAAAAGTTACAGCAGGAGATTAACAAAATGGTACAGTCAAAAGAAGTCATGGAGCGAAATATACACGCCTATGATGAAGATGTGAAATGGCAGTTGCCGGAGCCGGGGGCATTGATGAGCGCAAAGGCTTATCGTGATAAAAAGGCTTTACCGCTTGTGGAGAAATTGAAAGAAGTGGTAAAAAATTTGACTATTAAATGTGTACAGCTTACAGAGCAAAGCAAGAAGCTGACCGCCAAAGTGAACGGACAACAAATACAGATTAGCCGCTTGACGGATAAAGTCATGGAGCAGAGCGACACCATAGACCGATTGCAGGAAAAAGCGGCTGATTTAGGGCGTTTGGAGCGTCATTTAGGCAAAGAACAGGTGCAGTCGATAGTAGAACGGTCAAAGACATTAGAACAGGCAGAACGGGCAATTAAACGCCCGAAACGTGCCTTTGAAATGAGCCGATAAGAAAGGGGATTGACAGGATATGACGGATATGGAGAAGAAAGTCATGGTGCGGCTGTGTGCTAAAATCGTGGCAGAAACAGACCTATACGAAACGGACAAGGAAGTGCAAAATCGGATAGACTGGGTATGCCTGTCAGAGCAGATAAAGGAAAACAATAATATAATTCGCAATCTAACCGGGGAATATAAAAGGATAGAGCCGGATTGCCGGGAGGGAGTACGGGCGCAATTGGAGCGCATGGAAGAACTGTGCAAAGAGCGGAATAATCTGTATGAGAAGCAGAATGACTTGAAAGGGCAGAAACAGATGATTGAGAAGTCGTTGGAGCGATAAGAAATGTGGGGCGTGGCGGTTGCTATGCCCTGTATTTTATAGTGGCAGGTACAGAGAGAAAGTGCTATAATCGAAAGCATGATTTAAGATATGGGAGATGAAACGGTATGGAAATAAATGTTGAGGACAATTTTACACTGTTATTTGATAAAAATAATAATACGGCATATAAAGCATTACAGGCACTGCAAAAAGAATGTGAGAAATCGGACAGGGTATATTGTTATATGGATAAATTAGCCGATATGATTGACAGTGATAATTCCTACATTCGGACAAGAGGACTTACGCTGATTGCCTATAATGCTAAATGGGATAAGGATAATAAAATTGATGAAATCATAGACGAATATTTGAAACATATAGAAGATGTTAAGTCGATAACAGCAAGACAGTGTGTAAAGTTGCTGCCTATGATTGCAAAGAATAAGCTGGAATTAAAGTATGATATTGTTTCTGCACTGCAAAAAGCAGATATGTCTATTTATGCAGATAGTATGCAGTCGTTGGTCTATAAAGACATTCAAAACTCTTTGGCGGAAATAGAAAATTTATAAATTTATTGGGATTTTAGGGAGTGTTGGGAGTGGCGGTTGCTATGCCCTGTATTTTGGTGGTAAATAGAAAGAGGAAATGTTATAGTCAAATCTGTAAACTTAGGTTGATGGAGGTAAAAAGTGAAACACTGCATTGTAGTAGCCGATATAGTCGCATAATAACTATCAGTACATGGAGGATTTTAAAATGGCTATATCGGAGAACAAAATTTATCCCCGGACAGGTGATACCCAAACGGTTTATTTAAAAAATGTGATTACCAATGATAGAATTATAATTGGCGATTATACAATGTATAACGACTTTGTGCATGACCCACGGGAATTTGAAAAGAATAATGTATTATATCATTACCCTATTAATGGAGATCAGCTTCAAATTGGCAAGTTTTGTTCTATCGCCTGTGGAGCAAAGTTTTTGTTTACCAGTGCAAATCATGCAATGTCTTCACTTTCAACATATCCGTTTCCAATATTTTTTGAGGAATGGGGATTGGACGTAAAAGAGATTACAAGTGCATGGGACAACAAAGGCGATATTGTAATCGGCAATGATGTTTGGATTGGCTTTGAAGCAGTTATTCTATCTGGTGTAACAATTGGTGATGGAGCGATTATTGGGACACGAGCAGTTGTTACAAAAGATGTACCGCCTTATACGATTGTTGGAGGTGTTCCTGCAAAACCGATACGAAAACGGTTTTCGGACGATGTGATTTCTGAATTATTGAAAGTTCAATGGTGGAATTGGCCTGAAAACAGGATTAAGAAAAACATTGCGGCGATTCAATCAGGTCGAATTGAGGATTTGGAATAATTGGTAACATTTGTGTGGGAATACAGTTTCCTACAACGTTCTGTCTGCAAAAAAGATAGAATATTTCCTTAGTAATGATTTGAACATGGTGCTAGCACCATGTAAGTTAATGCAGATAAGGGAAAGGCAGTAATGTGGCAGTTCGCAATATCAAGCGGATTGCCACATTTTTATGGAAAAATAGGCGGTTATGTGGTAATATATAGGAGCAAAGATAAAAACACAACGCAAGGCAATCTTGCAGAACTGGTAGGTAGTCCAGTCGCACTATTATGGTGTAAGTAGCCCTCCCTCCTTAGGGTCGTCCGTTCTTTGTTTATTACAATTATTTTAAGGAGGAATTGTCATGGACAAAGTTTCGGGAAAGCTGACAGTATTTTTTGAAGAACCCTTTTGGGTGGGAGTGTTTGAACGTGTATCAGAAGGAAAGTTATCCGTGTGTAAGGTTACATTTGGGGCAGAACCAAAAGACTATGAGGTTTATGATTTTGTTTTGAAGAATTACTATCGGCTACGATTTAGTCCGGCTGTGGCAACTGATGTAAAAGAAGCTGGTCGCAATCCTAAACGGGTACAGCGTGAAGTACGGAAGCAAGTACAGAATACCGGGATAGGAACAAAATCGCAACAGGCTTTGAAATTGCAGCAGGAGCAGTTGAAAACTGAACGCAAGACTGTGAGTTGGGAACAGCGGGAAGCAGAAAAACAACGGCAGTTTGAATTGAAACAGCAGAAAAGGAAAGAAAAACATAGGGGCAGATAATGATGCTTGTATATGTTTGGTAAGGATTGGTTTTATATAGTGTTAGGATGGTCTTGTGGTTTATTGAAAGTTGCTAATGAGGAGGTTACACAAGAAAGCTGATGATAGGAGATTTAATAGAAGGTTTTAAAAATAAGTTGGATGATAATATATCTAAGTCAATAAAAGAAAATGATAAAAAATTAAGTGAGATTTCATTAAACATAGAAGTGATTGAAGAAATTACAAGTCATATTAGCAATGATACTCAAATTATACTAAAAGAAATAATACATGATTTGATTTCAGGCTTATATTCTGGATTACAAGCATTATATAGAAATGCATATATTAGTCTGAGAAGTGGTATAGAGTTATCTTTAGCATATGTATATTTTTTGGATCACAATTATGAATATCTATTTTGGAAGCAGGATAAGTATGATGTCAAGTGGTCTGTGTTAGAAAATGAGGAAATGGGGGTGCTGAATAAGAAATATCTTGCACTATTTTGCAATGATGAATTTGAAAACTTATTCAATCTATGTAGAAAAATTTATCGGGATTGTTCTAAATTTGTACATGGAAAATATGAATATATGTATACTGTAAAACATCAAGTAATTGACTACGATAAAAATACATTGATAGAATTTCTAAATATGTTTTATGATCTTACCAATGTTGTGATTGCATTATTGCTTATAAGGCATAGTACCTTGAATCTAGGTATTGATGAAACATATAAAGGCATAATAGAAAAGAATTTAAAAAAGTTACAATTAACAAATACATTGGAGAAGGTAAAGGGGTACTGGAAATAATGATAAGTTTTACATTAAGAACAGAGGATTTGTCAATAGAAGAAATTAGTAAGTTTTATGTTGATACAAAACATGATAGAGAGAATGTCGAATTTTTAAAAAGCAATGTTACTGGACTTTTGATAGGAAGCAGAGGAACGGGAAAGACTATGTTGCTTAAAGTTGCAGAAAAAGAGTTATTGGAAAGGTTTGAACTTAATAGAACACTTCCTGTTTTTGTTAGTTTTTCATCGGCTGCGTTGGTGGATAATGAAGAAGAAAAATTTAAAAAATGGATGTTATCAAAAATTTTATTTGCACTCCAAGGACAATTGAAAGAATTAGGCTTATTAAAAACAAAAAATATTTTTTCGTTATTATTGGGTAAAGAAAGTGAGGAAACGGATAAATTAGCAATTAAAATCAATCAATTGATTGATAAATTAGAAAAATCATGGAAAAAAGGTGTAATTGATGAAGAACCAGTGACGCCTTTTGTGGAAGACATTGATTATTTTAAAGAACTGTTACATTCTATTTGTACTGAATTGAGCATAAAGAGCATAGTTTTTTTGTTTGATGAGGCATGCCATAATTTTTTACCTAAACAACAGAGAGAATTTTTTACATTATTTAGAGATTTGCGTGATTCTAAAATTTGTTGTAAGGCTGCGGTATATCCAGGAATAACATCATATGGAACATTTGAAGCTTTTCATGATTCTATTGTGAAAAGAGTTGAAAAGGATATTTTAGCCGAAGACTATGTGGAGAAAATGAGGGATATTATTGAGCGGCAGATAGATAGTAGGACATACAATATTTTGATTCAAAAAGGAGAATTGCTTGATTCACTGATTTATGCTGCGACAGGTAATCCTCGTGTATTGTTAAAAAGCGTTTATGAAGCAAGTGAAAAATTAACATCGTTAAAAAAAGCGAATGTTAATTCAACACTTAAAGATTTTTATAGAACTCAAATGTGGAATGAATATACAAAATTAGGAGAAAAGTTTGATGCATATAAAGAGATAGTTGATTGGGGAAGAATATTTATAGAAGATAAGGTTTTGGCAGAAACGCAAAATAAAAATGCCCGTTCTGAAAATGAAGAAGATTATGACAAACAAACAATATATTTTATAATACATAAAGACGCTCCAGAATTGGTAAAGAAAGCAATAAGTATCTTGGAATATGCAGGAATTGTTGTTTTGCATACAGAAGGATATAAGATTAGAGGAAATATTTATAATAGGTATCAAATAAATATGGGAATTGTCGCAGCGAGTACATCAGAGTCTGATTTGTCGGCTTATATAAATAAATTAAGAAAGGGGTTGTCAATAAAAATAGTTACTGAATACGGTGCAAACTCTATAGCCTTTAAAGATTTGGAACAAATAAAAAATAATATTAACTTGGATGATGGAGGGATTCATTTACAAACGCTATTAAGTAAACCAATAGATATATTGGATATATACGAATATCAGAGGACAGAAATCAAAAAAGAAGGGTTTTGTAAATTAATTGATATTTTAAATGCATCAGAGACGGATTTGCAAAGAGCCTATTTAATTGGACCAGTTAGAGCGAGAAATATATATAATTTAGCCATGAATGCAGTATTGGAATATATAATCGGATAAAAGAAAGATGGCTCTATTTTGGCTCTAAAAATTTTAACTGGCACAAATACGAGAGCATTTTTTGAAGAATATGGATAATAAATGCTTGAAAAATGAGAGAAAAACAACCAGTTCAAACTATCCGCCGAGGAGTTCGAATAAACAAAAATGCTTAGTAAACCCAGCGTTTATGCGGGTTTGCGGGCTTTGGAAAGGTCTTTTGATAACAAATTGATAACAGTCATTTGAGTGCGGTTATTCTTACTGTCTGATGGTTTACAGGTGGGAGAATGATTTGCAAGAGGTTTGAATGGCTGAAATAAATCCATATTAGAAACGCCCTTAGCTGTGGGTAGGAACTCATGGCTAAGGGCGTTTTTTGTCGTGTTGTTTGATTGGTGAACGGGGTGATGGTTAAAGCGGTTTTTCCATAATGTAATTCGTCAAGGGGATATTTGACCTGATTACTTGCTGTTCCTTAATTATGTTATAGCTTCTGTGAAGAAAGAACGGCTTTGCAGTGATCGAAGCATGTGTGGTTATTTTGCTTACCGAAAAAGCGTGTTCCAGTTTATCGCAGATAGCGGTGGCAATCCCTTGGTTTTGATAGTCCTTGTGGACATAAAGTCTGTCAAGGTAGCCTGTTTTGTCAATATCGCCAAACCCTGCTATGCTACCGTTTTTTATGGCAACAAGTGAGAAATGCTCGGATAAAGACAGGTTCCATTCATTTATGTCTACATTGCCAGTTGCCCAGACGTTTAACTGTTGGTCTGTATAGTCTTTGGCATTTATGGAATGGACAGTCTGATAAAACAGTTCCGCTAAGTGTTTACAGTCCGAGGGGAGATATTCTCTGATAATCATGTTTTTTACACCTTCCAATCTGGCTTGGTTAGTCTGGCAGCTTGTCTTTAAACGCTTCGACTAAGGCATCGCTCAATTCCTCAGAGGGAACTTTCGCCCGATGTTGCGTGGTGTCAAATTTTGGGTAATTGTACCGCCACTGGTCGTAGTCTTCCCTGCTGATTTCTTCGGCAGAGAGTTTGTTCGCCTGCTCTTTCCAAGCGCAGAGCATTTTCAGCAATTCGGCGGCATCCTTGCTTTTGTCTTTGTTGACTTTTAAGCAGACTTCACCGTCTGTTTCACTGATAGTAAGACCGTAAATGTCCTCAAGGGTAAACAGGGTGTGCATAAGACCAATGTAGCTGTTAATGTCTGGTATGTCCAGAGCCTGTGGTGCAACGTCCAAAGCCTGTGCCAGTGCAGCGGTAAGCTCTGCTTTTGGCTTACGAGAGCCTGTTTCGTACTGTGCCAAGCGTACATAGGCACTCCGTTCGGGAAAACCGACAAGCATACCAAGATATTTCTGTGTCATGCCCCGCATGATGCGGAAAAAATGTATTCTTTCGCCAATTGCCATAATGTTTCACTCCTTGTTCCTATACTTAATCGGACGAAGTCCGTCCGCCCGAAGGGCATGTATTGCGGTATGCCCTGTGGGTATGTTTACAAAGAGTATAGCATATATGTTTAGAACAAGTCAATAGAAACAAAACAAAAAAGTTTAATATTTTCTTGCGAATCTATTGACAGTAGCAAAAATGTTTAGTGTTATGAATTAAGCAAAAAAGCTTAGAAAAAACGCCGCAAGGGCATACCTATATGTCCAGAGTAATGGGCGGCAATAAGGAAAGGAGAGGTTGTATGGACAACAAATTTATCCGTGTGGATGAGGTGGCACAGGAGCTTTCCGTATCAAAGCCTTATGCTTACAAGCTCATCAAGAAACTGAATGACGAGCTGAAGGAGCAGGGCTTTATCACGATTGCAGGGCGTGTCAACCGCCAGTATTTTCAAGAAAGGCTCTACGGAGCGGGAGAAAAACAACGAAAGGAGATGGGGTAAATGCCAGTATTTAAGAATGAGGGCAACGGCACATGGTATGTAATGGCAAGGTATGTGAACTGGAAAGGGGAACGCAAGCAGAAATGCAAGCGTGGGTTTGCTACAAAGCGGGAAGCGCAGGAATGGGAGCGTAAGTTCCAGTTACAAAATTCCGCTGACCTTGACATGGACTTTGAAGCCTTTACAGAGCTTTATGCGAATGATGTCAAGAACCGACTGAAAGAGAACACTTGGCTGACAAAAGAGCATATCATTCGGACGAAGATTCTTCCTTACTTCGGAAAGATGAAGATTAGCGGGATTGGCACAAAGGAAATCATTGCATGGCAGAACGAGTTGCTTGCCTACCGTGACGAAAAACGTAATCCCTATTCGCAGACGTATCTGAAAACCGTCCACAACCAGCTTTCAGCAATATTTAACCATGCAGTGCGCTATTATGACCTCCGCTCCAATCCTGCGGCAAAGGCGGGCAATATGGGGAGCGAGGAACAAAAAGAAATGCTGTTCTGGACGAAAGAGGAATATAAGAGGTTTGCGGATGAAATGATGGACAAGCCAGTTTCCTTTTATGCTTTTGAAATGCTTTATTGGTGCGGCATCTGTGAGGGAGAATTATTAGCCTTGACTGCCGCAGATTTTAACTTCGATAAAGAAACGGTCACGATTAACAAATCTTATCAACGCCTACATGGCGAGGATGTGATTACTTCTCCGAAAACGAAAAAGAGCAACCGCACAATCAAAATGCCGAAGTTTCTCTGTGAGGAAATGCAGGAGTATATCGGTATGCTGTACGGGTTAAAAAAGAAAGACCGCATTTTTACGGTAATAAAGAGTTAGCTTCATCACGAAATGGACAGGGGCGCAAAAGCCGCAGGGGTGAAACGCATACGGATTCACGATTTGCGCCATAGTCACATCAGTTTGTTAATTGACATGGGATTCTCGGCTGTGGCGATTGCTGACCGTGTGGGGCATGAGAGCATTGAAATCACTTATAGGTACGCTCATCTGTTTCCGTCAAAGAAAGCAGAAATGGCAGACAGGCTTGACGATTTGGGAAAGGGGAATTTTTGATATGTCGGCAAAGAATTTAGACAACTGCAACCGTTGGAGGAATAAAACCGTTGCCTTTCGGGTATCTCCCGAAGAAAATGAGCAGATTGAGAAAGCGGTGCGGCTTTCGGGGCTTACCAAGCAGGATTATATCACAAGGCGGCTCTTACGCCAAGACGTGGTTGTGCAGGGCAATCCGAGGGTATATAAGGCACTCCGCAATGAGCTTGCCGCTGTTCTTGCAGAATTACAGAGGATTGAAGCAGGTGGCAGCGTTGACAACGAATTATTAGATACTATCGAATTGATTACTGTTATCCTCGGTGGTCTGAAAGGTGAGGGAGAAAATGGCGAATAAAAAAGAAGTGACTGCCCCGGCTGTATCTGTTGGCGCAGATACGGAGCAGCCACTTAATGTACTCAACAATAGTATATCCAATTACTTGCCGAAAAACAATAGCAAAGTCCTTGAAACGGTATCTATGGCAGAACTTTACGACACAGTATATCCAAGTAAGCCGCCCTTAATTGACAGTCTGCTCTACACTGGCACTTACCTTTTCGCAGGTGCGCCGAAACTCGGCAAGAGCTTTCTTATGGCGCAGATTGCCTACCATATCAGCAGGGGGATTCCTTTATGGGATTACCCTGTCCGTAAAGCGGCGGTGCTTTACCTTGCCCTTGAAGATAATTACCGCCGCCTGCAGGAAAGGCTGTACCGTATGTTCGGCACGGACGGGACAGACAATTTATTCTTTTCTGTTTCGGCGGGTAATCTTGGAAATGGACTGGATGAACAGTTGCAGGAATTTATGAAACAGCATACCGATACAAGATTGATTATCATTGATACACTTCAAAAGGTGCGAGAAGTCGGCGGGGACAATTACAGTTATGCGAACGATTATGAAATCATTACAAGGCTCAAACAGTTTGCAGACAGCTACGGCATTTGTATTCTGCTCGTACACCATACCAGAAAGCAGGGTTCTGATGATAAGTTTGACATGATTTCAGGGACTACTGGCTTGCTTGGGGCGGCTGATGGTGCGTTCCTGTTGCAGAAAGAGAAACGCATCGGCAACGCCGCCACGCTTGAAGTGTCGGGCAGAGACCAGCAAGACCAGAAACTCTATCTTCTCCGTAATCCCGAAACGCTCCTGTGGGATTTTCAAAAGGCAGAAACAGAATTATGGCGGGAGCCGCCAGAGCCACTATTGGATGAGATTGCAGAGCTTGTTATGAAAGATGTATCGTTTTGGGAAGGCTCGGCAACAGAGCTTGTCGCATTGCTAAATGCAGATATTCAGGCAAATATCATCACAAAGAGATTAAACATTCTTGCGGGGCGGTTGTATGATGAGCATGGCATCCATTATAAAAAAGGTCATTGCCACGAGGGGCGCAAGATAATTTTATGGAAAGATGTGGAGGAAACAGCGTGACGGCTCGTGACAGTTGTGACGGCATTTAGGGGAGCAGGGGCGGTGTCAAAATAACTGTCGCAACTGTCACATACTGTCACGGGCTAAAATTTTGCGGGGTGCAGGGAGCTTTTCTAAAAAGCTGCCCTGTCTCGTCTGTCGACTCGGTCGGTTCGCAGAAGTGTGCCACTGGCACACGCTCACCCCTCGGAGAGCGCAAAACCTGCTTGCAGGTTGCATTTTTGTTGGCGTAGCTGACAAAAGTGCTTTTGCGTTACTTTTTACTTTCGGTTACTTTCGGGTTACTTTCGGGAAAGTAACAAAGCCTACCAGCCGAAAAGAAAGGGCGTGATTTTATAAGACGGACGATTAGCGCAATGGTGGGGAAAGGCTCAGTCAACCATAACAGCCGTAAATTTAAAGCGGAGAATGTTGACGGAGAACGCTCATACCTTAATGTCGATTATTGCAATGAGAATATAAAGAATGTGTATCATAAGCTATTTGATGAAGCGTTGCAGAGATACAATAAAAAGCAGACAAGGGCAGACCGCCGCATTGCCGATTATTACGAGAAGATACGGAACTCAAAGCAGGAAAAGCCATTCCACGAACTGATTTTGCAGATTGGCGATAAGGAAAATATGAGCGCAGGAAGTGAAAATGGACAGCTTGCAAAACAGATTTTGGATGAATATTATCGTGGATTCCAAGAGCGAAATCCTAATCTCTACGTGTTCTCTGCCCACATCCATATGGACGAAGCAACGCCGCATCTGCACATTGATTTTGTTCCATTTACAACAGGCAGTAAGCGTGGGCTTGATACGAGGGTATCACTAAAACAGGCGTTAGCGGCGCAGGGATTCAAGGGCGGCTCCCGTGGCGATACGGAGTGGAGCCAATGGGTGCAGTCCGAAAAAGAGAACCTTGCCGCTGTGATGGGGCGGCATGGCATTGAATGGGAGCATAAAGGCACACATGAAAAACATTTGTCTGTCCTTGATTATAAAAAGCAGGAGAGGGAAAAAGAGGTCGTCCAGCTTGAGGGGCAAATTTTGGAGAAAAAAGAGGAAATTCAAATATTGTCGAACAGGGTGGAGAATTACGACAAAGGCATGGAAAACCTAAAAACGCTTGAGCAAGTACTTGACATTTCTCCAGAATACCAGTTACCAGAGCCGCAGGGGTTGATGTCGGCGAAGTCGTATAAGAATAAAGTGGCAGAGCCTTTGACGCAAAAGTTAAAATCACTTGTTAAAACGGCACTTGTAAGGTGTTTTGAAGCGTGGGACAACTACTATCGGCTGAACGTCATAAACAGTAATCTCCACCGTGAGAATGAGGGGCTAAGGAAAACCAATGAGAAACTGGCAGGGGAAAATGAAAACCTCCGTGCGGAAAACAAAGATTATAAGCTGCTCCGCAAGGCATTTGGAAGTAAGCAGATAGACAATCTTTTAGGGCAGGCAAAAGCGATGCAGAAGTCGAAACAGCGAGGGAAACGCTTTAAAAACAACAAAGAGGAAAGGTAGGAAACACTATGGAAAACAGGATTTATGACGAAAATAACGGTCTCTGGTATACAAAGCAAGGGGATTACTTAACTTAAAGATAACATATACATACAGCCTGCTGATACATTGCTTGCAGATACCCCGCAGAAACCAAACCATACAGAAAAGGAGTTTTTGCATATGAAATCACTATTTGAACAGTTGGGCGGCACATACTACGAAGAAAATGGGTATCTTATTCCAGATTTAAGATTACCCGCCGAAGAAGAAAAGTCGATAGGCACATGGGGACAGCGGCATCTGGACTATCTGAAGCAGTACCGAAAGGTTACATACACCAATCTTCTCACAAGCGGCAGACTGAACGCTTACCTTGCCAACATCAATGAGCAAGCGCAGGAACGCTTTGAAAGGCTCATAGAGGGCATGAAACAGGCGCAGGGTATAACGGAACGGTTAAAGGCAGAAAACGCCTTAGAATGGATAGGACGGTTAAACAACATAAGGGCTTGCGCAAGGGAGATTGTAAATAGCGAAATCGTATATGTATAGAGGAATAGTGGCGGAGTACAAAGCTCTGCCACTATTATAAAATCAATTTCCGTTCTATAAATCCACTATAAAATATCTTGACAAACATACTGATAGTATGATAATGTAGATACATACCATCAGTATGTTAAGGAGGTGAGAAAACATGGCAAGAAATAGGCATCCAGAAGAAACTGTTAATTTAATATTGGATGTTGCTTTCCGCTTATTCATGGAAAAGGGGTATGAGCATACTTCCGTTCAGGATATTATAAATAATTTAGGCGGTCTTAGCAAAGGCGCCATCTATCATCATTTTAAGTCAAAGGAGGATATTTTAGTTGCTGTTACAGATAGGATGACGGCTGAATCTAACCAGATGCTTGCAGTCATTCGTGACCGTTCTGACCTTAGTGGCAAGGAAAAGTTGAAAACAATTTTTAGGGAATCCATCAGCCGACCGGTACAGAACGATATTTTTACAGTAGCTCCAGATTTTCATAATAACCCGAAACTTCTTTTCAGTCTTTTGCATGATACCATAGATAACGCAGCGCCAAACTATATTTTGCCAATTATCAGGCAGGGTATTTCAGACGGTTCTATCAAAACGGATTATCCAGAGCAATTGGCAGAACTGATTTTGCTTGCAGCAAATGTCTGGATGAATCCTATGATATTTGACAGTACTGAGGAAGAATCCTACCATAAGTTTATGGTATTCAGACAGATGCTGCAAGGCTTTGGTCTGGATATTGTAGATAGCGAAATCTTAGAGAGATTGCAGGAGCTGGCATCTATCTATGAAAAGAACAAGCAATAGAAAGCACAATCTGCGAATTTTTTATTGTCATGAAAAATTTCTGCCCTGTAAAATGGGCAGATATATTTTGAAACAAATACATACCGACGTGCGGTACTGAAAGGAGATATTATGCAAACTATTGTGGATGTAAATTCTGTTGAAAAAAGCTACGGATTAACACAAGTAATAAACCATTGCAGCTTTAAGATTTATGAAGGAGAGATATATGGGCTATTAGGTATTAACGGTGCAGGAAAAACAACCTTGATGAAGATGATGCTTGGGCTGCAGCAAATTGACAGAGGAAGTATTTATGTTTTGGGCAAAGAAGTAAGCAGTAACACAGAATATTTATCAAATATTGGAAGTGTAATAGAGAATCCAACTTTTTACGAACACTTAAACGCGGGCGAGCTTCTATCCATGCATTTGAGCTATATGCAGAAGAAAGCAGATATATCAGGGGCATTACATTTAGTTGGACTTGAAAAAGCAGATAAGAAGCGGATTTCAGAGTATTCTCTTGGAATGAAGCAAAGGCTTGGACTGGCAAGGGCGATTATTCATCATCCTAAATTGTTAATTCTGGATGAACCCCTTAACGGTCTTGACCCTGTTGCGATTGCAGAAATGCGTGGACTGATGAGAAAGCTGACAAATGAGGGGATGTCAATTTTGTTTTCAAGCCACATTATCGGAGAAGTCAGGCATACGGCAGACAGGATAGGCATTCTTTCGGATGGCTATATAAAACAGGAATTGAGCCGCTGCTTTTCAAGCGGCGATACGAGCAAAAAGCGAAGCGTTTGTGAGTTTGTTGTAAATGACGAACAGAAATCTCCAGTAGAGAATATTGAAGATTATGTAATAGGTTTTATGAGGAGGGAACAGGTATGAATTTATGTAGGCTTGAATTGATGAAAATACGGTTGTCTACTTATTTATGGGCAATATTGGGGATATTTGCCAGTTTACTTGCACTTGGTATTTTGTTCCTTTTTATTTTCCAGATTGAAGCAGGAGGAAGCGGCACATCCGAAGAAGCAGAACTGTTTGCGAATTGGAATGGATTATTGGCACTTACAACTGCTTTAGCGTTTGCCTGCTTTAGTGTTATGTCAGCGGTTATTGCGGCAAAAGTGATTATCAGTGAATATTGCGGAAGAAATGCGGTAATCTTATTGAGCTATCCTGTCAATCGAAAGACAATGCTTGGAATAAAATGTTTGATTGTCAGTGGCATTACAACGGGTTTTGCATTTATCAGCAATACGCTGGTTATAGGCATTATGTATAGTTCAGCACATATTTTTGGAATGATGCCACAAATGAACACGGAGCATTTTCTCTTTACAGTTTTGACTTCCAGTTTTTTAATGGGCATTTTATCCTCTGCTGTAGGCATTATTTCTACTGCTGTTGGATGGAAAAAACGCTCGGCAGTTGCAACAATTGTATACTCTTTGATTATGGTGTGTATTTTCGCTAATTGCATTACAATCTCCCCAAAGAATATTGTCTGGGTAATGTTGGCAATGGGCGTGGTTTTCGTTATAATTGCTAATTTTGTATATCATGTTCTGGCGAACGGAATAGAAAAAATGGAGGTTTAAAGAATGAATCAAAAACTATTTTCAAAGGATTTTACGTTAGTTGTCATCGGTCAGATTATCTCTTTATTTGGAAATGCAACAATAAGATTTGCATTACCGCTATATTTATTAAATTTGACAGGCTCATCCGCACTTTACGGAACAGTTACAGCGTGTGCCTTTATTCCTGCCATTTTGCTGTCACCTATTGGCGGCATTGTTGCAGACAGGGTTAATAAAAGAAATATTATGGTAATACTGGATTTTTTTACGGCGGCAGTTATCTTAGCCTTTTCTCTGCTTATGAATGGAGTGAATCTCATTCTCCTTTTGACAGTTACATTGATGTTTCTGTATGGCATTGCGGGTGCATATCAGCCATCCGTGCAGGCAAGTATCCCTGCACTTACCAATCAGGATAATTTTATGGCAGCAAATTCTATTATCAATACAATCAGCTCGTTTGCGTCTTTAATAGGTCCTGTACTTGGAGGCATTTTATACAGTGCATATGGATTAAAGCCTGTATTGTGGGTTTGCATGGTATGCTTTCTTATGTCTGCGGTTATGGAAATTTTCATTAAAATACCGTTCCAGAAACAAACTTCAGGCGGCGGTATATTAAAGACAGCCAGAACCGATTTTGCAGAGAGCATCCGCTTTATCCGAAAGGAGAAGCCTGTTATCGGAAAAGCCGTTCTTGTAATCTGCGGAATTAATTTGTTCCTTGCCGCAATGATTATTGTTGCACTTCCATATCTGGTAACAGAAGTATTAAATTTAGATGCTTCACAGGCAAACAGGCTATATGGTTTTGCAGAGGGAGCATTGGCAGCAGGCGGGCTGGCAGGGGGTATCGGAGCAGGCATTTTTGCATACAAACTGGCGATTTATAAATCGGGCAATCTCGTAATCGCTTGTGCGGTATGCGTGTTCCCTATCAGTGTTTCATTGATACTGTTTTCATCCGCAATCATAAATTATATTGTCATAACCGTATGCTGCTTTGCCATTATGGTATGTTCAACGATTTTTACCGTGCAGATGATGTCCTTTATCCAAACAGAAACCCCGCAAAATTTAATTGGAAAGGTGATTGCTGTCATTCTTACCGTTTCCATGTGCGCACAACCATTGGGCAATGCATTCTATGGCGTCCTGTTTGAAATCTGTAAAGGGTTTGAATATGCGGTTGTTTTATTTTCGGGTATTGTGTCGCTTATGATTGCCATTAGCACAAAAAATATATTCAAAAGATTTTCAGCAGACTAAAATGAAAGGCAGGAATGTAATGAGAAATGTAGAATGGATATTGTGCCCTATATGTGGCAATAAAACCCGCAACAGGATAAGGGAAGATACAGTTTTGAAAAATTATCCTCTTTACTGTCCCAAATGTAAACAAGAAACATTGATTGAAGTAACAAATTTGAAAATGACAGTCATCGCAGAGCCAGACGCAAAGACGCAGAGCCGATGAACTTGTGAAATAAAATCACAGTTCGTTGGCTCTATTTTATTTCATAAGGTTTTAAGGCAAACGCCCACCATATAAAAAAACGGCGTGTGGTGGGCGGTATTGCTATTCCCGAAATGACTTAACAGACACTCTCCAGACCTGTTTTAAAGTTTGGAGGGATTTTTTTATGTCTTTTTTTCGGGTAGTAACCTATCTGCTCATGCAACGCAGAGTTTATCCATACATAGCATGTTTGGAAATGGCAGGAAGCCAGTTAAAAAAATTTTCGACCATGCAACGCTACTTCTCACCATGAAACCAGAAGTAGAATCTCCACTCAACAGAATTAGTATTTCTCATAACCGTAAAGGTCACAGAGCCTTTGCTGTCGCCAGATAAGGATACTTTTATGTAGGATGCGATGCAGCTTCCTTTGAAGGGCAGCGCCGTATCCATTTGTTACGCCACAAATTTGAAGTCCTGCGGGTTGTTCCGTATTTCTTCCATCGTGGCAAGGATTTCTTTTTCCGTAGGAATGTCTATCATACCCACCGCCGTAAAGTAGATGTCCACTTTGACATGGCTGTGACCGCCGGACTTGTCGCTGTTGTGGACTTCGATACGCTCAATCAGCGAATTGACAAGCGTAGGGGTAAGTTCTTTAATGTCGGTAATTTCCCGAAGTGTGCGTAAGACAAGTCTCAAATCCACTACCCGCTGTTCGGCGTTCTGCAAGGTCTGGCGGTTTTCTTCCACTTCCTGCGTCAATGCTTTCTGTTCCTTTTCGTAGTTCTGAAGCATTTTCGCAAACCGTTCGTCGGAGAGGATGCCGCCTGCGTTCTGCTCAAATACTTTTTCAATCAGCCTGTCGATTTCCGCTATCCGCCTTGTGCCGTTCTCAACCGCCTGCTGAAGCTGTTGGTATTCTTTCTGTCGCATGGCGTTGTTTTTCTTCGCCAGCAGATACAGGAATACCGGCTCATAGCAGCGTACAAAATCGGATAAGTCGCTGACAGCTTCCAGCACAAGCCTTTCAAGGACAATATCACGGATATAGTGCATGGCGCATTCCCCTCTGCCGGATTTATATTGGGAACAGCGGAAATGCTCCTGCTTCCGTTTCATGCTCTTGGCGGCTACAAAGTGCATTTTTGATTTGCAGTCGTAGCAGTAGAGCAGTCCCGAAAAAAGGCTCGTCCTGCCGGTTTTCGTCGGCCTGCGCTTGTGTTTCCGAAGCTCCTGCACCCTCAGCCATTGTTCCTCGGAGATGATGGCTTCCTGCATATCGGGTATGATTTGGTAATCCTCCTCGCTGTGTTGGATTCTCTTATGGACTTTGTAACTGACGGTAGTGCTTTTGAAATTGACGGCGCAGCCGGTGTACTGCCTGTTTTCAAGGATATAGCCAACGGTCGCCTGTTCCCACCCATAAGGGTTTTTCGGGAGTTTCTGCGCATGTTTTCTGCCGATGGATTCAAAATAGGCAACGGGAACGAGTATCTGTTCTTCCTCAAGCTGCCTTGCAATCTGCATCGGGCCTTTTCCCGCAAGGCAAAGGGCAAAAATTTTCCTTACGGTTTGTGCCGCAGGTCCGTCGATTACCCATTGTTTTGGGTTATCTTCCGATTTCCTGTACCCGTAGGGCACGATAGAAGCGATACGCTCGCCGTGTTCCGCTTTGGACTGCCACACTGCACGGATTTTCTTAGAGGTCTGCGCCGCATACCATTCGTTAAAAATATTGTGGAAGGGCATCATCTCCACGCCGTCGCCGGTCAAAGTATCCACACGCTCTTGTATGGCGATAAAGCGGATGCCGAGAGAGGGGTACACCACCTGCGTAAGCCTGCCCATTTCCACCTGCTCACGCCCGAAACGGGAGAGGTCTTTGACGATAACCGTGCCGATTTCACCGTTCTCCGCCATACGCTCCATACGCATAAAATTCGGTCTTTGGAAGGTCGTACCGCTGATTCCATCATCCACAAAAAACATAGTATTTGTATAACCGTTTTTCTTTGCATAATCAGAAAGTATCTGTTTTTGATTGGTGATACTGTTGGATTCCTCATCTTTATTATCGTCGTCAACCGATAGCCTACAATACAAAGCTGTGATTTTTTCTTCTGTTTGCCCGTTTGTTTTCGTTGCTGTTGCCATAATTTTTTGCTCCTTTCCGACAACCGGGCATAGCAAAGGCAAATACAGTTTACTATGCCGGATTGTCTTTTTCCATTATGCGAAAGATTAAATCAGCTTTTCAGACAATATTAGTTCTTTAAACTGCTCCAATACACTTTGTTTTCCTTTCTTGCTGAAATGGGTGTTGACCTCGTAGGTTGTGCCGCCGATTTTAAGGGAAAACTCGTTTTCACCGCTGAAACGCACTAATTTCCCGCTTTCAATGCGGATATCAGGGTAGCGGGGCAGTATTTCCTGCGCCAGATTGATTGGCTCGTTTTCGTCTATCGGCTCGTGCGGCGGCAGATAGATTACATTCGGATTGACGATTTTGTCTTTTAATATTTTTACCATCTTCACACTTTACCTTTCATCCCGGCTTTTGCGTTTTCGTTCCAGTTTTCTGTTGTACTCATAAAGCAGTTTCAGAATCGTGTCCGTCATCTGCTTCTGCGTATAGTTTTTCGGGAAAAATCCCCGTAAATCCTGCACCTTGAAGCTGATGCGCTCGGTCTGGTTTGCCTTTTCCTCCGACATGATTCCATAAATACTATCCGAGGAAAGAGTATTCTGTTGAGCCTGTTTCTTCATGCGGATACTCTGTGCGTGTGAGGGTGTGCAGTCGTTCAGGCTCATTGCGTCAAGCAGTATTTTTTGCTGTTCTTTGGAAAGGTAGGATAACTCCACGGCGGGACTGAGTGCGATAACGCCATCGTCAACCTTGTCAAGCAGTTCGGGGATAAGATAAGTCAGACGGATATAGCGGAACACTTGGTCACGGCTCTCATTCTGTGATTTTCCTATTTCGGTGGCGGTATCTGACTTTGTCGCAAGTTGCGACAAAGTTAAATCCGTTCTCCTGCCCTGTGCTTTCATTGCATCCATTTTCATTTTGTAGGCAAATGCTTTTTCACTTGGGAGCAGCTTTTCGCGGTGCAGGTTGCTGTCTACAACGGCAATCATCGCTTTGCTGCGGTCAAGGGGATAAATTAAGGCTGGAACTTCGGAAAGCCCTGCTTTGACGGCGGCGTGTAAACGCCTGTGTCCGCTTATTACTTCATATTCATCTGTGCTTTCAATCGTTCTTACAATCAGCGGGGAGATAATGCCTTGCTGTCTGATACTTTCGATAAGATTGCCCATATCTTCATCGTCCAGCACCTTAAAGGGATGTCCTTCAAAAGTACGGAGTTTATCCACTTGAATATTAGCTGCCTTTTTCTTCGGCGGGGTATTGGTTTTTGTATTTGTCATCGTGCATACCTTCTTTCTCTCGTTTTATTCAGGACGGTAGTTTCCGCTTGCCGTTCGGCATCAATTACCTCTTTCAGTTTCGGTATTTTTTCAAGAACAGCTTTTGCAAGGGATAATTCCTCCCGCAGAGGTTTTATCTTGGCGGAGATTTCTCTTGCCAGTGCATTTAATTCCCCGCTTTTTTTATGACGGTTGCGGTTATAAATTGACTGCCTTTCTTTTTCCAAATCGGAAATCTGCCCCCGCTTTTCGCTGATAAAAGAGACAAGCTCCTGCGGGGAATCAATGTTATTCTCACATAGGAGCTTGTATTCTTTCAGCGTTTTATTTAAGTTTACAATTTCCTGCCGCATAGCGGGGGAGAGCGGACGGGGAGTTTCGGGGGCGGTATTGTTTCCCGTAACCAGCCTGCAAAGTTCAATCACAAGGGCAAAAAGTATCTGTATGCCGTCCATGCGCTGTATTTTACGGTACTCAATTTCGAGCGTAAGAAGCGGCGTATATTTCGGCTTGTGGAATGGGATATAGCCAACATGCCGCTGGTTGTCAAGCAGCCTTGCCCTGATTGCTTCGGGCGTGTATTCTTTCCCAAGCCGGTCTAAACGGACTGCCCTCTGCCAGCCTGTCCCTTTTACGGAATAATGGGCGAAGTTTTCATCGCGGCAGATTTCATAGCCCATATCCTTTAAACGGATTTCAAATGCCTTAAAATTGGCGGACTGGGCAAGGGCGGCGTCAATATCTGCTTTCAAAATCGCCCGATGTGACAGCCCGCCATTTTGTTTCCGCCAGTATTCTTTTTTGCTCCTGCCGTAAAACTCTGCGTCTTTGAGAATGCTCTTTCCATGTTCCAGACATACGGCGTCGGAGATTTCCCGCAAGCGGTAGTGGTCGGAGATATGGTTTTCAAACTTCCTGCCTGTCTTAAAAGATATAGAGTTTACAACAAAATGGTTGTGAACGTTATCTGTATTAAGATGAGTGGTAACGATGATTTCGTACTCGTTTCCCCACATACGCCTTGCGGTTTTCAGTCCGATTTTGTGTGCTTCTTCGGGCGTGGCTTCGCCGGTCTGAAAGCTCTGATAGCCGTGGTATGCCACATTGCCGCCCGTTTTCCCGAAGCGTTTTTTCGTTGCCGTCATACGCTCATACGCCCGCTTTGCGTTGCAGTTGATACCGCTGACATACATACGCTCATCGGTTTTTTTGTCATTGGAAACATACTGCAAGGCAGCGTATAAATCGCTGTCCACATACTTTTTATCAATGGTTTTGTCGGGATTTTCCGCATAGTCAATCACTTCCTTCAGCCTATCTTTGACAGGCCAGAAGCCTTTAGTCGCCATTTATACCACCGCCTTTTCCCTTTGAGGGAGAATTAACTCGGCTGTGATTCCATCAATCAAAGCGGTTATTTTTTCCTCCGTATCCGCTGTGATTTTGCCCTCGACGGCGACGCAGAGTTCGTCCAGCTTGTCATTAAAAGTGAAGAATATTTCGGGCAGGACGGCTCTCGGCATATATCCCAAAGCACGCTGGCGGAGATACTCTGATACGGAAAGCCCGCACTTTTTGGCGTTCTGCGCAATGATAGTTTTCTCTTTTTCGCTCACACGGATAAATAAATTTTTGTTCTTGGCTTCGTTCATAACATCAGTCCTTTCTTGATTTTTAAGGGGATTGGGGGATTCCCCAAAGAACAATCGGCTCTCAGAGCCGGTTGGGGCGGAAACTGTATTGACAGTTTCCCTGCTTGCTACGGTATGCGACACTCTTTCTGTCGCATACGGTCTGTTGTTTTCCGCCGGTCTGTCCGAATGTCGTTTTTCTGTCCCTGCCCCACCTCAGGCGGCGTTGTTTCGCTTACTCTCCGAAAAAGAGGTTGCCGCAAAATCATATCCCATTCAGTCGGTCATTCAGTTGTAACCGGCATTTGGGCAGCAAAAAAAGCCGGCACATCAATGTGTACCGACCAATACAAAAGGATAGACTTATCCCTTGCGGTTTTGGTTTCACAATGATGTAACCGGCTTTGAAATTCAAAGTCGAAACTGTCTTTTACGCTTGACCTCCGCCGACAGTTCAAGGCGGCAATGGCAGCGGCGGTATTTACTTTTCGCATACCGCAGGCGTGTACGGTGCAAAGCCGTACTCCAATATTCTGTGAAGATATGTAATTGGTTGTGGTTCTCCTAAGAGAGTTTTTAATTATACTCTACGGAACGAGTGTTTGTCAATACTTTCCAAAAAGTTTCTGAATAATTTTTTTGGAAAGTGAGCATACTATATAGTTTAGACATAAGAAAGAGCTAACGAATGATTTAACCTACTCGTTTATTGGTTCTGCGTATTATGTGTTTTCTTTTCTGATGACGGTTACTTGAAAATTTTTTGCTTCTATCAATGTTTCCTGTTTACACTTTGGACAATAGAGAGGATAGTTTTTCAAAATGGTATCTTCTCTAATTCTGTCACGTGTTTTGTTGCCGCAGACAGGGCATAATATCCAGTATGTATCGTTTTGCATTCTCACACCTCGCTTTGCGTTAGAGCGTAAAGTATAGCTTCAATTTTTTCATTGATACAAATAGACTGTTTTTCAATTTCTCTTGGCACTACCGCCTCGCCGTAGTTAATACAAGCATAAGTTGCGTGTCTGTTTTGTGCAGTCATTTGCCAAAACGGATATTTGATAATGGCAGGGGTGTTTGCACCAACGCCAAGCTCTAAAAACAAAATATGCAGATTTTTATGCCGCCTGATAAAATCCTCATAGCGGCTTGATGCTGCATACCAGCCCTCATCCTGCACAAAGAAGTTATCACACCGCAGATTCATTGTCATAGGTGCGCCGCATACGGGGCATTTGGGGATTAGCTCTGACGGAATTTTCAAATTCTTTTGTATTGTTACCATTCGACGCACAATTTCCTCGTTGTCATAAGTTTTATCGTGGCAGGCTTTGGAACATTGCCAAAGTCCATAATCGCCCTGCGTATAAAACAGACGCTTTTTATCAAAGCCTGCAAGCTGAAATTGGTGGTCAACATTTGTGGTTAGCACAAAATAGTCCTTACCTTTCATAATATTCAATAAATCCGCATAGGGCTTTCCTGCTTCTATATCATAGCGATTGACATAAATGTGTTTCGACCACCATGCCCAATATTCTTCGAGTGTTTCATAGGGATAAAAGCCGCCTGAATACATATCAGAAAAGCCGTATTTCTTGCGGAAATCCGAAAAATATCTCTCAAAGCGTTCTCCGCTGTAAGAAAAGCCTGCCGCCGTAGACATTCCTGCTCCTGCGCCGATTACAATAGCGTCTGCATTTTCTATTTCATTTTTTAACCTGTCAATCTGCCTTGAGTAACTCTCGGTAGATGTTGTAATCAAGTTCCTTGTAAACATTGAAAATCACCTCTATTTCACTCTGTGTCTGTTTTTTGTATTCCTTAACAGTTTGTATAGCTACCTCCGCAGCCTTATCGTTTGGAAAACGGAACTCTCCTGTAGAGATACAGCAAAATGCAATGTTTCTTAATCTATTTTTCTCTGCAAGCTCTAAGCAGGAACGGTAGCAGGATGCAAGCAATTCCTTATCTTTTCTGGTAAGCCAGCCTTGAATAATCGGACCAACCGTGTGTAATACGAAACGACTAGGTAGATTATAAGCGGGCGTGATTTTCGCTTTGCCTGTTTCTTCTTCGTGACCTTGCTGTTTCATAAGTTCTGCACAAGTCAGCCGAAGCCCCACACCTGCAAAAGTATGAATGGCATTGTCAATACAGCCGTGGTTAGGGCAAAAACAGCCGAGAAGCTGTCTGTTTGCCGCATTGACAATACCATCACATTGCAAAGTAGTAATATCTCCACGCCAAAGGTATATCCCTTTTTGAACAGGCTCTAAATCAGAAAGAGCCGTAATTCCTTTTTGCCTTGTTTCTTCTTGTAAGTAGGCGTCCTGCACTGTCAAGAACTCCTCCGTCACGGGCTTAGGCATACGAATATTAAAAAGTGAGCGAAGCAGCGTTTTCTGTTCCTGCTCGTCACACGGAATTTCTATTTTAGAATACTGCGGCTGTTCTTTTAAGAGAGCCGCTAATAAATATTTTCTTTTCTCACGCTGTGTCATCTTCTTATCCTCTCCGTACAACAGCTTTCTGCGGACAGACCGCGAAACAGTTGCCGCAATGCAGACAGTTTTCCTGTTTGATTACAGCAGGGATTACAGTAAAATCAATACAATTCTGTGGACATACGATTTGACAGGCTTTACACCTAATACATTCCTGTGTAATTTCATAACCCTGCGTTTCTTCCTGTTTGTTTCCAATCGTAAAGGCGGCTCGCTCAATCGGCTTTTTGGAAAGGTCAAACCATTCGCCGCTGCCTTCATAGAGCTGAAAAACAGTAAGAGCCTGACGGGATTGTTCCGTCGGATAGATTTCATTCATATACGGATTTTTTTCAAACAGCCTTTTTAAAGGTGCGTTTCCAATTTCTTGTACCTTGCTACGAACAGAAACTGCCACACAGGACAGTGTATCGCTGCCTTTCATTCCCGTTAATGCAGCATATCCGCTTTTCTTTAAGCGGTAATAGAACCCTTTTCCTTTTGCTGTCAGGAAGTACAGCCCATTTTCATCGCTATCCATAATGTCGATAGCGCAGGTAACAGGCAGCCCATTATCATCAACTGTCGCCATAATAACCGAATGTATTTCTTTTTCTAAATAACGCAAATAGTTCATTTACTGCCCTCCTATCCATAGTAGGTAACAATCCAAAGCCCCGCAGTTTGGATGAACCTGCGAGACTTTGGCTGTTTCATTTAGAATTTGCCGTTCTGATTCTGCCAAGTAGATTTGTCCGCAATGGTTTCCATTACATCCCAATGCTCGGCAATCTTGCCATCCTCAACACGCCACAGGTCATAGAAAGCGGTAGGTGAGCCGCCGAAAGTGCCCTCGCTGACTGCAAGGACATAATTCCCCTGTGCAAGCACCTGATGAACGGTGTCGTAAATCATCTGAATGTTCTGCTCGGCAAGAGCCGCCAGTGCAGCACCCAATCCAGACAATCCGTCAGCAATGCCCGTATTGTGCTGAATATAGGTATCGCCGTCAAAGTAATCAGGGGTTTTTTCGGGATGGTTGCCCTGCATTACATCGTAAAGGAAGTTCTTTACTACTTCACGATTCGCCTCCGTCTTATCGAGGTCTTTCAGTTCCATAGTACCGTCAATCTGTGTTCTGCCAGAAGGATTCGGCGCTGCTTTCCCCGCAAGATTATCCCAATGCTCGGCAATCTTGCCGTTTTCGTCAAAGCGGAAGATGTCAAAAGCAACCTGTTCACCCGCACCGGCGAAGTTGTAAACTGTCTGCAAGAAAACCTTGTCCCCGTCCTCAAAAACACGAATATTATTTACAGTAGTCTTGGCAGGAGCAGACGCAAGGTAAGTAACCGAGCCGACAAAAGCGTCACGGCCTGTGCCGTAGGCGAGGTTGTGCTGGATGTATCCTTCGGCAAGCAGGCTTTCTGCCTTTTCCGTGTTACCGTTTGCAAAAGTGCCTATGAGTTCGAGAGCTTTCTGTGTGTTTGTCATTGTAGTTTCCTCCTTAATATTCGCTTGGCTGTTGCCAAAAATATTTTTAAAAATGTTCAACGTGGATTTCTCCTTTTGGATTTGCATTGAGCTTCGCAGCGGCCGTTCTCCGTAGCTTTTGACTATATTATACGAATGGCAGTTTCAAGTGTAAAGTAAGCACTTTATTGTGGTATAGTTACTAAAAGGAAACAAATGCGTGATTTCGGGTTTTTTAAGGATTTTATATCCAATAAAAATTTTTGAAAAAATTTTTATTTCCGCCGACTTCAATTTGAAAATTGATTATTTTTAGGGTGTATGGTATAATTCTATACAAAGTTTCTGATAGAAACGATTGATAGGATAGGAGATGATATGATGAGCGAACAAAAATCAGTAAAGGAATTGCCTGCTTGTCCTGTGGAAACGACCTTAACTTTAATTGGTGATAAGTGGAAAGTGTTGATTTTGCGTGACTTACTCCCCGGCACAAAACGCTTTGGAGAATTAAAGAAGTCTATAGGTAGCGTATCCCAAAAGGTGCTGACTGCTCAACTTCGTGATATGGAAGAAAATGGTCTTGTCAACCGTAAAGTATATGCGGAAGTGCCGCCGAAGGTAGAATATTCTCTGACTGATTTAGGTAAGAGCCTAAAACCTATTCTTGACGCCCTATGGAATTGGGGCGAAGAATATAAAGCGTCCCTAAATTGAAAAATGGCGGGGTCTGTAAAGATGCCCGCCATTTTTCTGCCATTCAGCAATACACAATCTCTTTTTCTACAATTTCCCTCGCACACGCCCGTATGTTATTCATTTTTCCTGTCCATTCTAAGGCGTTTTCTGCTTTCAACTGTTCTGTAATGCCCTGCCTGTCGGCATATTCCTTTACCAGCCGAGAAAACATATCCCCTGCCTGTTCATCAACATCAGCAAGGTAGCTGTTCAGCTTTCCGCTCGTCAGTAGGTTCATATACAAAACCTTATGGTTTTGTTTCAAATACTTTGCGTGATGTTGCCCCCATAAGCCGATTGGCTTGGATTCTTGTGGCGGTACAAGGTTTGGCAGATTATAATCGCCGACTTTTGAATAAGTGCCGCCCATCTGTTCAAATATTATATTTTCCATAAGTTTAACCCTCCGTTATTATGATTTGAGAGCGTTGGGAATAATCCTTCGCTCTTTTTCGTCAATCACTATGTAATATTTTGACATCGTATATTACCCAACCTCCTTCTCCTAAAGTGTAGCAAAGGATTTCTCCCTTTGCGAATGTGCGATTATATTTTCATTATAGAGAAAGCCAGCAAAAAAAGCATTCCTGCTCTTTTTGCTGGCTTTTACCTTTGCTATCGCCCATAAGTTGTTTTGCTGTTTTCAAATTATCTCCTTATGTGGTAACAGCCTTTGCGGTTTTTCTTTTGTCATTTTTTATCGGAATATGCCGTAAGGCTATTTTTAGTGTGGGTTGTCGTTCGCCGCCTTTCCAATCTGGATTTTTACATTTTTAAAAATTCGGATTGGAGGAAATAAGAAATGGCATACAACCACGGACGGGAGGACAGGAAGTGGCGTATCTGGAAAGAAGCCGAGGAAAAAGTGCTGCGGGAGTGCGGCGTTGATGAAGCGGTCATTGAGCAAATCCGCATAGAGGACAGGGCAGACTTTAATTCCAACAGGCGGTTTTACCGATGGACGAGCGACTTCGGGGAATACCTTGAGGGAATGGCAGACGCTGAACCGCAGGCAGAACCGAATACCGTTGCGGACTTACTAGACGAGATTGAGGACGAGAAACTGTATCAGGCATTGCTTACGGTGGACAAGCATACCCTGCTCATTCTCCTGCTGAAAATGCAGGGCTATTCCACAAGGGAGATTGCGGCAATGGCAGGGCTTACCGAAAGGGCGGTCTACAAACGCCTTGAAAGGCTCCGTAAAAAATTAAAGCCTATTTTTTATCCTTTCGGGGAAATTTAAGCATCCCCACGGGCTATTGGGTGAGAGGGCAATCCTCTCACTCAATTTTTTTCGGGAGGAAAGGAAATGGCATACGGGGCAAAGACATACATGCTTCGGGAGGAATCCACAGAAAGCGGCACAAGGTATTCTATCAGCTTTAAGGACGGGCAGGGGGAACACCACGAACTGGAAGTATCTGAGCAGTTATTTTTTGAATTTCGACAGATGGAACGCAGGAACAGGAACCTGCAGCAATGGAATCAGCGGCACAGGGAGTTTAACGAGGTATGGGACGAAACGCTTTACAGACGTGCGTTAAGAGTGCCTAAAACGCTTGATGAAAGAATGATTGAAAAAGAACGGAATGAACTGTTTTACAAAGCTGTTGCCCGACTGCCAGAGATACAAAGACGGCGTTTCCTGCTCTACTACGAGTATGATTTCAATTTTTATCAAATCGGCAAGATGGAGCATTGCACCGCTTCCGCTGTTCAGAAGTCTGTTTCGGTTGCGAGGGAAAAAGTCAAGGCAGAAATGAGAAAGTATCTCCAACCTTGACATTACTACCCGAAAAAGAAATCCGCTTTTTATCGGTGTGGCATTGGCAGCATTACATACTCTCACTTTTTTCGTGGGAGTAAATCCATTTTAAGGAGGTCAACGCTTATGTGCAACAAAACAAAAGATACCGCCCGAAAGGAGAAAAGCCATGCAGAAGTTACAGACGGTCAACGCCGACACGCTCCTCTATGAGCCGCTTGAGAAGCCGTCCTTTGTGGTGGACAGTCTGATACCCACGGGCTTAACCCTGTTTTGCGGCTCACAGAAAATCGGAAAGAGCTGGCTCATGTTAAAGCTCTGCCTATGCGTGTCGCAGGGAATCCCCTTGTGGGATATGCCGACACGGGAGGGCGATGTGCTTTACCTCTGCCTTGAGGACACGTTCTGCCGCATACAAGACAGGCTGTTCCGCTTGACGGACGAAGCCAGCGGGCGGCTTCACTTTGCGGTGGCAAGCGATAAGCTGTCAGATGGTCTTATCGTGCAGTTAGAGGACTATTTGAAAGAATATCCAGACAGCAGGCTCATTGTCATTGACATCTTGCAGAAAATCCGCACCGCTTCCAAAGACAATGCCTATGCAAGCGATTACGGGGACATCTCCCTTATCAAAGACTTTGCCGACAGGCACTCTCTGGCGGTCATTGTTGTACACCACATCCGAAAGCAGAATGACAGCGACGTGTTCAACAAGGTGTCTGGCACGACTGGATTGACGGGGAGTGCGGACGCCACCTTTGTTCTGGAACAGGAAAACCGTGCGTCCAATGCCGCCAAGCTGTATGTGACGGGCAGGGACACGCCCTATCAGGAGTTCACGCTCCGTTTCCGTGATTGCAGTTGGGAACTGGTGGAGCGGAAAGAGCAGGAGCAGATTGAAAGGGAATCCATACCAGACATTCTTTTTCGGTTGGTGAAGTTTATGCAGGGCAGGGAGGAATGGACTGGAACAGCAACGGAGCTTCTGGAACAGATGGGGGAAACGGGAACACCGCCCAACATCATGACGAAGCGGCTCAACGAATACCGTGCCAGTTTCCTAAGCGAAAACAACATCCGTTACGGCTACCATAGGAAGAAAGGGTGCAGGGAGATTTCCCTCACAAGGCAGTCGGGTGACGGTGGTGACGGTGATGACGGTTAGTTTGGGATACCCCCTGTTGCTGTCACCGTCATAGCAAATGTATGTAAAGTCGGCGGCTCTGCCCTGCGGGAGAACACCCCGTAAACGCAACATGCAGGCGTGGGCATTACTCGCCCTTTTCGGCTCGTAAAGTCATCCCTGCGGTCAGAAAAATCCTCCGATTTTTCCGACTGCGTTTACAGGGTGTAACACACTACACTTTGCCCTGCAAAGTTGTGTGCCAGACGTTCCCTCTGGACTCCCTTAAAGCAGGGCTTACGCCCTGCCCATCCTGCGCTTTCCGCTTCGGATGGAGGAATGTGCGGTGACAGTTGGCGGCTCCCGTGGGGGTATCCCAAAAACACCGTCACCACCGTCACCAACCGTCACCCTTTGGAAGATTACCCGCCGAAAGAAAGGAAGATGAACTATGCCTTATGCAATCCTGCGTTTCCAGAAACGCAAAGCAGGCGGCGTTGCGGCTTGTGAACGCCACAACGAGCGGAAGAAAGAAGCCTATAAGAGCAACCCAGATATTGATATGGAACGCTCCAAAGATAACTACCATCTTGTGAATCCGCCCCGTTACACCTACAAGAAAGAGATAAACCGAATGGTAGCCGAAGCAGGGTGCAGAACGAGGAAAGACAGCGTGATGATGGTGGAAACACTCATCACCGCTTCACCCGAATTTATGAACCAGTTACCGCCAGAAGAACAAAAAGAGTATTTCCAGACGGCTCTTGACTTCATTTCGGAGCGTGTGGGGAAGAAAAATATCCTCTCCGCAGTTGTCCATATGGACGAGAGAACACCCCATATGCACCTCTGTTTTGTGCCGATTACGCCAGATAATAAGCTCTCCGCAAAAGCCATCTTAGGCAACCAGAAATCTTTATCCGAGTGGCAGACCGCCCACCATGAGCGTATGTCCGCACGGTGGAATGAATTAGAGAGAGGTCAATCCTCAATGGAAACCAAGCGGAAGCATATCCCCACATGGCTCTATAAACTGGGTGGCAGACTGGATAAACAGTATGAGGAAATCGTGTCTGCCCTCTCCGACATTAACGCCTTTAACGCAGGGAAAAAGCGTGACAAGGCTCTGGAACTGATTGCGGCATGGCTCCCAGACGTGGAGAAATTCTCTAAGGAAATCGGCAAACAGCAGGCGTATATCGACAGCTTGAAAGAGAGAATCGGGCAGGAATCCGACTATTTGGGGCGTATGCGTGATGAAAAGTATGAGCAGGAACTAAAGGTACAGAAAGCCAACCAGAGGATATTTGAATTGCAGAAAACCAATCAGCAGATGGAAAGGTTATTGAAAAAAATACCGCCAGAAGTATTAGAGGAATTGCAGAAATCGAATAAAAACAGGTCAAAAGAAAGGTAGGGATTGAATGGTTAAATTGTTTGACAGGATGATACAGACAGGTATAAAGCCAAAGGAAAAAGGCATCCCGCAGGGCTGTTTCATAGAAAAAGACGGTCAGGCATTCTTTGTCTGCGGCAAAGAAATTATCTGTTTTAAAGAGCATTTCAGCGATAAAAAGCAGACTGTGGAAAGGCTTGCGGAGAACGTCATGCGGTATGAGAGGAAAAAATCTGCATAAATAAATGCCGCTGATGATGGAAAATCAGCCTGCCCCATGTTATAATAAGTTCATGCAAGAAGTGTATTGTGGCAGGCTGTTTCCAAAGGACAGGAGGTTAAAACAAGTGAAACAGCAGCAATACAATACAGCGTTATATATGCGTTTGAGCCGTGACGACGAACTGGAGGGGGAAAGCGCAAGCATTTCCACGCAGAAACAAATCCTAAGGGATTATGCAAATGAGCAGGGATTTTTGGTTGTCGATGAGTACGTGGACGACGGATTTTCTGGTACGAATTTCGAGCGTCCGAGCTTCAAACGCATGATTGAGGACATAGAGGACGGGAAAATCAACTGCGTTGTCACAAAGGATTTGTCAAGGCTTGGCAGGAACTATATCCTCACAGGGCAGTACACGGAGCTTTATTTCCCGAGCAAGGGCGTAAGGTACATCGCAATCCATGATGGTGTTGATACGATAAGGGAGGACAACGACATCGCCCCATTCAAGAATATCGTCAACGAATGGCAGGCAAAGGAAACGAGCCGCAAGGTAAAGAATGCGATGAAAGCAAAGTTTAAGAACGGGGAATACATCGCCCCTGTCATGCCAATCGGCTATAAAATCAACCCTGCCGAGAAGAACAGGCTTGTCATTGATGAGGAAACGAAGTGGATTGTGGAGCGGATTTTTGAGCTTGCGGCGCATGGGTACGGGGCAAACAAAATCTGCCGCACCCTTGCCGCAGAGAAAGTGCCGATACCCGCATGGTGGGCGTCGCAGAAGAACGGATATAAGGCGAATATTTTTGAGGGACAGCCAAAGGGCAAGAAATACCTCTGGAACATCGTTACCGTAAGCAAAATCCTTCAGAATGAAATCTATCTTGGCAACACCGTGCATTACCAGATACAGAAACTGTCCTACAAGTCAAAGAAGAACGTCAAGCGACCGAAAGAGGACTGGATGCGGATTGAGAACACCCACGAGCCGTTAGTTGACCGTGAAACATGGGATTTGGTGCAGGAGCATATCAACTCCCGAAAGCGCAGCCGAAGGGATGATGAGCCGCAGATATTCGCAGGGCTTTTGAAATGCGGCGAGTGCGGGTGGAGCCTGTCATCGGCAGGCTCAAAGAACCAGTCACGGTATTACCGCTGCTCCCAGTATTCTGCACATGGGAAAGAAGCGTGTTCCCTGCATTTCATCACCTACAACCTGCTCTATGCGTTTGTCCTCGGAAGGTTACAGTACTGGCTGATGGCAGTAAAAAAGAATGAGGACGCCATTCTGGAGCGATTGTTGCAGAGCAGCGAAAAACAGCGGCGGTCAGAGAACGCCCGTGATGAAAAAGAGCTGAAAAAAGCACAGAAACGCAGGCAGGAGCTGAATAACCTTTTTGCAAAGATGTACGAAGACAGGGTAAAAGGGCTTCTTGACGAAGAAAACTATTCCATGCTCTCCGTCAAATACCGCACGGAGCAGCAACAGCTTGACGAAACAATAAAGACCGTATCCGCAAGGCTTGAGGAAACAAAAGCGGAAACGGACGATGCAAAAAGGTGGGGTGACTTAATCCAGAAATACAGTGCCATTGACGAGCTTACCGCCCCGCTTTTGAATGAACTGATTGAGAAAATCGCAGTCCATCAGTGGAGGAAAGACGAGAATGGTAAGAAAGTATGGGATATTGAGATTTACTACCGCTTTGTCGGGAAGATTGATTAAATACAGAAACTATGGGGAATGTGTCATTTGTGGCAGTTCCTCGAAGAATTATCTTTAAGTAAAGTAAAGCGGCGACTATTACCTCCCAGAGCTTGCATTACCTCCCGAAGAAGAAAAGTCAATTGGCATATGGGGGCAACGGCATTTACAATATCTTAAAGAGCATAGGCAGCTTGTATATCTCAATTTACTGACAAGCGGCAGGTTGAATGAATACCTTGCAAGCGTAGATGAACAGGCAGAGGATATGTTTTTTCGGCTGGTAAAGGAATATGCCGACAGGCAAGGTGTGACGGAACAGTTAAAGGAAGAAAATCAACTTTTATGGGTTCAAAAAATGAATAATATTAGGGCGTGCGTAAGGGAAGTTATAAATAGTAAGATGATTTATATTTAATGCGGAAATGCTAAGTAATTATTTATCCAAAAGAAGTGAAATATAGTTGTTTCGGGTGGAGCGGGGTGCTGCTCCACCTTTTAAGATGAAAGAAAAATCAGTCAAAAGTTATCTTGCCATTTTCTTTTTCAAATTCTGCAATGTGCTTTTTCATAAGGACTTCCAGTTCGCGGTTAGCGGAACGGGCGTTATAGTCTGCAATAAAACGAAATTTCTTTAATAATTCAGCATCTATCCTTAAAGTGAATTTAGCTGTATCAGTCGCCATACGAACACCTCCATACAGACACTATTATAGTGTCAATCTGACGGCAAAAAGGGAATTTGACGGCTGTGTGACGGCACAAAAATAATCAGTGTTTTATTCTTCCATGCTCTTTTTCAAATTCTGCAATATGCTTTCTGATTAGTATTGTTAATTCACTATTTGCAGAACGGGCATTGTATTCAGAGATATAGCGGAATTTCTTTAGTAATTCGTCACTTATACGCAGCGTAAATTTTGATTGCTTTACTTTCAAGGTTTATCACTTCCTTAACGGCTTGATAATGTTATTATACCGCCAAAATGACGGCTAAATACTTATTGACGGCATAATGACGGCATATTATAATAAGAGTAATAAAGTTACGGAGGTGTAATGTGTGGAAAAGGATTATGACGGGTATGACTGTCTGTGATATGAACTTTTTGAAACGCTGATTCCTGCAATGTTATATAAGGGAACGGAAAAAGAGAGAGATGAATTTTTCGGGTTTCTGAAGCAGGACGGTAAAACTTTTATCCATGATATGTACCAAACATTATGTGAGGATGACGGCTTGCCATATCCGTATGAAAATTCGGATTTTGAAGTGAGGATTTTTGAAAGAGGGGGAGTCAATATCTTACAGATTTTACTTCCGTCTTACAATCCAAACATTAGTGACATATTGAGGGCATATTTCATTTTTACAAAGAGGGATAACAGCAGAGATACAAGGCGGTATTTTTTGATTAAGCGGTTTAAAAACGGAAAAATTTTTATTCTGTATGCAAATCCTGAATGTGAAATGTTGTTGGGAGAAGAATTGACAGAACATACTGGGGATATGGAATATGAATACTGGAAATTGGTGCGTAGTTATGCAGAAACAATCCTCTGGGAAATGCGTGAAAATAAAGGCGAAGACACAACTGAAATATTGGTGTAGAGCATGATAGGAAGTTTTTATAAGGAAGAATTGAGGAAAGGGCGAATTATGAATATTGAGAAATTTACAGATATGCTTTTAAAAAGTCTTGAGAAAATGGAAGTGCCTGCCGCCACGGTAGAGCATTTAACAGAAGATGGTGGTCTGCTTGGGATAGCGATATCTGACGATAGTCAATTTTTAATCAAAATAGGCAAGTGTGACACGGAGCATGAAACATTCTTTCAGGAAATGGATGAAACAAACAGTAGGATTCATGGAATATTTGAGAGATTTACAAATAGTTGGGAGTATAACCATGTAATGATGAAAAATAATGTTGATTTAGATTGGCTGGAGGGAAAGTTGGATAAGAAAGATTACCGAAAACTGGAAGATTATATGCTGCATCTTTGTTTAAGAAATGATGAGATTTTATTCAGGTTGGGATTCAGATATGCGTGGTCGTTATTTACTGAATGTTCTGAAAAATGAGATTTAGATTAAAAATCCAGAAATTTAGTACTTGACAAAATTCTATAATATGGTATTCTACAACGATACAGTTTTGAAATTGTATGAGTGGCATGGGCGAAAAGGAGAAATAAGATATGTATGAGTATGTAAAAAAATCCGAATATGCGCCTGTTAGAAAAGAACTTGAAGAAATTATTAAAAGGGTTCAAAATGAGATGTGGGAAAAGTATGGGCTGACATTCCAGTTTCAACTAATCGGAAGTGGGAAAAGGCATCTTGTAACAAGGATCCGTGGGGGAAATAGTGGATATGATTTTGACTATAATTTGATTATCCAGCGTTGGGGAAATATGCATTATAATGCCAAAACTGTAAAACAAAGTTTTATGGCTGCTTTTAAAAATGCTTTGAAAGGAACGCCATATTCATCTCTAAAGGATTCGACATCTGCTATTACAATAAAGGTCATTGATAAAAAGCGAAAGAAAATAATTCGCAGTTGTGATTTTGCCATTATCTATTATGAGGATTGCGATGTAAATAATGGCTATTACTATTTGAGAAATAATAAGAAACAAAATGCATATGTATTTGTTTTTCGTTCAATAAATTCTGGTATAGAAGAAAAGGTGCATGATATTCTTGGGGAAGATGGCGGCTGGGCGTATATTAGTGAAGAATATCGAAAGCTGAAAGATGTCAATGAAGGAAACGAAAAACATTCGTATTCTCTTTATGCGGAAGCGGTCAATAATGTGTATAATCAAATGTTTTATCAATAAACTGCTGTTGAAAAAGGAGATTTTTTAACTTAATGAGAACATACTTAGAGTATAATTATCATTGGCAAAAATAAAGGGAAGAAGGAATTCCCTCTTCCCAATCATACAGATTTCGCTTAT
>JBCLQO010000026.1:0-35998 GCA_041223665.1 Lachnospiraceae bacterium 46-15
CTTTGGTAATGTAACTATTATAACATGGATTAGGGGATATCTCATTTTGATTTGTGCTATTTATATTCTAACACCAACTGTTTTATCTTCTTTTAAATCATCCAATGAACCTCTCCTCCTTTGTCCCGCAATGAGAATTTCACGCCTTTTTTAACTCTATAAAACTGTATATTCCCAAAATGATATACACGGGCACAACAATATATAATGTTAAATCAGCATATCCGTTTATACTTGAAAAACAATAAGGCAAAGCGCAAACATTGATAAAAAAGTGAAGCATAATCGGCAACCATAGATTATTTGTTTTCTTATATACCATTCCAAAGAACATACCCATGCCTATCGTCCATACAACCTTGCTTACGATTACAAGCAGCGGCTGGTCTAGCACACCAAATATATGTCCGGCTCCGAAAATCACGGCCGATAACACAACTGCGAGCAAGGTGCTGTTTTTACTTTTTGCAAACATCTTTTCAATAAGATTCAGCAATAAGCCCCGCACATAGATTTCTTCAATGATTGCCACGCCAATATAATACACAACACCTTCTCAATAGACGGCTGACGATCAAAAGGTGATAATCCCACATAAAAAGCAAGAAAACCCACTGCCGCAGCCAGCGCTCCAATGATTCCATATTTTTTGAGCCCATCGATCAAGCCCTTTTTCCTAAATCCCAAGTCCCATGCAGGACAAAAGGTTCTTAAAAACAAATAGGCTACCGCTCCTATGAACAAGAAATTTACCATAAGCGTAAAATAAACAGGCTCTATGTCCGCAACTTGAATATGGACGAAAAACGCGCTTGGAATACCTGTTATATCCATAAACGCAATGATCAAAGTCAAAACTGCTATATAAATAAACTCTCGCTTTTTCAAAGCACTCCCTCCAAATTTCTATCTGTTTCCTTTCCTGTTCCTGCAATAATAAATTACTAGCACAAACCCAAAGGAAATTATCTGTGCAGCCATGATCCGGACAATTTGTAATTCGTCTGCGCCATTTTTCGAAACGACATGCAGCATATTGGTTGCAATGGTATTATTGAATAAATGGTCGCCTAACCCCATCCATATATTTCCTGTAATGCGGATAAGAAGTCCCCATTTGATTCCCATAATTCCGGCAAGGATAATATAACCGATACTCATCAGAAGCATTGCCGCAAATGACATTTCGCCATTCACATAGCTTCTGATGGGCATTACAATGTGCCAGATACCAAACAAAAATGCGGCAATATAATTTGCTTTCATAAATGGCTTTGTTTCAGAAAGCGTTTTAATAAACAGACCGCGAAAAACGCCCTCCTCCATCCATACATTGATAACATTGAATAGTACGCATAACAAAAAGAAAACGAAATTAGTATTTTTTGTTTGAGAGCCGGTTAACGAAAAACTGCTGATATACATTTCTAAATGTGCAGGATTGCCTTGTAAAATAAAAATCGCCAATTCCAGGCCATGTGAAATGGCAAAGCAAACGCTTCCCAATAATAAACCTTTAAAAATACTGCTTACAAAACCGTTTCTATGAAATCCAATATCGCTCCATGAAAGATTTACCCTTTTTAATGCCAACCCCAATATGATAATTCCAACTACTTTATGAAGCACATTTTCTCCAATAGCCGTTTTATCTGTTTCAATCAGAAAATATTCTACAAACCTCACGGACAGACAAAGCGTGAAAATTGCAATGCACAAATAATTTGGTTTACATTTTATGTTTCTTCCCATACAGTTACCTCTTATAAATTCCGATTTCTTTTTATATATGGATTCCCGGCAAATAGGGATTTACATTTCGGGCATTGGGGCGGTATAGACACCTAATTTGTGAAAGTTGTACCAATCAGTGATTGTCTTTTCATCCGCTACATGTAATGCAAGCAAAATCTCTTTTGCATATTCTAAAGGTGCCGTGCCATTCGCCGTTATTACATTTTTATTACAAACTGCCTGTTTCGCAATATAATTGGATTCTCCTGTGTAATTTGTTCCTGCCCATTGTTTTAAATCCTTCAGGTTATTACTTGTATGAACAACATGATTTAGGATACCTGCTGTGCTCAAAAAAGCAGAAGCGTCACATATTCCGCCTAACACTCTTCCTTTTTGAAAACAATCCTCTACCAGTGCCTTAACTGGCTGTGTATTTTCGCTTCTCCACGTCATTCCTCCAATTAGAATAAGAGCTCCATAATCATCTGGAACAGACGCAACGTCATAGTCTGGCAACACCTTAAATCCTCCGATTGACTGGACGTAATCTTTTGATAAGGATACCGTTTTTATCTCATATTTATCTTGTCCCAACATAGAAATTGCAGATGAAATGTAAGCAGCTTCCCAATCTGCATATTGCTGCAAAACTACTAATAAAATTATTTTCCTCATACTCTTCTCCTTTTTCAGTCAAAATTTCTTTTTATGCTTCTTTTTCTATTTCCAATTCAACCATCAACTCTTCCCGTTTGCATCTTCATCTACCGTATTTAAATCACTGACTGTTTTATCTGCTTTTAAATTACCCTGCGCTCTTTTTTCTTCTATCTTTTTATAGGCTTCCATCATTCCATTTTTGACCGCCCATTTAATCACAAAGTATAATGCAATCAAAACAACAAGTGCCGTTCCTGCGCTGATACCCAGTTCCTGCCACAGTTCGGCAATCCCTTCACTCATCCCAAATTTTTCCCATAAATCCATTTTGTGCTCCTCCTGCTATTCCTTTATTCTCATGCTCCTTTTTCTTAGCAACACGGGAATTGTCAATCAACCTTATGAAAGCATACCGTCTGTTCTTTCATGGATATTTTTCCGACCTGCCATCCATATTCCGCAAGTTCTTTCTTATATTTCAGGAAAGAATGGTCAATCGGTATCCCTGCGATCTTCTGAATCTCCTCAAAAGTCAACTGAAAAGATTCTTTTCCGCTTTTCTGCACATATTCCCACAAAGCGTTGTATTTACTCATTACCATTCTCCTCGTATTATGTCCAGAAACAGGATGTCAATCTGTCCGTCATAATTCAGCAGCTCCTCACCGCTTAAAAATGTCCGAAGCTGGATCTCCCTGTTCTTTTTACGAAAAAAATCGGAGGCCATTATCCTTATATGATCGGACATGTGTCTTTCATCATCACAGATTGCAATACGGATCAATGCGCCACCTCCTCGCCATTACATCATGAATCTTTGATTCATGATTGTCATTCGCCGCTCGCCGAATGTGCAGGCACATTCTTCTCGCTAACGCTCATTTTATCATCAGCGGCAACAGATAAACTTTTGCCGCTGCCATAGGCTGACATTTTATTATAGCCTGTCAAAAATATCAAAACAATTTAATTGCAGTGAAATGTTTATCTGTTGCTGCGAAATGCTGTATAAAATCTGAGCTATCACTCAGGATATTTCACCCTTGTGCCCGCATCTGTTCTACCAGGGATTGCTTTTTCTGCCTGCGCACCATCCAGACAGACAGGATCACCTCCATGCCAAACAGCACAAGAAGGAAGAGCCCTATTTGCAGGAACGGGAACTGATAAGGGACAACTGCGCCGGCAAAGGATTTCTTACTGACTTCCGCACAGACTGCCATGGAAAGCGGCAGCCCCAGAAGCAAGACTGTAAGAGCCGCAAAAACCGCATGACACATCCCCTCGGTGACACTCATCCGGCACAACTGCTTCCCGGTCAGGCCAACCGAGCGCAGGATACTGTTCTCCCGCTTCCGGGACATCTGGTTAGAAAGCGTCGTATTGATCAGATTGACAACGCCAAACAGGAAAATCAGCCAGGAAAGAGCCTGCAGGCTTCCAAAAATAATGCTGCTCTGCATTTTCTCATATTCGATATGTGTGGCTATGGCATCCATTCCAAGATTGCTGCGGTCGGATACCAGCTCCTTAAGCCTGCTTTCCACAAACTCTGCTTTCTTCGGGTCGCTGACAATGCTCCAGGAGTAGTCAAAGCTTTCGATTTCAGGATGGAGTTCACAAAACAACTCCTCCGGTGCGAACAGGGCCGCCAAATCCATGGCAAGCGTACCATGTCCGTTTGCTGTCTTCGATGCATCGAACAGTCCGGATATGGTAACTGTCACGGTTTTCTGACCCAAGATCAGCTCCATGGTGGACCCAACATCCATATCGGCATGGTGCTTCTGATAACTCGTACTCAGAAGGATGCTGTGGGCATCCGCCGGCATGGCGCCGGATACCAGCGCAGCTTCTACATCCATGCAGTTTGAGTCCGTCAGCATGTCGCACATACCGGCCTCAGCGCTTTCGGAAGTTCCGAATTTTGCGTGCAGAGACCGACGGGTGACCAGCACATCCGTTACTCCATCCACAGAAAGGATCTCCTGCAGCAGTTCTTCATCCAGCGGATTGCCTGCAGCCATAATCTCTTCCTCTGGCTGCTCTGAAGACAGATAGATCTTATAATCTCCGTCTGGGAAAAATAGCCTTGCAGCCTGCTCTGGCGAGCGTGTCAGGATCATGGAAGACACCACCAGAAGAAGAATCCCGCCCAGGCTTAGGGATACTGCAATACTCACTGACTTTTTACGGTCACGTCCAAAATTTGCAAATCCCATGGATACGGGACTTAGTTTCCGGTGTTTCTTTCTGTTGTGTACCTTTTCCTGACCTGTGGAAAAACGCATTGCCTCCAGCGGTGAGATGCCCGCAGCTATTTTGACCGGTCTGTGAACTGAGACGGATACCATGAACCAACAGGCCACCACGGTCAGAAGTACAGCTGCCCCATAATAACCCCCGTGAAAACCTTTTGGGAACAGGAGCAGGCCACTGACCACACCCAGCAGGATGCCTATCAGAATCCCAATGCCCCCCAGCCGCCGGCTCTCCTTTTTCACGATGCGCCGGATTTGTTTAGGTGTTGCGCCGATGGTGCGGAGCTGTCCATAGCTTTGTATTTTGTCGTTCACAGAAATACGGAAAATACTCTGAATGACTACATATCCGCCGGCAAGCACGAGGGCGGCTATTCCGAAAATGGTCACAAAGTCAATAGACTTTGAATTAGAAGCAAAATAATTACTGTTCATCCCTACATGCGCAGAGCCAAACTGTGCGGCAATCTCCCGGCAATGGGCAAAAATGGTCTCCTGGTCAAACTGCCTGTCATTTTTGAAATGCACATAGGCACGGTATCCTGCAGAGTCAAATCCGGCCCACTGCGTCAAGGCCGCTTTAGAAACGGCAATGGCACATATATTCGCTTCCTTTTCTCCCACATTAGACAGGATTCCGGTTACAGTATAGTCGCCATGAAAGCTCTCTGTGTCCAATCGAACCGTTTCACCGATTTTGACATCGGAACCGTAAGCGGAGAGAAAATATTCACTGACAGCGACTTCATTCGCCTGCTCCGGGAGTTTTCCTTTCACCAGTTCCATCTGACTGCGGGCAATATAGATCATGTCGCTGTCACAATACACATAGAAGGCGTTGTACCCCCGCTCCGAGTGCTCCTGCCCCAGCAGGTAGTATTCACCTACCCGTGCAAACTCCGGCAGGTCTTTCAGGGTCGCCACATCGGACACCTCAACGCCGGTGAAGACCGCCTCGTAGGTATCAGCCACCTGATTGCGCTGCATCTGCGCCACGGAAACGGACAGAATTGCCGCAAAAGAAATCAGGAACGCCGCCAGAGCCACGGCAATTATCACCATCAGGTTTCGGCGCTTCTCGCTGGTAAGGCTCCGCTTTGCCAGCTTCTTCACAATGGCGCTGGTGTCATTCTCAAAAGGCCATGTCATGATCTGCCACCTCCTTATTCCACAATCTTGCCATCCTCAATCCGTACAATGCGGTCGGCAAGCTGGGCAATCTCGTTGTTGTGGGTAATCATGACAATGGTTTGGTTAAACTCCATGCCGGTACGTTTTAAAAGCCCCAGCACATCGGCGCTGGTCTTGGAGTCTAGGTTGCCCGTGGGTTCGTCGGCCAGGATGATAGCCGGCTTGGTAATCAATGCGCGGGCGATAGCAACACGCTGCTGCTGTCCGCCGGAAAGGTTGTTCGGCATATTTTTCAGCTTATCTTCCAATACCAGCATCCTCACGATCTCGTCCATAAACTTCTCATCTGCCATGTCGCCGTCCAGCTCCACAGGCAGGACAATATTTTCATAGACATTCAGGATCGGGACAAGGTTATAGTTCTGGAAGATAAATCCGATGTTACGGCGGCGGAAGATAGTCAGCTCCTCGTCATTCTTTTTGGCCAGCTCATCCCCGCGTACAATGACACTACCAGACGTGGGCGTATCCAGCCCGCCCATCATGTTAAGCAAGGTGGATTTACCGCTGCCGGACGTTCCGACTATCGCCACAAATTCACCCTGTTCTACTGATAGGCTGATACCATCCAGCGCACGGGTGATGTTGGGTTCACTGCCATAATACTTTTTCAGGTCGATTGTTTGTAATACATTCATAATTAAATGCTCCTTCCAAGGCTTTTTGCCTGTTGATAAGGACATTGTAAAATCCAAATGTCACAGAAATGTCCAAAGTGGCATAAAAAATATGGCTGAAATGTTACAAGACTTGGACATTTCAATAAATTATGTCGGGCAGCCAGAAATGGCCGTCCGCCATGTGTTATCTTGTAGGGAGCATGATAGAAAATTCTGAACCCTGTCCCGGCTCCGAAGTTACCTTGATATAGCCGCCCTGCCGTGTTACGATCTCGCGGGTCAGATACAGACCAATACCCACGCCCTGCTGTTCGTGTACTTCTTCCTCACGATAGAAGCGCTGGAAAATAGCGGCCTGATTGCTCTCGGAAATACCCTTGCCAGTATCAGACACACTAAGTTTTACATACATTTCCCATTGTTCTGCTGAGACCCGGATAGCACCTCCAGTCGGAGTATACTTCACCGCATTGTCCAGTAGATTGAACACGGCTTCCGCCGTCCATTTGCTGTCGTGGGAAAGGCAAAGATTCTCCGGACAGTCCACTGTAACGGAAATATTCTTTTTCTCCGCCGCATATACAATACCGCTTAAGGCCATCGCCAACGTATCAATCAGAGGGGCGTCTTTCTTTTCCAGCCGTATCGCCCCAGTTTCCAATCGGGAAGTCTTCACAAGAGCCTGGAAAAGAAATTCCAGCTTGTCCGTCTGGTTCCGGATGCCTTGCAGGAACTCCCGCCTCTCTTCTTCTGTGACAGATTTTGAAAGCAGCGTGTCCGTCACCATTTTCAAGTTGCTTACCGGTGTTTTCACCTGATGGGAGACATCCGATACCAACATCTGCAGCTCTTGCCGTTCCTCGTCCACCTTCCGCCGGTTCTCCTGCATGATATCGTACAGCCGGGACAGACGGTAACCAATACGGGCAAAAAGTGTTTCTCTGTCCGCAGCATGCATCGGTTCTTCGCTTCCGCTTATCATCTGATCCATTGCCCGGCATAACTCACTAGCAAATACGGAAAGCCTTTTGCCAAAGGCAATCGTCAGAAAGAACATCCATATAAGGGCCCAGAGCGTCAGCAGTATGCCGCCAATCAGCATCCACATCTGTCCTGTCACCCATAAGAGAACTGCGCAGATGGCCAGCATGGAAACTGCCATACCGCCGCTAATCAGCAGGAATATCCTTTTTACAGAGATCCGTCCCAGATTCATTTTCTATCGCCTCCCATCCACTGATACCCAATTCCGTAAATCGTTTTAATATAAGTATCGCCATCAGCCTCAATCTTGCCCCGGATACGACTGATGGAGGTAGTCAGGGTGTGTTCATCCACATAGTTTTCATCAGCATCCCACAGCCGTTCCAAAAGCCGCTGCCTTGTCAGGATCTGTTTTGGATTTTTGCAAAACAGGTACAGCATTTTATACTCCATGGGAGAAAGAGTAAGAGGTTTCCCATTCAACGAAGCTGTCTGTTCTGAAAAGTCCAGGAACAGTCTGCCGTCATCATAAAAATCCTTTGCCAGCCCCCGGTGTTCCAGCATAGCGAACATGGCCCGTATCTTCCGCAGCAGTGCCCCAATGGAAAAAGGCTTGGTGATATAATCCACCGCCCCAACTTCATACCCCCGGATCTGGTCGCTCTCCTGGTCATTGGCCGTCAGGAAAATCACCAGCGTGTCAGGATTCTCCGGCTTTATGAGCCTGCACAGGTCATAACCGCTGCCGTCCGGCAGGTTGATATCCAAAAGTACCAGGTCATATTCCGTCTGCGTCAGTAACTCTGCAGCTGCGCCTGCATTCAGGGCTGATACGGTATCGTAACCCTCAGAAATCAGGTTATAAGTCAGCGTTTTATTGAAAAGGTCGTCATCCTCTACCAGCAAGATCTTTTTCATATCCACACTCCTTTATATTTTTATAGTGAATGGCCAATTTTTTGTCATTCACTATAGTTTAGCAGGCAAATGTCCGCGAAATGTTACAACGGGCAATTTTCATTTAAAAACAAAAATTTCTTCAATCGGGACTTCTACGGCCCTAGAAATATCAATCGCCAGCTTCAGCGACGGATTATATTTCGCCTTTTCCAGACGCATGATCGTTTCCCGGCGCACACCTACTTTTTCTGCCAGCTGCTCCTGTGTCAGATCTTTCATTTGTCGGTACTTTTTTAACCTGCATTCAAATTCTGCCATATCCTATTCCTCGCCTTCCTCTGCCTGGTCGTCATGGTCATATCGGTACAGCAAATATTCAGAGAGGAAAATCCCCAAAGCCAATGCAAGAGAAAGGGTAATAATTGCGGCAATCAGGGTGTACTCAAGATTTCCAAAAAGTTTTCCCTGACAAAGAATTACCAGCGCAACAAACATGACTCCAAAAGTAATTCTATACGCTTTGAGCTTAGCGCGGGCAATGTTCTCACGAAAGCGCTCGTCCATAAATGTCCCTGACATCTTTCCCTCATAGTAAAAACCAAAAAAACCGAAGAATAGGAAAGACGCAAACGGAAAAATTGTGCCATCCACAGGGTATGTCCAAAAACCGGCAAACCCCAAAAATCCAAATACGCCTAAACACCCCAGCCCTGGATTTATTTTACGAGTGATGCCTGTTTCTCCCGCTTGTCTCTGCTTTTTTCCTGCATGGATAAAAAGCATGACAAGATAAACACAAGTGAGGGAAACGGAAACAATCATTGGCAAATCCCTTATCTCAAATACATCATTCTTAAAATCCATTGGGACTACCAGGCGGGAATCATTATAAGCTACCGCATACCATGACGAAAGAAGCACACTCAACACACAAAACAACCCACAGCCGATCCAAATTTTCATTTTGTTTGTTTTCATATTATTCCTCCTTTTATTGAGATATATTTATCTCTTTATATGATAAATATATCTCCACTTTTGCTTTTTGTCAATAGAAAAGAGAGAAATATATCACATTTATCACACAAAACATAGAATCTACGATTCGCGAGTCTCCCATTGTCACAAATAAATAACGGGATGCACAATTGCCTGCACCCCGTTGTTTTCATCCTATATCAGTCAATTAATATCCCGTTTCCGATATACCTTTACTGCAATCCGATACGAGATAAAAAAACAGATAACAGAAATGATAAGCACAATATTGAAAGCCAGAAGGATATTCTCCTTTACAGGAAAACCAAATTGATAAGAAGTACAAGTCCCGTAATAATCCCTGCCCCCGCCATAAATGACATCATAAAGACAATCTGCGATTTCTCTGGGTCAAATAAGTATGCGCACGGCAGACTGATACCCCCTGCCAACAGCATAGCGCTTATCCCAATAGAGCCATACAGCAATAGCGAATGAAGCGTTATATCTGTACCGAAGCACGCAAGGACAACACAGGGAATCAGCGCAGTAAGCAACCCCAATACGGCAAGCAGGATATAAAACAAAAATTTCTCGCCAATGATCTGGTTCCTCGGTACCGGCATGGTAATGACATTTTTGTTCCATTTGGAAGCCGCATCACTGGTAATGTGGGAGGCTACCAGTATGGAATGCTCCTCGTCCTGCACGAAATCCAGCAGCATATCCAGAATATCATCCCTGGCAACCGGGTCTAAGACGCTGGTGGCTTCGTTCAGGATTAACAGCCTGGAATGATGGGAAAATGCAGCAGAAATAGCCAGCTTCATCTTCATTCCTTTTGAAAACCGTTTGATCTGCTTATCGGACTGCAGGGAAAAACGTTTCAGCAGGCCAAAATATACCCGTTCGTCCCACGTCCTGTAAATGTTTTTCATAACCCGGTTCAATTTCCGGGGAGAAAGGATTTCCGGATAATTGCTGCCATCGAACACAACACCAATCTGTTCTAAGGTACGCAATGTATCTTTGATCTAAACAGTCGAGTTATTATTCGAGAAGTTTTTTAGATATTGCCGATAAACTGTGCCTTTCATGATATTTCTTTAGTAATAAAACTTCTCGGATAATGCCCTTTATTTCAGTTCTGACATAAAGAGCAAGATACGCCAGAGTAACTGCTAACTCACTTTCGTGGTTTTCGTTACCCGACAATCTTGATGGGGATTCCGTTTCCCCATACCCTCGGTTATAGCACATTTTCCAAATGTTCCGTTTTGGCTCCTATCAAAAATAGTCGCAGCGTGATTATCTTTATCACGGTAAAACCCAAAATTTTTCTATATAAGAAGCATCTTCTCATTTCCCACCAGCGCTCTCTAATCGGCTTATATTATGAATACATTTTTAACAGAAAGGAATAGCAAAATGGCAAGACCAAAAAAAGAAAAAGAACTCTATCATACCCACAACATTATGCTCCGTCTCACAGACACAGAATATGAAATTATTTCTGCAAATGCTAAGTCGGCAAACCTCACTCTGGCAGAATATGCCAGGAAGCAGGTTACAAACAAAAAAGTAATCGCAAAGTATGAAATTGTGGCAGATGTGCCGAAACTGAAAAAACTGATTGCAGGATTTGGAAAAATCGGCAGCAACCTCAATCAGATTGCCCGCCACTTTAACAGCGGCGGCATCCATTCACAGGAAATGCGGAAATCAATCAACCAGAGCATTGCGGATATTTACGAAATGAAATATGCCGTTCTGAAAATGGCAGGAGATTTTTCAAGCAGCACAACGGTGGAAAGTGCTAATACATCCAAAGGTGATCCTCATGGCGATAAAACACATAGCAAGTAAAAATGCCGACTACAGCGAAACACAACGTTATCTGACATTTCAACATGATGAATATACAAACAAGCCCACACTGGATGAAAACGGACGGCTAATCCCCCGTGAAGAATATTATGTGGACGGCATAAACTGCGATCCCTTTTCCTTTGATATGGAGTGCAGGGAATTAAACGCAAAATATCACAAAAACCAAAATTATAATGAGGTCAAATCCCACCACTATATTCTCAGCTTTGATCCGAAAGATTCTACAGAAAATGGATTGACTGGAGAACGGGCACAGCAGCTTGGACTGGAATTTGCAAAAAAGAATTTTCCCGGACACCAGGCTTTTGTCTGCACCCACACAGACGGACATAACGAAAGCAGGAATATTCATGTGCATATCGTAATCAACAGTCTGCGGAAATTTGATGTGGAGCGTCAGCCTTTCATGGAACGCCGCTGTGATTCCCTTGCCGGATTCAAACACCATCAGACAAAAGCGTATTTCTCTCTGGATTTGTTTATGTGCCTCTAATACTGGCGCTATATCAGTCACGCCTCCTGTTACATTCCCCAGAGCTTCCTTGAACTCCTGCCATGCATCCCGTTCCCCAGGCGTCCACTGTGTGTCCAGCCCCAGCAGGAATGTTATAATCCCTGCCCCTCAATTTCCTAGGTTGTCAGGTTACTGCCCCTATCAGAGCGGCTACTCTGGTAAGGGCTTTTTTTGTTATGCTACCGTAAATCTCCGGCTCCTGCTTGGTTTCACGAACTGGCTGTATACATCCGGCAGGGCTGCTTTTGTTTTGTGTATTTTGTTTTATTATGATTTCATCATACACCCTATCGCAATAAATTTCAGCACTATTTTAAAACTTTTTCTTCATTTATAAATACTTTTACACTCCATTGAAACTTCTAAAATTATATGTTATACTTTTGTCAATACGCGGAAGGATAGTGATCGTATGGCAGATATAAATATTAGAAATGAAATAAAAGCTGAGATTGCAAAATCAGGATGGACCTTAACTGACATCGTAAAGGAAATGAATCTATTACATCCAGAAGAAACCACCACATCACAGAACATCTCTAACAAACTCACGCGCGGGACACTAAAGTATTCAGAAGCCTTAGAAATAGCTTCCATAATCGGCAAGCGGATTTCCTAGGTTCCTACTGGTTCTGAGGAATAGGAGGTTACACACAATGCCTACATTACAGGATTTATTACAGAAAGCAGATTCTTATAAACAAAAAATTTCTTCTACCCGTCCACTGGCAAAGGAAGAGCTTAAATCTCTGGATGCATATTTTCGCATTGGCTTTACCTACAGCAGTAATGCTCTTGAAGGGAATACCCTCACCATATCGGAAACAAAAATACTCTTAGAGGACGGCATCACTGTCGGAGGACGCCCACTAAAAGATTGCTATGAAGCTGTCGGACATGGTTCTGCCTATGATTTCATGCTGGAGCTGGCAAGGCAGCAGGATATGAGCATCACAGAGCAAACTATCAAGAAGCTGCACCGCCTTTTTTATCAAAAAGTTGATGCCGACCAGGCTGGCCAATACCGTTCCATTCAAGCCTATATTTCCGGAACAGAATATGTCCCACCCGCACCAGACGAAATCCCGCATCTGATGAAACACCTTGCCGACCAGATTCATTCGTCCAGAACTACCCTGCACCCTATTGAGCTGGCGGCAATGGCACATAAACGGCTGGTTGATATCCATCCTTTCATTGATGGGAATGGCAGAACTGCCCGGCTCCTGATGAACCTTATCCTGGTCAATTCCGGCTACGGTGTCGTATCTATCCCGCCTGTTTGGAGAAATGACTACATCAATGCCCTGTCCGCTTCCAGGCGGCTGAATGACATGGAACCATTCTCCAGGCTGATTGCCGAATGTGTAATCGAAACCGAAAGGGACTATTGTCGGCTGCTCAAACTGTAAATTCTTAAAATAAGGTTGATAGAACTAAAAAATAGCAGACGCATAAAAATTTATTCCCCTGCTATCATCTATCACTAATCTGCCGTCAAGCGTGGCAGATGAATACAAGATATATAACCGCATACAATAACCAAGAAAGGAAGTGTTACTATGGCACTGGTACAAGAAAAACCCTATACCATTGACGACATTTATTCTCTGCCGGATGGAACCCGGGCTGAACTGGTTGACGGGCAAATCTATTACATGGCACCGCCGAACACCAGGCATCAGCGAATATTATCATTCCTACATTTGGAAATTGGAAATTACATCCGCACAAATAAAGGAACCTGTGAAGTTTTTCCTGCTCCTTTCGCCGTGTTTCTTTTCGCAGATGATTCAAAATACCTGGAGCCGGATATCTCTGTAATCTGTGACACGGACAAACTGAATGACCACGGATGTAACGGAGCTCCTGATTGGATTATTGAAATTGTGTCTCCGGGCAGCCGCCCTATGGACTATTACACAAAATTATCTTTATACCGCTCCGCTGGTGTAAGGGAATACTGGATAGTGGATCCAATGAAACAAGTTATCCTTGTTTATGACATGGAACACGCTGCCGCCCCTGCTATCTACACCTTTTCCGATAAAATCAAAGCCAACATCTACGAGAACTTGTATATCAACTTCTCAGAAATTGCCGATTTGCTGAATATTTAGCCAAAAAGAAAAGGCATGCGCCCTGCTGCATATGCCTTTTACTTTATCTATGAAATTATTTGCCTACTGCCAAATCGAAAACCAATGGTTTATTCTTTCATATTTTCATAAACAATTTGTGTATTGGGATGATTTATTCCGAGCCTACGCACCAAAACTTTATATATAGCGCTATCCGGATGCTCCTCTCCCAGTATCTTTTCACTTATATGCAGTACTCTTTTATACAAGCTCTCCGCCTTTTTATATTCTGCTATGTATGATAAAAAATAAGCTATACCAGCTATAAAATCTACCTGCTCGAAATTTTTTCCTATTTCCAGCTTTTCAATCATTTTTTCAACAAAGGGGATAAATTTCTGACCTTCTAACGCCAAACCACTCTCCGGAATCTTCAAATTCTCTCGGCACGCTTCTATCAATCCTAAATGATTTTGTCATTCCGGCTTACACTTATCATAAATAAATTGCCCAAAGACCGGATGAAGGGCATAGCTATCCTGCTCCACCTCCGCCAGCTTGGAGCTGATTGTCTCCCTGATTTAGTCTAGTTTTAAAATCTCCAAAAGCCCGCCTAGCTTTTCCACCGGAATCTGCCCCGGTGCAGACACCTCACCTACGCTTCCGAAAGTAACCGCCGAACCAAAAAGCTGCCCTGTCAGCCGGCTGACCACTCCCAATTGTCCCATTGCCATTGTCACTACTGGCGTATCCTGGTGCAGCTCTTTCATGGCCAGCGTTGCGTCCAAAAGCGTCAATACATCCCTCTCCGTCCTCGGCATTACCGCAAGCTTGGCAATATCCGCCTCCATCTCCTGCATTTTGCAGAGCCGCCGCATTAATTCTTCCTTCTTCGGCGTTCCGCCAAAATCATGGTTGGACGCAATCACCTTCGTACCCTGATCATGTGCCGCTTCCACCATCATATACGTAATATCGTCTCCGCGGAATATTTCTGCATCAACCAAATCTGCCAATCCTGTCCTGATCGCCCGAATATTCACCCCCAGATACGTTTCCGCATCCAGGCGGATATTTCCCCCTTCCTCTTTTGTTCGGACAGTAAACAGCAGGGGAATATCCCTCAGGATTTCGCGAAGCTCCTGCAGCATCTCCTTTACTGCCTGTGAATTCAAAAGCTCTTCAAAAAAGTCCGCACGCCACTCCACCATATCAAAGGAATGCCCCTTCAATGCTTCTGCCGATGTGCGGATACCTTCTCTCGTGGACGCCGTAAGCGGGACACAGATTTTGGGAGTTCCCACTCCGATCTTCACATTTCTTATCTCTACTATGGCACTCATCGTCCATTCTCCTCTTTTTCCTATATGGTATATTTTTCTCTGATAATTTATCATACCACAGACAGCCAGTAAAATCCAGAGGCAGATAGCGCCTAAATTCCGCGTGAAAATGAAACAGTGATAAAATCATTCTGTGTCTACCCGGATATTCCCTGCTTCATTCTTTATCTCAAGCTTTCCTTTTGCCTTCTCTCTCTCCAGAAGGATATTGTTCCCCTGCTTTTTTCCGTTGACAGATACTTCTCCAAATTCGCTCATAAGGCTCATCTGGTACTCTTTTTCTTTTCCTGTCATGCCAAGTTTCACGTTTCCGCTTTCGCTTGACACCTTTACGTTTTTTGCATTAAATTCATAAATTCCGCATTCCCCGTATGTGACTTTGATATCTGCTGTGCCAAGTTCTACTTTTTTGCCTTCTACATTTCCACTCTCTGTTTCAATCTTCATCTGCCCCGTTTTTATTTCCTGCATTTTAATACTGCCGATATCTCCGCTATCGACGTGGATAAACGTATCTGTTGTCACATTTTTCATTGTGATATCTCCATACTCATTAAACAGAGAAAGCTCTTGCCCGCTCATCTCTTCCATTTCTGTATTCCCTGACTCGCTCTTTACTGTCATAACGCCCCCTGAAATCCGGCTCAGAACGATTTCCCCATACATCTCCTCCAGATTCATCTCTTTCGCCTGGATATCTGACAGTTTACAGTTTCCACTCTCACCTTTCAGGGTCATTTTCCCCACATCACAGTTCTCCATTTCTACATTCCCATACTCTGCCTGTACCTCCGTATACCCACTTTTCAGGCCGTTCACCCACATGCTTCCTGATTCTATTTTCATCACAGTATTTTCGCATCCTGTTCCACTGATATCCATCTTAATCTTTCCGTATTCATTTATCAGGTTTAAGTCTTTCAGCTTTATACCCCTTGGCACATAAATCCGCACATAGCTTTCCTTACTGCTCACAGTATTTCCCCAGAAAAATCCTGCTCCAGACCAGCCTGCCCGTTTTACATACTCACTGGTAAAATGATAAATGCCATCCTTCTTTTCGTTCTTAATACTAAGGAAAGCATCATCATATCCATATTCCAGATGAAAATCATCTCCTAAAAGAAACTCCACATTTCCCTCCACACAACTAATATCTAAGCTGCTGACATCAGACAAAGGCACTTTTTTCTCCACAAACGTCCCCCTGATATCCTCCGCCGTCTGAATCCCTTTCTCTGTAATCCAGAATCCCGGAACGCCGCCCATCGCAAGTCCTGCAGTTGCCATGATTCCTCCGCCTATCACCAATACCGCTGCTGTAATAAGCAAAACTTTCTGATACTTTTTCATGCTTTTTTCCTCCTTCTGAAAATTCTTTGAAATAATGCCCGGATTCCCTTCATCAGCCATTTAAATACTTTACACACAAGAAAGGCTCCTAAAATACTCAGTCCAATAAACACCAGTCCAAACCCCAGCCCTACCAGCGCAGATGCCGGCTTGGAGAACAGAAGGACAATTCCGCACACTGCACCGACCACACCAGCGGCAAACAAGCCTGCCTCCGCCATCAAAAGTCCTAGGACAAGCATCCCTGCACTCAAAAGCAACATGCCTACTAACGCCAGGATTACAAACGCAAAAGGCAGGGCAATCGGCGCCGCACAGACCGCGAGGATTACCATCCAAATCGTTCCAAGCCCCCTCCGTGCTGACTTTGGCGGTTCATGCATTCTTTCCACTGCTGCATCCATAATAATCTGTGCTGCCACTTCTTTCGGTGTTCCTAAATCAGCAATCACCGTTTTCTCATTTTCCGGACCTGCATCGTTGAAAAATTCTACATAATAGTCCATCGCTTTTTCATATTCGTCCCGGGGCAGCCTGCGCAGCTCCCTGGACAATTCCCGCAAAAATTCATCCTTGCTCATTCTCCATACCTCCCATCATAATTTCCTCCACTTCCATACGATATTTCTTCCACTCTTCAATATAGAACTGATACTGCCGTTTCCCTGCTTCTGTAATCACATAATACTTTCGGTTCCTTCCCTGATACGGCTGGTCATATGTTTCCAGGTACCCTTTCTGCTGCAGTCTGCGCAGAACCGGATACAGGGTAGATTCTTTAATATCCGCCACCTTTTTCACCTGCTGCGAGATAGAGTAGCCATAAGCATCCCCTCTGGATATAATAGCCAGCACAATCGCATCAGTGAGGGTGGGGCCCAACTGATAAATCATTCGCATCCTCCTTATACCTTTTACTTTTATATATACAAAATCCATCCATATATTTTTGTTATCTATATTATATTCAATATAATATATAAAGTCAATACCCATTTACACTTTCTTAATATATAAAAAAGAAGAGACACTCCTCTGTGAATGTCTCTCCCCTCTGTAAAAATATATTTTACGCTTTAAAATATTGTTTCTTACCTTTAATCTTTATCCATCCAGTCTGCATGATACCTTTTCTATTAAAATAATACTTTTTCTTTTTGATAATTTGAAGTCCTGTTTTCATTTTCCCATCTTTCCCAAAATAGTATACATTTCTTCCTATTTTCTTAAAGCCAGTCTGCATAATACCTTTTTTGCTAAAGTAGTAGGTATCCTTCCCAACCTTCTGCTTTCCTGTAAGGCGATATCCTTTCTTATCCATATAGGCGAATTTCCTTCCGACCATTTTCCAGGACTTTTTCAGATATTTCCCATTCCGGAGCTTAAAACGATACCTCCTTTTCTTCTTTATCCATTTTCCCCGGTAACGCACAGTTACTTTGCAGTTTGCTGCCTTCTGCCCCTCTGCCGTAGTCGCCGTTATCACTGCCGTCCCCTCTCTCTGGGCTTTCACAGTTCCGTCCGCGGAAACTTTTGCTATCTGGGAATTGCTCGACTTATATAGTACTGCTTTATTCTCTGCTGTAGACGGTGTAATTACTACCTGTAAAACAAACTTTCCGCCTCTATCCAAAGTAAGTTCTTCCGAATTTAGGCTTATTCCAGATACTCTTTTCTCCTCCTGTCCTGCATCTAGCAGGATTTTAGCTATCACGTCCTTCGCCTGTGCTAACGCCATTTCTACATCTTCTTTTGTAGAAGCTGCATACACTGCCTGGATTCCTGCCAAAATCGCTGCCTCTAATTCCTTTTTCTGAGTTCCCTGATAACCTGCCGCATTCCGGTAATCTTCTAAAACCGCCTTTGCGTCTGCCTTTGCCCGCTCAAGCTGCTTTAAGCTTTCCGCTTCTTTCTCCTGCTTCGTCAGTGCTGCATCTGTCAGTATAGCGTCCAACGCTGCTTTTGCACTTTCTACTGCTTGCGTAATCTCCTCTTCTGACTGCGCATTTCCCACTTCCGCCTGCCACTGTGCGATTAGCCGCTGTAATTCCTCCTGCTGGGCGGCGCGGTAATCCTGCATGTTCTTATAATTCCCTATTATCCCTTTTGCATCTGCTTTTAATGCCTCCAAGGGGTCTGTCACAATCTCATTCTCTTTTACAGAGCCCATACCTGCCCCCGCAGTACCGGAAACCTTTTTATCAGTATTGGTAAAATAAATTTCATACTTCCACGTATCTTTCAGATTCAGGCTAACCTCCTGTGTCAGCTCACCTTCTATGGTACGGATTTCCAGAGCTCCATCTTCCCTTTCAACAGCCGTACAGTTATAAGCTGCAAGTGTTCCGTCTTCCTGTTCTATTACATACGCTTTTGTCAGTACAGTTTCTTCCATGGCTTTGAAAATCTCATGCACATCATTGTCACAGGCTCCGCCCTGGCCATAGTACCCGCCTACATTCGTGTCAGGCGGAGCCTTCCACCAGTCACTAATCATATCTACATAACTCTCACCCAAAACCACACTCTTTCTCTCTGCCTCTCCATATTCACTGGTATCATTTTCTTTCTGTACAAACAAACTTCCTTTAATATAAGGATCTGCAATAAACGCCCAATTCAGATTTCCATCAAATCCCATAAGCTGAACACAGCTTCCAATCGCATTCATCCCTTTTCTTAAATAATACTCTTCTCCTGTCAGCTGATACATATTAAACAGCCCATAAATATTCCAGGCAGTCCATCCATGTGGAGAATTCATCATATTATTGGGGTTCGCCTGCAGCAGCACATCATACTGTGCTTCCCAGAAACGCAAAGAACCTCCATTTATCCTGGAATCTGGTATAATCTCCTGTTCCAGCGCCTGGTGCTTATCCAAATAATCAAGCGCACTCTGCATATATTTTTCACGTTCAGAACTTCCCGGCTCATGCATCAAGGCAAATTCTGAAAGCTGCGTAGCAGAGCATGAAAACGCACCGTCCTCAAAAGTCAGCTGCCCTTCTGTATGTAAATCCCCCTTTAACCTCACCAGATTGTCCATCGCCCTTTTCACCGAATCATAATGCTTGTCATAGCACTCCTGCCACGCATAGGACGTGTCTCCCTGGTCAATCAATTCTGCTTCCTGCTTCATAAGCTCCATCAGAGATTTCGCCGGATAAATTACAGAAGTATAATCTCCTGTTGGCCCAATATAAGCTCCGCTTTCCTCATCCTGCCTGCCCATCAGGTAATCGGCAATCTTTGCCGCACGGATTAAATCCTGCACATTTCCCTGTGCTTCATATTTATCTACCAAAATTCCAAGGGTCGTGCTGTGGTTCTGTATCCGTGAAGGATTATTCGCTGGTACCCCGTTTTCACTATAGCAAATTACTCTTTCATAAATCTCTTCAAACTTATCATCAATTTGTTTTTGCTGCTGTTCATCCGGAAAATACTTCTCCCCCAGGTATGCCGAATAAAGATTATACCAGGATTCCGCACAGTCCGCTCCTTTTGCCGGATGGCTGATTGCAGCCTCTTTAGCTTTCTCCATATACCATTTCCAAGTTTGGCGCAGGGTTATCATCGCTTCTGCCTGATATCCGCCAGACTGAACTACCAGTTTATAAATTCCCTGCCCGCTTTCTGGAAGAAATTCTGCAGTGTATACCCCATCCTTTACTTTTTCCAATGCTAACTCACTGTTGTTTCCTTCTGGTGTGGTAACCTGAATTGCCCCTGGCTCTTCCGCAGAATAAACTGTTATTTTAGATTTTTCTCCCGCCCCAAGCGTATACCGATCTGCATCAATGACTGGTGCCTTTAACATCTGCTCCACATCTGCCTTTACACTGTCTACCTTTTCAGAAACTTTCATTTTAATATTCCAGTTCCTGGTTTCCCCAGCATTTAATGTACTATTATTTCTCGGATGACGTTCTGGAAGCGTCTCATCTTTCTGCATTAGATCCAGAACTGCTGTATAAATCCTGTGCTGCCCGCTCTGGTATTCTAAATGGTAAGATGATACAGGACTGTCCACCGCCAAAGAAACTACTTTCTTCCCCGGACTCTCCATATATCCCCAAAGATGAGTCTTTTCACAGCGCAGAAGCGTTGGGAAAAATAACCCTTTATAACTATCATAAGTATCCTGCATATACGTATCCAATCCTAATACAATACTCGCCTGTTCCGGCTCAAAGCTTTCTTCTGTGTCATTTTTCATGGATACTGTTACTGTCAAAATCCCGTCCTCTGATATCCCATAACGGATTCCATACGTAATACCGTCTTTTACTGCTGTATAAATATGTGCGTTATCCTCCGAACGCTTAACCTTCAGCATCGTCCCGTCCACCTTCCACGATGGCCCCGCATAAGCCCCCGCTGCTGTAAACGGAACTACAAGCCAATCTCCTCCGGCCTCTTTAAACTTCAGAGAATTGATTTTTCCTTTTGCATGGTCTACCTGGACCATCCCCTTTTCGTCCCCCAACACTTCCTGTGTATAATCTGGTATATGAATCTCTGGCGGATTTTCATCGTACAGCGTCACCGCATGCACACTCACGCTTCCATAGGTAGAATCCATTGTTTCCTTCGCCACGATTTTTATATGGAGAATGTCTTCTGGGTACTCCGTCTGAAACCTGATTTCCGTCATTTTTCCCTGCGTTTCCTGACAAATATATTCCACGCTTTCTAACGGAGCCGCATCATCATTTACATAAACCTCGATTCCTACTTTTGCCTGATACGTACCAGTATAAATCCTCAGTATCCGCTCATGTGTGCATCCTGCCACATCAAAAGTCATCCCATTGCCAGCGTTATTAAAAATGATGCCTTTTTTCTCGGTCCGGCAAGAATTACTATTTGTCTCATTTAAAGCGCCGTCCTCATATCGGAAAAAAGCAAATTTATCAGCAGTTAGTCCATTTGTTCCATTTATGGCTTCGACGTTCTCCATATAAGGCTCCGGCAGATTTTTATACTCATAGTTCGCTAAATCTACACTGTTAAAATACATCCAGTCCACATTTCCCTCTTGAGAAAGCAGGATTTCCGGCTGCCCCTCCAGTGTACTTACTGCCGCGCTGACTTCCGTTTTATCCCCTGCTTCTGCCAGTGCCACTGCCTGTATATTAATATTTCCCCAACTTTGATCATAGAGTTCCGTGGTTTTCACCTCAACAGATACCATATCTTGCTCTGATGCGGTCTTATAATGAATCTCATGCTCAAAACTTTTTCCACCCTGGGTTGTTTCCGTTTTTCCAAAAGTTTCTTCATACGCTGCAGTTCCATTCACCGATACCGTCACTGTAACTTCTGAAGCCCAGGATCCAACATACAAGCGGAGAAGCTGTTCCTTTTCACTGCCCGGCAACTGAAAATTTACCCCATTATCCATTCCATATAAAATCAACCCAATATGATTGTCTTCCGGTGAATTTTCTCCGCTCGTCCCATCCTGGTACACAAAGTTTGATTTCGTATCTCTTGCCAGACTCTCCGGTTCCCCCAGAAGCCTGACCTGGTTAATCAGAGAATTTTCCAGTTCTTTCCGTTCCCAACTGCCAGCCACATTGCTGTTAAAATGAATCCAGTCCTTACTCCCCGTCCGAGTCAAATCCACAACATCTGGCGCCTCCTCAACATTTCCATAAACATTCGCCGTTTTCCCGTACTGCCCGGCTGCATATATTGCTTCCGGCAAGCTGGATATTCCAATCGCAACTGCCAAAGCTCCTGCTGCAAATTTCTTAACCATACTCCTGAATCTCATTTTTTACTACCTTCCTCCTTCTTTTGCATAGCTGAATTACAAATCATTACCGCTATCATTTAGCCCATATTATTTATTGTTTTTACTGATGCATTCAATGAATTTGTTAATTCGATTAATTTATTCTATAAGCTCATCCTATCATATTGCACATAATAAGTCAATCATTAAATCATTTTTTATCTATTTTGCACATTTTATATTCTTTTTTGTTTCTTTATATTCTCTATTTGCAAGGGAATTGCAGAAATTTTTAAATAAATAGCCCAAATCATCTTGAATATTTAAAATAATGAGACTGCCGCAAAATAGACGCTATATACAGGGTTTGGCATTTCGACCATATAGGTCTCATCCATATATTGTATATAAGCTGTATTTTACAACAGTCCCATGATTCCTTATGCTTTTTCCATATAACTAATCGGATTTTCAAATACTTCCTGCGCAGCTATCACTCCTGCGCCAATCATAATTGGATTATGTTCCAAACGGTTTAATTCTATTTTTAGATGTTCCCACACCATCAGATGGACAACCTCTTTTAAGTAGTTACCGTTTTTTATAAACGACTTTTTTCCCGGCGCTTCTCATGCCTTTTTTTAGCTTATTAAAGTTCTTCTTTGACATCTTCTTTGGAACCGTCACTTTGCAGTTCTTTTTAATCCCGGCGAATGCCTTGCTCCCGATCTTTACTGCATTCCTGTTCTTAAACGTGACCTTCCCGAGCCTTTTGCAGTTGAAGAAGCTCTTTGAGCCGATCTTCTTTACGTTTATACCGATCTCAACCTGCGTGATCTTCTTATTTTTCTGAAATACGCCTTTTGCGATTTCTGTTACTTTAAACATATATCCGTCTTTTTCTACTGTAGCGGGTATTTTGATCTTTTTGCCTTTCCTATTTAACATCTTTGAAACCGACACCGTTCCATTTTTCGCATCTGATTTTGTCACTTTATACCGGAGTGCGCCGACATCAAATGTACTGTTCTTCGCCGGAACTTCTTTTTGCTGCGGTACCTTCTGCCGGGGTTTTAAGTTTTTTATTGCTTCCTGCAGCGCCGCTTTTGCTGCATCAATTTCCCCCTGTGTTACCCCTTCTTTATTTAAAACTGCCTTCACCCGCACCAAAGCTTCTTTAAACTTTGCCCAACTCTCCGGCGTATAATCCGTCTCTTTCTTTCCTTCCGCTTCCTTAACTGTTTCTGCCAGTCCGTCTTTATTGGGTTCTTTGCCTGTTATATCAGGGTCTTTGTCTGTTTCATCTGGCGTCTCTTCTTTTTCTTTCAGTTTCCCAATTGCTTCGCTTAATACAAATGCTGCCTCATCCACTTCTGTCTGTACGGCATCTCTGTCAGCTGCCACAGCTTCTGCATCTGCCAGCGCTTTTTGCATCACTGCCCAGCTCTCCGCCGTGTAATCTTCTTCTTTTAATTCTTTTGCCCGGTCAATCGCTGCATTTAACGCTTCTTTATTGGCAATCTCTTCTTTCTTTACAAAGCGAGCCTTTACCATCACATCTCCTGTCGGCATAATAAATTCGCCGTTTTCGATTACTGTTCCGTTTACATCTTCTTCTGTACAATATTTCAGACTCCCCTCTGCAAGCTCATATCCTGCATCTGCAACGGCAAAAACCGTAACCGCCTCTCCGGAAGATGCAATCGGATTTGTAATCAAAACAGTTCCGTTTTCGGCCTCTTCCGCAGATACGTAAAAACTGCCGCCAAGTGTAATTGCTGCCAGATTAAAATTACCCCAGGTTTCATCATATAAAGTATCATTGCTGATCTCCACATGCAGAACCGAATCCGAATCCTCCAGAAGATACTCCATGGAAACCATACCATATTTTGCCGGAGTTCCTCCTGCCTGTGCCCCCGTATCAAAAAATTCTACATATTCTCTTACCGTCTGCTCTTCTTTTACTACGGAAGCATTGATTTTTACTTTTGCAGACCACGCTCCAAGATGAAATGCTGCATTCTGCTTTCTTTCCGCATACGGAAGGTCAAACGAAATACCGTTTCCGGCCTTTTCAAAGACAATACCTTTACTATAACTTCCTACGGCGTTATTCGTTCCGTCTGTAAAGGAAAATATCGTATCACAGGAATTTCCGTTTAACTTCGTGGCGGTCTGAATAGCAGAAAGATTTAAAATGCCTCTGCCCCCTGCCTTCTTCTCAATCTGCTCCAAATCCGTAGCTGTAAACAGATTCCAGTCGACAGAACCTTCCGCTGTCAGGTTCACTGCTCCCGGCGCTGCATGTGTTCCAAATACAACCTGTGTATCTTCTGTTTCCGGAACCGGAATGCTTTCATCCGTCTCTTTTACCGTTACCGCCTGAAGCGCCGTTACGCATCCGCCCCACTTTTCCAGGTCTTTGCTGCAGTACAGTTTTGCAGTCACTTTATCCGACTCGGACGGCACTTTATAAGTAATGACAAATTCCTGCCCTGCCATTCCGGAGGAGTCATCCTTTCCGAATGTCTCCGAATAGAAAACCGTATTGTTTACTGCCATTTCAAGCGTCACGTCGCCGCCCCATGCATTTGCATAGAATTTTGCCTCCTGCATTTTATTGCTGTACGGAAGTTCTATTGTAAATCCGTCATTTAAGCCTCTTGCACTGATTCCTGAACTGTTTATCGGAGTTCCTGTACCGTCTGCTGCTTCAAAAGAAAACGTGCCGTCATTAATTTTTCCGTCAATACCGTCGATTACTTCAAAATTCTTAATCTTCGCTTCTGGCTGGTTTTTTCGGATGTAATCTGCCGTACTGTTACTGTGAAACTGCGCCCAGTCCACCGTTCCTTCTGCTGTCAAATTGACGGTTCCGGATGTCATTTCTCCCTTTTTCCCTGACACATAGGGCATCGTATCTGCAGCCACAGCTTTTACTACTAAGGGAACTGCAATTTTTATCGTTTTTTCTCCGCAGGAAGCTTCTATTTTAAGCACCGTCGCAACATCCGCAAGCGGAAGAATCGGATTTACCACTCCTCCATCATTTCTCAGACCGTATTTTGACAGGTTGCTATCGCTTGAAAATGTAAATCGCGTTCCATACGTCGCCCCTTTTACATCAAGCTTCAAATTACTTACGATATTGGAAAAATCTGTATTTCCGTTCAGCACTTTTTCCTGAACTTCCAGCCAGTCATTATACGCCCGCTGTGCATCTGTGCGTCTTATTTCCTCCGGAATTTCGGATATGCTTTCAGAATCTGCTGATTCTGTATCTCCTTTCATCCCTGTAACAAACACATCGTACCGTTTATAATTGGTAAGTCCCTCTAATTTGCATGGGAGCGTTTCTGTATTTTTTACATTCCAGGTATCATCTTCTGCCGCTTTATAATAAATACGATAGCTGTCATAGGAAACGCCTTCCGGCGCAGATGCATTGACCAAAAGCGCAGCATTGTCTGATTCTGCCTTCACTTGTGCCGGAGCTTCTAAGATTTCGCTTCCGCCGTCTTCCAACACGATAGCTTTTAAACTGATCTCGCCTTGTACGTCACCCTCCTGCTCCATCATAATTGTCACCATCATGTCTGTATCTTTCGAAGCACAGTTTGGTATTTCTACCGCATAAACCGTCTCTTCTTCCGCGCCTTTTAATTCTGCTATTTTCGTCACCTCAGATGCGTCCATCAGGTCGGCTTCTACTTTTACTGTGCCATTCTTTACTCCGATCAGAGCCTTTGCTGTCTGCATCGTATTTGACGCAGGAACCATGAACATGAATCCTTCCCCGCCATGCGGAGATGTTACTTTCACATACTCTTTCGCATTTTCTGTACCAAGTGCCTGCATGGTTTTACTGTCTTTTAATTCTGTCTTATATTTACTGTTTGTTCGGTAATATCCTACCGTATTGACATTAAAGATTTCCTTCTTTCCTTTTTCAATCTGATTCGGAAGACCGTCTGTCCGGTCGGAAACTTTTTCTTCCCCAAACACCACTGCACTGTCTGCCGCCTCCAGTTTTTCTTCTCCAAAATCTGCAGCAAATATCCGGCTCGTTTGAATGCCAAGATATGTATCATTCCCATCCGTTCCGTCAACAGAATACTCATGCTCTCCGGCTTTAGCCTGTATCGTCTGCGATTTCCCTCCGACTTTTACACGAAGCTCAAAATCATGATCTGCCTTTACCGTTATATTTGCGCCCGATGTATCGCTTACTCTTTCAGCACAGGAAAGGTTTACAAAATTTTCACCTTCTGCCCCGTTAAAATAAAGATTATCAATACCGAACGCTTCTGTAAGCTTAATATTCCATTCAATAGCATTCTCATTTCCTTTTATGGTAATGCCTGCAATATCTTCAATCACAGAACCAATGCCAAGTGCGCCTGCCCATCCTACAAAATTCGATCTGGAAGGTTCCGTATCTGAAAATTCTGTTGAACCAGGAATCGAATATTCTGAAGAATAATTTTCCCAGAGCGTATACAAGAAATTGCCGTATCTGTCATATGCCCCATTGACGCAGACGTCCGCAAGCCCGTTGATATGGCGCACCGCTTCTTTAAATGCCAGCTCGTCATACCCGCGATACTGCAAACCTTTAATCCACTGATAAGAAGTCGGAGACCACATCGCTCCGTTCCAGTATCCTCCGGTCGGCTTAAATGTGCTGTAATCATAACATACCGTGGCAAGTCCGTTCGGCCGAAACATTTTATTGGAATTTAACGCATACTCTTCAATCATGCGTTCTTCCTGTTCCTTTGTAGCTGCTCCTGCAGCAAATGCCCATAAGCCGGTCGGCGTTACGATATTTGTAAATTCGCCCGTACTCGCATTTATGTTAAAAAAGAATCCGCCGTCTTCTGACCATAACTTTTCCTGTATAATCTGCTTCAAATCTGCTTCTTCCTGCTGATATTTTTCTTTCATCGTCTGGTATTTCGTCTGGTCTTCTTCTGTAAGCGTCTCATTCTTTGCAAGAATTTCATCTAAAATCTTTATGATGTAATCCGCTGCCTGAATCTGCTGAATGGACATATCGTTCGCCGCCTGTCCCCATCCGGACCAGTCCTGATTCGGTGTATTGTCAAGCCCATTTCCCTGTCCATTTGAAACATACAAGCCTTCCGCTGAACCGGATTTATGCGTCCTTGTCCTCTTTAAAAACTGCCAGTAAGAATCCAGCCTGTCGATAATCGCTTTCCCTCTGACTTTTTTTGTAAAACGGGAAACATCTCCGTGAATCTGGTACTGTTCCCACTCCGCCCATGCAAACATCGGAGGATTGATAGCGTCTACCGTCAAATAATTGCTGTAACTTAACTGTCCAGTATTCTGGTTGATTCTCCTGCAGATGTAACCATCGGAATCATCCTCTGCATCTATTTGATGATAATAAAAATTATCCATAGAATTTAATGTTGGAAATTCATGAATACCGTATTTATCAAACATCATCATAAACAGTGTATCCCATTGGAAAATTGTTTCATCAAAAGCCTCATCCACATAATACGAAGTTGTGTCATCTGTCGTAAGCTCCGGATTCAATCCCTTCGTAATTGCAGTAATATTGCTCTTATGGCTGTTCCATGCCGTTTGATACAGTGTTTCCCAATCCTTATGCTTTGAAAAATGTACTTTGGGAAGCCTGTCCATATCGATTTCATAGCCTCCGGCGACCGTTTCCGGCGCTGCAGATACTGACACCGGAAGGGAAGTAAAAACTACTGCTCCCGCCACAGACAGGCTCATAAGACTCCTTGCGGCCTGTTTCATAACTTTTAACATGATTTTCTCCTCCTTTTTTCTGTTAATAGACTCCCGGAATCCCTAAGCCTCATTTTATGCGGCTTCTGAGATACCTTTTTTACAAATCCCACTACTTTTTGGCTAAATTATTATTGATTGTCCCCGCCAATACAGCCGATGAATTTGTTAATTCAATTAATTTATTCTGTAAGCTCATCCTATCATATTGCACATAATAAGTCAATCATTAAATCATTTTTTATCTATTTTGCACATTTCATATTCCTTTTTGTTTTTTTATGCTCTCTATTTACAGGGAAATTGCAGAAATTTTTAAATAAATACCTCGAATCATCTTGAATATTTAAAATAATAGGACTGCCGCAAAATAGCCGCTATATACAGGGTTTGGCATTTCGACCATATAGGTCTCATCCATATATTGTATATAAGCTGTATTTTACAACAGTCCCATGATTCCTTATGCTTTTTCCATATAACTAATCGGATTTTCAAATACCTCCTGCGCAGCTATTACTCCCGCGCCAATCATAATTGGATTATATTCCAAACGGTTTAATTCTATTTTTAGATGTTCCCACACCATGGGACGAACAATCTCCTTTACCTTATGCCTTACAATCTTCAAAAGCAGCTCTGGTTCCACTTCTGTTAAAATATCGCCTATGATTACCTCACTGGGGTTAATCTGATTAATCATATTCACAATCCCCATCGCCAAAAACTCACATGCCCTGCGATACTCATCCTTGGCTACAGCATCCCCTTGCCTGACAGCCTCGGCAAAATCCTGAAACTTTGCATTCATCCCTAGTATAGAAACTTCCCCCTTTTCCAGCCTTTCCCGGATAGAATTCATGACTGCAATGCTGGAACAATACTTTTCAAGGCAGCCCCTGTTTCCGCATTCACACTGCGGTCCCTGATAATTTATCGACGTATGCCCTATTTCCCCAGCTATGCCAATGCTCCCTTTTTGAAGTTCTCCATTTAAAATTATCCCACATCCAATTCCCTGCCCTGCTACCACATATGCAATATTCTGCTGGCTCAACTTTCCTTCATGAAACCAAAGCTGGGCACATGCACCGGCATTGGCATCATTTTCAACAAAAACTGGAATATCAAAATCCTTTTTCATATGCATAGCGATTTCAATCCCATCCCATCCTGCTAGATTGGTTACAAATATCATTTTATCCCCACATCTCTCATACGGACCCGGAACCGCAATCCCCATAGCCAAAATCCTGCTGTCTTGGGCAGATTCTATCATTTCCCTGATATTGTTCTTCATCTCCTCAATTACCCAGTCAGGATTCCTTCCTTTTTCTATCTGATATGTCTGTGTTGTATAAACCTCCCCTGAAATCCCCATCATTCCAATACTGTAATACTGCCTCGTTATCATTACTCCTATGGTTCTGTATTTTTGTCCATTGACCCGTATTCCTATAGAGCGCCGCCCCCTTGCCCCATCCAGGATTCCATCTTCCACTACCAAATCATACTCCATGAACTCGTTAATAATATTCGTGATTGTAGCTCTTTTAAGTCCGGACAAATTTGCCAAATCTGCTCTTGAGCACAATTTTTCCTGGCGTAAAAGATTAATAACCAATGCTCTGTTTATCTTCTGCTGCTTTTCCTGATTTACACTAATGTATCTACTATACTCCTTCATATCCTGCCTTCCTTGATTTGTCAACTCAATTAACCTCGCTCAGCATATCACCCCTTGTCCCAAATGTCAATACAAGGAAAGGGCTGCCCATATGGCAGCCCTTTCTCCTGTTACTTCTCACTTCATTCACAGTAACCTTCTCTATCTTACCTAAGCTCCTGGCATACGCCCGCTTCATTAAAGGAATATTCTTTATTATTGTAACGGATTTTCAGCGCCCTTGCCATGCTTCCTTTCGGATGCACTCTCCCAGTGGAATCCTTCACTTTTTTCGGGAAGAAATAATAAACTTTGCCGTCTATCCTCATGAAATTGGTCGCCATCACACCGATCGTTTCCCGTCCCGGAGTCGTATTCAGGAAATAGTAATCCTGTCCGTCGTTATACCATCCAATTTTCATGTATCCGGTGGACTCGAAAAAGTATCTGTTCTTATTGATATTTCTCCAGCCTGTCACCATCTTGCCTTTGGAATAATACTTCCACAGCCTTCCATAGCCTACCCAGCCTGTTTTCTGCTCATTATCCCTCGTTTCATCTACATAATCCTTTATCTGCTTTCCATCGTCTCCCAGATAAATATCATTAACCCACGAATTTCTTACCATCTTCCCATCGCTGGCAAAATAGTATTTCCCGCTCTTGGTGCGCACCCATTTTCCAGCCGTCATCACTCCCTTTGCGTTGAAATGATAAACGTTCTTTTTTATCTTCTGTATCCCTGTCAGGACATACCCTTTTTTATTGAAATAGTACTTCTTTCCCTGAATGGTTTTCCAGCCGCCTTTTAAGTACTTGTCTGCCCCATCACAATAGCGGCGGCCGTTCTCATCCTGTACCCACGCTGCGTTGGGAAGCTTCTTCACACATACACCTTTCGTATTGAAATAGTATGTGGTCTTGCCGATCTTTAAACGTCCAACTGCCATCTTACCGTCTTTGCAGAAAAAATATTTCTTCCCGGAAATCTCTTTCCAGCCTTTCTGCATCTTCCCATCCTGGTAATAATAAGTAGCCCCTCCCTGCGTCAGAAAACCGTCGCTTACTCCTGTCGCAAAAGCGGAAGCTGAAATACAGAACGCCAGCAGCAATGCCAGCACTACCGCATAGCCAATTCTTTTCTTGTTCATTCTATCGCTCCCTTCTATGATTTTCATATGTTTATAGTATAATTCAGAACTCCTGCAATTTCAATCCTCTTAAGAAAAGCTTTATCTTTTTTCTGGAATGTTTGTAATAATCTTTCTAGGACATGCTTGGGCACACACGCCGCAGCCGGCACATTTCCCATAATCAATATGCGCTGCGTTATCTGTTACAATCACTGCTCCTGTAGGACATTCTTTTTCACATTTCCTGCAGCCAATGCATCCTGCCTGACATGCCTGCATAACAGCTTTTCCCTTATCCTTAGAAGCACACTGTACCAGGTGCTCCATCTCATACGGCACCAGTTCAATCAAATGTCTAGGACATTGCACTGTACATGCGCCGCATGCTTTACATTTTTCTTTATCCACCACTGCAATCCCGTCTATCACATGGATTGCATCAAATTTGCATGCTTTCACGCAGTTTCCATAGCCCAGGCACCCATAAGTACAGCTTTTTGGACCGCCGGAAGGGACAAATCCCATCACTGCGCAATCCCGAACGCCATAATATTCATAATTACTGTGTGTCTTATCACAGGTTCCCGCGCATCTGACAAAAGCTGTCATGCGTACGCCCGGCCTTGCCTCTTTCCCCATAATAGACGCTATCTTCGCCGCAGCCTCCGCGCCGCCTACTGGGCAGGCATCCACGTCTGCCTCTCCTTCGGCAATTGCCTTTGCCACGGCGTCGCACCCAGCATATCCGCAGCCTCCGCAGTTGTTCCCCGGAAGCTCCGCACGGATCATCGCTTCTTTTTCATCCACTTCTACTTTAAATTTCTTATCTGCCAGTCCCAGGAACAATCCAAGAATCAGGCCGGTGCCGCCCACGATAAGAGCCGCAAGTATCACTCCATTCATACGCCCTCCTCCTATTTCAAGCCTGAGAAACCAAAAAACGCAATTGCCATCAGACAGGCTGTCAGCAGCACAATCGGCGACCCTTTAAAAGATTCCGGAATATCATTATGCTCCGTCTTTTCCCGGATGCCAGCCATCAGCACAATAGCAATCAGGAATCCCACTGCTGTGGCGAATCCATTGACCACGCCCTCAAGAATCGAATAATTTTTCGTTACGTTGATAAGCGCCACCCCAAGCACCGCACAGTTTGTTGTAATCAGGGGCAGATATACGCCCAGAGCATTGTATAGAGACATGCTGTACTTCTTGACAATCATCTCTACGAACTGCACCAGAGCAGCAATAACCAAAATAAACACAATTGTCTGCAGATAAGTCACATCCAAAGGGGCCAAAATATATTTGTAAATCACTCCGGCAATCAGGGAAGAAATCGTGATGACAAACACTACCGCCGCACCCATTCCCGCTGCCGTCTCCGTCTTTTTTGAAACACCCACAAATGCACAGATTCCCAAAAACTGGCTCAACACTACGTTATTGATAAATGCCGCACCCACCGCAATCATCAAAAGTTCTCTCATCACGCCTCTCCCCCTTTCCCGCAGGACTCATGGCAGGAAGCGCAGGAACCCGTACAGCCCGTCCCGATTTTTGTCTCCCGCCCTTTCATCTCCATACGCCGCTTCACCCTGTTCTGAAGTGCGGTAAGCATAGAAAGCACCAGAAACGCCCCGGGCGCCAGTATGAAAATGGTCATAGGCTCATAAGCGCCTGGCATCACCTGGGCACCGAAAGCTTTCCCGGCGCCAATCAGCTCACGCACGATGCCGATGCAGGTCAATCCTGCCGTAAACCCCAAGCCCATGCCAAGCCCGTCAAAAAAGGACGGAATCACCGGATTTATGGAAGCATATGCCTCCGCGCGCCCCAGGATGATACAGTTTACCACAATCAGAGGGATATAAATGCCAAGGCTGTCATATAGAGCCGGCACATATCCTTGAAGCAGAAATTGGACAATTGTCACAAAAGACGCTACTACCACGATAAATGCCGGCATACGCACCCCATTGGGGATAATCTTCCGCAGAGTGGCAATCATGGCATTTGAGAGCGCCAGGATTACCGTAGTGGTAAGACCCATGCCCAGTCCGTTTACTGCAGAAGTAGTGACCGCCAGCGTTGGACACATTCCCAGCATCAGTACAAATGTGGGATTCTCTTTCACTAGCCCGTTATACAGCCGTTCCGTAATCTTATTCATGGATGCCGCCTCCTTCCGTCAGGCTCTGAAAATAGCAAATACCCGCATTCGCGCCGCGGGTCATCCCTGTAGAGGTAATCGTCGCCCCGCTGATTGCATTGATTTCATCCTCTGCGCCTTCGCCTGTCTTTGTAACAGTAAAACCAGAAACTTTCTTTCCCGCAAACTGGTTTTGGAACTCATCTTCCGCAGCACGCATCCCCAGCCCCGCTGTCTCACTAATGGTAAGAATCCGTATTCCGTTTACCGTGCCGTCATTTTGGATACCCATAGAAAAATTAATTTCTCCGCCGTACCCCGTCGTCGTAATGTTCATTACCAGTCCTAAAATCTCACCGGCTTCTCCCGCCGCCCCGTAAGCTTCCTTTATCTGGATATCCTCTAATCCTGCTTTTGCCAGCGCTGCCGCTGACTCCTCCTGCACTTTCGCTGCGTCCTCCTCCGGTTCCAGCCCGTATACCGGCTTCATAGATGCCATTCCGGGAAATACCGATTTGTACGCCTCCTCCTTCGCCTGCTGCTCCTGCTCGGCAATCGGCGCTTTTGTAATCTCATACACAAATCCTAGCCCGATGCCTGCCGCCAGCGTAATTGCCATCAGGATTAAAGCATTTTTTACAATCTTCATGCCTTCTTCCCTCCTTTTCCAAACGCCCTGGGAGGTGTCATCTTTTCAATCAGCGGCACCAGAAGGTTTCCGAAAATAATCGCATAAGACACACCTGCCGCCGAGTTCCCATACACCCGGAAAATCCCCGTCAGAATGCCTAAAATGCAGCCGTAAACCAGCTGCCCGTTTTTCGTAATCGGAGTCGTCACATAATCTGTTGCCATGAAAAATGCTCCCAGCATCAGACCTCCCCCAAAAAGCTGCCCTAGAAGATACTCCGGCTCTATTCCACGCCCCCCGAAAACCAGGATAAAAAGTAAGAAACTCAACAGATATGTACTCGGAATCCTCAAATCAATCACCCCTGCCAAAAGCAGGATAACTGCCCCAATCAGGACTGCCAGCACGGACACTTCCCCGATCGAACCTGTCTTATTTCCCAAAAACATATCCATAAGATTCACTGGCTCCCCCGCCTTCAATGCCGTCAGGGGCGTCGCTCCTGAGACTCCGTCATATGTAAAATCCGTCATCCGCCCTGCAAAAGAAATCAGCAGGAAGCATCTGGCTCCCAGCGCAGGATTCATAAAGTTCTGCCCTATTCCTCCAAAAAGCTGCTTCACAACCAGAATCGCAAAGATGCCGCCAATCACCGGAATCCACCATGGCACGGTAGCCGGAAGGTTCAGCGCCAGGAGAAGCCCTGTCACTGCCGCACTGAAATCCCCCACTGTGATTTTCCTATGCATCAGCTTTTCATAAACATATTCCGTCAGTACACAGGACGTTACCGACACCAGGATTGTCACCAGCGCATTTATCCCAAAATGATATACGCCGAAAACACTCGCCGGAAGCAGTGCAATGACTACCAGCAGCATAATCCGTGACGTCGTGTCATGTGAACGGATATGTGGATTGGATGACACATTCAATAAACCGCTCATCTTCTCTTCTCCCTTCTATTTCTTCTTTCGGTTCGCCAATACGATTTTACGCATGGACTTTATATACTGGGTAAGCGGACGCTTCGCTGGGCAGATATAACTGCAGCAGCCACACTCGCAGCACTCCATACCGTCTGCTTTAACAAATGCTTCCTCGTCATGCCGTTCTGCAAAATCTGCCAGCCTGGAAGGAATCACCCTCCCTGGACAGACGCTCACGCACCGCCCACAATTGATGCAGTTTGACGGCTCATAAGCTGCCGCCTCATCTTTCGTAAGGCATAACAGGGCAGAGGAAGTCTTTGTACAAGGCACATCCAGATTATACAGAGCGAATCCCATCATCGGACCGCCAGACACGATTTTTTCCGGCTGGGACCTAAAGCCCCCCGCCGCATCCACCAGCTCCCCATAATTCGTCCCCGTGCGGACACGGAAATTCTGAGGCTCGGCAATAGCATCGCCCGTCACGGTCACGATGCGCTGCATCAGCGGCCGTCCGTTGTAAACTGCCTGATAGATGGCATACACTGTATCGCAATTATCCACCACGCACCCGGCATCTGCCGGAAACATGGACGAATTAATTTTCCGTCCCGTTACCGCATAGATAAGCTGACGTTCCGCCCCCTGGGGATACTTGGTTTTCAGCACCTTAATTTCAATGCCCGTCTCTCCCGCGGCCGCCTCCCGAAGTCTGGCAGCAGCATCTTTTTTGTTGTCCTCCACAGCCAGAATGCCCTTTGCCTGCGGAAAAATCTTCAGCACCGCCTTTAATCCCGCCACGATTTTATCCGGCTCTTCCATCATCCTCCGGTAGTCCGCAGTCAGGTACGGCTCACACTCTGCACAGTTTACAAGCACATAGTCAATTTTTTCCGGCTCTTTCGGCGAAAGCTTCACATGCGTCGGAAAGCCTGCACCTCCCATGCCCACAACACCCGCTTCCTTGATGTACTGCAGGATTTCTCCACCTGTAAGATTTTCCAAAGGCTTCCGCTCCGGCCATCCAATTTCCGTATACTTTCCGTCATTTTCAATAATGATAGCCTCACACATGGTTCCTGTCACAGTCAGACGTTTCTCAATCCCTTTGACCACGCCTGAAACAGACGCGTGGACAGGCGCTGATACAAAGCCTCCCGCTTCTGCAATCACCTGTCCGACCTGAACATAATCCCCTTTTTTTACTGCCGGAACCGCCGGTGCACCGATGTGCTGTGAAAGTGGATATACCATATCCCCCTGGGGCCAAATGTCCCGGATCGGCTTATCCTTTGACAGCTCTTTGCCATCATAGGGGTGGATTCCCCCCTTAAATGTTAATCGCGCCATTTTTCTTCTTCCTCGTATTATAAAGTAGTAGTGTTTATAGTCCCTCTCCAAGGACTGTATGCTATACTGTTGGAGATACTGTGGAT
>JBCLQO010000027.1:0-34529 GCA_041223665.1 Lachnospiraceae bacterium 46-15
GAAACTCGCAGAGCGTGTTTCTCTGGCAGCGTTAGCTCACCGGCGCGTTGTCCCCGTCCGTGTGGGATATATGGCAGATGCCCCGGCGTCCGGAGTAAGCACAGAAACCATCGGTTTCGTAACTGTATGGAGTAAGCGATGAAGTCACAGACAAACCGCAATTTGACATTTTAAATAGGAAATTAGTTTATAGAGGATTTGCATTTCTGTGAAATATAGGGTATGATAAGTACAGTTACATTAGACTGTCGGAAAAAGGGAGTGTTTCTATTGATAAAGGGATATTTACGGAAACAGTTGAAGAATATTGAGGAGAAAATTTCGGAGCAGAGATGTGAACTGAAGAAAATTCAGAGCATGGAACAGATTATCCGTGAAAAGATAAAGGAAATTCAGGAGACGGACATTAACTTTGGAATTTTTTCACCTAGAATCGGAGATATGTCCCCAAGGGATAAGATAAAAGAATTGGAAGGGCAATTAAAGAAAGTTCGGGAAGATAAGGCAAAACAAAGAGAAAACTTAAATGCTTTAAGGGATGAAAGGCAGAAGTTTAGAGGAATGCTGGATGAATTAAAAGAATTGGAAAATCTGGCAAAGGAAAAAGGAGAGCATGTTACTGTTCACAGGTAAACCTGCAAAATAGTAATGGGAGTATTTATAAAAATGTTTCACGTGAAACATTTTTGTGGATTAATGGAGAGAAGAGTGTTATAATCATAAAAGTGGAAAGAGTATGGTTATGCAAGAAAGGGGATTGGAATGGGGAGAACGATAGTAATTGCGAATCAAAAGGGAGGAGTTGGAAAGACAACTACGGCAATTAATTTGTCAGCTTCCCTTGCGGAATCAGGAAAAAAAGTTCTTTTGATTGACATGGATCCTCAGGGAAACAGTACTAGCGGATTAGGAATTGAGAAGGATGAAAAGGAATATACGATTTATGAATTACTTTTGGGAGAATGTTCGATTGAAGATTGTCTTTCAGAAAGTATATGCAAAGATTTGACGGTGGTTCCCTCTAATATCAATTTGGCTGCTGTTGAGATTGAATTGATAGGAACAGATGGAAAGGAATTTATACTTCGTGATTCAGTTTCCTCAATTAAGGATAAGTATGATTTCATTTTGATAGATTGTCCGCCGTCTTTAAATGTGCTGACAATCAATGCGATGTGTACAGCAGATACTGTGCTTGTTCCAATCCAATGTGAGTATTATGCACTAGAAGGATTATCACAGCTTATGCATACGATTGAATTGGTGAAAGAGAGATTAAATCCTGATTTAGAAATTGAAGGGGTAGTTTTTACAATGTATGATGCACGGACGAATCTTTCTTTGGAAGTAGTTGAAAATGTGAAGGGTAACCTGAATCAGAATATTTATAAAACAATTATTCCGAGAAATGTCAGACTGGCAGAGGCGCCTAGTTATGGCATGCCTATCACGAAGTATGATACCAAATCCACGGGAGCGGAAAGTTATAGAATGTTGGCGGAAGAAGTGATACATAGAGGAGAGGAAGAATGGTAGCAAAAAAGGGTGGATTAGGAAAGGGACTTGGAAAAGGACTGGATGCATTGATTCCTGAGGACAGTTCCAGAAAGGTAAGTGCAAAGCCTAAAAAGGAAGTAAGTGTAGAAAAAGTTATAAAAAAAGAAGAAGTCATGGTTAAGATTTCTGATGTAGAACCAAATAGAGAACAGCCCCGCAAAAATTTTGATGAAGATGCATTGCTGGAGTTGTCAGAGTCTATTAAACAGTTTGGAATTATCCAGCCTTTGATTGTCCAAAAGAGAGAAGATTATTACGAGATTATTGCTGGGGAGCGGAGATGGCGTGCTGCAAAAATAGCAGGACTGAAAGAAGTGCCAGTGATTGTAAAAGATTATACGGCGCAGGAGATTGTGGAGATTTCATTAATTGAAAATATCCAAAGAGAGAATTTAAATCCTATAGAAGAGGCGCAGGCATATAAAAGACTTTTGACAGAATTTAATCTAAAACAGGATGAAGTGGCAGAGAGGGTTTCTAAGAGCAGGACAGCCATTACAAATTCTATGCGGCTTTTGAAACTGGATGAGAAAATTCAGCAGATGGTGATTGATGATATGATTTCGAGCGGACATGCCAGAGCATTGCTGTCAATTGAAGATAAGGATTTGCAGTATTCACTGGCTGTCAGGATTTTTGATGAAAAGCTTAGTGTTCGTGAAGTGGAAAAACTGGTGAAAAGTATCCAGTCAGAAAAACCTGAAAAGCCAAAAGAAAAAAGAGATGACAGTTTCATTTATAGTGATATTGAGGAAAAAATCAGATCTATTCTTGGAACGAAGGTTCATGTAGTCCATAAAAGTAATAACAAAGGAAAAATAGAAGTTGAGTATTATTCAAATGAAGAACTGGAGAGAATTATAGATTTGTTAGAAACCTTGAGAGATAGATAAACATATAGGAGGCAGATATGGAAGGCGGTATTTTTGATGCACTCGGTATTGATGCTGGAATCATTTTAATTATCCTTATGATAGTCATGGTGATTATGATTGTTTATATGGTAAAGCTTTCTTTTAAGATGACCAGATTTTTAAAAAAATACAAAATATTCATGCGGGGACAAGATGGCGCTTCGCTGGAAAAATCCTTTATACACAGTTTTAATGAGTTGGACAAGTTGATAGAATCCAATAGGAACCATATGGAGGAAATCAAGCATATCAAAGAAATACAGTCAATCACTTTGAATAAGACAGCTATCGTAAAATATGATGCGTTTAAGGAAATGGGAGGTAAGCTGAGTTTTGCACTGGCAATGCTGGATGCAGAAAACAGTGGGTTTGTACTGAATGCTATTCACAGCAGAGAAGGATGCTATACTTATATTAAAGAAATTGTGAAAGGCGAGTCCTATATTGTGCTTGGAGAAGAAGAAAAAGAAGCGCTTCGCCAGGCAGTGAATATGCACAATGAAATGTAAGAGTAAAGCTGTGAAAAAGATTTTGATGTATACAAAGAGGATAATAAAAAAGTAAAATTGAATGAAAAACCCTGAAAAATCAGGGAATGATAAAAGAAAAGAGAGAGGGAAAGAACATGTTAGATATCAAATTTGTACGCGAGAATCCGGAAGTAGTAAAGCAGAATATCAGAAATAAATTTCAGGAACAGAAACTGCCGCTGGTGGATCAAGTGCTGGAACTGGATGCGGAGAATAGAAAGATTAAGCAGGAAGTAGAAATGCTGCGGGCAGAGAAAAACAAGCTTTCCAAACAAATAGGCGCTTTGATGGGACAGGGAAGGAGAGAAGAAGCCGAAGAAGTGAAAGCAAAGGTAGCGGCGCAGTCAGATAGAGTGACTGAACTGAGTGAAAGAGAAAAGAAAGTAGAGGAAGAACTGAAAAAAATCATGATGGTGATTCCCAACATTATCGACGCTTCTGTTCCAATTGGAAAGGATGACAGTGAAAATGTAGAAATTGAAAAGTTTGGCGAACCGGTTGTTCCTGATTTTGAAATTCCTTATCATACGGAAATTATGGAGAGGTTTGATGGAATTGATTTAGAAAGTGCAAGGAGAGTTGCAGGAAATGGTTTTTATTATCTGATGGGTGATATCGCCAGACTTCACTCCGCAGTTATTTCTTATGCCCGTGATTTTATGATTAACAGGGGATTTACTTACTGTGTACCTCCATTTATGATTCGCAGTGATGTGGTGACAGGGGTAATGAGCTTTGCAGAGATGGAAGCTATGATGTATAAAATCGAAGGAGAGGATTTGTATCTGATTGGTACAAGTGAACATTCCATGATTGGAAAATTCATTGATACGATTTTACAGGAAGAAGAATTGCCAAAGACAATGACAAGCTATTCTCCGTGCTTCCGCAAAGAAAAAGGAGCACACGGAATTGAGGAAAGAGGAGTCTATCGAATTCATCAGTTCGAAAAACAGGAAATGATTGTTGTATGTAAACCTGAAGAAAGCATGAAATGGTACGACAAGCTGTGGCAGAATACAGTTGATTTGTTCCGTTCCCTGGATGTTCCTGTACGTACCCTGGAATGCTGTTCCGGTGATTTGGCAGATTTGAAGGTAAAATCCTGTGATGTAGAGGCGTGGTCTCCAAGACAGAAGAAATATTTTGAAGTAGGAAGCTGTTCAAATCTGGGAGATGCGCAGGCACGCCGCCTGAAAATTCGTGTAAATGGGGAAAGTGGCAAGTATTTTGCACATACACTGAATAATACGGTGGTAGCGCCGCCAAGAATGCTGATTGCTTTTTTGGAAAATAATCTGAATGCAGATGGAAGTGTAAATATTCCTGAAGTACTTCGGCCGTATATGGGCGGGATGGAAGTAATAATTCCAAAAAAATAAGAAATTCAAGATAAAATCATTCTATCCGGGGGAGGTGAAAGAATGCATAGTTATATGAGGGCAATTGGTTTTTCGGACGTTAAGGACGGAAATGAAATAAAAGATATTATTCATGATATCTTTTATGAATATGATAAAAGAGATGCTGTAAAAGAGGATAAAGGCCGTGCTTTTGTGGAATACTCAAAGGATTTTGGACCTGATATGGGGATAACTGTCTGCGGAAGCCTGGATAAAGAAGGGTTTCACCAGGAATATTATTATCCTTATCTGAAAGGGAGCGGAATTACCACAAGGGAAGATATCGTGATAGAAAAACGGGGCGCAAATGAATCTTTTTCAGGTGTATGTGAAGATATACGGGTAGGAATTTCACTGATTTTCTATTTAAGAAATGCAGTGACTTATAAGAAAAAGAATATTTTGGGAAACCTGTTAAATCCGAATATCAGTACGACATTTTCCGGTCTTTCCTTAAGTGGGAAAATACTGCTTCCAATTCTTAAGGACGAGGAACAAGTGCGCTCTAATTTGGAGGCAGCAAGAAAGAGAAGCCGGTTGATTGCGGAAGCACGGAAGGGTGATGAAGAGGCAATTGAGAGCCTGACTTTAGAAGATATTGATATGTATACTACCATTTCCAGAAGGATTCAGCAGGAAGATGTTTTCAGTATTGTAGAAACATACTTTATGCCTTTCGGGGTAGAGTGTGATCAGTATCATATTTTAGGGGAAATCAAAAGTGTTCAGAAGGTTAAAAATGAATATACAGGTGAAAAAATCTACCAGATGAATCTGGAATGCAATGATATAAATTTTGATATCTGTATCAATACGAAGGATTTGCTTGGCGAACCGGAGGTTGGAAGAAGATTTAAAGGATCTATCTGGCTGCAGGGACATGTTAATTTTTTGGAGGATTAGCTGCATGTAACAGGTCAGCTTGGCTGAACTGTTACAGCTGTTTCAATATTGGGAGAGCTGTTCCAAAAAAAGTACTTGCAGAAACAGGGGGAACTGTGATAGAATAGTATCTGTTCGAAAGGACAAAGCAATTCATTTTCTGGATGTCGCTATAGCTCAGCTGGATAGAGCGACCGCCTCCTAAGCGGTAGGCCGGAGGTTCAAATCCTCTTAGCGACGTACTAAGAAATGCCGGAAATACTGGGGTTCCAGGGTTTTGGGCATTTTTTTTATCTAAGTTTGCTAATCAAAATGGTGTTTCTGCTAATTTTCTGAAAAGTTATGTTAAAAATCTTGCTAATTAAAAAGGCGAAAGCTTTGAGTTTAATTGTTTTTATGAAGACCACTTGGAATTTCAAGTTTTATGTAAAAAAATTTAAATAAAGATTTTGTTAATTTGAAAGGCGATAACTTCTTATCTAAAGCTGTCATTTAGCGCTTTTTCTCATAAGCAGGTATGCACTTATGAATTTTTGAAAAAATGAGAGATACTAATCAAATGAGATTATACGGGCTTGGTCTGGCATGAACACGCTCCTGTTTTTACCGGAGGATGTCTTTTCCGGCGAAGTAAAGCATATGTTTCATAGGAGGCTTGAATCGTAAGATAGACAAAATAAATGCGGGAGGCGCAAATGCAAATTTATGTAGTGGTTCCGGGCGATAATATTGATGAGATTTCTACACGATATGGAGTGCCGTCAGAGTCCCTTATTTATGCGAATCAGCTTGTGTATCCGTATCAGCTTGCCGTGGGGCAGGCGCTTCTTATACCTGACATGCCGAATCAGGAGGAAAGGAGAGCGGTTGTGGCCAATGGGTACGCGTATACCTATATTAGCCCCTGGGTGTTGGAGCAGACCCTTCCATACCTTACGGAGCTTTCTATTTTTTCGTATGGTTTTTCAGAAGGAGGTTATCTGGTGCCGCCGCCAGCCGATGATGTATGGATGATACGGCAAGCGGAGCAGGCAGGAGCGCTTCCGATTTTGACGCTGACACCTTTGGGAGCGGATGGACAGTTTAACAATAATCTGATCAGTGCGGTGGTCAATAATCCGGAAGCCAAAGAGAGGCTGTTTCTTCAGCTTGCACAGGTGATGGATCAGAAAGGGTATAGAGGATTGGATATTGATTTTGAATATATCAAAGCGGAGGATCGGGATGCTTTTACAGCTTTTGTAGCAGAGGCGACGGAGCGTATGAATGCGCTGGGATACCAAGTGTCCGTAGCGCTGGCGCCAAAGACTTCCGCTGACCAACAGGGACTTCTCTATGAAGGAAAAGATTATCGTGCACTGGGAGAGGCGGCCAATCATGTACTGCTGATGACGTATGAATGGGGGTATAAATACGGCCCCAACATGGCGGTAGCGCCTTTGAATATGGTTCGCCGTGTTCTGGATTATGCGGTAACGGAGATTGCGCCGGAGAAGATTATGCTCGGAATTCCAAATTACGGGTATGACTGGCCGCTTCCCTTTGAACGGGGAGTTACGGAAGCAGTGACGATTGGAAACGTGGAGGCGGTGCAGATTGCCATTCGAAACGGTGCGCAGATTCAGTTTGACCCTGTGGCGGCATCCCCATATTTCCAGTACTGGACAGGGACAACACAGCATGAGGTATGGTTTGAGGATGTGAGAAGCCTGAGGGAAAAATTTGCCCTGATCATGGAATATGGTTTGAGAGGATGTGGATACTGGCAGATTATGAGACTGTTTCGGGCAAACTGGCTATTGCTCTCCGATACATTTTGGATACAAAAGAGATAATCTCTCTCAAAATTCATTGGGTTTGGAAGCTCTGTCCCTGCGTGTGGAGCGCCATGTGAGCCATTATTTGATTTTCTTAAGAAAATTTATGAAAAAACCCGAATATAATATAGAAGAGAAAATAATGGGATGCACAAAATCATATAGAATTTTTTGGGATTTTTGTAACATATTTTTTACTTTGCTGTTTGGTCTAGGGGTGGAAGAAACTGATAAAATAAGGTATAATCGGTATGCAAAAGGACAAGCGGTTTAGGAGGTACTTTATGAAAACATCAGAGGATTTACGGTTCAGCCTGCGGGCAATCAATCGTAAGAGTTATCCTGCCTATAAGTCTCTGGCAGGGAGCTATACATTTGGAAAATATATTTTAAATATTGAGCATGTACAGGGAGACCCGTTTGCAGCTCCCTCAAGGCTGAGTGTGAAGGTGAACCATAAAATCGCAGGGTTTCCGGCAGAATACTATGGGACAAAATGGAACCAGACAGCGCTGGAGGATTACTTAATCAGGCGTTTTCACAGACAGGCGGATAAGTTCTGTTTTCAGGCGAAAGGTTCAGGAAAGAGCGGTATCATTACGGTAAGCCGCTGTGGACAGGAGGTTCTGGAGCGGACGGCGTGTGAGATTGCGTCTGATGGGGTTATCGTGCGCTTTGAGGTGGGATTTCCGGCAAATGGGCGTACGATAAATGCTACAGAGCTGGAGAAAATCTTATTTGACTTTATTCCGGTGTGCGTAGAACAGAGCTTATACTATGGGAAGACGCCGAAGCAGGAACTGGAAAAGGTGATTTTCTTAGCGGAAGACCAGCAGTATATTCGGGAGGAGCTGAAAAGGCAGGATATGGTAGCGTTTATTGCGGATGGCGCTGTGCTGCCCCGCGAAAGCGGCGTGTCTGACAGACCTTTGAAAGACGGCGTGCCTTTCAAAGCTCCTGAGACGATGTCTGTAGTGCTTGAACTTCCCCATAAGGGAGCCCTGCGGGGAATGGGAATTAAAAAAGGCATTACATTGATTGCAGGCGGCGGATATCACGGAAAATCAACTCTTTTGAAAGCCCTGGAGAGGGGTGTATATAACCATATCGCCGGGGATGGAAGGGAGTATGTGATTACGGAGGAAACTGCGCTGAAGCTCCGGGCAGAGGACGGCAGAAAGATAACGAATACAGATATTTCCCTGTTTATCAATCATCTGCCTAACGGAAAGGATACAAAGTGTTTCTGTACGCTGGATGCCAGCGGAAGCACTTCCCAGGCGGCAAATATCGTAGAAGGGCTTGAAGCTGGAAGTAAGCTGCTGCTGATTGATGAGGATACCTCTGCTACGAATTTCATGGTGAGGGACGAGCTGATGCAGCGGGTTGTTGCCAGGGAGAAAGAGCCAATCACTCCGTTTTTGGAGAGGGCGTCAGACTTGTATGCACAGGCAGGAATTTCTACGATTCTTGTGGTGGGAAGCTGCGGTTCTTATTTCTATATCGCAGATAAGATTATCCAGATGGATTCCTATCAGGCGGTGGATATTACAGATGAAACAAAGAAAATTCTTGAGAATTATCCTGCTCCTGCAGTAAGCGCGCCGGATTTCCATCTGCCGTCAGGTAAGAGGGTAATAAATCTGTCCGGTTCTGTGCAAAAACGGAAAACCTACCGGGGAGACGGGTATGTGAAAGAAAGACTAAAGATTAAGCGAATGGGCAAGACAGCATTTTCTATCGGAAAAGAAAATCTGGATCTGCGCTATGTGGAACAGTTGGTGGATGAGGAACAGACCCAGAGCCTGGCGTATCTGCTGCGCTATGCTAAGGAACATTATGGCGAGGGGAAAAATGATGTGGGCAGCGTAGTGAAAGCGTTGGAACGCATTTTGAAGGCAAAGGGACTTGCGGGCATTTGTGACGGAGGGAATGTGCCTTCCGGACTTGCGATGCCGAGAGTGCAGGAGATTTTTGCATGTTTTAACAGATATTAAAAGGATAGCCAGCAGGTATCTTGCCTGTTGGCTGGATTTTACGGCCGCTGTTAGATGAACAGCGGCGTTTTTTGATGGATTTTTAACATTTAAATGACTGCAAATCGTAATTTTTTGAGTTGGCTGCAACAGTTTACGAAATATGGGACACTGTATATATAACTGAGATTTCAGATTTGACTGCATGCAGAAGAAACGGGAGGTGGGTCTATGGAACAGGGTTTGGAACTTGTTCAGAAGGCAAAAGCAGGAAATGTACAAGCATTTTCTTTGCTATATCAGGAAATTTACCAGGATTTATATCGTTTTGCACTATATACGCTGAAAAATATCCATGATGCGGAGGATGTGGTGAGTGATACGGTAGCGGATGCATGGAAAGGCATCCGGGGGCTTCGGAGCGCGGAATCTTTTAAGGCGTGGATTTTCCGCATCCTTACGAATAAATGCCGGCGCAGACTGCGCCAGTATACGGACAGGACGGCGGAACTGCCGCTGGATTTGGCGGCGGATTCCAGGGATATCTGTACGGATATAGATGTGCGGCGGGCATTTGCAAAGTTGTCCGATGAGGAGAGAATGATTTTGGCTATGAATATTTTTGGCGGATATACTAGCAGGGAGATAGGAAAGGCGCTGCATATGAGCAGTAATACTGTGCGTTCGAAGCAGAGCCGCGCTTTAAAGAAGATGGAAGCTTGCCTGGAGAGATAGAGAGGAGGAGCAGTAATGGATGAAAAGAAGATATTAGAGCAGATTAAAAAATCAGCGGAGTCAATGGATGTACCGGATTCCCTGAAACCGAAATGTATGGAAGATATCTTGAAGGAGAAAGAGCAGAGGAGAGGGAAATTTCCTCTGTACCGGATGGGAGCTGCGGCTGCGGCAGTGCTGATTGTTCTGGTGGCTCTGTGGCAGATGAACCATATCGGAGTGCAGAAAGAGGACAGGCCGCAGATGGAGGTTTCTACAGAGGCGGCGCAAGATACAGAAGCGGCCGGATTGAAGGAATATGCAGAGGAAACGGGAGCGCCGGAGAAAACGGATGCAGCGGCAGATGAACAGGAAGTGATTCCACATGTTTCGAGTAAGGAGGAGCTATATCTTGCATTGGAAGAGATGAACCAGGTAATGGGGCGGGGCATGGAAAATGGAGTTCTGGAGGGGGATATGATGAAAGAAGAGGGAGCAGTTCCCATGGACAGTGCGCCTGCAGAGGACTACGAAAGTAATACGGAGAGTTCTGGTGCCGGCAATGGGGATTATTCACAGACGAACCTTCAGGAAGTTGGGGTGGATGAAGGGGACATTGTAAAAACTGACGGAAAATATATTTATGCTCTGCATGGCAGTACAGTGCGCATTATAAAGACTGACGGAGAAAAACTGGAGAAAGTAAGTGAAATTTCGCTTTCTGGAAGAGATGAGAAAGTACACGAGATGTACCTGGATGGAAATGTGCTGAACCTTATTGCTACAGGAAATGAAACTTCTATGGATGAGCAGGAGGAAGATGTTTATTTTATAGACAGGGAGAGTTATACTAAAATTTATACCTATGATATTAGTGAGAGAGAGGCGCCAAAACTGTCAGGTCATACGGAACAAGAAGGATATTATAAAACTTCCAGGAAGAATGGAGATATGCTGTATATATTTACAGAATATACTCCAATCATCAAGGACACGCAGGAAAACAGCAGTATTATGCCGCGGGTAGCAGGCGGGGCAATGCCTCTGGAAGATATTTATCTGCCAGAATACGCAAAGCAGGCAGGCTATCTTGTGATTGCTTCGGTAGATGTAAAACAGCCGGAGAAGGTGGTAGATCATAAGGCTATTGTATCTGCAGCAGAGCAGTTCTATGTAAGTACGGAAAATATTTACAGCATCAGCTCCCATTATGAAAATGGAAGCGATTATACCCAGATTTTGAAATTCAGCTATAAGGATGGGAAAATCAAACCGGCAGCGGCGGGGGATATTAGGGGCTATCTAAATGATACTTTTTCTATGAATGAGCATAAGGGCTATCTCCGGGTAGTAGCGACAGACTGGAACAGTGACGAAGAGCTGACAAACCTGTATGTACTGGATGAGAATCTTGATATTTATGGAAAAATTGAGAATCTGGCGCCGGGAGAGAGCATTCGCTCCGCAAGGTTTATGGGGGATGTTGGATATTTTGTAACATTTAGAGATACGGATCCTCTGTTTTCCGTGGATTTGAGCAGCCCGAAAGAACCGAAGATTTTAGGGGAACTGAAAATTACAGGATTCTCCGCATATCTGCATTTTTATGGGGAAAATAAACTGTTGGGAATTGGGAATGAAGTAGACCCGGAAACGGGAGAATATAAGGGAATCAAGATGTCCATGTTTGATATTTCAGACCCGTCGGATGTGAAGGAAATTGACAAATATATACTGAAAGATAACTACCATTGCCCAGGGATTTACAATTATAAGGCAATCATGATTAACCCCGATAAGAATATTTTTGGATTTGAGTGCGAGGAAAATTATCTGGTGTTTTCCTATGATGGGGAAAAGGGATTTGTCAATGAATTTCTGTATGAGCTGAAAGATAAGGAAGAATTTGAAGTATACGGAAATGGAACAAGAGGGCTTTATATTGGCCAAATCTTTTACCTTTCTGGCAGCAATGGCATAGAAGCGTTTGATATGGAACGTGGATTTGAAAAAACTGGAGGACTGATGTATGAATAAAGGAAAAAAATGGATGGCGGTATTTACGCTGATTCTGGCGGCAGTGTGCGCTGCCGCCGCGTGGAAAATAGGATGGCAGAGGAATACAGTACAGAAGCCAGGTACAGGAAAGGAGGCACCGGAACCTGGAGGAAAAGTAAATGAGGAAATAGAAGAAACAGTAAATGAGGAGATAGAAGAAACAGAGGCAGCCAGGATTCCGGCTTCCGGTGTAATATACCGTTTCAGTGAAGATACAGGTAATTATGTAATGTTTGAGGCAGAGAACGATACGGCTTACTATCTTCACGGAATAGAGGAAGGGGAAATTTATGGCGAGGATGGCAGACAGATTACAGAGAGTGAACTAGATACGGGCGATCAGGTAAATATTATGACGGACGGTGTGGTATTGGAATCCTATCCGGCTCAGTATGCGAGGATTTTCCGGGTGGAAGTGACGAAGAAAGCGGATGAGGAAGAGAGGGAGGCATGTATACAGAAATATAAAGAGCTGGCAGCAGGATTTTATTCAGAGCCTGATCCGTCTGAAAAGCCGATTATGCAGGTGTCCTATACAGGGGATGAGATGGTTAGTACGGTATGGCTTACCCAGGGAGGCTATCACTGGAAATGGATGAATGCGGACGGACAGATGCAGTCAGAGATTGCAGACGCCCCCTTTATTACAGAATGGAGGGAGATTGAGGAAATCAAGTTTCCGGAATCTGTGACAGAAATAGAACTTCTTCCGGGAAAAGAGGCAGAAGAAATTACCGTAAGCCGCTGGCGTGCGGATAAGGAAAACGATACCGATGAGGAAGGTGAGAATGTCAATGTGGAAAAGCGCGGAGACAGATGGTATCTCACAGGAGTCCAGAAAGGGTATTATTACCTGTTTCATGTGCGGTGGGGTGAGAGCTATGTAGAATATGGATTTAAGAGTGTATAACTGAAATTACAGACAGCGGCAGGTACTTTGCTGCTGTCTGTAATTCTGTTTTCAGGAAAAGAAATAATTGTATTATTGGTGATAATTCGTTATACTGGAAAGGAATTGGTTAAGAAAAGCAGAAGAAGGTGTAATTATGTATAAATTGTTGAAGAGAGATGGAAAAGCAAAACGGGGCGAGCTTCATACAGTACACGGTGTGATACAAACCCCGGTTTTTATGAATGTGGGAACAGCAGCGGCGATTAAAGGAGCCGTTTCTACGATGGATTTACAGGAAATTGGTACGCAGGTAGAGCTGTCTAATACCTATCATCTGCATGTGCGTCCGGGAGATGAAGTTGTAAAGAAGATGGGCGGATTGCATAAGTTTATGGTGTGGGACAAGCCAATTCTTACAGACTCAGGCGGTTTTCAGGTATTTTCTCTGTCAGGGCTTCGGAAAATCAGGGAAGAGGGCGTCTATTTCCATTCCCATGTGGATGGGCGGAAGATTTTCATGGGGCCGGAAGAGAGCATGAAAATTCAGTCCAATCTGGCTTCTACAATTGCGATGGCATTTGATGAGTGCCCTTCGAGCGTCGCGGAGCGTTCTTACGTACAGGCATCAGTGGAGCGCACCACCCGGTGGCTTGCCAGATGTAAGGTGGAGATGGATTGGCTGAATGAACAGCCGGGTACGATCAATCCTCATCAGATGCTTTTTGGAATTAACCAGGGAGCTATTTTTGATGATATCCGTATCGAACATGCAAAGGAGATTACGCGTCTGGGGCTGGACGGCTATGCAGTAGGTGGGTTGGCAGTAGGAGAGTCCCACGAAGAGATGTATCATATTCTGGATGTGACAGTTCCTTATCTTCCGGTGGACAAGCCTACGTATCTTATGGGGGTGGGAACTCCGGCAAATATCCTGGAAGCAGTAGATAGAGGGGTGGATTTCTTTGACTGTGTTTATCCCAGCCGGAACGGACGGCATGGACATGTCTATACGAATCAGGGAAAGTTAAATCTGTTTAATGCAAAGTATGAGCTGGATTCGAAACCGATTGAAGAGGGATGCCAGTGCCCGGCGTGCCGCCATTACAGCAGGGCTTACATCCGTCATCTGCTCAAGGCAAAGGAAATGCTGGGGATGCGTTTGTGCGTTCTCCATAACCTGTATTTTTATAATCACTTGATGGAAGAAATCAGGGATGCGATTGACGCAGGGGAATACCAGAGTTTCAAGAAAGCAAAGCTGGACGGTTTTCATGCGGTTGATAAGAAAGAATAAGGAAAAGTGAAAAGCAGACAGATTGAGACAAAATAAAAATGTTTCAGTCTGTCTCATTTTTTGCACTTTTTTGTTGATTTTGGGAGAGAAGAGAGGTAAAATCGGTTGTAAAAGTGATACAAAACAAGATGAAACAAGAAAGAGTGGCAAAGAATAAGATGGAAGCAAAACAGAAAATATTCAAGTTAATGAATGGGCTTTGGGATTTAGAAAAGTGTCCCGTGCCTGAAGGAAACATGGTAAAAGATGAATTTGAAGAGGGGTCTGTCTGCAGTATGCTTTATGAGGAAGTTTATGATGCAAATAGACGGATTTGTGAAAGACTGGGAGTGGAAGAAGACAGGGATGTGGAATTAATTATTGGGAATCTGCTGAAAATTGGGGAGTATCAGGCGGTGAAGATGTATGATTATGGTGCGCAGAGGAATGGTGGTTTAAGTGTAAAGTAAATGGTTGGCCAATAAGTAATGTTCCTGTATTTTCCACCATACTCTTCCTTGACAGAGTAAAAAATATATGCTATTTTTATGAAATTTTCTTTTAATATAAAAAGGAGAAGGGAAGATTTTTGAAAACAATCTACATTGACCCTGCATGTGTTAAGAAAATACGGAAAGAGTTAAAGGTTATGGGGATTGTGACCCCGAAAATGTATCCTGAGCTTAACAAAGTTTTTCTATCGAAGGAAGAATAATTCTTGAATTATCAGGTTTTGAGGTTAGTTTAAGTCTTGAAACCGTCTATAGATTACATTATAATTAGCTTAAGAACAAAATATCCGCCAGAAAGAAGATACACTGGGGAAAGGTTGCTTGTCTCTCCTGTCGCAGTCAGGAGAGACATATTTTTACCTTTTATTCAGGCGGGCAGCGATCCAGGCGGCAGCGGGGAGCTGGTGTTCTGGGAGAGGGATTGATATGAGGATGGATAATGGCTTGACGGGGATTTCCAACAAGAATCTGTCGGAAATTAGAAGGAAGGATATGACAGCCCAGGAAATTATTGCGTTTTTGGAAAGCGGCGCTCTTTACAGGACGTTTCGGGATGTCCTGTCTAAAGTGTATGAGACCGGGGATTTGAAAAGTGATTTAACGGACGGGCTGTATTGGCTTGGAGGAGGGAAACGTGAAAGTGTGGCACGGAATGTCCGCAACTGGCTGAATGGTACGGATGTTCCGCGCAGGGAGCAGCTTTTTAAAATCTGCTTTGTATTGGGGTTGGATGATGTGCAGGCAAGCCAGGTAATTGCAAGCATATCGGAGACGGGTATTCACTATCGGAACCCGGAGGAATTGATTTATGCTTATTGTCTGAGAATGGGGAGGACGTATGAGGATGCGCTGGCGCTGAAAGAGGAGCTGCTGCCGGAGATTTCGACGATAAGTGACGAGCCAGCGGGAGAGACGGAGAAGATTTATACCAGACAGTTTCAGAGGGCGTTTGAAGAGCAGGTGTCAAGCGATGAGGAATTGAGGGCGTTTTTGCGGGCAAATGCCGGGAAGCTGGGGCGGCTGCACCGGACAGCCCATGAAGCTTTTGTACGGATGCTGGATTATCTTCAAAGCCCGGAGAAGGGACTTCGCACATTTTCTGTGCAGGAAGTTGCGGATAAATTTTTCCGGATGCATGTACCGAAGAATACCGGAAAGGGAAAACAGGCGGCATCCAGGGACTTTTCTTATATCCAGAAGGTAATCAGGAGGGACTGGCCCAGTGAGGATATCATATACAAGATGAAGAGCGGGAATATTGATGTCAGCCGAAAGGTACTTTTACTATTGTTTCTGCTGACGGAGGAATTTGAAGTATGGGAGCCGGTAGATTCCGGGGAAGAACTCTGGGAGGAGGATTCGTATCTGGAGGATGTGGATGATGAGGATGAAAATGTGCGTATGGAAGTACGCCTGAATCAGATGAACCTGTTTCTGGACAGCTACGGGATGAACCGCCTGGATGTAGGAAGTCCTTTTGACTGCCTGGTTCTATATGCATTGAAGGCCAGCTATACGGGAGGAAATGGAGGAGATGCGATGAGTGAACGGCTGGAAAAGGCTCTGGAAATTCTTTTTGACGAAGAGCGGAGCTGAAAACGGAAAAAAGTTGCTGATTTTTGAATTTCTGATGTAATAATAGCAGTACAAAAAGAAAGGCAGCAGGATAGATGGTATATGCGCGTGATTTGAGGAAGCCGGGAGATAAAATCCGGCTGGGAGAAACGGAATACAGAATTTTGGATGTACAGGGCTTCGGGGGCAGTACGGTGGTGTATCAGGCGGCATATCCGGATAGGCTGAATACGGAACAGGCTCATAAGGTCTTGATAAAGGAGCTTTATCCTTATCATCCAAAGGGCAGTGTTTACCGGGACAGTGCAGGATGTATCCGGTATACGTCAGGAGCTGAAGAGTTGATGATATACAGCAGGCTGCGCTTTAAGCAGGGAAATCAGGCGAATTTGGAACTGCTGGAGAAGTTTCCTGCCCAGATGTCGGGAAACCTGAATTCTTACGAAGCATATGGAACATATTATTCTGTCCTTACTCTTCACGGCGGGGAGAGCCTTCAGGAGCGTCTGGAAAGCGGAAGGGCAGGTACGCTCCGGGAAATGGCAGTATTGATGGAAAAAATCGCGGACGCGGCGGGGTATTTCCATCAAAACAGACTGCTGCATCTGGACATCAGCCCGGATAATATTCTGCTGCTTCCAAACCAGGCAATGCTCATTGACTATAATAGTACATGGAGCATGGAAGGGGAGAGCGGAAGGTTTATATTCAGTGAAAAAGAAGGATATACTGCACCGGAGATTTTACTGCAGGAAGAACATGAGGTTAGCTGTGCAGCAGATATTTATTCTGTATGCGCCGTTTTTTATCGTATGATTACCGGCGAAAGCCTCTCGAAAGAGGATATGATAGGAAACCATCTGAAGAAAAACCTCAGAAGCAGTCTGAAGGTTTTTCAGGATGAGCCGGGATCTGCGGTTCAGAAGGCTGTCCAAATCGTGCGTAAAGGGCTTCATATCCTGCCGAGAAAGCGGTATCAGAACATATCAGAGCTGAAGGCTGAGCTGCAGGAGCTTATCTGCCGGATAGATGGGAGGGGAGTTTCACACTGTGCATTGTGGGAAAGCAGCCGGAGATTGTATAAGAGGGCAGATGTTTCCGGAGAAAAATACCTTCCCCAGAGAATTGTACTGATTCAAAAAAAGGTGGAACTGCTGCAGAAAACTGAAAGTTTTCAAAATGGAGATATTTCGGCGGAGGACGTATATAACAGACTGAAAGCGGGAGAAAGCATTTTACTGAAAGGACCGGGAGGTATGGGGAAAACCCGTCTGCTCCAGGAAATTTGGAAAATGGGAATGAAAGAATACCGGCAGGATTTTCCAGTGGCGTATTATATTTCTTTGAGAAATTATCAGGAAATGCCGGAGGAAAGCAGATACATCCATCGGTATATGATACGCTGGCTCTGTTTTTCCAAAAATCATCGCCATGTGGAAGATGCGCTTCATGAGCTGGAGAGTATTTTTAACGGAAAAGCGGGACAGGGCGTGAATGTAATTTTACTGCTGGACGGATTGAATGAGGCCGGAAGCCGCCGGGGGAAGCTTTTAAAAGAGATAGAAGAACTGGGAAGCTGCAGTGGGGTGGGAATCCTTGTGACAGAGCGTTCTGACGAAGTGCAGGAATATGGGCTTCGTGCATTTCAGGCAGCAGAACTGCTTCCGCTGGCAGATGAGGCGGCAGCGGGAAGGCTTAGGGAAGCTGGAATTCTGGTTCCGGCTGGGAAGAATGTGAAGGAACTGCTGCGAAATCCAATGATGCTGGAACTGTATTTGCAGACGGCTGTTATGGAGATTGAAGATTCAGGTGCAGCATTGTCCCCAGAAGGAATCCGCAATGCAGACGATTTGGTAGGGATGTATTTATCCCAGCTTCTGACGCACCAGCTTTGGGTGGATGCTGGGGATGAGGCGGTACAGCTCTGTCACAGGTTTATCCTGTGCCATCTTCTTCCGGAAATTGCCTGGGAGATGAAGCGGCGGAAAGCATCGATTCTTACTCTGGATGCTCTCTATGAGGCTGTGAAACATAATTTTACAAACCTGCAGCGGAAGGAATTTGGAAAGTGTTTTACGGAGTATCTGGGAAAAGCGAGGATAATGCTGAAAGACATTAAAGATGAGTCGCAGTGGTTTGATTACTGTATTACAGAACAGCTTGTGGGTGTTTTAGGTCTGTTGGTAAAGGACGGACAGGGATATTACAGGCTGATTCATGACAATTTTCAGGATTATCTTACCGAGGCATTTAGGAAAAACCGGAAAATATATGTAAAGAAAAACAGAAGGAGATGGAGGAAACAGGTATTTGTCCTTGTGACAGCAGCGTTTCTCGCGGCGGGAATGTTTTGTATGGTTATCCAAAAGCGGGCTGTGGACGGAGTATATACAGAAGAGCAGCAGTTTGTCATGGACAGGATGGCAGCGTGCCTGCAGGCGAATATGGGAACGCTGAGCAGCCAGATTACAGTGCAGCGGGAAGTTCTTGAGGAAGCAGGCAGGAGTGGTGTGGCAGAAAATAATCCCAAAGATAAAAAAGAGCTAAAAGAGCTGATAGACGGGAAACTGGGGTTTGCAGAACATCTTATAACAGTAGATTTGGAGCCGGAGCTGGTGGAGAAGCTGCTGGAAATAAACCCGGAGTTTCCGATGGAGCAGCTTACTTCCCTGTGTGGGAAAACAAAGGAAATGGAGAGTTTTCTGGAAAGCGGTCTTGTCCGTCTGGAAGAGATATTGTGCAGCGGCGACAGTGTGTACAGGGATGCAGAAGTCAGGAAGGAGATTGTGGAAGCATATGGGGAGTACTTGGATGCCTATACATCCTGTGTATTTTATGAATTTGATTATGTACTGCTGCATATGAAGCCGGATGAGGCGGGGAAAATTCTGGATGACAATAGGTATACGGTAATTTTCAAGGATTATTTTAAAATAATTGGGGTTGGGCAGCAGGATATCAGCCGCGTAAAAGCGGCAATGGACAAGGCAGCGGAGGAGTTGAAACGAGCCAAAGGCAAGCTGGCTGAGCAGATAACAGATATTGAGATTTAGCAGAGGGATAGATATGAGAAGGACAGGATTTCGAAATTATGTGATAGGGCGGATAACGGTATTTGTACTAATGTGTATGTTTGCCGCAGGCTGTGACGCGAAAGAAAAAGAGGAGGCATTGGGACAGGCATATCAGGCAGTTGTGGAGGAACATGCAAAGATTTTCCTTCCCATAGACGGAGACAGTGCAGAGTATGACGGCGTAATCCTGTCGGTGGGAAGGTATCTCAACCAAGAAGCAGACAGGGAGAGTACTTTGAAAGAAGTGGACGGAGCAGTTAAACAATTCCAGAAGGCAGAGGAACATCTGGAGAAATATGAACTTCCTTCAGAGATGCCGGCGCTTTTAGAGGAATGCGGGATTATTCCCGAAGAATTTGAGATGTTTGGAAACAGCCGTGGTTCACAGCTGGAAACTTATATTCAGGATTTGAAAAGCCTGCGGGAACATCTGGAACATGCCGAGGAATTTGACTTTGAATATGAAGAGGTTAAATTCTGGCATGACATTTATGGGAAAGTGCAGGAAAGCAACAAGGGATATTATTACTATGGTTCAGTCAATTACTGGTTTGCTGGATGGGATGCGGAACAGGCGGCCTATGTCCAGGAGCATGTTATTGATAAGCTGGAGAGCTGTCTGCCGGAAAACCGTTCCTGGGAAACAGAGAGGGAAATCGTAGAGCAGAAAGCCAATCGGTATTTAGATGACATTGAGGAAAGCCTAGGGGTAATATCAGAACATCTGGCAGAGAAAAAAGAATCGTTGTATGAGATGAAAAAGAAGCTGCTGGAGGAATAATTTGGTTTGGCGGCAAGATGGATGCTGTCTTTAACATCTTTTATTGAATAAGTTTTGCAGGTATATCGTGCGTCAGCCTTTTGTGCTGGCGCATTTCTTTTTCTTTCATAAACAAAATCGGAAAAAATTTGCAGACAGCACAAAAGCGTGGGATAAAATTTTGGAAAAACAGGAGAAAGTAAAAAGACAGTTACGGCAGAAGAAGGGAGAAAGTATGGAATTTAACCGTTGTATAGGATGTATGGAAGAACACACAGGAGAAGGGGAATGTCCTCACTGCGGATTTGATGCCAGAAAGTATGAGGAGGCGTTTCACCACCTTTTGCCGGGCACGGTGCTGAATGGCAAATATGTGTTGGGGAAAGTTCTGGGGGAAGGTGGTTTTGGAATCAGCTATCTGGGATGGGACTTGAACCTGGAGTGTAAAGTGGCGATTAAGGAGTACTACCCTGCCAGTTATGTGACGCGGCAGGCGGTGTACACGCCGATAGTATCGGTGCTGAACGGAAGCCGCCGGGAATTCTATCAAAAGGGGCTGAACAAGTTTGTAGAGGAGGCGAAAAGCCTTGCAAAGTTCAGCAGGCTTCCGGGAATCGTGTTTGTACGGGATTACTTTCAGGAGAATGGGACGGCGTATATTGTGATGGAATTTGCGGAAGGAATGACTCTAAAGAGCCTGCTTGAAAAAAATGACGGCCGTCTTCCGGCAGAGCTGGTATTCCGGATGATGCGCCCGGTGATGGAATCTTTGAAAGAAGTACATAAAAAGGGGCTAATACACCGTGATATCAGTCCGGATAATATGATGGTGGATGAAAAGGGACAGGTGAAGCTGCTGGACTTCGGGGCGGCGAGAAATTATCTGTCAGGGGAGGAGAAAAGCCTTTCCGTAATACTGAAGCCGGGCTATACGCCGGAGGAGCAGTACAGGAGCCGGGGAGAACAGGGGCCATGGACGGATGTGTATGCTCTGTGTGCGACAATGTACCGGGCTATTACCGGAGAACTGCCGTTAGAATCTCTGGACAGGATGAGCGAGGATGATTTGAAGCCACCGTTGGCTTTGGGTGTATCTATTAGCCCGCAGCAGGAAGCAGCGCTTATGAGGGGGCTGGCGGTTTATAAAAAGGACAGGCTTGCGGATATGGAGGAGCTGATGTCTGCGCTGTATCAGGAAAAAGTAAATCTGGGCGCAGCGGCGCCGCCACATAGGACGTTTGCGGAAAATCTCCAGGCAGAGCCTTTGACTTCCGAACCCCAAAAGAAAAAAGGCATTTTAAAATGGGACGGAAGGGCTGCGGCGGAAAAAGGGAAAAAGATGCGGTGGATGAAGCTGGGTGCAGCGGCTGCTGCGCTTATTGTTATCCTTTATTTCATAGGATCGGGCGGAGAAAAAGAGCATAAGCCGGTGAGCAGGCCAAAACAGGGCTGGGACGAAACAGAACAGAGGATAGCACAGGAGGAATCCTGGGGAACGGAGATGGCACAGGATACATCAGAAAACGGGACGGAGGCAGACGCAGAAGCCGCGCGGCTGTCGGCGGAGGCGAAAGAAGTGTTGGAGTCTGATGAATTCAAGGGAAAGACGAAAGCGCATTGGGAAATGCGTATGGATAAATATGGACACAGCCGTTTGGAAGGGTTCTTTAATGGAGAGGGCAATATGATTGGGGAGGGAAAGCAGACTTATGTTGAAGGAACGTTGGAAGGAAGGCAGTATGAGGGATACTTTTCAGATGGAAAATATGTATATGGAAAGTGTACTTATGGCGATGGAGGCTGGTTTAAAGGAAATGAGCAATCGGATGTGCAGAAATTTGGCATCCGGCATTTTGCAAGTACAAATCAGACCTATAAAGGAGAGTATGAAGATGTAATAACGGATGGGCTTGTAGCCGTATATAATGAAGTCAGCGGAAAGGTTGTAAAGGTATTGGAAAAAGGAAAAGATTTGTCTCCTTTCCCGCTGAAAGAGGGAAACGGTTCTATCTATACTTCTGCAAAATCTTCCGGGAAATCCGTTATCATTTATGATAATAATCTGGTATATGTGGGCGAAGTCAGCAACCAGCAGCCACATGGCTGGGGCGCACAGTTTTATGAGAACGGAGATCATTATGAAGGCGAGTTCAGCAATGGGAAGCAGCATGGCCCCGGAATTTATTATTTTGAAAATGGGGCGCGCCAGATAGTAAACTGTGCGGACGGGGCTGTAAACGGTCCCTGTGTGCAGATAGCCACGGATGGCGGGAGACTGGAATATCTCTGCCAAGAAGGAATGTGCGTTGGAAGATGGATTAATATCGGCGGGGACGGTACGGTTACCACTGGGGTTTGGGAAGATGGGGAATTGGTGAAGGATGCAGATACAGAATATTGGCTGGGAGAGGACGGCGAATCTGTGTATGCAGGGCGGCGGAAAAACGGAGAGACAGAAGGACAGATTGCTGTTATCTATAAGAGCGGAGAACATTATATCGTAAATGCACACAACAACAGTTTCGTATGCTTCTATCCATTTTATGATGGGACAAGCGGAATTTATTTTGCGATGGGCACCATGGGAACGGGAGAAAATGCAAAGATACAAGATGGATATATGTTTTCTATGCAGTTAGACGGCAGGGTGAGAATGGAAAAGCTGACGGATTGATACAGGTGCAGCCACAGATGGCAGGTCTGAAATGGAGATAGCGGTAGATTTGAAAATTACGAAAGAGAGAAGAAAAATTAAGACGGAGGATGAGAATGGAAAAAATCAGCAGAAAGATTTTCCGTATGTTGGGAGACGGCAGGAGAAAGAGCAAAAATGGTAATTGGCAGCAGGCAGGAGCCATGCTGACTGTGGTATGGGCGCTGTTATGCCTGGCAGTCTGCCCGGAGCGGGCGAATGCTTCAGCAGCACAGGAGGAGAATCCGCTGGTAATTGTCGGAGGGAAGGCTACAGAGACACAGCAGGGCGCCATCCGAACGGGGGTATTGATTGATGCAGGCCAGTTTTCTATCGTGGTTACCAGTGAGGATGTTGATTGGAAACAGTATCAATGTATGGCGATTAAGGTGAAAGATGGTACAGAGATCAAGATGGAATACGCCACCGGAGGAGGCGGGGCTTCTCTTTTCGTAACGGATAAAAGCTATGGAGGTTATACAAAGGATGAAATATGTAGCAACGGGGAGCTGTCTAACGGGGACAAGATTCTGTTTGCCGCTTACGATACGGAGAATGACAGGCTGGTGACGGATGAGGGATATATCAGTGACTTTCATGAGAATAAAGGTGACAAGTATGTTTCTCTGCTGAAAGAATTTGATTCGGTATATTTGGGCGCTCCGGCAATCAATGAGGGAGGAAAGCTGGCAGGAATCATGGCGCCGCTTACCATAGATGGGGAGCAGCGGTTGATTTTAAGTATAGACAGGATAGCCGACGTTATTTTTGGCGGGGGCGGCTCCTCGTATGGGGAAAATAAAAGGAGCGATCCATCAGTAGGGGAACCTCAGGGAAATGAGCAGGAATATACCGAATCCCCGAGGGAAGGAAAGGAAACGCCGGAAACTCAGACAGGTATGCGGGAAGAAACAGAGCCGCAAGCCGGGATCCAGGATTATAGTATGCCGGATTTGGCGCATGACAGTTACTTTATGCCCCTGCTCCTGCTTGTTATTGCGGCAATCGGGGGAAGTCTGTTTGTCTATACAAATAATAAAAAGAAACGGGGAGGCAGCGGGCATACGGTATTTCTGGAGAACCAGATGCTACAGGAGGCTGTATATGAGTCGGGTAGAATGTCCGGGTCAGGAGTGGAGGCAGCAGTAACAGTGTACGGTACAGGAGGCTGTCTTCAGGGCAGAACGTTTAACATTTCGAAAGCAGCGGTGATTTTCGGACGGAATCCTGCCTGGTGTACGGCAGTTTATCCCCAGAATACCAGAGGAGTCAGCGGGATGCACTGTAAAGTGGAGATGACGGGAGGAAAAGTTTTTATTACGGATTTGGGATCCAGTTACGGAACGTTCCTGGGTAACGGGACACGGCTGTCGGCTAATATGCCTTATGAACTGCACCGGGGCGACAGTTTTTACCTGGCAGAGAGAGTAAATACTTTTCAGGTACAGTAGGAGGACAAAGAATGAACCATACATTTTTTTATAAAGCGGCAAACCTGTCGGAAGATTTTTCCTGGAAAGATGTCTTTTCGGATGTAATGAAGCCTCATACGAAGGAGCAGAGAGGGAAGGTGCTAGTCCGCGGAATCAGCGGCTATGTGCCTGAACCTTCAAAGATGCTGGAGGAATGGCAGAAGCCTTGGCTGTTCCTTAGGTTTGGGGTAATAGGGATACTGCTTTCTGTGCTGGCAGTCTTTATCTGGAATATTTTCGGAGGATTTCTGCGGGGGCTGGACTTTTCAGTATACTTGATAACAGCCTTTTTTCCTCTGATTATGGTTGTGATGTTTTTCTGGGAAATGAATATTCCCGGCACAATCTCAATTTTCGAGATGGTATTTTTGATGTTGCTTGGGGGGCTGCTGTCTATGATGGGAACAGGGAACCTGCATCTGCTGATTCCCGATATCCCCCAGGCGCTGCAGGGCCCTCTGCCAGAAGAAATTGCAAAGTTTACGGTCATATGTGTGTTAATGAGCCTGGGGAAATACAAGTATGGTCTGGAAGGGGTTCTGGCAGGATGTGCAATCGGCGCAGGATTTGGGGCAATTGAGACGGCGGGGTATGGGCTGTCTACATACAATACAAATTATTCAGATGCCATTATCAACTGGCTTGTAAATACATGGAGCCAGAATCCCCAGCTGTCCTCCCGGGAGGTGGCAGGAATTATAGAAAGTCTGGGGAGCCAACAGGGAGAGATTATGGCAGCCGCACGGACAGCAGCGACAAATATCCTGGTACTGCGCGCATGTCTGGCATTTGGCGGTCATGTGCTTTGGGGAGCCATGTATGGGGGTGCGCTGGGCCTTGCTAAAAAAGGCACAGGAAAACTGAAGCTCAAATCTTTTGCGGATCCGCTGGTAATCCTGAGCCTGCTAGGGGCATTTGTTTTGCATACCCTCTGGAATCTGAACCCTGTGCAGCTGCTCGGAATGCTGCCGGAGGGCATGGTGGTGTTCCTGGGAAAGTGCCAGCAATATTATATTTATCATGGCCTGTTAATCATCGTGGGCTGGCTTATTTTACTGCGTATACTACGTAAATGTATTCGTCAGATAGTGGCCGTCAGCCAGCGCGCCGCGGCGATTCAGCCGGAAACTCCAATTTTGAGCCAGCCAGGAGTTTCCGTCCAGGGAGTTGTCCCGGTTCCATTTCAGGCAGCAGGGCAGGCAATCCTTACGGTGACAGCTATTGGAGAAATTCAAAGTGGGAAGAGATACCATCTGACGGAGGGTGGAAGTCTTGTGTTTGGGAGAAGCAGCGGGCAGGCAAATGTAGTATTTTCACAGGATACGAAAGGAGTCAGTAACATTCATTGTGAGATAAAGGTGAAGCAGGGATATCCGGTATTGATAGACAGGAAATCCAGCTATGGAACATTTTTTTCAAATGGGCAGCGGCTGGAACCGAATGTTCCATATAAGCTTCAGAATCATGTAAAATTTTATCTTGCATCAGAAAAATATAAGTTTGAAATCAAAATGTAGCGCAGCTGCCAGAAACAAAAAACTGCTGCAGAAAAGAATTATCATGCTAGGAGGATACAACGATGGAATTGAAGAAATGCAAAGAAGGACACTATTATGACGCGTCGATTTATTCAGAGTGCCCGACATGCCTGAATGCCCCAAATGCCGGAAATCCTGCGGAAGTGGGAAAAACACTGGGTCTGGGGGATATTCCGGGACTCGAAGATACGCTTCCTATAGGCGGGGAAACTGAAAATTTTGGAAGGACAATGCCCTTGGGCGGAGGCTTCCAGCCAGAGACAGCCGGCTTTAAGACAGCGCCTGTCTCAGAGGGACTTTCCGAAGGTGCGCCTGTTGGCCGCGGAGGAGGAAAAACAATTGGAATTGTGGCGCAGCGGCTAGGCATGGATCCGGTAACGGGCTGGTTGGTAAGCGTCAGTGGGCCGGAGAAAGGACGGGACTACCGGATACATTCGGATAATAACTTTATCGGACGCGGGGAAAAGATGGATATATGCATCCGCGGGGATGAAACGATTTCCAGGGAGCGCCATGCAGTAATTGCTTACGATACACGGGAAAACCTGTTTTATTTTGCGCCGGGAGAAGGGCGCAGCATTAACCGTGTAAATGGGAAAGCGGTGCTGGGTATGGTAACGCTGGAGCCGTATGATGAGATAGAAATCGGATGCACGAAGCTGGTGTTTATCCCATTTTGCGGGGAAAGGTTTGAGTGGCAAAAATGAGCAGGCTGGCAGAAAACGAGAGAATAGGCAAAGAGAATCTGGCGGAGACGAATGTCGGGATGGAAAGCTCTGAGAAAGAATTGGAAGATACAGCAGATCAGACGGAAAAAGAAAGACAAGAGAAAACTGAGATAGAAACAGAAGCTTCGACGGAGACAGGAGGGATACCGAAAGACAGGGTAATGCTGATAGGTGGTGCAGCAGCGGCAATAATTGCTATGGGGATTGGAATTGCAATTGTTTTGGGACGTACCAGGAAGAAGCGGAGTAGAAAGAATATGATGGAGGACACACCGTCTTATAGAAGGATGAATACGCTGAAAGATATGGAGGAAGCACCTGGCATGGCGTCAGCCTCTGGGGAAATGCAGACGAAGCAGCTTCCTGGGCTTCATGTAGGAAAAGTACACAATATTGGAAAGCGCAACAGGCAGCAGGATTCTTTCGGAATGTCCCGGGAAGGGCAGGGGATACCGACAGCAGGACCGGGGGTACTGGCAATCGTGGCGGATGGAATGGGAGGAATGGAGAAGGGCGATGAGATAAGTGCGCTGGTGACGATGACAATGCTCCGGAATTTTGACAGGATGGGCGGGCGGACGACAGGAGAAATGAAACTGTTGGCACTGCTGAATCAGGCAAATGACGAAGTAAACAGGCTGCTGGCAGCTTCCGGAGGGAAACGAGGCGGTTCTACCTTGGTGGCGGCGCTGGTTCAGGACGGAAAGCTATATTGGATTACGGTGGGTGACAGCCGTCTGTGCCTGTATCGCAACAGGACGCTGTTACAGATTAACCGGGAGCATGTGTATGGAGTAGAACTTGATGAAAAAGCCGCTCGCAAGGAAATCACGCCTCAGGAAGCGGCAAACAATCCGCAGCGCAGTGCGCTCACCAGCTATATCGGTATAGGAAGGCTCAAAAAGATTGACAGGAACATCCGCCCTATGCAGCTGGAGGACGGGGACAGGCTTGTCCTCATGTCTGACGGCGTATTTAGGGCTTTGACAGATGAAGAAATCAGTGCGGCTATGAGGCTTCCGGTAACAGAGAGCGGTATTGCGATAGACAGGATGATTCAGGAAAAGAACCTGAGAGAGCAGGATAATTACACAGCGATCATCTTAGAATATGCGCAGGAGTAAAAGAAAAGCGATGGAGCTGGATTTTGGCAGGTTATGCCTGAAATGTATGGAGTTTTCCATGGGAAACGGGAGGTGTGCAAAATGCGGGACAAAGCGTGGATTTGGAAACGGCCAGTTTGGGGCGCTGACTCCGGGAGTTATTTTGCATGGGACATACCTCATAGGGGGTATGCTGGGTCAGGGAGGTTTTGGCATTACTTATCTCGGTTTAGATTTGAGTCGGGGAGTCAAAGTGGCGGTTAAAGAATTTATGCCTGCAAATGAAGGGATGCGGTCGCCGGGCAAACTAGAGGTTCATCCTGTCCGCCGGGAAAATTTTGAATACGGTTTGAATCGGTTTTATGATGAAGCGCGGACGGTTCATAAGTATAGGGGGCATCCTAATATCATCCATATCTACAAGTTATTTCGGGAAAATGGGACGGCATATTATGTGATGGAATATCTGGATGGTATGGACATGAACAGGTTTCTCCAGAAGAACGGCGGGAAGCTGGACTTTTCCAGAACAATGCAGATTGTCCTTCCGGTAATGGATGCACTGGAGAGGGTACATCAGGACTATGTGATACACCGGGATATCAGTCCGGACAATATCTTCGTAGGGAAAACAGTGAAGCTGCTGGACTTTGGGGCGGCGCGGGCTGCTTATGGGAATCAGAACAGAAGCCTTTCTGTTATTTTGAAACAGGGATATGCCCCGGTGGAACAATACAGCAGCCGTGGGAGGCAGGGACCCTGGACGGATGTGTATGCCCTGTCAGCGACGATGTACAGGGCGCTTACCGGAAAAGTGATACCTGACGCTCCAAGCAGGCTGAAAAAAGATGAAATTGAGGATATACGGGTTCTGGCGCCGGAAATGCCTTTTTACAGTGCGAGGGCAGTTATGAAGGGGCTTGCGGTAAAAGCGCAAAACCGTTACAGCAGTATACGGGAGTTCCGGTGTGAAGTTATGGGAGAAAGTTTTTCCGGTAAAGGAAAAAGAGATTTTCTTCCGGCTGTCCGTATTTACGGATTAAAAGGGATTTATGCCGGGAACAGCCTTACGCTGACAGACAGCCTGATAATGGGGAGGTCTGCTGCGGACTGCCAGCTTGTGTTTCCGGAGGGGACTGCAGGTATTAGCCGTCTGCACTGTGGTCTGTTCATCGACAGGAACGAGCAGGAGGTAATTCTTCAGGATATGAACTCTACATATGGAACCTTCCTCAACGGAAAAAGGCTTGTGAGAGGGGAAGCGGCGAGGATAAAAAACAGGGACAGGGTTATGGTTGGATATGGGCAGGTCTTTGAAATCGAATTTTAGGAGGATGGCATCATGGTGAAAATAGCAGTGCTTTCAGAACAGGGCGGCCGGGATTACAATGAGGACAGTGTCAGCGTGTTTGAAAAAGGGCGGCGTCAATGTGTGGTGGCGGCGGACGGGTTGGGCGGTCATGGCGGTGGAAAGACGGCTTCTTCCATAGCAGCGATACGGATAAAAGAGGCGTTTTCCCAAATGCAGAAAGTAGATGAGGCATGGATTTCAGAGGTGTATCAGCAAGTAAACCAGGAGGTGCTGGATATCCAGACTGCTGTCTGTAAAATGAAAACTACCTGCGTGAGCCTATTTCTGGAAGAAGGGGCAGCATGGTGGGCACATCTGGGGGACTCCAGGCTATATTATTTCCGAGAAGGAGCTTTGAAAATGCAGACCATGGATCACAGCGTGTCTCAAATGGCAGCGCTTGCCGGGGAGATTACAAAAGAACAGATACGTTTTCATGAGGATAGAAACAGAGTGCTGCGGGCATTTGGCACGTCTGGGCGTGTCCGTCCGGATGTCAGGAAAATGATGTTGGAGGATGGGGTATTCCATGCATTTCTGCTGTGTACGGATGGATTTTGGGAGTATGTACTGGAAGAAGAAATGGAAATCGAGCTTCTGAAAACGGATGAGCCTTCCGAATGGCTGAACGGCATGGAGGGGAGGCTGAAAAAGAAAGCGACGGAAAAAAATGACAATTATTCGGCGGCGGCTGTTTTTTATTATGTGGAGGGCGAGGAAAAGTGAGAAAACGAAAAAAGAGATTTGCAGGCGGGATATGCCTGATACTGGCATTGGTTCTGTTATATCCAGCGGGGGTATTTGGGGCAAGGCTATTAGAAGTAGCTGTAGGGAATATACGTGCAGAAAACGGGAAACTGTTTATCTATGTGAATGCATCGCCAGAACGGAAAGAGTGTGCATTCACATCGGAAAATTTTCAGATAACGCTGGGGGGAACAGAGATTCCATGCGAAGAAGCTGTGTATTTTTCTGATACGGAGGAAGCGGTATCCTATATTTACCTGGTAGATGTTTCCGGTTCTATCCATGAGGATAAACTTCAGAAAATGAAAGATTTCCTAAAAGCAGAAGTTGAAACGCTGCGAAAGCAGGATAGGGCATGTCTGATTACTTTTGGGGATAGCCTTTCAGAAGGGGAGTTTACAGGAAGAAAAAAGGAGCTGATAAAGCAGATAGACAGGATAAATAGTTCGGGGGAAGATACGAACTTATATCAAGGGATGGTGGAGGCCCTGAAGATGCTGGATTCCGCAGGACAGACAGCTTCCCGAAAGGCATTAATCGTACTATCGGATGGAGAGGATGATCAGGCTGCAGGGATTACTAGGGAAGAAGTTAGTGACTGTCTGGAAAAGATAAGAATTCCGGTATATACCGTGGCTGTACTCGATGATAATCCTTCGAAAGAACAGCAGAAGTTTGCCAAAATCCTTGGAAGTTTCGCGCGTCAGTCGGCCGGAGGGCTGCATACAGCCTTTGGCGTAGAGGACATTTCTATTGAAAATGGGGCGGCGAGGATTAGAAAGTCTATAGGGGATGGACTTATTCTCCAGGGGGATTTGTCAGAGTGCCGTTCGGGAAATGGACAGGCATATCTGCAGGTTACGCTGGATGTGGAAGGATTGGGAAAAGCGAGCGATGGCTATATGGTAGCGGAGCATGAATTGGGGCTGAAAAAGGAAACAGGAAAAGAGACACAGACAGAAAGTCAGACGCAGAAGGAAACGCCAAAAGAGACGGAAACAGCCGCCAGTGAAACAGGAAAGAATCAGGAAGATGGAAATATAGTTCCGGTGTGGATGATTGCCATAGCAGCGATAGTGGCAGTTGGGGGTGTTGTTGTGCAGGCAGTGAAAAAACGCGGACGGAAAAAAGCAGAGGAACAGACAGATATAAAGATACCAGAGAAGGAAGATAGCTTATCGGAGCAGGAAAGCGCCACAAAGGAAAAAACGGAAGAAGTCTCTGCAAAAAAGGAAGCGGAAAAGGCTGCCGGAGAGCCTGAGGAAGCAGCAGTGGTGTATCTGACAAAAGTCGGGCTTGCAGAGGAAACTACATATGAGATACGAATTTGGGGAGAGGCTTCGCTGGGAAGGGAAAGCCAAAAAGCAGATTATGCCTTTCCAGAGGATGGACATATGTCAGGGGTTCACTGTGTACTGGCATATTTTGACGGGAAAATTGTTCTCCAGGATCAGGGGTCAAAAAACGGCACCTGGGTAAACGGCGTGCCGGTAAGCCAGCCGTATGTCCTGAATTGTGATGATATTATCCATATAGGCAAAACGGATTTCAGGATACATTGGAGGAAACTTTCGTAATATATGATAGAGAAAAGTAAGAGGGGGCTGCATTATGGCAGCCCTTTTTGTAGATTATCAGATTTTCCTGTCTTTAAAATAATAAATTTTATCGTGCTCATTGATTTTGCGGAGCACTCGGCAGGGATTTCCTACGGCCACAACATTTGCCGGGATATCTTTTGTCACAACGCTGCCTGCGCCGATAACGGTATTGTCTCCGATAGTGATTCCGGGCAGTACAATTACTCCTGCGCCAAGCCAGCAGTTTTCCCCGATATGGACAGGCGCATTATATTGATAACCTTCTCTGCGGAGCTGGGGAAAGATAGGATGGCCTGCGGTGGCTACGGTGACATTAGGCCCTATCATTGTATAGTCGCCGATGTAGATATGGGTATCGTCTACGAGAGTCAGGTTGAAATTAGCATAAATGTTTTTGCCGAAATGCACATGCCCGCCTCCGAAATTCGTGTGAAGCGGCGGTTCAATATAGCATTCTTCACCGATTTCGGCGAACATTTCTTTAAGAAGTGCAGACCTTTTATCGAGCTCTGTCGGCCGTGTCGCATTAAAATCATAGAGACGGTCTAATTTTTTTAGCTGCCCCGTCATAATTTCTTCGTCATTTGGCAGATAAAGCTCGCCAGTGTGCATTTTATCTTTCATGCTCATAAAGCAATTCTCCTTTCATTTCCTGCGCAGGGATTCCGTTGACATGCACCTTTCCTATGCACTATAATTATATTGTTAAAAAAATAAAAAATATATCAGTATTTTGTTTAAATATATAACAATCCTGCGCGGGAAGGTGGCAACATGAAGAGATGGATAGAGCTGAATAAGGATAAATCGGAAAATATACCTTATGGACATGCGGAATATCCATTTTATATCTTGCACACTTTTTTGAGTGAATATCCGAATTATGCCGCGTCACCTCATTGGCATGACGATATAGAGCTTCTTGTGATTCTGAACGGAAGAATGTCGTACAATATTAACGGAAAAATAGAAGACTTGGAAACCGGGCAGGGGATTTTTGTAAATTCCCGCCAGATGCATTTTGGATTTTCTGAGGAACATAACGAGTGTGAGTTTATCTGCGTACTTGTGCATCCGCTTGTGCTGTGCCTGACACCTGAGCTGGAGAGGAATTATGCCGCACCAGTGCTGCATAACAATAATATCCCCTATATAAAGCTTGCAAATTCAGGATGGCACAAGGATATTATCCAGGGAACCCAGGAGATATACAGACTTCGGGATACAGCAACAGCCCCTTTGAAGATACAGGGTATTTTCAGCTGGATATGGGCGTCTGTCTATGAAAATATGCCGGGGGCAGATAGTGAAGAGCAGCCGTGTTCCAGCGATTTATCCATACTCAAAAATATGACAGGTTTTATCCAGAAGCATTACCATGAGAAAATATCGCTTTCACAGATTGCGGCGGCTGGAGGAATCGGGCAGAGCAAATGCTGTAAACTGTTCAGCTCTTATTTCCATCAGACGCCAAATACATATCTCACCGTCTATCGGCTGAACCGCAGTGCGGAGCTGCTGCGCACTACAGACAGGAGCATCACGGAGGTGGCTTATGCTGCCGGATTCAACGGAGCCAGCTATTATGCAGAAACATTCCGGAAATGGTTCCATGTTTCGCCCTCAGAATACCGCAGCAACTTGGAAAGATGAATTTCTTTGAAAAAGCGGGTTGATTTTTGAAAAGTATTCAAGCTCTTTGTATAAGAGATAAGGGGCTTAAATATTTTGCGGATAGGCGTTTATAAAGATATTATAACTATTCTTAAGATTTTGTATAATAGAAAAGATTATATTGCAGTTTTATATTATACGTCGTATAATATTATCTAACAGCTGACTGAGGCAATCGGTATCTGTGGAATAGATGAAGGAGGGGACAGGGATGATTCATGTAAGTGTAGCAGGCTTTGCTATGGTAATGGAAGTGTTGGGTCTGGTGTTTGGTGTTTTAGGTGCGTTTGTGATTTTTTTTGTATTTATGAGCAAGAAAAATGAGAAGCGTTTTACCGGAAGACTGGCAAGGATGTATGATTTTTTGAATTTCAGGTTTTGCATTATAGAGGATGTTCTGAAATTCTGTTATGTGCTGACGGCCTGCCTGTGTACGGGAATCGGGCTGTTTATGTCGCTTTCCGTAGTGGAACTGACTCGGGGACTTGTGTTGTTGGTGGGCGGAAACCTTGCGGTGCGCATAGCTTTTGAATTTATTATGATTCTGTTGAGGGCATGCAGGAATTTAGGGGAGCTGGGAAAGAATACAGAAACTTCGGTATATGCGTATAAAGAACCGATTATGCAGTTCCATATGGAGGAAGAAGCTGCCGCGGCATCAGAGGAAAAGGAGTTTGCAGCTATTGATAGCAAAAAACCGGCAGAGGGTAAAGAGATGTCTGCTGGGAGGGAAAAATACAAAGCTTGCCCTTCATGCGGTGAGAAATGTAATAGCAGATTTGCGTTCTGCAACATGTGCGGGACGAAATTATCATAAAATGAAAAAGGAGGATTTCAACATGGCATTTATTGATGATTTAGGAAACACGATAACCAGAACAGGCCAGAAAATTTCACAGACAAGCCAGAGTATGGCTAAGAAAATGAAAGATATGGCAGAAAGCAGCAACCTCAAAATGCAGGTGAAAGAAGAAGAGCGCCAGCTTAAGGAAGTTTATGCAGAAATAGGTGAAATGTACTGTAATCTGCATGGCGGCGATCCTGAAGAAGCTCTGGCAGAGGGGGTTCAGAAGACAGGGGAAATAAAAGAACGGATATCTGTGCTGAAAGAACATATCAGTAAGCTGGATAACGTCAGAGTATGTCCGAACTGTTCTGCGAAGCTTCCGGAAAAAGGAATGTTTTGTCCCGAGTGTGGAACGAAATATCCAGAGCCAGAAGTAGTGGATACAGATGTGGACGAAGAAGAGCTGAAAGAGGCGAAAGAAGTCGAGGTGATTCTGGAAGAAGATGTAGAAACAGAACCGCAGGCCGAGGCAGTCTCTGAAGCGCAACCCGACGAAGAGCCGAAACCGGAAGCTGCTGCAGAACCGGAAGAAGAACCTCATGACGAAACGTCTGAGCAGGAAACTACAGAAGAATAAGCGGTATAGGAAGCCGCTGTGGAACATTTTGTATGTTCCGCAGCGGCTTTTGTAATTCATTGTGAACCATTTGCCAGCAGCTTATGCTGTAGCCATTTAAATGTCAAATTGCGGTTTGTCGGGGAGTCTGTCGCTTACCCCGGAAAGTTATAGAGCTGACAGCTTCTGTGCTTACTTTGGACAGCCACGGAACCGATAGTCCCCATGTTTACGCCGGACGCCGGGAAGCCTGCCGCATATCCCACACGGACGGAGACAACGC
>JBCLQO010000028.1:0-33842 GCA_041223665.1 Lachnospiraceae bacterium 46-15
GTGAGATCCACGATTTACGGAAACTTATGCGCGAAGGCTCTCCTGAGCGCATTAGTTGTAGTTAATCGTTAGCTCACTGGCGCGTTGTCCCTGTCCGTGTGGGATATATGGCAGGTGCACCAGCGTCCGGGGTAAGCGTGGATACTATCGGTTCCGTGACTATTCGGGGTAAGAGATAAACTCCCCGACAAACCGGAATTAGTGTCTGAATAGTTGCAATTAGATATATAATGTGTTACTGTTCATGCAGGTTTGGGCGTTTACCGCACAAACCGCATGAAAGTGACTCAGATGTGCAAAAATCCCATCGCCGCAGGCGGGGGATTTTGAGTTTGCCAGTTATCCAATTAGTTTTGTCTTGTGGGCGTCATACTCGATTTCCTGCACGTCTTGCTTATCAAAATCATGATTCAGGATATGATTCATGGCGTGTGCATAGGTTTCCAAATGGCGTTCATGGCTCAGTCTTGCATTGAGAAAAATCGTGTAGCTTCCATCGGAATTTTGGACAACCTGCTCTGGAATCATGACGTCCATGTCAATCATCTGTATATTAATGTTTTCTGCCATTTAACACCCTCCTTCGTCTGGGTTTTCCTTTTCGTAAAGTTCTTTCATAAATTTGATGTGGGCGGCAAAACGGTCTGCCGGCATTTTCCGTTTCATATCAAAGAGAGAACGCATATCTGGGTCTTGGTACATTTCCTGTGCAGCTCTGGCAGTTTCACTGTCAAGGTAGTAAATGGGCTGCGCTTCCTCACCTGTTTTCAGGTAATCTGTAGATACGCCGAAAAGCTTTGCGATTTTACGGAGCTTTTCGTCTTTTGGGCAGCTTCTGCCGTTTTTCCAGTCAGAAAAAGTAGATTTTGTGATTCCTGTTTCCCGCGCGACATCTGCGTCTTTGTATCCGGCCTCGTCGCGCAGCCTGCAATAGATCTCATACATAAAAAGCACCTCTAAAATTTTGATATCCGTACAAAATGTCCTTGACAAGTTTGGAATACCGAACTATAATCAGGCCATAAAGTTTTGAAATCAGAACAAAATCTTTTGTACAGAGTACTTATAGGGATAGAATAACTGATTTCCGAACTAAATGCAAGAAGAAATTCAAAAGGGGGGATTTTTTATGGATAAGAACCAGATAAAGCAATGGCTTCTACGCTACCGAGAGGGGAAGAAGGATGTGAAGAGGCTGGAGGAAGAACTGGAGGAGTTGGATGAGATGCAGAAAAATGTGAAAAGTATCCGGTATTCGGATATGCCCAGAGGAGGAAGAAGGAAAACTGATTTGTCAGATTACATGGCTGAGATAGAGAAAACGCAGGAAAGAATACATGCGGCGAGATATCAGAGAATCAAAATCTTTCAGGAAGTGAAAGAGGTGATTGAGCAGCTTCCTACGGCAACAGAGCGTGAAGTAATGTCCTATCGTTATCTGCGGCTGATGGAATGGGAAAAAATAAGCGGGAAAATAGATATGGAGCTGAGGCAGATATACCGCATTCATGACAAGGCATTAAAAAGTATCGAAAAAATATTGGAAGTTGTCATTGAATGTCACCATGAAGAGGTGTTATCCTCTACAATGTAAAGAACAGTTCAAAGCGTCCCGTACAGATACGGGGTGTTTTGTTTCCCGGGAAAGTTCTGAAAAATAACAAAGTAAAAGCATACCAGAGTATGCGCACAAAACAAAGAAAATGGAGGAATAAAAAATGGCAAAGATTGGATTAAAGTACCCGGTGGCAGCACCCTTAAAGGCAGATGGAAAAACATATGACACAGGATTTGTGATTGCGAGGGCAATCAAAGCGTCTGTTACAGCAAACAACAACGATGTAAAGCTTTATGCAGATGATGGAATCGCGGAGTCTGATAAATCATTTAAGGACGGGACACTGTCCCTGAATGTGGACGATATGACGCAGCTTATCTACGCAAAGATGCTGGGGCATACATTTACGGAAGCATCAGAGGACGGAAAAACCCCGGCGCTGGTGACGGCATCCGTAAACGATATTTCACCGTTCCTGGGCGTGGGCTTTTACGGGGAAGTCATCAGGGACAGCAAACCATCTTACATGGCAAAATGGCTCAGAAAGGTGAAATTTGCAGAGCCGAACGATGAGACAGATACCAGGGGAGAAACTGTGGCATTCCAGACGCCGACCATCGAAGGAACCGTGTTCCAGGGCGACGACGGTGTGTGGAAAGAGCAGGCGGAATTTGCGACGGAAGAGGAAGCTGTAGCATGGCTGAACCAGAAAGCAAATATCGCGGCTGCGGCAGAATAGGAGGACAGAATATGAGTGATTTAAGACCGCTGGGACATGCCGTCATGCTGGACGGCGTCGAGAGACATTTTCTCTTTACCTTGAATGTGGTGGATGATGTACAGGATCACTATGACTGCAGCCTGGAGGAAGTTGTTAACAGGCTGACGGACAAGAAAGAGTCTATCAAGACACTGCGCTATCTGACAATGGCACTCTTGAATGATGAAGCAGAGAGGCTGCCGCAGGAAGGGCTGAAAACATATACCGAGCAGGAGGCGGGATGGCTGATTACCCAGGAAAATGTGCTGGAAGTGACCATGGCTGTCCTGCAGGCATACGGCCTGTCGCTGCCAGAACCGGATGAGTTTGCCTCCCCAAACGGGGAGAGCAGGCGGAGCGAATGAACACGGCTCGCCTGCTCTACATCGGATGTAAAGTAATGAATTTTCAGCAGAGCGAGGTGCTTGAGATGACGCCCAGGAAATTTTTTCTGCTGTATAACGAGCACCTGGAGCTGAACGGCTTAAAAGAACCAGAAGTAACGATTGATAAGGTGTTTTAGCGGACGCCTGACACGTGCGGGCAGAAAGCAGGGGGGATGGGCTGCCCGTACTGGTGAGGTGTCCAGGAGACAGGGGGTGAGGATGTGATGTCGGAAATCTTGATGCAGACGTATGCTGCTGCGGTTCCGGTTGTTCTGGGATATATTGTCTGGCTTTTAAAGCGCCAGAAGCGGGACAGGGATGCGAACGGCAGGGGAACGATGCTTCTTCTGCGGGTACAGCTTATGGAGTACCACGACAAATATATGGCGAAGGGAAAGATTCCATCTTACGCCTATCAGAATTTCGTGGAGATGTATCAGGCTTACCATGATTTGGGCGGCAATGGGATGATAACAAAGATGTATAAGGAGATACAGGATTTACATTTGGCTGATAAAAGAGGAGGGCAGCATGGAGAATAAGAGGTTCGGAAGGAGGATGCAATGGGATTGAATATTGTGAAAAACTATCTGACAGAAAACAGATGCTATCAGACAGGCGCAATCTGTGAGAAAATCGGAATCCAGATACATACCATCGGCACCGGGCAGGGAACGGCGCAGGCCGTAGCAGACTATTGGAACCAGGAAGCAGTATCGGCATGTGTTCATTACTGTGTAGATGCGGATACTTCGGGGAAGGTTCTGCAGTTTCTTCCCGAAAATGTAAGGAGCTGGGCGGATGCCGGATGGGGAAATAACCATTTGATTACGATGGAAATCTGTGAGTCGGATTACATTTCTTATATAGGAGGAGCAAATTATACCGTAAGAAATCCGGAAAAAGCCAGGGAGGATATCATGCGGGGATATCAGACAGCAGCAGAGCTGTGCGCGTCCATTTGCAGGAGGTACGGTTGGAATCCACAGGCAAAGCTGGCGAATGGGATGTATGTGATTTCTTCCCATGCAGAGGGAGCCGCCGCGGGACTGTCGTCAAACCATGCAGACCCGGCGCATGTGTGGAGCCGCTTTGGACTGAGCATGGATGGATTTCGCGCAGACGTAGCAAAAATGATGCGGACAGAGCCGGAAATAAAGCCAGGCGTAAAAGTACGGCTGACACAGGATATCGCTGTCCGAGACGGCATGTCTTTGAAGGATCAGCAGGCGGGGTATGTAAAATATACAGAGCTGTCGGCGTCCGCGAAGAAAAAGGCGAAACGGATAGCCGGGAACAGGGCAAGGCTGAAAAAGGGCACGGTTGTTAAAATTCTGGAGACCAAAACTGCATGGGACGGCACGGTCTGGAGTTGGGTGAAATCGGGGTGGCTGCCGGTGGTGAAGGATGGAAAATGCCGGGTGTTATGATTTTCTAAAAAAGATAAGGAATATTATTACTATGCAGAGAAAGACGGATATGACTTTATCATAGAGTAGCGTCTGATCATTTAGAAATTTTTTGCAGCATGTTTAAGATTAAGGTCGGAATATTGGCGATCATAGTTTTGTTGAATTACTTAAACTTGTCATTGAATGTCATGATAAAAGCATGATAAAGTGTAAAATGTAAAGAACAGTTCAGAAATACCCCGCAAGAATGTGGGGTATTTCTGTTCCCCGGGAGAGTTCTTGAAGCAATATAAATAACAAAGCATACAGAGATATGCAGACAAACAAAGAAAATGGAGGAAAAAGAAATGGCAAAAATTGGATTAAAGTACCCGGTGGCAGCGCCACTGAAGGCGGATGGAAAAACATATGATGCGGGATTTGTGATTGCGAAAGCAATCAAAGCATCTGTGACAGCAAACAACAATGATGTGAAGCTTTATGCGGATGATGGCATTGCAGAGTCTGACAAGTCCTTTAAGGACGGCACACTGTCCCTGAATGTGGATGATTTGACACAGAGCACTTACGCAAAGATGCTGGGGCATAAATTTACAGAGGCGTCTGCGGACGGCGGGACTCCTGCACTGGTGACGGCGTCTGTAAATGACATTTCCCCGTTCTTGGGCGTGGGCTTCTATGGAGAAGTAATCAGGGACAGCAAGCCGTTTTATATGGCGAAATGGCTCAGGAAAGTAAAATTTGCAGAGCCAAATGATGAGACAGATACCAGAGGAGAGACCGTGGCATTCCAGACGCCGACCATCGAAGGAACCGTGTTCCAGGGCGACGACGGCGTGTGGAAAGAGCAGGCGGAATTTGCGACGGAAGAGGAAGCTGTGGCATGGCTGAACCAGAAAGCGAACATCACCGTTCCGGGGATAGAGTAGATGGAGAAATAATCATTTTTGAGGCGAAAGTACCGAAGAAATGATTAATCAGGTGTTTTGCAGACACCTGACACGTGCGGGCAGGGAATATGAAAAAGAACTGCCCGTATTGGTGAGGTGTCTGCACGTGTAGCTGGAGCTTAGCAGATGAAAGGCGATAAAGTAAAAAGCAGCGTAGAACGTTCTGCAGAGATGCGGAGCGTTTTTGTTTTGCAGAAAAGTTCTTAATGGTTTTCTGTTGCATTAGGAAAGCAACAGGATTAAAGCGCACAGAGATATGAAGATAAATATAGGAGGGATTTTATGAATGCAACAGGATATGCAGATGAAGTTTTGGAGATAACGCAAAGATTGTCAGAGCTTCAGGCGGAGATGGAAGCAGTCAACCAGGAATTTTCCGGTCAGGAAAATTCACTGGAGGCTTTGCAAAAAAAGCATGAGATATTACAGAAAGTATTAGAAAAGCAGGCAGAGAAGCAGGAGATTCTTACAAGGACATTAAGAGAGGCAGAGCAGTCTCAGGCGGGAGCAGGGGAAAGGACAGAGACGCTGAGGCAGGCGCTTAGTGAGGCGGAAGAACAGATTGCCCGTACAAATCAGGAGATTTCACAAAATGAAAGATATATGAGGGAGGCGGAGAGCGCTGCGGATCACTGTGCAACGAGCATTAACAGATATGGCGAGGAAGTACAAACGGCAGGGGAAGGAACAGAAAGATTAATAGCTTCTGTTAAAAAAGTAGTCACAGAAAATCTTGCGCCCAAGGTTTCCGATATGGCAGAAAAACTTGCCGGAAGCGTTTTTGAAGCTGCAAAGGGTATGGAACAGGGGGCGAACCGTATTCAAGCCAGTACGGATGTATCGGGAAGCGCCTTAAAACAGTATCAGGAAATCATGGGGGAGGTTTATCAAAATAATTATGGAGATAGTTTTCATGATGTGGCGGAGGCTATTTCTCAGGTAGTTTACCATATGGGGGAACTGGATGGAAACGCTATGCAGGAGGTTACGGAGAATGCGTTTGCGCTGAAAGATACGTTTGAAATGGATGTGAATGATACTCTGGCCGGGGCAAATGCCCTGATGGCGGAGATGGGGGTAAGTTCGGAAAAGGCGTTCGGATTGATTGCCAGTGGGGCGCAGAATGGACTGAATCGGTCTGGGGATATGTTGGATAAGATAGCGGAGTATAGTCCACTTTGGGGAAAAGCAGGATTTTCAGCGGAGGAAATGTTCTCTATTTTAGATAATGGGCTGGATGCCGGAGCCTCAGATCTTGATACAGTGAATGATTTTGTGAAAGAGTTTATCAATGCGCTTTCAGATGGCAGAGTAGAGAAAAGCCTGTCCGGATTTTCACAAGAAACGCAAAATCTTTTTGGGCAGATGAAGGCCGGGGAAGCTACGGCAGCGGAAGTATTTCAGGGGGTTATTCATGATTTATCTTCTGCGGAGAATCAGCAGAAAGCGTTGATGGCGGCGGGAAATATTTGGAGTGATCTGGAAGAAGGAAATGCCGGGAAAGTTATTACATCACTGGGGAATCTGAGTGATAGCTATAGTGGTGTAAAAGGGAAAATGAATGAATTAAAGGAAATACGGTATGATGACCTGGACAGCCAGATTTCACAGGTAAGCCGGACTCTGCAAGTGCAGCTTGGAGAGCAGATGCAGAAGATTCTTCCTGTAATGTCGGGAGGACTTGAATTTTTATCCGATAATCTGGTGGCGGTAGAAGCGTCGGTAGCTGGCGTTGCAACGGCGATTCTCGTATTTAAGGCATTGAAATTTGCCGAATCTATTGAAGGCGCGACCTTGGCGATGAAAGCCCTCAATTTAGTGACATCAGCAAATCCTATAGGAATTATAGCAACTGTAGCCGGCATAGCCGCAGCAGGCCTTACCGCATTTGCGTTTTCAGCAGGAGAGGCAGAAACAGAGAGCCAGAAAGCTTATAACGAAATGAAAACTCTTTCCAAAGAGGCGGAAAATCTGAAAAAGAATGTTCAGGAATCAAGAGCAGCTATGGAGGAGGAAACAAGGAGCACAGTATCGCAGTATCTGGCATATGAGACAATGTCAGACCGGTTATACGAATTAAATGACCAGCTAAGAGCCGGGAATCTGGAAACGAAAGAAGCATCTGCGGTAAAAGCGGAGATGAGGTACCTTGTCAATGAATTAAATAGTTCCATACCGGAATTAAACCTCCATATGGATGAGCAGACGGGAATTTTAAAAAACAGTAAGGCTGCAACGGACGAATGCATAGCGTCAATGAAGCAGAGAGCTTTGGTTTCGGTCATGGAGGAACGGATGACAGAACTGTACCGTCAGCAGGGAGAAGCGCTGATGATGCAGGGGGAAGCTACGGCAAAAAGAAACGCGGCACAGCAAGCGTCGGAAGATATCATGGAACGGGCGCAAAACGCTTTGAATGCTTATATGGAACTAATGACTGAATATGATAAGCATGCAAATGATACAACGATGACTGTTGAGGATTGGGGCAAGATAGAGGAAGAGATTGCAAAGAAGCATGGCGTCACTGTGGATGAGATGAAGCATGGCAACGATATCATGAATGATGCTACGATTAAGACGCAAGAATATAATTCAGCAATTGCCGAATCAGAAAAAACGATTGAAGATGCAACAACCGCTCAAGAGGAATCCCAAAAAATGATAGACGAATCCAAAGCGGGCATGATTGAAAGCATGAGACTGATGGACATGTCAGACGAAGAGATAAGGAAGCAGGCGGAACTGTGGGGAATTAGCACAGATACCCTTCAAGAAAATAATGAAGCAGTACAGGGCAATACCGATATTATCCAGGAGAATACAGATGCGGCGGAAGCGAACGCGTCCGCTGTAGAAGTTTCCACTGAGGCACAGAAAAAGGCTCTCCAGTCCCTGAAAGAAAAATATGAAGAAATCCGAACCTCCATTGAGCAGAGCATGGAGCAGAAAATCAGCTTGTTTGACGCCTTCGACGGCGGGGAAACAGTAGGACTTGACACAATAGAGGAAAATCTAAATTCTCAGCTGGAAGGTCTGACAAACTGGCGGGATAACATGGCGCAGCTGGCGGGGCAGGTTGGAGGAAATATATCGGCAGAGCTGTACAACCATCTTGTGGAGCTTGGCCCTGATGCGGCGAATATTGTTCAGGAAATGGTAAACTCTCTAGACCCGGATAAAGGCGACGGTGGGGAAAAGTTAAGAGAGATTGCGGAGCGTTATGCGGCAATCCTTGATATTAAGGAGCTGACGGCAGAGAACCTGGCAGATGTTTCTTTTATCATTCAGTCTGCGCTGGGTGAAATTTCAGAATCCAGTACGCTTGACTTTGAAAATCTGATGGAGTCTCTGGATGAGGCAAAGGAGGCGGTAACTGAAAAAGGGGGCGCCATATCGGAGGGAGTGGAGGAATCCTTTACTGAAACCGTGGAAACGCTCAGGCAGTGCGGCGCACAGATTCCGGAAGGCCTGGCAGAGTCTTTGGCAAATGGGGAAATTACGATAGAAGATGCGATTGGGAAGATGCAGGGTAGCATCGAGGCGCAATTTACCTATCTTTCGTCGCTCGCCCAGAAAGCGGGTATTCCGATTCCAGAAGGGATAAGGGAAGGAATCGTACAGGGCGGAGAAGCGGCGGTACAGGCAATGAACGAACTGCTGGGGCTTCTGGCAGGTACACAGGAGGAAGGAAAAGAGACCGGCGAGAAAAGCGGGGAAGCGATGATAGAAGGAACGGCGCAGGGAGCGGCAAAAGCGTCAGGCAAGGTATCCCAAGAGGCGGCAAACACTGCAAGGAATGCCGTAGAGGCTATCAACGTATATAAGAATTCCTTTCAAAATTCAGGCTATCATATGATGTCTGGGTTTGCGAACGGGCTTAACGCGGGTTCCGGCTTGGTATATGAAAAGATACGGGAAATCATGCAGGCTGCCGTAGATACTGCAAACCGCTTTAATAAGACGAACAGCCCTTCAAAACGCTGGAGGGATGAAGTTGCGAAACCGGTTACGGAAGGTCTTGCACTAGGGCTGAATCAGGGAAAGAAAGACGTCACAAAAGCTTCCGCTGATGTGGCCAGGGACACGCTGGATACTGCAAAAACAGAACTGGATATTAATAAGATATCAGAACAATTTGAAAAGAAAACGGTAAAAAAGCTGAAATCCGGAATGGCATTTGGCGTAAAAAAGACTAAGAAAAACAACGATGGAAAAAAGCTGGCGCAGGAAGTCGCGAAAAGGGCAGAAAAATTTATTGAAGAAGAAGCGGATAACGATGCAGAGGCCAAGATGGTCTGGGATAGACTTCTGGAGAAGGCTCAAAAGAGCAAGATTAAGGGATATCAGAAAAATTTAAAGAAGCTGATACAGGAACAGCAAAAAGAAGCAAAGAAAAAGCAGAAAGAAGAAAAGGAAGAGCAGGAGAAAGAAAACAGGAAATACGGGGCTTCCGGAGATGCTCTGGAAGAATATAAGAAAGTCAGAAATGTGTCCGCAAAAGCTGAAGTAGAGTACTGGGATATCGTACGGAAACAGTATAAAGCAGGGACGGAAGAGCGCCTCAAGGCGGATAAAAAATATCTGGATGCGCTGGAGGCATACAACGAGAAGCGGAAAGATTTAGAGGAGAATTATAAGGAGAAATGTGAAAAGACCCAGGATGAGCTGAAGAAAAAAGTGGATGAGTTGGAGGAAGCTTATGAATCAGCATTTGATAAGCGAAAATCGACGATTGAGTCAGCCTTCGGTTTGTTTGATGAATTCAAAAGTGAGGCGGACGCGCCAGAGATACTGCTGGCAAATATGCAGTCCCAGGTGGCAGGGTATGCATTGTGGGTAGATCAGCTTGAAAAGCTGGAGGAGAAAAAAATCCTGAATGATTCCTTTATCGAAAAATTGCGGGAAATGGGACCAGCTGCGGCGGCAACGATTCTCTCCCTGGGAATGATGACAGAAGAGCAGCTAAAGCAGGCAAACGAAGCCTATGAACAGAAAGAAAAACTGGCAGAGGCTCAGGCGCTCAAAGACACAGAAGCTTTCCGGATTGAGATAGAGGGGAAAATTGCAGAGGCAGAAAAAGCGGCAAAAGAAAAGCTGGAAGAATATAAAGATACGTATGATGAGGCAATGGAAGACCTTTCCGCAGCCATAGAGGAACCTTTGAAAAATCTGGCAAACCAGGCGTCTACCATCGGTGAACAGACTGCCATGAACCTCATTTCCGGGCTGAGAGATGAAAAAATTCAGGAAGAGCTGGCAAATACAGGAGCTGTTCTAAAGGAAATATTTGTGAAAGAGGTTGAAGGACTGGCTTCCGCCGGAGAGCAGATAGGAAAGGACATGCTTGCGGGAATCCTGGAGGGATTAGGCGGTCATTTGTCTATTCAGATAGGGGCGTCAGGTTTTGTAAATTCTCTTGAAGAAGCAGTAAAAGCCAGCGCAGGCATTCATTCCCCATCCAAAAGATTCCGGGATGTGATTGGTGTTCAGATTCCGGCGGGGATAGCAGAAGGAATTGAGGAAAATACACAGGCAGCATCAGCGGCCGGAACGAGAATGATAGAGACAATGCTGGAGCAGTCTAAAGAGAAACTGAACCAGCAGCAGATGGTATTGTCGGGAGAGATGGAAACGATAAATGGCGGCGCAGGCATAGCGGCGCTGAATGGTTTGGCATCGGAAAATGTAAACGGGCAGACAAATGTTACGGTGGATAATTCTGGGGTGGCGGATGTAGTGGGTAATCTTGCAGGAAGCCTTGCTTCTATTCGTGAGGATATCAGGCGTATGAAGGTGGTGCTGGATACCGGGGCAGTTGTCGGGGAAATCAGTGAGGCAGTTGGAAGTGAATTAACGATGCAGGCTAGGAGATGGTAACAGAGGAAGGAGAAGGCGAAAATGAAAATAAACGGAGTAGATATTTCTACATACAATGCAAAACAGATAAAGGTGACACCTGGAAAACGAACTATCACAAATGAAAGCGAAACAATAGGAGGATATGGAGTAGAAATAATGCTTGCACCAGAATTTGGAATCAAAACATATGAGATTATGCTTGTAGTGTATGGGAATAATCGAGAAGAGATATGGGAAAATGTAGATAGGATAGTGAACCTTTTAAGGAATCCGTCAGATGTAAAACTAGATGGATTTAAACATAATTTTAGATTGGCGCTAAGTGCAGTGCGACAAGAGGAACATGGTCCTGCTCTGAGCAGATGGCACACGGTTACTCTTGAATGTAAAGGATATGAGTTTGGGGAGGTGAAAGAATTTTCTGTTGAATCGCCTGTATTCGAATTCCATAGGATGACTTATCCAGATAAAGATACCAGGATACAAGAATTTGATATGGGGGGCATACTGGAAAATCTAGGTGACGGGAATATTGTTCCCGTTCCGCTTGGAATAAAAATTGAACAGACTTATAAAGAAAATGAGATACCGCATATAATATTTGGAGATATAGAAATCCATGGGGTTTGTATGGGAAGACGGGGGAAAGATATGGGAAGTATTGTTATAAAACCAAGAAGCTTCGAAACAGTAGTGGAGATTCAGGGAAGCACAGGAAAAGTGAAATCGCACTTACAAAGTGGAGAGATTTCGACTGGAGATTTAGGAGTGTATATGCCGTGTGTTCCGGTTTGTGGCTTTGAGGTTCAACCAGTGAAGATAGTTACTTCACTTTATGCAGGGGGTGGGAGTACTTTAGCGCCGTGGGTGTTGTATAAGCAGTTAAAGTATACATTTTCATATACGCGGGTATTTATTTAGGATGGAGGTAGTAAATGAGGCTGTTACATTATAATGCGAGATTTCAGAGATTGGTAATAAATCGCAAAGATTTTAAAACAGAAGAGAAGTTGGATAATGGCATAGCAAAAAAGCAGATTAGTTTTTCATATCCAGAGGAAGAAGGAAGAATTTATTGTGAGGATATTATAGAGTATGCTGGTGAACGTTATGTAGTGAAGGAAGCACCGGTAAAAGGAACATGGGGAAGTGTAACGGCAGTTCAGGATACAACAGAGTTATCGGGAAATCCGAAAATAACATTTTCCGTTATTAGAAAAACGGTGGTGCAGTGTGTGGAAGAGGCTCTTGTCGGAAGTGGATGGAAATATAAGAGAATATCTGCAGATATGAGTGAAACCAGAAGTATTTCCGAGGATAACACGGATAGTATGAAACTTTTGGAGAAGATTGCAGATGTATTTTGGGTTGAAATTTCCTTTTCAGCAATGGAAAAGACAATATATTTGCATGATAGGATAAAAACTAAGAATATGCCAGTGAGATTTATAAAAGGTTTGAATCTTAAAACTCTTGAAATTGCGACAGATTCTTATGATTTTTATACACGTATTTATCCAATCGGGAAAGATGGCATGACGATAGGGAATGTGAATAATAAATGTGATTATCTGGATAACAGGAAATATTGTGGAACTATCAGGGCATTGATATGGCAGGACACAAATTATACTGATGCAGAGCAGCTAAAAGTTGCGGCAGAGAAAAAATTAGAAGAGTTAGCTATGCCAAAGACTACATATACGGCACAAATTATTGATATGTCCAATATCTGTGAAGGTTACGAGGAGTTTGAATTTGGGCTTGGGGATGAGGCTGACATTGTTGATACAGAGTTGGAAACCAGTACGACGGAAAGGATAGTCCGCATCATTCGATATCCTGACAATCCGGAAAAAAACACGGTAGAGCTTTCCAACCGGAATATAAGCTTTGCCGACATGCAGAAAAAGCTCCTTGCCGCCTCAGACAGTATTTCGAACGTTACGAATGGGAATAAAGTCGTTATCAGTAAGATCGACGGCCTGCAGGGAACCGTCCAGGTAGCCGCCAGTGAAGCTGTGCAGACAGCCGTAAATTCTGCCGCGCCCAATTTTCTTTCATCCGGCAGAGCGCCGAGTGCGGATAAATGGCAGACAACCCGTTACCTGGAAGGCGTAGGTGTGGACGGCACGGCAAACAGGCACCATTACACGACATGCAGCACATCCGGCGGGACGAAGGCAAAAACCGCCAGCCTGACGGGATTTTCTCTGCTGACAGGCGCAAGGGTGGCGGTGCTGTTTTCGAATGCCAACACAGCATCCAATCCCACGCTGAATATATCTTCTACCGGGGCGAAGCCCATATATTACCGGAACAGCGCCATTCCGGAAAACTATATCCAGGCGGGGACAGTTCTGGAACTGGTCTACAGCGGCTCTTATTGGCGTGTAATCGGCGATTTGGCGCAGCACCAGGTAGATGGGTTAAAAACAGAGAACAGTACCCTGAAAGCGGAGCATGACGCGCTGGAGGTTCGGATAACCCCGGTTGTGCTGTATAGTTCCACGCTATATGCTTCTGCATTGAATACATGGGTATATGCGTCTATTCCAAGCCTGAAAGACTGGAAGGAAGTCAGACTGTGGCTGGAAGTAGGGGACGCAGACTGCAGGTACAATACACTTACCAGGGAGCATACACAGATATGTGTAAGCGGATATGCCAATGCCAATTACAATGGGATGGTTCGGGCATCGTGTGATTTTACGAATGCGCGGATAGGTCTGCTAGTGAGGAGTATGGCAGGATGGGCTTTTTCTAATCTAAGGATTACCCGTGTGGAAGGTTTAGTAAAAGCGTAGAGAAGTGCAGAAATGGGATGTTAATGAAAAATCTAATGGAATTGTGGTTTGATATCTGGAATATAGGAAGGAGACAACATGAGAAATCAGGAATTTGAAAAATGGATAAAGGCGGCAGGCATAAGAGCAGTAAAGACCATAGCGCAGGCAGCAGCGGCAGGAATCGGCACAGCGGCGGTTGTGGGGCAGGTTGACTGGCGATATACAGTGTCAGCGGCGGCGCTGGCGGGTGTGTTATCGCTGCTTACATCGGTGGCAGGGCTGCCGGAACTAGAAAAATAAAATAAGCGAAAATGGTTTCATTTAAAACAAATAAGTGGTAAAATAATAGTCGCTAAGCTGGCAAAGTATACATTATGCACAAAGAAAGGAAGGAAGACATATGGAAAAACAACACAGGAAACGGGTTTTATCTTTCGTGCTGGCATCTGCAATGGTCTTTACTACGGCATTTGGCAGCGGAGGAATAAGGAGCTTTGCGGCAGAGGAAGATGAGTTTGTGGAGGTGGAGGTTCCGAACGGTGATTTTGAGTCCGGGCAGACGGAATGGACATTTACAGGAGAGGAATCGGGTCTGGATTACTATTGGAAATTGTTTACCAGCAGCGCTATGACGAATAATCTTACGACAATGTATGAAGTGTGCAGTAAGAAAAATACGTCGGTAACAAAGACATACACATGTTCACAAACGGTAACCGGGCTGGTTCCTGGTACGTATAAAGCATCTATTGATGCCACGGGAGGAAATGACCCGGGTACGCATACAACGACTTTGACAGCGGGAGGAGCATCTGTCGCTGTGACTCCGACACAATGGAATGTTTGGAATACTTATATGACAGATACGTTTACGGTTGGAGAAGACGGAAACTGTGACATTGAGATTTCCAGCACAGTGACGGGGCAGTATCTTGACATGGATAATGTAAAGCTCTACCGCCAGGTGTCAGAGGCGCCTAAAGTAGTCAGCAGAGTACAGGAAATTAGCCAGAAGGTAACGGTGGGAGGGACATTTACAGCGCCTGCCAAAGCGGTTGTAATCTATACGAGCGGAAAAAGCGAGCAGTTTGACGTGACCTGGGACAGTGCGGAGCTGTCGGCAGTGAATACTGCGGCAACAGGAACTTTCACGGTAAACGGAACAGTATCCGTAGCCGGGACATCTTATCCGGCAGTATTGAAGGTTCAGGTGGTGGATGCCTCAAGTCTGGTGCAGAATGTGGCAGAGGATGCGCTGGGCGCTGTGGACTTTGATGAAAACTGGCAGTTCTGGCTGGCAACCAGGACACCGGAAGCAGCAGACGGCGGTTTTGCGGCGAATGGCGTGAAGGATGCCGGGGAATACACGACGGCAGAAATTATCGCCGAAGATTTTGATGATTTTGCCTGGAGGACGGTAGACGTTCCCCATGACTTCAGTATAGAGGGCGAGAAGACTTCAAAGTCTGTAGACGCCCAGGCATACCTGCAGGGCGGTCTGGGATATTACCGCAAAAAGTTTACAGTTCCGGCTTCTATGAGTGGAAACAGAAGGATTTCTATTGACTTTGAGGGAGTATACCAGAATAGCGTGGTTTACCTGAACGGGCAGAATATGGGAAGCTATCCGAGCGGCTATACGGGCTTTGCCCTGGATATCACAGATGATGTGAAGTACGGGCAGGAGAATGTGCTTGTAGTTAAGGTGCAGAATATGTCTCCGTCCGGCCGCTGGTATACAGGAAGCGGTATCACCCGTCCGGTACATCTGGTCATTGACAATCTGGCACACTTTAACCGGAACGGCATTACCCTGAGCGCGCCGACGCTGGAGGATGATTATACAGACGGGAAAAAGGCATATCTGGAAGTGACGGCGGAAGGCTATTCTAAGGCGAGCAATTCGAATGTGTATATGGAAGTCACCGTGTATGATGCTGAGGGAAATGAGGTAACGAAAAAGAGAACAGAAAATACAGCAATCAATCCGAATACAGCATTTACCCTGTCATTGGCAGGAAACAATGCGGTAGAAATTAGAAACGTGAACCTCTGGTATCCATGGAACCTGGGCAATCCGTATCTGTATACAGTCAAGGCAGATTTGTATGGCGAGGTGAACGGAAGCGCGGACGGCTATCAGCTGATTGATTCCGAAGAGACGGAATACGGTTTCCGCTGGGCGGAGATAGCAGAGACAACCAGTGATCCTGCCAGCGGCGGTCTGTATGTAAATGGAAAGTACACAAAAATAAATGGCGTAGATCTTCATCATGATTCCGGCGCACTGGGCGCGGCAAGCTATACAGACGCCTACGAGCGGCAATTTGAGAAGCTGATGGACATGGGGGTGAATGCATACCGTACCTCACACTGCCCACCGTCTAAGCAGGTGATAGAGGTCTGCAGGAGAAAAGGTATCCTGGTAGTAGAAGAGGCATATGACGGCTGGGGAAAGACAAAGGCAACATATGATTTCGGAAACTTTTTCTTCCAGGATGTTCCGTCAGACTGGAAAGGTCTGCTGCCGAACGGTTATACAGAGCTTCCTGTCCCGGCAGTCAATTACGACGGGGCGAAACTTACCTGGAGCGACTGGGTTATCCAGGAGATGGTAAAGCGTGATAAGAATGAGCCTTCTATCATTGCATGGTCTATCGGAAATGAGGTCAGGGGCGTGGGCAATAAGCCTTCGTGGTATGATGTATCGAAGTATGATCTCCTGGGTGTGGCCCCTGGGGGCATGAATGAATATACGGAAGCCGTGCGTTTGATGCAGGATATAAAGGCTCTTGATGATAGCCGTTATGTGCTGATGGGCGGCGACCAGGAAAGAAGTGTCCCAGCTGTTTCGGGTACCTGGGGGCTGGTAAACCAGGTGCTGGACGGGTATGGTCTGAATTACAATACGGCAGGGTCGGTAGATGGGCTGATAAACCGTTACTCTATTGGCGAGGGGCTTCTGGAAAGGGGGACAAAGACATTTTTCTTTGAGTCGGAGTCTTCTTCCCAGACATCCTCAAGGGGAGTATACCTGGACCCGCAGTTTGCCAACACAGGCATCAACCAAACACCGGGACGCCGGGGCGGTTCCAACTATGACAATGACTTCGCTTCCTGGACGATGTCGAATGAATACGGGCTGAAAAAGGACCGTGACAGAAAGAGCTTTGTAGGTCAGTTTATCTGGAGCGGATTTGACTATCTGGGAGAGCCGACGCCATACAGCGTTTATCCGGTAGGCGTGTCCTCTTTTGGTACGATTGATACTGCGGGATTTCCGAAAGATTCATTCTATCTCTATAGGAGCCAGTGGGTAAGCGAGCCAATGGTGCATCTGCTTCCGACAAACTGGGATCAGTGGCACGAGGGAGAGGAGGTAGAAGTATGGGTAAATACAAACCTCCAGTCCGCAGAGCTGTTCCTGAACGGAAAATCTCTGGGGAAGAAGAGCTTTGATGAAAAAGAGACAGCATACGGAAAGAAATATTATGAGACTTCCGAAAAGACGCAGGATGACAAGACCTGGGGAGACAGCAGCAATCCGGGCGGTTATACAAGCCGGGGCGCGGTTCTGGATGAGGGCGAGCTGAATTCCGGTAAGCTGCATTTGACATGGAATGTACCGTATGAGCCAGGAACACTGGAAGTAAAGGCTTATAACCAGGACGGAAGCGTAGCTGTCACAGACAGCGTGAGCACATCCGGGGTTCCGTATACCATACAGGCAGAAGCAGACAAGACCGTGCTGGCTGCTGACGGCAGCAGTCTGTCTTACGTAGAATGTACGGTCGTGGATGAAGATGGAAATATGGTGCCTGACGCCGGAGATTTGGTGAAGTTCAATGTGACAGGTCCTGCTTCTATCGTTGGTGTAGATAACGGCCAGCAGGAGAGTACAGAGCTTTACAAATACGGAAATACAGACAGCAGCAGTTATTCAGAGCGTACCGCTTACAATGGAAAGGTGCTGGTAATCCTGAAATCCGGGAAAGAGGCGGGCGATGCCGTCCTGACGATTTCCGCAAAGGACTTAAAGCCAGTGCAGGTAGCAATTAAAGTAACGGCAGACGGAACCGGGAATGCTCCGGCTGCACCTACAGTGACGGGGACGGAAACTTCTGTGGAACCTGTGGAAATCACAGTCCCGGCAGGAATGGAACCGGTGCTTCCGTCGGCAGTGCGTGTAAATTACAGCAGCAGCGCCGGAGAGTACAGCGTTATGCGGGAAGTTTCCTGGGACGTTTTGACAGAGGGAAGAGCTTCAGGAACGATTCAGGGATGTGCGCTGACGGCGTCTGCAGCCGTAACGGAAGATGCGCAGGCACAGACGGATGTAGAGCTTGCTACAGGAAAAGCACAGGCTACGGCTTCCTTTACCGGAGCTGCCGAGAACTATCCGGAAAATATGGTGGATGGGGATGAGGCCAGCAGCTGGACGAATGCATATAGCAGAGGGGCATCTGTGCTGCTTCCGGCGAATAGTGCTTCCAGACGTTCCGAATATGTGGAATTTTCCTGGGATGAGGCGCAGCTTTTGAACCAGATTACCCTGAATTTTACAGAAAACAGAGGGAAGGCAGTTCCGGCTGTCCTGGAGGCACAGTATTTTGACGGCGCGGACTGGGCGCCTGTATATGACCAGATAAGTATCCAGACAGATACGGCAGTCAGGATGCAGTTCCAGCCAGTGTATACGGGAAAAGTTAGAGTATATCTGGAAAATGCCACGCCGTACACGGATAATGGAAATATGGAAATCACGGAAGCATCCGTGAAATTAAGTACAGAAAAAACAGGGGCACAGCTGAAACTTACCCGTGGTGAAACGACCCAGGGTGCAATCTTTACTTCGGCGATGCAGTTAGTGAATCTTCCGGAAGACCAGAAGGTAAAAGAAATCAGGTTCTCGCTGGATTATAAGGAGGATGTATTTGAAAATCCGGAGATTATTTTAAAAGACAGTACAGCAGGTACGCTGAAAACAGAACAGGCAGACGGAAAGACGGTATATGTCTGGACGGCTGCAGATGGAAGTACGGCAGATTTAAAAGAGTTTGCAGAGCTGTCTGTCCGGATAAAGGAAAACGCGGCTGCAGGAAATTACCGGCTCTCTTTGACGGGACTTACGGCAAGAGACACGGAAAACCAGGAAGTACAGATTAGTTCAGTTTCAGCGGTTGTTACAGTAAAGGACTCCAGTGCAGCCAGCCGGGCGCGCCTGAAAGCCGCCCTTGATACGGCAAAGGCTCTGGATAAGGCCGGTTATACAGTGGAAACTTACGAAGCGCTGACGGCAGCAATTGCAGAGGCGGAGAAAATATTTGCAGATGAAAATGCGTCGAAAGAGCAGCTGGACGCAGCAGTGGAAAGCTTGACGAAAGCAGTGAGTGCGCTGAAAGTTCCGGGACCGGAAGAATACCAGGAGCTTTTGAAAAAACTGCTGGCGGAGCAGAAAGCAAAGGAACAGCAGGAGGCATTGAAGCGGCAGGCAGAAGCAGCGCGGCAGAAAGCGCTGGAGGAAGCAGCCAAGGCAAAAGCTGAGCTGGAGCGCCTGAAGAATTCAGGAAACGCAGGTGTGGCGCCATCTCTGAAAAATGGAGATACTGAGGACGTCGGAGGCGTGGCTTACCGCGTGACAGATGCAGGAAAGAAGCTGGCTGCAGCCTATGGTGTTACCAAGCCGGGAATCAAAACTGTTCAGGTAGCGGATACCGTGAAGATTAACGGTGTGGTCTGCCAGGTAACTTCGATTGCCAACGGAGCGTTCCAGTCGCTTCCGAGCCTGAAAAAAGCAGTTATCGGAAAGAATGTTATATCGATTGGAAAGAAAGCGTTCTACGGTGATAAGAAGCTGAAATCCATTCAGGTAAAAGGCACGGCCCTGAAGAAAGTAGGCGGTAAAGCCCTGAAGAATATTGCAGCGAAAGCAGTTATCAAAGTGCCGAAGAGCAAGAAAAAAGCATACGTGAAAATCTTCAAAGGAAAAGGCCAGAAAAAGACCGTAAAAGTGAAATAAAAAGAGAATCCAATGCCTGGCAAATAGACATTGGAAAGATGAAATACAGCAGGGAGAGGCGGATATGCCTCTCCCTGCTGTTGTGAAAGGAAGCCTATAGCTTCTTATGCTTGGCACGGGGAAGGGAGAAGGTGAATTCAGAACCTACGCCCTCCGTACTGACTACCTGGATGTTTTCATTGTGAGCCTGGATAATCTCTTTTGTGATGGAAAGTCCAAGCCCGGTGCCTTTTTTATCTTTCCCGCGGGACGGGTCCGTTTTGTAGAAGCGCTCCCAGATTTTTTTGATACTTTCTTTTGGGATGCCCTCTCCGGTATCTTTGACAGATACAAATACTTTCTCATGTTTTTCCGTAGTTTCTATATAAATCGAAGATTCCGGGTGGCTGAATTTGATGGCGTTGTCAATCAGATTGTAGAGTACCTGCTGGATTTTTCCCATGTCAGCAGTGACCATCAGGGACTGCGCGTCAAAAATCAGTTCAATGCGGATAAACTTTTTCTGGCAGATGCCCTCGAAAGCGGCCGCGGTATTTCGGATGATTGTATTTATGTCAAAATCTGTGATTTCCAGATAGTTTTTTTTGTCATCATAATTGTTCAGGGTCAAAAGCCCGCGTGTGAGGTTGTTAAGCCGTTCTGTTTCTGAAAGCACGATATTTAAGTATTTTTCCTGCATTTCAGGGGGAATTGTCCCGTCCAGCATTGCTTCCACATAGCCTTTGATGGAGGTCAGGGGGGAGCGGAAATCATGGGAGATATTCGAAATGAATTTCCTCTGATATTCCCCGGATTTATTAATCTCGCCTGCCATATAGTTCATAGATGCTGCCAGGTATCCCATTTCGTCGCGGGTCTCCACAGGAACTTTGTAGTTTAAGTTTCCTCCGGCAAATTCATTTGCCCCGGCAATGATTTTCCGAAGGGGAAAGTACACGACAAGGGCAAATACCAGGAGGATAATCAGGGAGAGGACGAAAAGAATGACCAGGGTAATATAGTTAATATTCAGGAAAGAATCTTTTTCTCCTGCAATTTCCTCCAGGGGATAATGGATAACGATGTAGCCCCTCGCGCGGTAATTGCTGATGATAGGGGATACGACGCTGAGCATATCCCTGTCAAAATATCCAAAGAAGTTTCCTTTCTGATAATAATTTCCAGCCAAGCGTGTGGTGTCAAAGTCATCGATGGTTTCTGTATGCTCTGGGGCGTATTCCTTCGTGGTATCTAAAAGGATTTCTCCTTTTGTATTCATCAGCCAGATTTCTGTGGAATGGTAAGAGGCAAGAGCCAGTAGGTTTGTGTAGATGTCCAGCAAAGAAGAGTCCTCCTCTCTGTAAGACTGTGCCAGACGGCCGGAGGCGATAGAGTTCGCCTCGCGGTATATAGCCTCAGTCTTTGATTTCAGCAAGTGGTTTGCCGTCAGAGAAGAAATGAGGGTTGACACAGATACAAATCCCAGGATACCGAAGCACAGGTAGGCAAGAATGAATTTAAGATAAAGAGTCCGTTTCATCGGTTTTTCACCTCAAATTTGTACCCGATTCCCCATACGGTAGAAAGAGACCAGTATGCATTATCCTTTATCTTTTCGCGCAGGCGTTTGATATGTACATCCACCGTCCGGGTATCTCCGATATACTCATAGCCCCAGATATGGTCGAGAAGCTGCTCTCTGGTAAATACCTGGTTCGGTGAAGAAGCCAGGAAATACAGAAGCTCCAGCTCCTTCGGGGGCATGTCTATGGTTTCATCCTTATAAAGTACGGAGTAATTTGTCTGATTTACAATCAAATCGGGATATTCCACAATCTTTCCTTCTGCGTGTGTCCCGGAAGATTTATCCGGCTGGAAACGGCGGAGAACCGCTTTCACACGGGCAACCAGTTCCTTGGAATCAAAGGGCTTAATCATATAGTCATCCGCGCCCAGTTCAAGCCCCAGCACTTTGTCGAAAATCTCCCCTTTTGCGGAGAGCATGATAATTGGAACAGAGGAGCGCTGGCGGATTTCCCTGCATACCTGATAGCCGTCCATGCCGGGCAGCATCAAATCCAGAAGAATCAGGTTTGGCGCATAAGTGTCGAATTCCCGGAGCGCAGCCTTGCCATCGTTTACGATGCGGGTGTCGAAGCACTCTTTTGTGAGATAGAGGGAAATCAGCTCCGCAATATTATTATCGTCGTCTACAATCATTATTTTCTGTCTTGCAACCATAAAAACCTCCTTATGGTGTAGATGTACTCCCGAAATCTTGTATGCGTCAGCTCTTGGAACCCAAAAGGCTTCGGGAGTGCAAATCGTTCTATTTATATCCGTATCATTGCCGGAACTCGACAATTGTTACGCCGGCATCGCCTTCGCCGAATTCTCCCAGACGGAAGCTCTTTACATGCTTATTGCGGCGCAGGTAGTTGTGGACGCCTTTGCGGAGCGCCCCGGTGCCTTTGCCGTGAACGATACGCACGCTCGGCATATGTGCAAGATAAGCGTCGTCCAGATATTTATCCAGTTCAGCAACAGCTTCGTCTACGGTTTTCCCAAGCAGGTTCAGTTCCATGCCTACGGAAGCAGACTTTGACATCTTGATTTTTCCGCTGCCTCCGCCGCTTTTGGAGACGCCCGGCCCTGTGATATCCGGTTCGTCAAGCAGTTCCAAGTCTTTGATATTTACCTGGGAACGCAGAATACCCATTTGTACATATAGATTTCCCTTGCTGTTGGGCAGGGTGCTGACAGTGCCTTTTAGGTTCATGCTCAGAACCTTTACCCCGTCGCCGATTTTTAAATCTTTCGCGGCAAGTTCTTTTTTGGGCTTTTTTTCCGCCTTTAAGGTCAGGTTCTTTTCTACTCCTGAGAGCTTTTTGCGCAGACGTTCCCTTTCTTTCTCCATTTCCTTTGCGGAGATATTTTCTTTTCCGAATTTGTTGAAATTCCGTATGGTGCTATCCGCATAGTCCTTGGCGTCCTGCAGGATGGCGCGGGCTTCTTCCCGGGCTTTCCGCAGAATATCCTCACGGCTGTTTTCCAGTTTGTCTTGTTTCTGCTCCAGACGCTGTTTCAGGGAGTGGATTTCCTGCTTGTAACGGTCGATTTCTTCCCGTTCCCGCTCAATCGTTACCCGGCTGCTTTCCAAGCTGGTGATTAAGTCCTCGAAGCTTTCATCCTGTTCGCTCAGATGCGTCCGCGCTTCCGCAATGATTTCGTTTGAAAGTCCCAGCTTTGAGGAAATGGCGAAAGCATTGCTCTTTCCGGGAATGCCAATTAGGAGGCGGTAAGTGGGACGCAGTGTCTCCACGTCAAACTCACAGCAGCCGTTCTCTACGCCGGGTGTGGAGAGTGCGAATACTTTCAGTTCGCTGTAGTGTGTGGTAGCCATCGTGCGCGTGCCCCTTCGGTGCAGGTTGGACAGGATGGAAATCGCCAGCGCCGCGCCCTCCGTGGGGTCTGTCCCGGCGCCCAGCTCGTCAAAGAGAACCAGCGAATGTTCCGATGCCTGCTCCAGTATGGATACAATCGTTTTCATATGGGAGGAAAAAGTACTTAGGGACTGTTCGATGCTCTGTTCATCACCGATATCAGCAAATACTTCTTCAAATACAGCAAGCTCAGAGCCGTCAAATGCCGGGATATGGAGACCGGACTGTCCCATCAGCGTGAAAAGCCCTACGGTCTTTAGGGACACGGTCTTTCCTCCGGTATTCGGTCCTGTAATAATCAGGAGCTGGAAATCTGTCCCCAGCCGGATATTAATGGGAACAACGCTCTTTTTGTCTAAAAGCGGATGGCGTCCTTTTTTAATATTTATGCGTCCTTCCGTATTAAACACAGGCTCGGTTCCATTGTAGGAGCGGGAGAGCTGCGCCCTTGCAAAAATAATGTCCAGCTGCGTCAGGAATGTGAGGTCGTCGCTAAGGGCTTCGGTTTCCGCAGCCGCCAGCGCGCTCAGGTTTGAGAGGATGACTTCAATTTCCCTTTCCTCTTTCAGCTCCAGTTCCCGGAGCTCATTGTTCAATTTCACGACAGCCATAGGCTCCACAAACAGGGTGGAGCCAGTCGAGGACTGGTCGTGAATCATGCCGGGAACCTGCCCACGGTGCTCTGCCTTGACCGGAATACAGTAACGGCCGTTGCGCATAGTAATCACCGCATCCTGGAGATAGGTGCGCACAGAGCCATTCACCATAGAGGTGAGCTGGGCATGTACCTTGTCGTTGGTGTGGCGCATCGAGCGGCGGAGCTTAAACAGCGCGGGGCTGGCGTCATCGCTCAGCTCATTTTCCGAGACGATACAGCGACGGATTTCCGAAGAAACAGGCGTCAGGGGCTGCAGTGCGTCGAAAATATCATCTAAAGAATCACGGTTCTCCTCATCAGTATCCCTGCGGGAATATGCCTTCACGCGGGCGCATACCTCCAGCAGCTTACAGAGGCGTAGAAGCTCGTCCGTTCCCAGGATGCTTCCGATTTCGAGCCGCTTCAGAATCCCACGGACATCGGTAATTCCCGAAAAAGAGAGGCTTCCCTTGCGCAGCAGCCGGGAGAGCGCGTCGCTAGTCTCGCGCTGGGCAGCCTGAATCTCATACAAATCCGATGAGGGTTTCAGTTCCATACAGTGTGCCTTTGCCAGCGGGGAGCCGGCCAGGTCTGCGAGGCGGGCAGTGATTTTGTCATATTCTAATGTCTTTAAAACTTTTTCATTCATGTTGTCTCACCTTGTTTTCTTAGGGTTCCTCTTATTCTACCCTATAATCTCCGAAAAGAAAACCTAAAGTTTTCGGTCAGACGAAAAAAGAAGGGCGGGGCAGCCTTTCAAATTGCGGTTTGTCGGGGAGGTTTCCGCTTACCCCGGACAGTCACGGAACCGATAGTATCCATGCTTACGCCGGACGCTGGGGCATCTGCCATATATCCCACACGGACGGGGACAACGCGCCGGTGAGCTAACGATTAACTCCAACTAATGCGCTCAGGAGAGCCTTCGCGCATAAGTTTCCGTAAATCGTGGATCTCACCTCTGCTAAGGGCGTCCCCTGAATGTCCGCTTAGGGATATATGGCAGGTGCCCCGGCTGTGTGGTGGCTGGCGTTACGTGCGTGTGTGGCTGCGTGGACTTTCCTGATACATGCCGCGGATGAACCGCCCATGTGTTTAATTATGATAATCCGCCGGATATACGGCGAGACATGGCTTCATGAACTGGCAGCTCTGCGTATCATAAACGCCATTATATGCAGATGCCGCCGCACCGGACGGTTTGCGCAAGCCACTTATTCCTATACATACAGCCAAACAGTGTAACCATGCTTTGTAGCACTTTACTGCACACAAGAGTGTTCCATGCACCGAAAGTCGCCAGCGTTTTCTCCGCAACCGGAACAGTCCGTGAAGCCATACAGTCCCACAGCACCAGCCGTCAGCAGTTTCGCCATAGCCAGAACAATGCACGCAGCCGTACAGTTCTCATAACGCCAGCCACCGTCCAGCCGGGAAGCCTGCCGCATATCCCTAAGCGGACACTCAGGAGACGCTTTTAGCAGAGGTGAAATCCACAGCTTACGGAAACTTAATGCGCGAAGGCTCTCCTGAGCGTATTTAGTTGGAGTTAGCTGTTAGTTCACCGGCGCGTTGTCTCCGTCCGTGTGGGATATGCGGCAGGCTTCCCGGCGTTCGGTGTAAACCTGAGAACTATCGGTTCCGTGACTGTCCGGAGTAAGCACAGAAACTATTGGTTCCATAACTGTATGGTGTAAGCGGCAACCTCCCCGACAAATCGCAATTTGAAAACGGGGCTCCAAGTTTTATTATATGATATATAATATCGTTGTTGATAAACGGATGGATAAGTGGTATAATTTTTCCATGTAATTTTGGATTCGTTAGGATGGAAAAAATCTATGTTTGAACACAGGAAAATTCAAGGCCTGAATGATTTTTTCACGGAACTTGATAGCAGGAAAGAAAAAGGCGTATATTTTTACAGGATTAACGGGTTTAATGAAGAAATCAGGGAGTTTATCGGCAGATATTATGAGGCGGCCCGTCTGTCCGGAGTTGTCATTGAAGGGAAAATCCCCAATCCCGATGAGAGAAACCTGTCTTATTATAATGAGATTATGGGGATGGATTTTCAGATGAGCATGGGTTTTATTACATCCAGCTTGAGGAAGTGGCTGCCGCGGATGAATGATTTCCAGAGAAACCAGGTAGCGGCGTCTATGTATGATTCGTTGGATTCCCTGCGCAGAGCCGGAAAGAATGAGAATATGCTTAAGAATGCATATATCAAGTTCATGTGCTGGTTATACTATAAGTTTGAGCGTATTGTGAATCAATTGGGCGGGAATCGGGTTCCCAAGATTCTGTACGAGGGTGAAATTAGCAGCTATGAGCTGATGCTGATTTCGATTTTGTCTAATGCAGGGTGTGACGTGGTGCTGCTCCAGTATCGGGGAGATGACAGCTATCGGAGACTTGACGCGCCGTCGGCGTTGTCTGACAGTCTGGCGCTGCCGGGGATGGAGGCATTTCCGGCGGGATTCTGTATCCGCAGCCTTAGAGAGCAGATGCAGCAGAAGGCAGAGCAGGAGCGGCTGTACGGGAAAAAACCGCAGGCCGTGAACTGTACGAACGCATGGATTTCCGGCGAAGGGCTGGCGGATATCACACTGGCGGCTATTGGACGGGGCAGTGATCCGAAGCTGTTTTACAATTGTTTCATACGGATGAACGGCGCGGAGGATAAGCTCAGCTATATGAATGAGCTGTATCAGTTCTATCTGGAACTGAAAAATGCAAAGCGCAGGCTTGTGATTGTAGATGGGGGGATTCCCCAGCCGGATATGCAGGAGATTGGGGAAATCCGCAGGAAGAATTACCAGAGGCAGGAACAGATGCTGATGGATTTGTCAGCGAATATCCGGCATGGTTCCGAGGAACTGCAGCGCATTATGGTAAAGGCGTTTATTGACATGATGCTGGAGGAAGCGAAGATTCCGGGTATGAATCTGAACCGCCTTACGAATAAAGCGGTGTATCTGCTGTGCTGGCTGAAACGGTATCAGGGGGTGTTGTTTGGAGGATGGAGGCTGCCGGAAATCAGCTGTTTTATCCATATGGGCAGCTGCCAGAATGAAAATGAAGCGCTGTTTTTGAGATTCCTGGCAAGGCTTCCCGTGGACGTGCTGATTTTGAATCCGAATCTGAATATAAAATGCTGCCTGGAGGACAGGCTGCTTTACGAGATAAATTATCAGGAGTCTGTGACAGCGGACAAGTTCCCCCAGGAGAATTCCGGGGTGCGGATTGGGACGGCGGCATATCATGCAGAGCGTGAGCTGGATACGCTGATGTACCAGGATTCCGGTATGTACCGCAGCCAGCAGTACAGGAAAGCGAATGCGGTGATGCTGCAGACGATGTATGAAGAGATTGCATTGCTCTGGGATCAAGAGCTGCGCTTCCGGCCAAGCTTTGATACGGTGGATGATGTGGTCAGCCTGCCTGTGATTTTTGCGAAGGTATCGGGCGTAAAGAACAGGGATGTGGCTAAGTACTGGTCAGGCATCAAGGCGCTGCTTACAGAGGATACCCTGCTGATTCAGGATGTTCCATATATCGGGCCGACAGACGCGAACCCTTTCAAGGCATACGCCACAGAGTTTTTCAGGAACGGGAAAGTGCAGAAGGCAAAGATAAAGGCGCACAGGGAGTATCGGTACGGGGTGCTTCGAGAAGAAATCCAAGAGCACATGCTGGACAAGCTGCAGCTTCTGATTGATAGAAGAGAGATAAAGGGGACGTTTGAGAATGGTACGGAGTATACCATTGTATCTGTGGCGCTGAACCTGGGAAAAGAAGTTCTGCGCCTTATCCAGAAATTTGATTTTACAAAGAAAAATCCGAAAATTGTCTATATTAACACGGGGGAACGGCCGATTTCACTGGAGGATTCCATTGTGACAGCGTATCTGAGCATGCTGGGATTTGATGTGGTATTTTTTGTCCCGACGGGCTACCAGAGTGTAGAGCAATATTTTGTGGGACGTTTTTTAGAGGAGCATCAGATAGGAGATTATCTGTATGACTTGCAGGTTCCGGATTTCCGAATGATTTCGTTAAATACACGGCCTACATGGCGTGATAAATTTTTTAAGAGAGGTATATAATATGGGATTAGACTTTAGCAAAACGGCTGTGCAGCAGCCGGCAGTCTCCGCTGTCCCGGATACGAAAGAAGAGATAGCGGTAGTGGAGCAGTACGATATTGTGGCTGACAGGGAGCAGATGAACGCGGAGCTGGTGAATTCGCCGGAAGTGGATGCGCTTGTGAGTACGATTGAAATTGACAATCTGGAGACCATCGTTACCTTCGGCGCCCAGGCGGCGGAAGAGATTTCCAAGGCTTCCGATGTGGTGCTTAACGGCATGGATTTATCGCAGCTTAACGAGTCCAGCACACTGCTGAACACGCTGGCAAAGATTATGTCAAAGTTTGACATTGAGGAAGTCAAGGAGGAAAGCCCGGGGCTGTTCTCAAAACTGTTCGGTAATATGAAAAAGCAGCTGGATAAGATTCTGGAGAAATACCGGACGATGGGCGATGAAGTAGATAAGATTTATGTGGAACTGAAACAGTATGAGTCTGAGATTAAGAAATCGAACCGCAAGCTGAACCAGATGTTTGACGCAAACGTAGGATTTTACCATGATTTGGTGAAGTATATTTTAGCCGGGGAACAGGGATGCAGGGAGATTGAAGAGTATATCGAGAAGAGGCAGGCGGATATGGAGGCCACGGGCGATAATTCCATCCAGTTTGAGATTACGTCGCTGCAGCAGGCGCTGATGATGCTGGAGCAGAGGACGCAGGATTTACGGACGGCCGAGAATGTGGCGATGCAGTCGATTCCGATGATTAAAACCATGGAATTCACGAATATGAACCTGGTGAGGAAGATTAATTCGGCATTCATCATCACGCTTCCGATTTTCAAGCAGGCATTGGCACAGGCTATCATGCTCAAGCGTCAGAAGATTCAGGCGGATGCTATGTCTGCATTAGATGAAAAGACGAATGAAATGCTGATACGGAATGCGAAGAATACGGTAGCCCAGTCAAAGGCTACTGCGAAGATGGCAGCGGGAAGTTCGATTAAGATAGAGACACTGGAAAATACCTGGCGGACGATTGTCAGCGGTATCGAAGAGACGAAGCAGATTCAGGAAAATGCGAAACGGCAGCGCATTGACGACAAGGCGCGTCTGGAGAATATTAAACGAGAATTTAACAGTATGTATCAGATGCCTAATAAAAGGTAGAAATCAAGGAATATTATAATTTTAAGGAGGGAAAGCTATGCCAATCAATTTGCAGAAAGGACAGAAAGTCGATTTAACGAAAGGAAATCCGAGCCTCAAAAACATCATGGTAGGACTGGGATGGGATGTGAATGCCTTTGATTCCGGCGCCGACTTTGATTTGGATGCAGCAGCATTTATGGTAGGAGAAAATGGAAAATGCCCGACGGAGCGGGAGTTTATTTTCTATGGGAATCTGGAGCATAACAGCGGCGCGGTAAAGCATATGGGTGATAACCTGACCGGAGGAGGAGACGGTGATGATGAGCAGATAGAAGTCGACCTCACCGTAATCCCGGCGAATGTATCCAGGGTGGTATTTACGGTAACGATTTATGATGCAGAGGTGCGGAGGCAGAATTTTGGGCAGGTAAGCAATGCGTTTATCCGGATTGTGGATACAGCGACAGGCAGCGAGCTTATCCGTTACGACCTTGGCGAAGATTTCTCGATTGAAACGGCAGTGGTAGTAGGCGAGCTGTACCGTCATAACGGCGAATGGAAGTTTAATGCTATCGGAAGCGGTTTCCAGGGCGGTCTTGCGGCGCTCTGCGGGCACTATGGGATTGAGGTAGCTTAAAAATTATTTATAATACGCCGCCGTTTGGCGGCGGTATTTAAAAGGAGGAATTTGAAATGCCAATTAATTTGCAAAAAGGGCAGAAAGTAAGTCTGACGAAGGGAAATCCGGGGCTGTCAAGAGTGGTAGTCGGCGTGGGCTGGGATGTGAACCAGTTTGATACGGGCGGCGATTTTGATTTGGATGGAGCCGCATTTCTTGTTACAGAGAATGGAAAGGTATCGAAAAGCGAGGATTTCGTATTTTACGGAAATCTTACACATCCGTCGGGAAGTGTCCAGCATATGGGTGATAACCTGACAGGTGCAGGTGATGGAGATGATGAGCAGATTAAAGTAAACCTTTCTGCTGTTCCGGCAAATATTGCGAAAATTGTATTTACCGTAACCATTTATGACGCCGAGGTAAGGAGGCAGAATTTCGGACAGGTCAGCAATGCGTTTATCCGTATCTACAATGAAGATACCGGAGAGGAAATGCTGAGATATGACTTGGGCGAGGATTTTTCTATCGAAACAGCGGCAGTGTTTGGGGAATTGTACAAGAATGGGAATGAGTGGAAGTTTAATGCCATCGGAAGCGGCTACCAGGGCGGTCTTGCGGCGCTCTGCGCAAGCTTTGGCGTGGATGTAGAATAAGGAGGAATCAGAATGTCAATCAGTTTACAAAAAGGACAAAAGGTAAGCCTGACAAAAGAGAGCGCAGGTCTTTCAAAAATAGTAGTAGGGCTGGGATGGGACGAAGCGCCGAGAGCCCGTGGATTCTTTGCTCCGAAGCCGCAGGCAATTGACTGTGACGCTTCGGCTATTCTGCTGAAAGGCGGAAAATTCTGCGACAACAGGGACGTGGTTTATTTTGCAAACCTCCGCCATATGTCGGGGACGGTTCAGCACATGGGGGACAACCTGACGGGCGCAGGCGAAGGGGATGATGAACAGATTGTTATCGACCTGGCACATGTTCCGGCAGAGTATGACAGGATTGTGATTGTAGTAAATATTTACCATGCATTTAAGCGGAACCAGCACTTCGGAATGATTCAGAATGCGTTTATCCGCCTGGTGGATGCGGGAAACAACCGTGAGATGTGCAGGTACAATCTGACAGAAAATTATTCCGGGATGACAGGCATGGTATTCGGGGAAGTGTACCGTTACAACAATGAGTGGAAATTCAATGCCATCGGGCAGGGAACGAACGATGGAAGTATCAGCGATTTAGTAAAGAGATACGTATAGAACGACAAGAGATTAAATAGTCAGGAAGTAAACTTCCAAATCTACCAAGATGACGCGCAGGTGCGTCAGAAAGGGGCAAGAATGAAATTCAATGGTTTAACCGATAAAGAGGTGGAAGCCTCGCGGCAGCAGCATGGCTCAAATGTGATACCGGATTCAGAGCCGACAACCTTCTGGGAGGAATTTAAAGAAACGTTTGGCGACCCTATGATTAAAATCCTTCTGGCAATTGCGGCGTTGATGATTGTTATGTTTTGCTTTGGCTACGCGGAAATCTACGAGCCTTTGGGAACGATTGTAGCAGTGCTGATTGTTGCATTTGTATCTGCGAAAACAGGCGTTGCCAGTGATACGAAATACCGTGAACTAAAAGACAGTACGGAAAAGGATAAGTGCAAGGTACACAGAAATGGCCTAGTGACAGTTATCGATGTGGATGATGTCGTTGTAGGGGACAAGGTGCTCCTGCAGTCCGGCGACAAGATTCCGGCAGACGGCATTCTTATTTCCGGCAGCCTGCGGGTGGACAACTCTGCGCTGAACGGAGAGGCGGAGGAGTGTAAGAAAACGGCGGCGGACGAAGGGGTTGAACTTGCCGAAAATATCACAGGCGATACATTCGTAGACGCCCACTCTCTTTTCAGGGGAGCCGTGGTATTTGACGGAGAGGGTATCCTGGATGTGAGGAAAGTCGGCCTGAAAACCATGATGGGCAAGATGGCGGAGGAAATGCAGGAGGATGAGCCGGATTCCCCGCTGAAAGTGAAGCTGTCGAAACTGGCAAAGCAGATTTCTACCTTTGGTTATATCGGGGCAATCGTGATAGCAGTCCTGTATTTTGTATATTTTGTTACATCGGCGGGGGGCTTCGATGCTTTCTTTGGGATGGGCGTTGAGGTAGTTGTTAAAAAAATCGTAGAGGCGGTTTCCTTGGCAGTAGTTATCATCGTGTGCGCGGTGCCGGAGGGCCTGCCTCTGATGATTTCCTTGGTTCTTATGCAGAATACCAGTAAAATGCTTGCCCACAACGTGCTTGTCCGGAAAGCAGAAGGTATCGAGACAGCAGGTTCCCTGAACATCCTGTTCAGCGATAAGACGGGGACGATTACAAAGGGAAGGCTTGAAGTGGTAGACTTCTTTACCGCAGACGGAAAATCTATCGGGCTTGCAGATTTGAGCAAACACAGCCAGGTCAAAGGTCTTGTGGACCTTGCGATAGGAAAAAATACGCAGTCCATGTTTGATTCTTCCCACCGGGTAATCGGCGGAAACGCAACAGACCAGGCGTTGATGAAATTTATCGGGGAGCCTGTATTCCTGGCGCTCGAATCGAATAAGGAATGCGCAGTTACGGCGAGCCAGGGCTTTAATTCCGCGAATAAATTCAGCCAGGCAAGGATTGACAGCCTGGGGAAAACGTTTTACAAAGGCGCGCCGGAGAAGCTGCTGACTTCTGCGGCACGGTATTTGGACGGGGACGGAAAAGAGCAAAAGCTGGATAAAGAAGTTCTGAACAGGAAGATTGATGAGCTGGCAGCGAAGGCAATGCGTGTCCTGGCCTTTGGCTACTCAGAGAAGCCTATGGTGGAAAACGCGATTAATGACGATGTCGTGATTATCGGTCTGGTGGGCATCCGCGATGATGTGCGTCCGGAGGCAAAAGAAGCCATTGAAGAAGTTCAGAATGCAGGCATCCAGGTAGTCATGATTACCGGAGACAGGCTGGAGACAGCAGTAGCTATTGCAAAAGATGCCGGGCTTTTGAAGAGTGAAGAGGACAAAGCGATTTCCTCCGCACAGCTTAATGAGATGTCAGATGAGGAAGTAAAGGCAATGATTCCTCATATCCGCGTCATCGCCCGGGCTCTCCCGACGGACAAATCCCGTATGGTAAGGCTGTGCCAGGAGATGAATCTGGTCGTAGGTATGACTGGAGACGGTGTAAATGACTCCCCAGCGTTAAAACGCGCAGACGTGGGATTTGCCATGGGAAGCGGAACAGAAGCAGCGAAAGAGGCAGGAAAGATTGTTATCCTGGACGATAACTTTAAGTCCATCAAAGACGCCATCTGGTACGGCAGAACGATTTATCACAATATCCTGAAATTCTGTAAGTTCCAGCTGGTAATTAACGTAGCGGCAGTAGTGGTAAGCGCTATCGCGCCATTCTTTGGCGTAGAGGAGCCTTTGAAAGTAACCCATCTGCTTTTCGTCAACCTGGTCATGGACGGACTGGGGGCAATCATGCTTGGTAACGAGCCGGCGCTGAAGAAGTACATGGACGAAAAGCCGAGAAGAAGAGATGAAAGTATCGTAAATAAGAAAATGATGGCACAGATTCTTACAATGGGCGCATGGCTCACAATTATCAGTTTTCTCTTTTTGAAGCTGCCATTCTTCGCAGGACTGTTTGCAAACGAAGAGCAACATCTGACAGGTTACTTTGTCCTGTTTATTGTAAGCGCTCTGTTTAACGGATTTAATGTGCGTGACGACCGCTTTGGTATATTCAAAGGACTAGATGAGAATACAGGATTTCTAAAAGTATTCTTTGTCATCATTGCCGTCCAGTTTGCGATTGTAAACGCGGCGCTGATTCCATTCGCACCATTCCGGTGGATTGGAAACATGTTTAGCTGCGTGCCGTTCGGCATCCAGGGCTGGATTGCGGTAATCCTGCTGGCAGTTACCATGATTCCGGTGGACATGGTAAGGAAAGTGGCTGTAGGCGGAGAAAAATAACTCTACACGATGAAATGGGGCTGGTTCAGCGTTGCTGTCAGCCCCAAATTGCGGTTTGTCTGTGAGTTCATCGCTTACCCCGGACAGTTATGGAACCGATAGTTTTTGTGCTTACTCCGGACAGTCACGGAACCGATAGTCCCCATGTTTACGCCGGACGCCGGGAAGCCTGCCGCATATCCC
>JBCLQO010000029.1:0-31341 GCA_041223665.1 Lachnospiraceae bacterium 46-15
CTCCGTCCGTGTGGGATATGCGGCAGGCTTCCCGGCGTCCGGCGTAAACATGGGGACTATCGGTTCCGTGGCTGTCCGGAGTAAGCACAGAAACTATCGGTTCCGTAACTGTATGGGGTAAGCGATGAACTCCCCAACAAACCGCAATTTTACACAAGGAGAGATTACAATGAAAAAACTCAGCACCCCCACCAAAGCCCTATTCTTTCTATGGCTTTTGATCCTGCTCAGCTGCCTGGTCATTTTCCGGCGGTTTCTTTTCGGCGACGAGCTTGCCGTGTTCAAGGACGTTGGCTCTGACACACTGCAGCAGTATCTGATGCATTATAATTCGATTATCAATGCCCTGCGGGACGGCAATCTTTCTTTATGGGACTTTACCAATGGTTTCGGCACCAGCATGTACGCCCTGAACCTGTTCCACCCCTTGCTGTTCCTGCTCTATCTGGCGGGTACGGTGACAGGCCCCGCCCATCTGCCCTTACTGATGGTTTATTTCGAGATTCTGCAGATTTTCCTTGCCGCCACGGTGATGTTCTTTTATTTAGGGGAGTTCAGGCTTTCTGCGCGGACACGGGTGATTGGCGCGTACCTCTATGGTTTTAACGGATATCTCCTGGTCTGGGGGCAGCATTATCAATTTGGTCTGTTTGTTATCCTGCTGCCGCTTCTGCTCCTGCTGGCTGAGCGCGCTGTCAAGCGGAAACGGTTCAGCTTTTTGCTGGCGCTTGCCGTAAGCATTTCTGTTTTAAGCAGTGTGTACATGGCATATATGACGCTGCTGACCCTGGGGCTGTATCTTTTGTTCCGCATTTTTTCTATGGAAGAAAGTTTCAAAGTACGTGTAAAACTTTTCCTTATGAACTGCGGTTCCATCCTGCTGGGACTTCTGATGATGATGGCGGTTTTCCTGCCCTCCATGCTTTACCTGACAAACATTTCTTCACGGATGGACGCCAGCCTGTCTCTGATTGAAAGGTTTTTGGGCAATATGAAGCCTTTTGGAAATGCCTTTTACCCCACGGCTTTCTACCGCCTGTTTTCTTCGAATTTGTGCGGTATTTCTGACAATTATGTAGGTGATGTGAATTATTATGAAGCGCCTGTGCTGTTTATCGGCATCGTATTTGTTATCCTGTTTTTCCAGTATCTATTCACAATCCACAGGCAGGAAACATCCAGAAAACAAAAAGCCGCCCAGTACCTTGCTGTAGCGCTCTCTTGCTTTTTTATCTTTATCCAAGCAGGGAGCATGGTATTTAACGCCTTTGTCCGCGCATTTTCCAGACATACGTTTGTGTTTATGCCTTTCGCCGCGCTGCTTATGGCCTTTTCTCTTGAGCAGATTTTTTCAAAAAAGAAAATTAGTTTTCCGGGGCTTGCTGTCTCGGCGGCGCTTTTTGTTATTCTTTTCTTGACAGCTCCGAAAGCGGTGCAGGCATCTCCCCTGTTTATCTGCCTTCTGGGGTTTCTGATGATCGCCGTACTGCTCCTTGGCTGGCAGAAGCGTTTTGTACTGCCGCCTTTCCTCGCTCCTGCGCTGCTGCTTATGCTGGTTATTGTCAATATGATTTACGACAGCTACCATGCTTACAATGAGCGGAACACCCTGCGGAAAAGTGACACCGAGTATTTTGAACAGCTCTATGGCACAGATGTGACAGAAGCGCTTGATTATCTGCGTGAAAATGATGATACCTTTTACCGTGTGGAAAAAGATTACAATGCCGGAAGCTACTGTATGGACGCGCTGGCGCAGAATTATTTCGGCGTGAGCACTTACAATTCCGCATCGAATAGACATGTAGCACGGTTTATCAAGAAACTGTGGCCTGGTCTGGAACGCTTATCCCCATCCATGTTCAGTTACCGGCAGACCGTCTACGACGCGGAGCTTGCCTCCCTGGTAAATATTAAGTATCTGCTTTCCAAAAATCCTGCCTTGGACGTGGACGGATTTTCCCTGAAAAAACAGTTTGGAAACCTGTACATATATCAGAACCAGAATACCGGTTCTATCGGAAGATTTTATACAAAGATTATTTCTGAAGATAAAATCCCGCGGAAAACTTCTTCTATTGATATGGATTCTTTTCTCATGGACTATCTGATTGTGGAGGATTCCGGCTGCGGAAATGCCGCCGTCCTGGAAGATTATGAGCTAAAAAAAGTGAAATATACGATTAAGGGACAGCGCTTTGCCGACACTGACGAACTGGCGATTCCCATTGACAGGGAAAAGCTGGACGGTTATGGGCGGGTTTACGTGGACTTTACCATTACCTTTGATTCTCCCGCCGTAGCCTCTGTGAGCTTAAACAATTCCAGCTGCCGTTATATCTCCGCCACGGAAGACAGAAAAAAAGTACATGTACGGCTCCGGCTTCCAAGCCGAACCTGCAGAACGATCCGCCTTTCCTCCACCGCCGGAGCCATCAGTGGAAAAATCGGCAAGATACATTTCTACGGCGCTCCTGCTGTCCAGCCGGAAAATACGGGAACAGAAGTGCAGTTTCCCACTCCCGCAAAAGATACGCTGGTGGAAGGAAACGTAAACACCTCCGTAGACGGAACACTGATGGTAAGCATCCCTTACGAGGACGGATGGAACGCCTATATAGACGGAAAAGCTGCCAAAATCCATCGAGCTAATTACGGATTCATGGCTCTCGGCCTGACTGCCGGAAATCATGAAATCCGTCTCGAATACCAGGCGCCCGGACTGCGGACGGGTATCCTGCTGAGTCTGCTCGGCTGGAGCATCTTCCTCGTGCTCTCAGCCCTCTCTCCCCATGGTTTCCGCCAGGTAAAGCGCCGCGCCTTCCAAAAGAAGCAGCAGCACGCAGACTCCCAGGATTAGCAGCCCCGGCGTCCGCTGGTTCAGCATCTGATTGACTGAGTAAAACACATTCAATGAAAAGTAATCCGCCAGCCGGATTCCCAGCATATGGAGTCCCAGCGGCAGTGCCAACGCCGTCAGCAGCAGAGACACTGCCTGGGCCGTATTTCTGCGCTTTACGGATACGGCCAGGATAAGCGCGGCAGTCACGGCTGCCGCAAGGAACCGCAGCCCATACACTGCCGCCAGATATGCCCACAGCGGCCAGTGCAGGAAACCGCCTGCCAGAAGCGGAATTGCATCCGCATTTTCCAGGATTCCGGCATATCCATATATCTCCCCAATATAGACAAGCTTCGGAGCATACACGATGAAACACACCAAAATACACGCCAGCAGCCCGATTGCACCTTTTACCCACAAGGTTCTTCTCCTTCCATAATACTGCGTCCCCACCAGCTTCATCATTCCCTGCGAATATTCTCCCGCACAGTACGGTGCCAGCAATAGAATCAGCGCAGCCACCATCATCCCAGCCTGCTGCATATCCTCCCGCTCCCCTGAGTTTCCATATCCGAACAGTTCCAGATAACCGCCCTCATACACCATAGGCGTGCCGCGCTGCTTGGCAAACTCCGCCCTGCCAAGAACCCTCTGGAACGCCGCTTTCGGCTCAAGTTTCCTGGAAACAAGCTGCATCACTGCATTCAGCTCTGCTTCTGATATTTTTTTCTTTTCATATTCTTTCTGCTTCTTTGCCAAAAGCCTCTCACTTTCCTTGAACTTCTTCTGTTCCTCCCACAAAAACCTCACTTTCGCCTGATCCAGCCGCCCCGCCATGCGCTCCATATACTGCTTATAATAGTATTCATCCCCATACACCCGTGTGTCTTTCTGGGCGTACAGCCAGCCCTGAAGAACCACCAGCAGGCACAAGATTACCCAGCCATGGCCGGAAATCAGAAATTTATACAGCTCATGAGAAAATAAGCTTACATTCGGACGTCTCTTCTTTCCCTCCCTGCGCTTCCACCCCCGTTTGATGTCTGCCGCAAAACGCCATCCGGTAAACACCCTCCAGTTTAAGAACCAGAGAAGCACTCCCAGAAAAATAATGCCGCCCCAAAACAACAGAATAATTGGAAGCGGATATCCGAAAAAATTCAGATTAAAGTAAAACCGATAGGCAGACACGGTTTCCACCAAAAACTGTAGGTTCATATAGTGAAGAATATGAATCCCCGAATATGCCCCCACCGCATAGCACGCCATGGAAATCCCTGCCGTAAGAAATATGCCTATGTAAATTTCCATGGTATTCCTGGCTTTTATCCCCAGCAGCAGCACAAGAAAGCTAATCACCGTATACACCGCCATTTTAGAAAGCAGAAACAGTCCCAGATACTGCCCGACACTGATATTCAGGCATGAACCGTCATATCCATAAACTGCCTGTAGCGGTACGGATAAATTGAGCGCGCCATATCGCCATACGGCTATCCCCAGATTTACACCCCAGAAAAGCAGCGTAAGCAGTATTCCGCAGAGCGCGCCTGACAGAAGCTTTGCCCGAATCAACGCCCCCCGTCCGTCTGCTGTCGCGCGCAGAAGCCGGAACAGCCCGTGCTCCTTCTCATAGACAACCATGGAAACCATCAGATAAAAGAGCACTCCCAATATCAGAAAATCTGTCACCACAGATTCTGTAGCATTTAAAAAAGTGTCGCTGTTCACAAACGGAAGCTGTCTGCCAGCCAGCGGCGCAAAGACCCGTGCCGCCGCCTGTAGATTCCGCCTAGTATATTCTGACGTATCCTGGAAAATAGAAATCTCCTGCTGGCCTGCCTTTTCCTGGATACTTCTCAAATATTCCGGATATTCCTTAATCTGCGAAATCCGTCTCTTCATCTCTTGTATCAAAAAATATTCCGAATCCACATTTTTCGAAAACAGCAGTTCCCGGTTCCATCCGCCCGTCTCCAGCGCCTTCTCGTACCTATCTGGAAATTCCCACAATTTTCCCCGTGGCAGCACCCGCATATATGCATTTGCCTTTTTCAGAGCATCCGTCTCAATCATTTCATAAGGAACCTTTGTCGAAACCAGGCAGACATTCAGCAGTAAAGCCGCAAATATGACTCCCAAGCTAGGCAGGCGCAGCAGTGTTTTCTGTATCTCCCTGAAAAAACCTCTCACGCCATCGCCCCCTCCCTATTCGCAAAATAATAAAGATACACATCCTCTAAATCTGGACGAACATTGCTGCTATACACTCCCACAGGAGGCGTCTCAGCCAAAAACCTTACAATAAGCCGCCCGTCCCGCTTCACCAGATTCCGAACCAGAAGCTGATTCTCCAGGCGTTCCAGCTCGCCTATACTCATCTCTGCTTCAAACACCCTGCCTTCCAGCATATCGCACAGCGCTTCCGGTGTGTTCACCGCCGCGATTTTCCCCGCCTTTAGCATAACCGCTTCCTTTGCGATTTGCTCTATGTCAGACACCACATGGGTCGCAAAGATTACAATCTTATTCATAGCAATCTCTGAAATAATATTTCGGATGCGGATACGCTCTTTCGGGTCAAGACCTGCCGTCGGCTCGTCAAGAATCAGGATTTCCGGGTCATTCATGATTGCCTGCGCCATTAGGACACGCTGCTTCATCCCCCCGGAAAATGCCCCTAATTTCTGATTCCGATTATCTGTCAAATGCACCATTTCCAGCGCCCACTCGATTTCTTTCGCTGCTTTTGCCCGGCTCATGCCTTTTAAAGACGCCATATAGGACAGGAAACGGTACGCCGTAAAATTTTCATAAAGCCCTTGCTGCTGGGGCATAAACCCCAGAATTCTGCGGAATCTCCTTCCCAGCGCTTCCGTCGTTTTCCCATCGTAACATATTTTTCCGTAATCCTGCCGGATATTCCCGGCAATCAGGTTCATCAGCGTACTCTTCCCCGCCCCATTTGGTCCCAAAAGGGCGTACACACCCGCCGTAAGGCTCAGGCTCACCTGATTTAAAGCCATATGTTTTCCATAACTTTTTGTCAGATTCTGAATTTCTAAAAGCATAAGGCCGCCTCCCTTTTTCTTCCCGCAAACCACGCATACATATCCGTACACATATCTTTCCAAAGCTAATTTGCCACAATAAAGAGCCTTTCCTCTCCCTCCGCCAGCCTGTCAAGGGCAATAAAGCCTATAGGGTATTCCTGGCTCTTTTCATCATACAGAGCTGTATACAGATAGTCTCCAGCCTGGCAGTAAGGATACAGGTTATCCAGCTTCATTGCAGGAGCCGCGATTTCCTTTTCCTGCCCAAAGTCATACACAAAGCCGCCCGTTTCACCTATCTTTTCATAAAGCGCATAGCCTTCCATCATATGAAGATTTTTTGCATGGGCGATAAGCTCCTCTTCTCCTGTATCCAGGTCAATCTTTTTCAAATCCGACACGTTTTGTTCTTCGGCAGCTTCTTTCTGAGATTCCATACACCCATAGAATTTCCCGTTTGCCATAGCTGTACCTGTACCGGGCAGCAAGGATTTTCCCTGTAATATCCCTGTCATCCTCTTCGTTTCCAGGGAATACGCATAATATTCCTGATGGAACTTTGCTTCCTCAAAATTCGTTCCGTCAAATTCCTTCTCAAAATAGCTGAACTCCAGATACAGCTTATTCCCATCTGCCGCTATAATTCCAATATCGCTGTTAAATCCCTCTTTCTCCACTAACACTTCTGCCGCCCCCTCTACCAAATCAATCCGATAAAGCTTATTCTGGCACTTGGAGCTGTTTTGCCAGCCGCCCCCCTCCATTTCTATCATCTCACTTTGTCCAACTGCCGCATACAGAATTTTGTCTTTTACCGCAAAATCTGTCAGCATACCGCCGTCCAGCGTCTGGATCTCCCTTTGTCCTGTACGGTCCAAATCAGATTCTACAATCCGCAGCTTCCCCCTTGTCCCGTCCTCCAAAAGCCCTTCTTCCAAAAGATACAGCTTTCCTCCTGTCACAAATCCTCTTGACGTCCACACATACGCATCGCACCGTTCCTCTGGCGGAGTGGTCTCATACCAGCTCTCATGCCTGCAATTTGGCTTATTGCATACAAGCGACTCTTTTTTTGCCTGATAGTCAAAGTACTTTAAAAATCCTGTATCGTCTGAATAGTAAAATCCGTCTCCGGTATCCACAGCCATGCAAAACGTCTGATAAACACGGAACTCGCCCTCCTGTTTTCCTGACACCTCAGCCGCCGAATCCTGTGCGCATCCTGCAAGCAGGAGCATCAATATTCCATATACGAAAACCATTCCTTTTTTCATCTTCTATCCCCCATCTTCTCATCACATCAACGGTTTCTCTTTCTCCACGCCTCCAGCTGGCGGTTCGCCTCTGCCGCTACTTCATCAATCCCTGCCCGCTTCAGCTCTTCGGTAACCGCAGCAATCACCTGGTCAACATCATCTATTTCCAGATTGACAATCTTCCTGGCCGTCTCTGTCCCATCCATATCATCGAATACCTGGTCTGCTGCCAGAATCTGTTCCAGCACTGGCGTCGGATCAAAGCGGAATCCATCTGGTATCTCTTTCCCATAAGATTCATGGAAAGCTTCTGTATAGCTCAGCTTATCCGCTGCCATCACCGCCGTAGAATGCGTAATCATCTGATTCGTGTACTGGTAACCAAAGTGATGCTGCACGATATTCGCCTCTGGCTTCATCTGTACGATATCTCCATCCAATGTATAATCCTGCCCTTCTTTTCCATACTGAATGCTGTTTGCGATATCCGCATCCGTCATCAGACGCACCAGAAAATCCTCTGCTTTTTCCCTGTTTTCCGTCCAGGACGCAATACATATCTTATAGTCCCCCCAGTAAGGCTGCAGAACCGGCCTTGTCTCATCGGGAACCACCAGCACAGAAGCCCCCTTCTCCTCCTGATATCCCACAGATACATCCAGAGTCGCCTCATAAGGTTCTTTTCTATAATTCGTACCGCCATTTTGTACAAATTTCATTTTCTGCCTGCTATTTTCCGGCTTTCCAAGCACCTCCACAAGCCCTTTCTTTTTCCAATCCACCAGCCTTTCCAGGTACTCCCTGAATTCATCCGTCTCTGTAACATTTACAAAAACCCCTTCCTGGTTAAGCGCCACATTTCCCGTCGGCTCTAAAATCCACAGCCCCAGCTCTTGCCTGATGTCCCCTGAATGGATTCCATAAGGCGCCTCTCCCGATAAATCACGGATTTTCACCAGCAGGCTTTCTTTATCAAACACGCTTCCTTCCAGTTCCTCTGCCGTAACACCGTATTTTTTCATCTTCTCTTTTGAATACAGCGCCGCCCCAGTGACAGGCAGGACTGTAGATACGCCATAAGTTGTCCCATCAATTTTTGCCCTCTCCAAATCCTTTGAAGGAATCACTCCGCGCAGCTCCTGGCCTTTTTCTCCCTTTAGCAGCTCATCCAGAGGCAGCAGCAGCCCCTTTCCGGCACATGCAGGGTAAACCAGATGGTACCCTGCCAACCCTGGATAGTGCAGCACAGCCGGCATCAGACTGATTAAATCCGTTTGCTCTCCCGATTCCTTCAGCTTTTCCAACTCATCTGCCGTCTGTACGGATTCCTCAGACGACTCGTCCTCGCCTGCAAACGCTTCTATCCTTACAGAGTAACCTGCCCCCTTTTCCTGCAGCACAGCATTTACCGCATTTTGCCACCCAGCGCACACTTCATCCGCTTCCTCCTCTGAAAAGCCCCCGGCGCACGCAACCCTCCACACCAAAGCATCTCCGTCCTGTTCCGCTGCTTTTCCCCTCCCGGATTCCCGGACAATCTCTGCTACATCACCTGCCCCGCCCTGGGGCGTACTCTGACACGCTGAAAGCAAAACGGCAGCAGCAGAAATCATCGCCATAAAAAATTTCTTCTTTTTCATTCCGACCGCTCCTTCCTCTATAATCCTCTGAATCGTTATGTATTCCTTGCTGATATCATATAAATCATGTTTTAAATGTGTCTTAGAGGATTCTTTATTTTTTCTTAAATTTCTCACGCATTGCTGTTTTTACGAAATATACGCCGTGCTTTTCGATGTCCGGAACAAGCCGGAACTTTTGGGGGACCCTATATTTAGGGAAACGCTGATTTAATCAGCCTTTCCTTAGAAAACAACTTTACGGCCCTCTATTTCACAAAATAGCCGCAAAAAAGACAGATAAAAGCTTTCGCCCTTATCTGCCCTATGCCAAAAATCTCTATCTTTTTATGATTTTTTTCAAGGTCTCTTTAAATGGAATATCCGCATCCGAAATCTTCCGTGCGATCTTATAGGAAGTCGTTCCTTTCAGCATCTCCATAGATGCCGTAAGCCGCTTATTTTCCTCCCTCAGCATATTCAGAGAAGCCACATTGCCTTTCCCTCTTACATGAGGGTTCGCCAGCGCCAGCCCCTGGAAAATAAAGTCAAAATCTATTCCTTCATCGGTATGGGAGACGGAATGCTGCTCCAAAACCCCTCTGTAAAATTCTTCATATTCCCGGCACATTTCACCGATGGTTTTTATCCGGAGCTTTTTGGCTTTCTTCCGTTTCTCCTCCAGTTCCTCCGGATGCTGCCGGATGTGATGCAGAAGCTCCAGAAGCTCCTCCGGCTTCGTATTTACGTCTACTGTCCATCCTGCGCCTGTCTCACGGATGCGCTCTCCCACCGCGCCGATATCCGCACCTACCACCGGAATCCCGCACAGCCATGCCTCAGACACGGTGTAGCAGAATGTCTCTGCCCAGGTCGGCATAATACAGATCACGTCAATTTTGCTGCTTTTCAACAGCTCAAAAATATCATCCTTTTCATAGACATTGCTAAAATACGTGTGGGGAAGCTCCCCAAGCTGGTTCAGGCAGTCATCACCGATCGCTCCCATGATAAACCAGTTAATCTCTGAGGTATCCTTCTGAAGAAGCTCATACACCAGACGGCTGCCTTTTGCCGGAACCATACCGCCGATAAACGCCACATTCATCCTCCCAGGCTCGCCCTGCTCCGCCCGATAGTTTCCGCCGTACACCTTTCCGTCTGTAAAATAGCACCCCCGATGCTCCAGCACCAGCCGCAGCTTACACTTTCCTTCCGCCATATCCGGGATGGAAAATACCGTGTGGATGCCGCACCAGAGTACGCCCGGCTGCCCGGTACTGTTTACTACATCCGGCCTTGCTTTTTTCTGTAATGGTACGGTAAACACGCGCCCTGATGCATCCGCCACTTCCAGGTAAAGCTTCACTTCCTTATTGTCTGCATTATCAAAATACGCCCAGCCTGTCACATAGTTAAAGCCCCGTTTCGTGCCCGGCACCTGGTCGAGATGGGTTTTCACACGCTTCGATTTCTCGATTTCGCCATGCAGTACCATGGCGCTTTTCTCATTTTTAATGAAATCCGAACCATGGGAAATCACAAGGGACTTCTCCGCCAGGGACGGAAAAATCGCTGTAACCACGCTTTTCGCACTTTCTGATGGAAAAATAATCCTCTCGCACCGATTCAGCGCCCGCTCATTTTCCCTCTGCCATTTTTCCAGATAGGAAACCTGCGCGGCAAAACCGCAAGTCTGGTTCAGACACCCTGCGCAATCCTTCTCACCCTGATTCGGACAGAATTTTCCTTCCCCATTCAGCAGTTTCACCGTAGGACACGCATAGTAATAGTCATGGAGTGTAGCAATTATCGGAATGCCGAGCCCCGCCGCCGTCTCATATATGTCCAGCGATAAATCCTGCGTATGGTGCACATGCACTAAATCAATAGAAAATGCCCGAAGCACCTCTTCAAATACCTTCGCCAGCGTCTCATCATAAAAGACCGGGAACTCCTCCGGCTCACCAATATGAAATTTCAGAGAAATCTCCTCTGTTTCTGTGTATGCCGTCACCCGCAGACAGTCCAAATCCCTGGCGGCCACAAAAACATTGTACTCCTTTCGCAGCGCCGTCATCAAATCCCGCACATGAAGCTGCGTTCCCCCAATATTATTGAATGCCTCTGTCTGAAAGTCTAGATGCAGAAGGTAAAGGATATTTTTGTGCCCATTAAACAGCTTCCGGTACATCTCGATATTGTCGCGAATCTCCTGGTCGGGATTCTCCATGCAATAGAGATGATTCTTCCTCATCTGCACCGGATAGCGCTCCTCTAAAATCTTATTGTGGGCGTCGCACAACGCCTGCTTCTCCGCCGTGTCAAAGGAAGCCGTGCCTTTATGATAAATAAAGGTATCATCGCACATCACATGCCGATAGCCCAGCTGCTCACAGCGGTTGCAGAAATCATTTTCCTCTCCGTAGCCCCGTCCGAACGTTTCCGCATCAAACAGCCCCACTTCCTCAATCACATAACGCTTGATATACATACAGAAGCCCACCGCCACTGTAATCCTCGGATAACGGTGCAGGCTGCACCGCTCAATCAGAGCCGCATACTCATCAATCGTCACATTTTCCGGAACCGGATTGTCCTGGCAGAACACAGGCACAGAACAGAGCGTCGCGCTGTTCGAGAGCGGCGTCACGGTAGCGTTCCGCCCGGACAGGTAGGCGCACGCCTGAATCTTCTCCACCCAGCCTTTCGTGACGATGGTATCCGCATTCAGCAGAATCACATCCCGATTGGAATAGAGCATCCCCTTATTTACATTTGCAGAAAAACCCTGGTTCTTCTCATTATGCAGCACCACCACGTTTTCCCCCGCCTGCGCATCCAGCCAGGGGCGGATACGCTCGTCCGGGCTGCAGTCATTAATCAGGAGAACCCTGTGTTTCCCCAAATCCGTATGCTTGCGGACGCTGTCCATGCATAGCTGTATATCCTCATATCCATTGTACACCGGAATCACGATGTCGATGGCATCTTTGTTCTTGTTCATGTGCACCTCCCTGCTGTCACCCTCTACCTGTATTCACGACAAATCTAGAACCATAAAACTCCATGAACTGCAAAATATATTTCAGCTTTACCTTCTCTGATACTTCCTTACTCAAAGCTTCGGTTTTATATCTAATAATATCTTCCTTGATAGTTTTCCCAAGCTCCATTATAGTTACAATTCAAGATATTGATATTTTCTTTCTTCCGGTCAAATCCTTCTATTTTATATTTACCTTTAATTTTTGCGACTTTAAATTCTTTTATAATATTAGAAGTTTTCACCCCATACCTGGATACACTCTGCCTAATATACTTTACAACACTTTCAGCAGGTATCGTATAATTCGGATTTGTCCATATATGCTGTAAAACATCTGCCTCCATAAGCTCAAAAGCCTTAATAAACGCTTTCATTCCATCCGGATAATCCACATCGACCTCGACATATACTTTACTTCCTTTTGTCCTCACGTCAGTAACTTTACATTTCAAATATTTCTTATTGTATTTCCGTGAAATCTCTCCGATACATGAGTCCCTATCAGCAAGCTTTTTCGAGCCATTTACAAGATATTTCTGCATTTTTTCAAGGTCATACTTTTTCGCAGCCTTAAAAAAATCCCTCACCGTTTTTACACTTTTCTTCTCTCTTGCTGTCATTTTCTTTTTAGGTTTGTATATGATTTTTGTTTCATCGCAATCATAGCATGTTTTCTCAATGATACCGCGATGAAACGGAGTTGCCTTTTGAATCACTTCTGTCTCCCAGTCATGCTCACACTCTTCATCGTCATAATCATCATAGTCATCATACCAGAAATAATCATCGTAATCTGCCGCGCATACCGGACACGAACATGCCGTAACCAATATCATAGCCAATAAAAAAATTATAGAAACTCTTTTCTTCATCAGACTCCTCCTTCTCCATACCTCACTGCTTTAAAAAAACGGCAGCTTCACCATCTCCAAAACCTCCTGCGCCCCGTGTTTCCAACCCTCCGCTGGTACTCCTGCAGCGCCCAGTCCTTATCCTTCACTTCCACCGTACCAGATATCCGCAGCACCTTCGGCACATCTCCTTTGATTTCCACCTGATACGCTGGGTCTGTAGTGAGGAACACCGCGCGTTTATCCTTCTGTTCTGCCGCATTCACAGGCGTCAGACGGCCCCCATCCGCACGCAGCTCGCAAATACACGGCCTTCCTTCCAGCGGATCAAAACGCAGCGCACGGATATCTCTTCCCTGGGGCAGCCGCAGAGTAAGCTCCAGCCTTCCGGCGTCCAGCTTTGTCTTTGCTTTTACCGTCTCTTCCTCAGAAAATCCATTGCCCGTATCCACGTAAAGCGTACTGTCAAGCCATATCTCCTGAATGCGCCGCCTGCGGATTTCCTCCAGGTTCACGCCCACCTCCGGCGCCGAATAATCTGCCAGCCTGTTGGCCTTTACATATTCCTTTTCAAAATGCTCCGCCCAGGCGTGGAACAGCTTCGCATCCTCTTCTTCAATTCCGTATTCCTTTAAAAATTCTTTTCGGGGAAGCTGCTCTTCAAACCACGCCGCATTGGTGTAAATCTCGTTTATCGTCCTCCAGATGATAAACTCTGCAGGAACCGGAAAATCAAACATCCACTCTCCGTCTATCACAGACACAGACTCTCCGTCCCGGAAAATATTATCCAGAATCAAATCAATGTTTGCCGGGCAGACATAAGTATAATCTTTCGTCCCTTTCCTGCTTCCAAAAACTGCCGCAAACGCCTCCAGCTCTTTCTTCGATGCCTCTGTCTGGTCTGTAACGCAGAATTCGTACACTTCACGCACCAGCTTTTTCACACATTCCGGCTGGCGGTTCTGAATCGCGGTGTTTGCCTCATACCCAAGATTATTTCCAGTAAGGTAGGGATATGTGATATTTCCTGGCTGATATATACCCCTTAGAAGCTGCAAAGAATCTGTACTTCTTTCTTCGTTTTCATGCATTCTCTCCAGATGTGCCTTCGCCCGCTCCGTCAGCGCGCTTTTTGTCACCTGCATCCTGCCGTCTGTCCGCTCGATTTTCGTAATGATGGCAAACTCATCCGCCCTGTCACGGTTCATCTTCGCATAGAGCACTTCCGTTTCCCGCTGAATCGGACGTTTGCTCATCTCAATCAGAAACGAATTGGCGAACCTATCCATAACTCCTTCTTTCCGAAATGTCTCCGCCATCTCCTGCTCCGGGAAAAGTTCAAAACGGTTCTCCGTAAAATTCCAGCCTTTTCTGCCGTATTTCTGACTCTCCAGCGTTTCGTCTGTAAACACTTCGCACGGAAATTTATAATCCGGGTATGGATAATAAAATTTGTAATACTCCAGTCCGCAGGTATGCATCAGCTCCACCCACTCGCTTTTTGAAAACGTCCGCACTGACTCATTGCCCGGATAGCCCTTCAGCCCATCCATGTACGCATTCGTATGATCCTCCGGGGCACCCGCAAAATATTTCAGCCCCAGACGGTTTTCAATGGCAATCAGCAGAATCCCATCTTCTTTCAGAAATCCCGCAATATAAGACAAAAAGTCCTCATAAGGCTTCTCCCCCGCCGTAAAGCTCATGGCGTATTCAAACACCCCATTCAGGACAATGTAATCAAATTTCTCTGGGAAAACCATATCGTTTTGATTTCCCACCATAATTTCCAGATTTTCTTTTTCATGGTTTCTGGCAAAATTAATGTCTGCCCGCCGTTTAGACAGTTCCACAGAAGTCACCTTTTTTACCCGCTCACAGAGAAGTCCGGTAAGCGCCCCACAGCCGCTCCCGATTTCCAGGCATGTCCCGTCCTTCCGGAAGGGATACCAGTTCAGGATATTTTCACGCACCTCTGACAAATGATAAAGAATGGGGAATTCCACCCGCCCCAGCTCAGAAAGCTTCTTTCCTTCCTGCGCAATTTTCAAAATTTCTTCCTCAATATCTCCATCCGAATAATGGTTTTTACCGCTGTAATACTCTAAATTTAACTTTGCCATAGCCACTCCTTACCGTAATGAAACTTCTGAATTCATGTCGTAATACCCCACCGTATTTTTATCGGAAATCACGGTCAGGCTGCATACGTCATAGAGCCTGTGGAACACCTGGAATTCCCCGTTCTGGTAGCCGGTACATCCCAGGGAAACCAGATATTCTCCTCCCTGCAGATCCAGCCGCTGGGTAAACGTCACTTCCCGGATATCCCCCGGCTCCATCGGCGGAACCTGAGCTTTCTCATAAGTTGTGTTTGTCCCGGTCAGTTCGATTCCCTGCAAGTTCTTTATGGTGAAGGCGAAAATCGGCTCCTTCACTTCTTTATGCGCCTGAATTTTCATCCGCACAGAAAAGCTTGTACCCTTCATAAAGGTATTCGTAATCAGCCCATTTTCATCCAAAAGCGCATAATCTACGATTTCCGCACTTTTCTCCCCGTACTCAATCAGTTCCGGGTTCACCTGTATTGATTTTTTCCAGTCCTTATCCTTTGAAAACTTCGTGATATCGTTGGCTTCCTCGTCTGTCTCCAGCTCCGACGGATCAAACTGATTTACCAGCACCTTCTTATAAATATCCACTGTCTCTTTGGGCGTTCCCTCAAAGATTTTCTTCCCTTTGTTCAGCAGGATTGCCCTGTCGCAGTACTTGGTAATGCTGCCCAAATCATGGCTCACAAAAAGAATCGTTTTCCCCTGCCTTTTAAACTCCTCAAACTTCCGGTAGCATTTTGCCTGAAAAAACACATCTCCTACCGACAGCGCCTCATCCACAATCAATATTTCCGGGTCAATATTAATCGCAACCGCAAACGCCAGCCGCACAAACATGCCGCTGGAATAAGATTTCACTGGCTGATACACAAACTCTCCGATATCTGCAAAATCCAGGATATCCTGCATTTTCTCGTCAATCTCGCTCCTTGAAAACCCAATCATCGTGCCGTTCAGGTAAATATTTTCAATCCCGGTGTATTCCATATTGAAGCCCGCGCCAAGCTCCAAGAGCGCCGAAATCCTTCCGTCCACCTGGATTTCCCCGCCGCTGGGAGTCAACACCCCGGTAATCAGCTTCAGCATGGTAGACTTACCGGAACCGTTCGTCCCGATAATGCCCACCGTCTCACCTTTCTTCACCTCGAAATGGATATGGTTCAGCGCATAATGTTCCTGATAACATTTTTTTCTCGTCAGCCCCAGGGACTCTTTCAGCCTGTCCTTCGGATTATCATACAATTTATAAATCTTGGTGACATCCGCCACCCGAATTGCCGTCTCAGCCATGTTTTTTCCTTCCCGCTGCTCTTTCAGCCATACACTGCTTCTGTCTCTGCCGCTTATAATATATCTGCAAAATGAACACGCAGCCTCCTGAAAACCCTGGTTCCAACCAAAAACATCAGAACCGTAAACACCCAGAAATACAGCGTCAGTCCCGGCCTCTCCCAGAACCAGACTTTATTTACCAGTGCGTCCCGATAGCCGTAAACCACATAATACATTGGATTCAGCATGAAAATCTTTGTCACGATTCCTGGAAGCCCCAAGGACTGTAAATCCCACATAATCGGAGTTGCCCATACGCCCACCTGCAGAATGATATTAACAATCTGAAGCAAATCGCGGAAAAATACGGCAACTGCACTGGTGGCATAACAGATTCCTGTCACCAGCACAAACATACAGAACGAATAATATAAAACCTGCAGCCCGTGCACGCCCGGAAATTTCCCATAACAACTATACAAAATTACCGCCACACAAACAAAAAACGTATGGATAAACAATGCCGAAACTGCTTTTACCATCGGAAGAATCTCAATCTTAAATACCACCTTTTTCACCAGGTAGCTATATTCCATCAGCACATTTGTCCCTCCGGTCATCGCCTCCTGGAAATAGAACCAGGGCACCAGCCCCGCCAGCATCCACAAGATAAAAGGATACCCATGATACGCACTTGTATCCGTCTGCTTTAAGCCTACCTGAAATACAAACCAGTACACCAGCACGGTTACAATCGGCTGCACCAGTGCCCACACAATTCCCAGATAGGAACCCGCAAATTTTGTTTTGAAATCATTTTTCGCCAGAGTCCAGATTAACTTCCGCTCTGTCACTAAATTTTTAAGCATAGGACACTCCTGTAAAACATTTCTGCAGCTGCCAGAAAACGGAACAACTGCCCTTTTTTTGCCAAATAACTACATTAGTATAGCAAAGAACAATAGATACTTCAAGACCGTTTCTTCTGCCTCCTGTTATCGTTCTGATATCTCATGATAGTCTTTATGTACTCCTACATATTTATAAGCCGGACGGATAATTTTCCCACGGTTCACCAACTCTTCCAGGCGGTGCGCACTCCAGCCCGAAATCCTGGAAATCGCAAAAATCGGCGTAAACAGTTCCATCGGGATATCCAGCATCGTATAGACAAATCCGCTGTAAAAATCTACATTGGCACAGATAGGCTTAAACAAATGCCTCTTCTGGGCAATAAGCTTTGCCGCAATCCGTTCTACCGTATCATAAAGCCTGAACTCCTCCTCCATCCCCTTTTCCTGTGCGAGCCTCCGGGCATATTTTTTCAGCATAACTTCCCTTGGATCTGAATTCGTATAGACTGCATGTCCCATTCCATAAATCAACCCTGCCTTATCAAAGGCTTCTCTATTCAGGATTTTCTGCAGATATTCTGCTATTTTTCCTTCATCTTCACAGTCCGGACAGTTTGCCTTTAAATCCGCAAACATCTGCATAACCTTCAAATTCGCGCCTCCGTGTTTCGGGCCTTTCAAAGACGCCATGGACGCGGCGACTGCCGAATAAGTATCTGTCCCTGAGGAAGTCACCACATGATTTGTAAACGTACTGTTATTTCCCCCGCCATGCTCTGCATGAAGCACCAGTGCAATATCCAGTACACATGCCTCCAGCTCTGTATACTGCCTGTCTTTCCGCAGCATATACAAAATATTTTCAGCAGTAGAAAGTTCTTTTTTCGGCGGCCTTACCACCAGTGTCTTATTTAATTGGAAATGCCTGTATGCATAATAAGAATAGACTGCCATCATCGGCATCTTGGCTATCAGCTGTAGAGACTGACGGAGCACATTCGGCACTGAAATATCATCTGGGTTCTCATCATACGAGTACAGAAGTACAATACATTTCTGCAATGCATTCATCAGGTTTTCCGGCGGGGCTTTCATAATCACATCCCTTACAAATTGCCCGGAAAGCTCCCTTAAGTTTCCCAGTATTCTGATAAAACTATCCAGTTCTTCCGCCCCTGGAAGTTCCCCGAACAAAAGCAAATATGTCGCCTCTTCAAATAGGAAACGCTTCTTCCTGTTCCCGTTTATCATTTTTTCCACATCATAGCCCTGAAAATACAGCTTTCCGTCAATCGGGGTTCTTATGCCTTCCCCGTCCTCTTCCATGGCAACCACATCTGAAACCTCTGTGAGTCCTGTCAGTACGCCTCTTCCGTCAGAATCACGCAGCCCCCGCTTCACATCATATTTCACATATAGTCCCTGGTCGATACTCCCAGATACCATACAATTCTCCACAAGCCCAGCAAACTTTTCGTCCAGCTCTGCTCCCAGTTCCATCATTGACTCATCTCTCATAATATCCACCCCGTTTCATCCATGCACATATCAGTCCATAAAAAACATGACAAAGAAATTCCTGAAAACTCCTTTGTCCCGAGAGCCATTATATTATAGAACCATCGAAATAGCAATCACTTTTTGGACAGCAGACGGCTAAAATCCATCGGTGCTCACCCCCGGCGACTTCATGGCCTTTTCACAGATTATTACTGACATTTCTTTTTTTATAGGTTATACTATATTCAGATACCTGCACATTGCAGCATAGAACTATCACTCATATGATATCAGGAGGAAAAAGAAATGGCATATTGCCCAAACTGTGGAAAAGAATTAAAACCCGGAGACCGTTTCTGCAGAAGCTGCGGCACAGATACTGGCGCTGCTCCTAACATCCCCTATCCCGCCGACAACCCCAAAATGAGCTCCAGAAACGGAAGAGAGATAAGTAACAGCATTATCATCACAGGAATCATCTGCGCTACTGCAGTGCTTCTTGTAATTCTTATATTGTTGTTTTTGAGTATATCCGAAAAACCTTCAAAGCATTCCGATGACAGACAAATATCCCTCGAAACGCAACCCTCATCTGAAACAGAATCTCCGTCTTTGGAAACAGAAACTCCTTCTTCCACAATCTCCGAAACAGAAGCTGCAGCACAGGATACCCACGCGGCCGCATTAGAATCCGGCATCCCTTTGAAGGAATGGCCGGAACGTGAAACTCTGCCGTTCTCTGCGAAAACTTTTTATATAGAGCTTCCAGGATACTGGGCTGAGCACTACAATTCAGAAAGTGGAGCAAATTATTACAGCTTTTACAATATCGAAAATGCCGATGCAGGTTACGGCGGATTCCTGTTTTCTATACAAATGTATGGTGCAGACGGCGAATGGGAATACCTTCCATCATACCGTTTCCTTGGTGAAAAAGACGGTATCTATTATGTCGCTGCTTTTCCCACAGATGTTCAGTTCGATATTGACAACGAAGAAAACACGAACCTTTATCACAAAATGCAGGAAGATATTGATACCATTTTAGAAACATTTACCATGAAATAAAACTTCCTGAAAAGTATTTCTCCACTAAGAGATTCTTGATAGAAATATCAGGAATCTCTTAGTTTCATCATTGATTTATACTCGATTCCAGCTGTTAGGTCGAGATTTTCAAAAGAAAATATGCTGATTTTTATGGCTACGTAGAAATTGCTGACAGCGTTCTGCCGCTGCATACTATCCTTCATCCCGCACAAAAAAGCTGTCGCATCACACAAATCCAAAATGTTGCATTTTATTTTTGTTTCAATGTTTTATTTATCTATTTACAAATCACATGATGTATGTTATAGTTGAGAAAAGCATATTTCCTGAAGTTCTATATCCAGGTATATTCCGTGGATATCCTTAATCATTTCTAACAGGCAGATTACTCTTAACATCTGCCGCTTTCAGAAACAGAAAATCTGTGGCTGAAAAGCCTGACAGACAATTTAAAAGGGAAATCAGAGGCACAAAAACTGGTTTCCGATTACCAGAAACATAAACATAATGCCCTATATGAATCTATCATGGATATTATCGTTCGGGCAAACCAGGAAAAATTTCAGGAGGAAAAACATATGTGCAGCGCATTAGAAGAATTATGGCATGATGAATTAGAGGCAGCAAAAGAAAAAATGAGGGAAGATATAAGAGAAGAAGTTCTGGCAGAGGTTCGTGCAGAAGTTCAGGCGGAAGTCCGCGCAGAAGTTCAGGCGGAACTCCAGGCAGAAAATCAACTATACCTAATTTCTCTAGTCCAAAGAAAGGTCAAAAGGAACAGTCCTCTTGTTCTTATTGCCCAGGAGTTGGAAGAGACACCTGATTCTATCTGTAACATTTATGATACAGTAATGGCACATCCAGACGCTGATAAAGAAACTATTTACCGTTATCTGCATCCAGTGGATATGTCCAAAAATTAATTTTACTTTTCCTGCATACTCTTTCAAATACGCTGGGAAATATACCGTTGGTACACTTCCCAGCATGACACCAAAAATGAATTACTCCATTAAAAGTCTTTTTTATAATATTGGTAATATTTTCAAGAGCCAGCCATGGCAAAACACAAACATATCTGCACTTTGCAAGAGGACAGATTCTAAAGAACCCTATCCCCCTTCTCAAAAGAACTCTTTTTCATAAACTATGCAAAAATCCACACTATCCTTCAAAAGAAAATAGTGTGGATTCTTTTGTTGTCACACATTTATATTTTGTGTTATACTATGAAGTATTAAGACACGTACAAGGAGAATTTTATTTATGAAAAACACAACCCTGGTAATTATGGCTGCCGGACTCGGAAGCCGTTTTGGCAGCGGCATTAAGCAGCTTGAGCCTTTCGGCCCCAACGGCGAAATCATTATGGATTATTCGATTTATGATGCACTGGAGGCCGGCTTTAATAAGATTGTATTTATCATCCGGCGCAGCCTGGAAAAGGATTTCAAAGAAATCATTGGAAACCGCATTGAGAAAATCGCAGATGTGTCTTACGCCTATCAGGAACTCAACGATCTTCCGTCAGGCTTTACTGTCCCTGAAGGACGCACGAAACCCTGGGGAACGGGACAGGCCATCCTGTGCTGCAAGGATATCGTAACGGAGCCTTTTATTGTCATCAATGCTGACGACTACTATGGCAGGGAAGCCTTCGTCAAGCTCCATGATTACCTGATAAATCCTGCGCCTGTTTCCGGAAAGCTGAACTTCTGCATGGCTGGCTTTATCCTTGGCAATACACTGAGTGACAATGGCTCTGTAACCCGGGGAATCTGCCATGTGAACAGTGAACAACACCTTCTGGATGTAAAAGAAACCCACGATATTTATAAAATGGAAAACGGGGCTGGGGTTCCTAATGGAACCGGCGGCTTCAGCTCTATCGACCCCAAAAGCATTGTATCCATGAACATGTGGGGCTTCACCCCCGAACTCTTTGATATCCTGGAAAAAGGATTTTCTAATTTTCTCTCTGGTATCACTGGAGACGGACTGAAAACCGAATATTTGATTCCCACTGTTGTGGATTCATTGATTAAAGATGGAACTGCGCAGGTAACTATGCTGGAAACAAACGACAAATGGTTTGGCGTTACCTACCGCGAGGATAAGGAAAATGTGGTAAAATCCCTGCGCAGACTGATTGACGCCGGAATTTATCCCGAAAAATTATTCTAAACCTGTGCTTCTCAAAGAGCCGGGCTTAGAACAGCGATTTCTATGATTCTAATATGGATGAGGAGTAATTTATGAATTTGTATAAAAAATTTCGAAAACAGATTTTAATACCGCTTGTTTTTACCCTTGCTTTCCTGCCTGTTCCAGGAACCGCCCTGGCCTCACAGCCTGCTTCACAGGAAGAGACTGTTTCCAAAGAGACAGAAATTATTTCTTCCATGGACAGCCTGGATGCAGGCACGGCCGCTCTGCTCTCTGAATCCGCAGCTCCTGTCCTGCCCTCTTCTGGGCTTCCGGCACTGCCTTCCTACAGAGACAGCGCAGAATATCCTCTGGCACGGGCCAGCCTTCCCACCCGGTACGATTCCCGGAGCCTTGGACTGGTAACCCCTGTCAAGGATCAGGATCCATGGGGTTCCTGTTGGGCTTTCGGTACGCTTGCCGCCGGGGAATCCAGCCTGATTAAGAAAAAACTGGCAGACAACAGCATTGATTTATCCGAAATGCACCTGACCTATTTCTTTTTCCAATGCCCTGCCGACCCCCTAGGACTTACAAAAGGTGACGCTGTCCGCAATAACACCGGAGAAAACTTCCTTAACACCGGAGGAAACAACTTATTCACCATGTTTGCCCTTTCGAAGTGGCTGGGCGCCGTCCCTGAATCCCTGGTGCCCTATTCTAACACGGCCTCAATCAATCCGGCATATGCTTACCAGGATACGGCACATCTTCAGAACGCCCGCTTCGTAAACACCGCAGACATGAACTCCGTTAAAAACTTAATTATGCAGTATGGAGCAGTTTCTACCTCCATTTACTACCACCCAACCTTTGAAAATGATAACGGTGCATACCTTTTTCCGATTTCCGATTTCTCCACGAACCACATCGTGAGCATCGTCGGCTGGGATGACAACTATTCCCGTGACAACTTTGAAGTAGTTTTCCAGGGGCGGAAAATAAAACCTTCCGTCAACGGTGCCTGGATTGTGAAAAACAGCTACGGCACTTTAGGCGGCGACCAGGGATACCTGTATATCTCTTACCAGGATGCTTCCTGTATGCAGACTAGCGGGGATTACCTGAGCTATGCTTTCGATATGGAACGGGCAGACAATTACGATCACAACTACCAGTATGATGGTTCCTTCGGCTCCGGCTATATTTCAGCCATGAATGGCACTTCCATTGCCAATGTTTACAAGATAAATGGAAATTCTGGAAAGAATGAACAGTTGAAAGCAGTTTCCTTCTCGCTGTTCTCCCAAAATGTGAATTACAGCATCCAGATATACAAAAATCCTTCATCTGGTAATCCCTCCTCGGGAAGCCCGGTATTCTCCAGCCCCCAGACTGGAACTACCACTTACAGCGGCTACTACACGGTTCCGCTGAAAGAACAGCCTATATTTAACCAGGGCGATACGTTTTCCGTAGTGATTACCCTGAAATCTGCCTCCGGCGGAAGCATAGATTACTTTGTGGACCAGACATCTGCCTCCAACGCTGAGCTGCAGTTTGTCTCAAGTTCTTCAAAAAACCAGAGCTTTTACAAATCCGCCGCCACCGACGATGAATGGATTGACCATCACTCCCTTGGTTCCGGGAAAACCGCCCGTATCAAAGCATTTACTGTAAACACCACAAAACCTGCTACCAAGGTTGAGCTGATTACTAACACTCTGAAACGCCCTACCCTCTCTTATTTAAAGCGAGTGAGCAGCAGCAAAGTACGTCTGAAATGGCCTTCCGTAAAAAATGCAAAAAAGTACGAGATTTACCGCAGTTTAAAAAAGAACAGTGGCTACCGTAAAATCTCCACCACATCAAAAACCACTTTTACCAACTCCAAGCTGACGCCAGGCGCTACTTACTATTATAAGATACGTGCACGCCGGACGATAAATGGGGTGCCTGCATACAGCAAGTACAGTTCCGTAAAATCCGTCAAACTGAAACTTTCAACACCGCGCCTGATTTCTGCAAAGGCTTCCAGCAAAAAGAATGTGAAAGTGAAATGGACGAAAGTTTCCGGTGCCAAAGGCTACGAAGTGTTTCGCTCCACCTCCAAAAATCGGGGCTTTAAAAAAGTGAAAACACTGGGAAAAACCGCTTTCACCGACAAGCCTTCGAAGAAACGTACCTATTACTATAAAGTCCGGTGCTACAACACTGTAAACAAAAAGAGAGTTTACAGCGGCTTTTCTTCTGTTGTAAAAAGCCGCTGACAAGTAAATTTTATTACGAACCTGCTTTTCGGAGACAATGCTTTAAATGAAAACATAAAAAATCTAAACAAGAAAAGAGTCTGCACATCATTCTTTATCCTCCATATTATGGTATAAAGAAATGAATTGAGGGCTTATAATGAATTGTGGTTATTGTTCAAGCCAAACAGATAACGGCCCGGCTCCCTATGCTGCAAATATCCAGCGCATGGCTATGCAGAATAGCAATTTCCGAACTGCCTTTTGGACAGGATGCCATTTGCAGATGACTCTTATGTGCATTCCGCCATGCGGAGAAATCGGTTTGGAAATTCATGAGGATACAGATCAGTTTATAAGAGTTGAACAAGGAAAAGCAATGGTGAAAATGGGAAAATGTAAAGAACAACTGAATTTTCAGCAAACTTTATGTATGGGAGATGCCGTTTTCATACCTGCGGGAACCTGGCATAATATTGTTAATGCTGGAATGCATCCTTTAAAAGTATCTTCTATTTATGCGCCGCCTAACCATCCTTGGGGAACTATCCACCAGACAAAGGCAGATGCGGACATAGAAGAATACTAGAGGGTATTTTAAAATTTTAGAAAGAGCGCCTCGGATTCTACGTTCTGCTGTTACATTAGACATGTCAAAAATTACGGGTAATTTCAGCGAAGCAGACTTGCTTAATCACCGCAGACAAAACAGAACACGAGGACTTAGAAACTAAATATGTTTTTGGGACTGTTGCAAAATGCAGCTTATATACAATATATGGATAAGGCCCATATGGTCTAAATGCCATATCCTGTATATAGCGGCTATTTTGCAACAGTCCCTTTAACTTTCTAAAGTTCAAAGAGATGTTATAAACTTCATACCAACTTTTTATACACTCTAAAAATATCCCTCAATCACCCTCAGCGTCTCCCCGATTTCTTCCTCCGTATGCGCATCTGACACGAACATCGCTTCAAACTGGGACGGCGCCATATGCACCCCATGCTGAAGCATATATCGGAAATAGTCGGAAAATGCCTTTGTATCCGACTGTTTTGCCGTAGCATAATCGGTAACCGGATGCTCGGTAAAAAACATACATCCAAGAGAGGCCACAGAATTCATCTGATACTTGATCTCTTTTTCCAGGAGTATTTTTCGTATTCCGTCAAAAAGCATCTTTCCTTTCTGATACAGGCGTGTATAAATCTCCTGATCTTCCCAAAGAATCCGAAGCTGCGCAAGCCCCGCTGCCATGGCAATCGGATTTCCGCTTAAGGTTCCTGCCTGATAGACCGCTCCCGCCGGAGCTACCATTTCCATAATCTCTTTCTTTCCGCCATATGCACCCACGGGCATACCCGCTCCAATAATCTTTCCATATGTAACCAGATCCGGACGGATGCCGTAAAAGCCTGCCGCACCACAAAAGCCTAAACGAAATCCTGTGATAACTTCATCAAAAATCAAAAGCGCGCCGTAGGCGTCGCATAAATCACGAAGCCCCTGCAAGAATCCCTCCTTAGGAGGAACTACGCCCATGTTAGCGGCTACAGGCTCTACAATCACTGCCGCTACCTGATCCCAGCTCTCTTCCATAAGCTGCTTTACGCTATTTAAGTCATTATAGACTGCAATCATCGTATCTTGTGTACATCCTTTGGGGACGCCGGCGCTGTCCGGCACGCCGCTAGTCATGACGCCGCTTCCTGCGCTTATCAGCATTGCATCCGTATGTCCATGATAACAGCCTGCAAACTTGATGATTTTTGTCTTTCCTGTATAACCTCTCGCCAAACGGATTGCGCTCATAACTGCCTCTGTACCAGAATTTACCATACGGATCATCTCCACATGGGGAATCCTTTCACAGATAAATTCCGCCATTTCCACTTCCCTCTCTGTGGCACAGCCAAAGCTCAGTCCGTTCTCACTGGCACGAATCACCGCTTCTTTGATTCTCTGATGGTTATGCCCCAGAATCATAGGCCCCCAGGAGCCGATGTAATCCGTATACATATTTCCATCTGCGTCGAAAATTCTGCATCCCTCCGCTCTCTGAATAAAGCGGGGCGCTTCGTCTACCGAACCATAGGCTCTCACCGGGCTGTTCACTCCTCCCGGAATCCTTTTTACCGCTCTCTGAAACAATTCCTCTGATTTCATCATTATCCGATTCTCCCTTCCTCTATGAAACGGGCGATTTCTTTTGCAAAGTAGGTGAGGTAAATATCGGTTCCCGCCCGGTATGCGCTAGCCGCCATTTCACAGATGATTCTGTCCTCCTCAATATACCCAAGCCTGGCTGCGGCTTTTACCATCGCATACTCTCCGCTTACGGAATAAGCGGCCACAGGAAGCTGTACCCTATCTTTCACCTCCCGGACAATATCAAGATAGGACATGGCCGGTTTTACCATAAGAATATCCGCGCCTTCTTCTGCATCCAGAAGTGCTTCTTTTATCCCTTCTCTCCGGTTGTGAAAATCCATCTGGTAACTCTTTCTGTCCCCAAAAGAAGGAGCGGAGCCTGCCGCATCCCGGAAAGGCCCGTAAAAAGCAGACGCATATTTTACCGCATAGGACATAATCGGTGTCTCTTTATAGCCATTTTCATCCAGCATCGTACGGATGGCTCTCACTCTCCCATCCATCATATCGGAGGGCGCCACCATATCTGCCCCCGCCTGTACATGGGAAAGCGCTGTTTTTGCCAGAAGCTTTAAGGTCCCATCATTTTCCACATCATGGCCGCACAGAACGCCGCAGTGTCCATGAGATGTGTATTCGCACATGCACACATCTGTAATCAGATACATGTCATTTCTCATTTCCGCCCTTGCTTTCTCCAATGCCCGCTGAACGATTCCGTCCTGCGCATAAGCCTGGCTTCCCACCTCATCTTTACTATCAGGAATCCCAAAGAACATTACTTTATCGACTCCGGCATCCAAAAGCTCTTCCAACGCTTCCGGGAGTGTGTCAAGACTGTAACGGTACTGTCCCGGCATCGTAGGAATTTCTTCTTTGATGTTTTTCCCCTCTTTTACAAAAATGGGATAAATCAGGGAGCTTTTGTCTACCCTTGTCTCCCGAACCATCTTGCGCAGGACTTCACTTCCCCTTAACCTTCTGGGTCTGATATTCATATCCATCTTCCAACACCTCTATCCTTAAAATTCATTCTTTTCCTTTAACTCTGTCACCAGCTCAAGCACGCTGTCTATCGTTGCTTTTTCTGCCATGTGGGTTTCCATGCCATAAGCATCTGCAGCGGCTTTTGTCTGCTTTCCGATACAGGCTGCGCGCACTTTTGTATAATCAAGCCCCGGCGTGGCTTCCACAAAGCCCTTCACGGTTGATGCGCTTGTAAACACCGCACAATCAATATTTCCTGCCTCAAATTCCTTTTTCTGGTCGATGATCTCCTGCGTCTCATAAAAAGTATCATATGTAGCAATATCAGAAATCTCAAGCCCCGGCTTTTTCAAAAGCTCATCCTGAATCTCTTTATTTCCGATCTTTGCTCTTGGAATGAGAATGTGCTCTCCCTCCCGGCAGACCTCGCACAAAGCTTTTCCAAGGGATGCCCCGTCAAAAACTTCCGGCACTAAATCCGCATACAGACCGCGCTCCAAAAGCGCCTTTTTCGTGCCGTTTCCAATGGCGGCAATTTTCACCCTGCCCAGTTTCCGAATGTCCGTACCTGATTTTTTCATCTCTTCAAAGAAAACCTTCACCCCGGTAGGGCTCGTAAAAGCAATCCACTGGTACGTATCCAACTGCTTCAGGGCATCATGCAGCGCCTCCTGATTTCCCAGCGGTTCTGTACGGATAGCCGGAAGTTCCAGCACCTCTGCACCCAGAAGCCGAAGTTTGGAAGCCATCGTGGAAATCAACTCCCTAGGACGTGTTACCAGCACCTTCCAGCCCGCCAGAGGCAGATTTTCATACCATGCAAATTCTTCTGCAAGGGCGCAGACCTTTCCCACCACAATAATGGCAGGCGTTTCAATGCCCCGGCGTTTTACCTCTTCTTCCAGAGTCGATACCGTCGCCACAATCCTCTTCTGCCGGGCTGTAGTTCCTTTCTGGAGAACCGCTGCCGGCATGTCTTTATCCATTCCTGCTTTTAAAAGGGCGCCGCAGATATCTCCGAGGGCAGTTACGCCCATTAAAAATACAAGCGTCCCTTCCGTATGTACCAGCGCCTCAAAATCAATGTCATACGCCTGTCCCTGCCTTTTATGCCCCGTGATAATATGCAGAGAAGATGTAAAATCCCGATGTGTTACCGGAATACCATTGTAGGCGGGAACAGCGATGGGCGAAGTAACTCCCGGTACGATTTCATAAGGAATCTTCTCTTTTACCAAAAGCTCCAGTTCCTCTCCGCCTCTGCCAAACAGGAATGGGTCTCCTCCCTTTAACCGCACGACCTGGTATCCTTTTTTTGCTTCCTCCACAAGAATCTGATTAATCTGCTCCTGGAGCATCGTATGATTGGAAGCCCTTTTTCCCACATAAATGCACCTCGCCGTATCGGGAATCCTTGAGAGTACTCCATGCCCCACCAAACTGTCATAAACGACTACTTCTGCATTTTGGAGCGTTTCCATACCTTTTAAGGTAAACAGACCGACATCTCCCGGCCCGGCTCCTACCAGCCAGACTTTTCCCGTTTTCATTCTGCCTGTTCCTCCTTTCTCTCTTTACATGCTTCCCTCAGCTTCTGTGCAAGCGCAATGCCAAGCATCTCCGCATCCGCCGCCTTCCCGTTAATTCTGCCTTTCTGATAATTCCCAGTCTCTTCTTCATAGTAGAGCCCTAAAAGGATAAGCTTATCTCCTTCCACTACCGCATGTGCAGCAATCGGAGAAGAACATCCCCCATTCAGATATTTTACGAAAGCCCTCTCTGCCAGCGCCGCATAAGCTCCGTCCGCATCCTGAAAGCCTTCCAGAAAAGAAATATCCTCACCGGCCCTGCCCTGTACCGCCAAAATGCCCTGCCCTGCGGCGGGAATCATTTCTTCCGGTTCAAAATACCGGGAAATCCTGTGGGAAAGCCCCAGCCGTTTCAGTCCCGCCGCTGCCAGAACCAGGGCGCTGTACTGTCCTTCCTCCAGCTTCCTTAACCGTGTCTGCACGTTTCCCCGGACGCTTTTGCATTCCATATCCGGATACAGTTCTTTCAGCTGTAATGTCCTTCTTAAACTCGAACATCCTAAAGGTTTCTCCTGGTTCAGCTCCGTTTCCCCCTCCGGCAGAACCAAGACATCTCTTGGGTCTTCTCTTTTTGAAAATGCCACCAGAGGAAGCTCTTTTGGCACCTCCATAGGCATATCCTTTAAACTATGTACGGAAATATCACTGCGTTTATCCAGAAGAGCCTTATCCAGTTCCTTTACAAAAAGCCCTTTCCCCCCGATTTTATCCAGCGTGCGGTCCAGAATCTTATCTCCTGTCGTTTTCATGGTGAGAATTTCCACTTCCGTATCGCGATGCTTCTCCAGAATAAAATCCCGCACCATCTCGCTCTGTACGACTGCCAGCCTGCTGTCCCTGCTCCCAATCACAATTTTTCTCATTGATTCCTCCTTGCCGCCTTCTTGATTTATCTTTATTTGCAACTATTCAGTACCTTTATAGTTATTTTTATTCCCTATAAAGCCTTTCCAGTCCTTCCACACAGTTTTTAAACTCCTCCTGTTTCAGAGAATCACGAAGACCGAAAAGCATTTTGTTCACCACTTTTGCAGCAGCCGTATCAATAGCATTTAAAAGCATCCTCCTGTCAGCGTCCTCCATAGGGGTTTTCCGAAGAATTTTCATAATACGCAGATTCAAATCCTCCACGGCTTCTTTTTTAATTTCCTGGATTCTTGGAATCAGGTCATGCCCGTCATACCAGCCGTAAAATTCCTCCTGCTGTTCTGCGAGAATCACGCCTGCTTTATCCATAGATGCCTGCATTTGGGGAGAGAGTGCGCTGATTTTAAAACTGTCTATATCATAGAGCGTGATATTGGAAAGCGCTCCCGCAGAAGGCTCAATGTCCCTGGGAACCGCCAAATCAATAAGAACCATATGTCCCGGAATCCCTGCTTCCTCCAAAAGCTGCCTCGTCAATGTAAAATTCGGGCTTGCCGTCGCGCTGACTGCCAGATCGCATTTGGGCAGAAATTCCATTCTGTCTCCATAGTTAATCCTGCTGCATCCTTTCGGAATGCTTACTATGCCGCTTCGGTACTGCCTTACCGTTACGGTAACATCCGCCCCTGCTTCTTTGAGTGCGAGCGCCGCCACCTTTCCCATTTCCCCGTTTCCGATTACCATGCAGGTTTTCCCTCTCAAATGAAACCCTTGGTTTTCCAGGCAATTCAGCGCCTGATGTATCACTGAAATGTTTCCTCTGGAAAAGCTTACTTCTGTCTTAACCTTTTTTGCAGCAGTTACTGCCATACGGAACAGCACCTCCAGCACGTTATCCGTACAATAGGCTTCTCTGGCAAACGCCAGGGCATCCTTTACCTGGGTAATAATCTGATCCTCCGCCAAAATCTGGGATTTCAGCCCGCTGGCAAGATAAAAGAGATGCTCCACCGCCTCTTTCCCTGTCCTCTGTACAAAATACTCCCGGAAATCAGCCTGATTTTTCTCTTTTTCCCGGCAGAGGAACTCATACAGGGACCCCTGCCATTCCTCCTGCGTGCTTGCCCAGATTTCCATTCTGTTGCAGGTAGACAAAATAATACATCCCAGAACGCCCTGCTCTTTTTTCAGGCGTTCCATGGCCGCGGCGGCATTCTTTTTCGTAAAAGAAAAGCCTGCCCGGATATCCACAGAAGCCCTGTTGTAGTCAATTCCAATCATGGAAATACTCATCGTTTTCAATCTCCCATATCTTTCGTCTCTCTGTCCGCGCACCCATACGCTTACCTGCGCCCGGATTTTGCTTTTTTCATCTTAGCATAGAATTCTTTGGGGTTCAACTATGGATACAGAATCGATAGACAAATCCCCGTTGACAAAATCCCCAAGTATGCTACAATGAAAAAAGAATTGAATGTATAGGGTGCCTGCACTTTTGTAAAGAAGTCCGGGAGAATAGGAAAGTTGAGTGAAAAGCTCACACGGTCACGCCGCTGTATGGACGGAGCTGCATCTCATTTACGCCACTGGGAAACTGGGAAGGCGGGATGCAGTGTTGATGCCGAGTCAGAAGACCTGCCCTGTGCACGCGATTTACACAGGTTACGAACGATGGCCTTGTGTAAGAACATGCTGGCTCATAGCATCAGTTTCGTTATGCCGCAAAACTGATGGAACCTCTTGTTCTTCTGATAGCCTGTCGGAGAAATCCTGCAGGTTTTTTTGTATTCAAAATGTTTTTGTAAAATCAGAAAGACCAACTATTAAAAGTCAAGTAGATAATTAAAAAAGTCAAAAGAAATTATGCTGGAAAAAAGAGTATGACA